>JBNMQM010000001.1:0-435099 GCA_051278195.1 Candidatus Azotimanducaceae bacterium
CCGCGCATGAACAATTATAGCTTTTGGATCCTACCCTTTGCTTTCACGATGTTGGCAAGCACGCTGTTTATGGAAGGCGGAGCGCCCAACTTTGGTTGGACCTTTTATGCCCCGCTGTCCACTGAGTATGGTCCGCCTAGCACAACCTTCTTTATCTTTGCGGTTCACTTGATGGGTATTTCCTCGATCATGGGATCTATTAATATCGTTGTGACTATTCTTAACCTGCGCGCGCCCGGCATGACATTAATGAAAATGCCGCTATTTGTTTGGACTTGGTTAATTACCGCGTATCTCTTGATTGCGGTTATGCCCGTGCTGGCAGGTGTTGTCACCATGATGCTTATGGACATTCATTTTGGCACCGCATTCTTCAATGCTGGTGGTGGCGGTGACCCGGTATTGTTCCAGCACATATTCTGGTTCTTCGGTCATCCCGAGGTATATATCATGATCCTGCCTGCGTTCGGTGTGGTGTCCGCGATTATTCCAACCTTTGCACGTAAACGTCTGTTTGGTTATGCGTCGATGGTCTATGCAACCTCATCTATCGCATTCCTTTCTTTCATTGTTTGGGCACACCACATGTTTACTGTTGGTATGCCGCTGGCGGGTGAGCTTTACTTCATGTATGCCACTATGCTGATTGCCGTGCCTACTGGCGTGAAGGTGTTTAACTGGGTTGCCACCATGTGGAAAGGCTCCATGACCTTCGAAACTCCCATGCTGTTCGCAATCGCATTTGTCGTGCTGTTCACGATTGGCGGCTTGTCAGGACTGATGCTGGCGATTGCACCAGCTGACTTCCAATACCACGACACCTACTTTGTGGTTGCTCACTTCCACTATGTGCTGGTGCCTGGTTCAGTGTTCTCAATCATGGCGGCCGTCTACTACTGGATTCCGAAGTGGACTGGCAACATGTATGACGAAACCTTGGGTAAAGTTCATTTTTGGTTGTCGTTTGTCGGTGTCAACGTCCTGTTCTTCCCGCAACACTTTATTGGTCTTGCTGGCATGCCACGTCGAATTCCTGACTATGCGTTGCAGTTCGCTGACTACAATATGGTGTCCACTGTGGGCGCGTTCTTGTTCGGCTTCAGTCAGCTGCTGTTTTTGTTTATTGTCGTTAAATGTGTATTTGGCGGTAAGAAAGCGACGGCTCAAGTTTGGGAAGGTGCACATGGTCTAGAATGGACGATTCCATCTCCAGCGCCATACCACACGTTTTCTACACCACCTAAGGTCAACATGTCAGAGGCTCACGGTTAAAGATGATGACGGAAAATGATGTCGTAAAAAGCACGACTGCCATGACATTTAAGCTCTTAGCAGTGGTTGTGGGAATGTTTGGTTTTGGCTTTGCTATGGTTCCGCTATACGATTTGATCTGCGATATCACAGGGCTAAATGGTAAAACTGGCGATCAATATACGATGGCCAGTGATCAAGTCGTTGATGAGAATCGGCTCGTTACGATTCAGTTTTTGGCGAACAATAACGCAGACATGTCCTGGGAGTTTCGGCCGGTTGTGAGAACGATGAAAGTTCGGCCGGGAGAGCTTAACGTGACCAACTTCTTTGTTCATAACCCTTCGAGTATGTCGATCACCGGCCAAGCGATACCTAGTGTGACGCCCTTCCGGGCCGCGCGTTGGTTTCACAAAACTGAGTGCTTCTGTTTCGAACAGCAGGAGCTTCAGGCAGGCGAATCTTTGGATATGCCGCTAAGATTTATTGTTGACGCCTCTCTACCTGAGGACGTCACGACGCTTACGCTTTCCTATACGATTTTTGATATCTCAGACCAGCTAGCTGCAAACTAGCGAACAAGAATAATGGAGAATAAAATGTCTACTGCGACGGATGAAACGTACGAGGCTTATTACGTCCCCCACGACAGCAAGCTACCGATCTTTGCATCGATAGGTATCTTCCTGACGGTGTTTGGAATGGGCAACATCATGGTTGACATGACTGCTGGTGCCGAGAGCTCGCTGGGGGGTTATATCCTCATGGCGGGCGGCCTAGTGATGGGTTTAACACTCTTTTCCTGGTTCAGCACGGTGATTAGAGAGAACCACGAAAAGCTCTATAGCCCACAAATGAACCGATCGTTTGTCTGGAGCATGGGTTGGTTTATCTTCTCAGAAGTGATGTTTTTCGCGGCTTTTTTTGGCGCACTCTTTTATGTACGCATGTTCGCTGTGCCTTGGTTAGCGGGTGAAGGCAATCGAGGTCCTAGCGATATGCTGTGGCCCAACTTTGTCGCTGAATGGCCGGTTCTCAATACGCCTAACCCAGAGCAGTTTCCCGGCGCGCATACGGCTATGGGTTGGTTTGGTCTGCCGCTAATCAATACGATTGTTTTGGTTGCGTCTAGCTTTACGGTCAACATTGCGCACCATGGCATCAAAGAAGGTAATCGCAAAAAGATTATCCTCTGGCTGGCCATTACCGTTGCTTTGGGTGTTGGCTTTTTAGGTCTACAGATCGAAGAATACATTCACGCTTACACGGAACTGGGTCTGACGTTAACGGCGGGTATCTACGGTACGACGTTCTTTATGTTGACGGGTTTTCACGGTGCCCATGTGACGATTGGCACTTTTATGTTGGCGGTCATGTTGGGTCGCGCCATTAAGGGTCACTTCACCGACGATGATTGCTTCGGTTTCGAAGCGACAGCCTGGTATTGGCACTTTGTTGATGTGGTTTGGATTGGCCTGTTTATTTTCGTCTATATTCTAGGCAGCTAAGCAAGCGAGGCCGTCAAACGACCTCGCTAATCGCGGGGTCGTTTTGGTTTGGAAGGTTCGTTTTATGGATCGTACTGATCGTATCTTTTATTGGTTATACGTCTTATTGGTTATACCAAGGCGCTGATATAGCGAGGTCACCATTCCACACGCCAAAAGCGACTGCGACCAGAAGAAGTCCGGCAAGTATGACGCGCACAAGTAACCAGTTAGCGGTGCGCTTGCCTGGACCACCCTGATCTTGCATCAACGTGACGAAGGCTGTGCCAAGCGCCAATATATTTCCTATAAATAGCAATACGATGATGGTCTTGAATACCATGACGATGTACCCAGCGAAAAGTGAATTAAAACAGTATACGTGCTGCGGTGCGAAAAGATGACTCTTGCCCGTCCAAACTGGCGGCTTACCGTTTTTAGTCTCGTTTTTACGCTGCTGTTTATTAGCCTCAGCATATGGCAAGTCGAAAGAGGTCAGGCTAAAGCAAAAATGCTAGTAGACAACGCCGCGGTGGCGAGCCTGCCCGGCACTGAAATGTCGCTTGAACTGGAGGTAAGCAATGGTGATCCTATTCGGCTCTACGGCAAATTCGACCCACAGAGGGTGTTATTGCTCGACAACCGGGTATTGGCCGGTCGAGTCGGGTATGAAGTTTTACAAGTGTTTGAAGATGACAGCGGTGTTATTGTTTTAGTGAATAGAGGATTTTTGGCGGGTGGGAGAACTCGCGCAGAATTGCCGGAAGCGCCGATTGCGAACCGAGCGGCGCAGAGTATTCGTGGCCATGCGTATCTGACTGAGCTCGAAGTTCCGCGAGAAAACACCGCGGGAGCAAAGTCGCCCTGGGTCATTCAGGCTGCCGTGCCGAAAAATCTTGAGGTACTAGTGGGCTCAACGCTCTTTGGCCACGTAATACGTCTAGAAGAATCAAGTCCTGACGCGTTGCCTCGATACTGGCCAGTAACAACGATGTTACCAGAGCGTCATTACGGCTATGCCGTCACTTGGTTCTTAATGGCCGTCGCGGTCGTCGCACTTTTCATTTTTTCGCTAAAACAAGAAAGCCTACCGCGAGAGCAGACAGGGGAATTACATGACTGAAGCAACAGCTGAAACAACCACCGAAGCAGTAGCTGCGGGACAAAACCGTAAGAAACTGGTGATGATGTTCTCTATTGGTTTTGTGCCGCTCATCGTGTCTTGGCTTATATTTTTCTACGCTCCTGAGCTAATGCCAAGTAGTACAACGAACGAAGGAGAGCTCATCACTCCACCGGTCTCTGCCAGCGCCCTTGGCCTGATGTCAGAGACCGGCCGGTGGACTTTGCTTGTGCCAATGCCTAAGGTTTGCAATGAGGCCTGTGAAGAGCGCTTTTACATGGCTAAGCAGGTCAATACGGCGCTCGGTAAGAGAGCGGACCGTGTCCACCGGGTCCTAGTAGATCTGGGTGCATCGAGTGGCGTTGTTGCAAATTTGACCGCGCAATACCCTGGCCTAGAAACCGTCCGGGTTGATGCGGCCACTTTTGCAAAAGCACTGCCCCGAGAGGATGTGATCTATTTAATGGACCCGCTTGGTAATATTTTGATGTTCTACGAGTCAGAAAAGGCCGGTAACCCAATGCTAAAAGATATTAAGCATCTGCTTAAAATATCCGCCATGGGCTGAATCTGTACTTAAGAACAGTTGAGGGCATTTGGCAGCGCTCGATCCCAGCCAACAGCAATCAACACCGGTTAAGTACAGTCAAAGTCAGTCAAATTCTCACTGATAATGGGCGTCAATTTCTGTAAGATTGCGCCCCCCAAACATATAGCAATGAATAAAGTGAACGAGAGCACTCTACAAGCACTAAATACGGCGACCTGGCGCGACTATCTGGAGATGTGCAAGCCGCGCGTTGTTCTCCTTATGTTGCTTTGTGCAACGGTCGGGATGTTTCTCGCTACTCCGGGCATGGTGCCCCTACACATTTTGATCGTCGGCAACCTTGGTATTGCGCTGGTTGCAGGGTCTGCCGCTGCTCTTAATCACTTGGTGGACTCCAAGATTGATGCGGATATGGCTCGTACGCGCGCTAGGCCGATGGCCCAGGGTCGTGTTAGCAATCTGCAAGGCTCAATTTTCGTGGCGGTTACCGGCATTCTCGGCACGGTGATTCTGGCGCTATATATTAACCCTCTAACCGCTTGGCTGAACCTGGCTTCTTGGATTGGCTACGGGGTGATTTACACGGTTTTCCTCAAGCGGGCGACGCCCCAAAATATTGTAATCGGTGGGCTGTTTGGTGCGGCGCCGCCACTATTCGGCTGGACAGCGGTGACAGGATCAATCGATGCGGGCGGACTGCTGCTGGTATTGATCATTTTTGCCTGGACGCCACCTCATTTTTGGGCACTGGCGATTGAAAGAAAAGAGGAATATCGAAAAGTCGACGTACCGATGTTACCCGTGACCCATGGTGTCGCTTACACCAAACTACACATTCTGCTTTACACCATCATCATGATCATTGTTTCTATCATGCCCTTCTTGATTGGCATGAGTAATCTTTTGTATCTGGCGTCAGCGCTAGTGCTGGGTGCTGGGTTTTTATACTGGAGCCTAGTGCTTTTTAAGACCGATAACAGAAAGGCGCCCATGGCGACCTTCCGTTACTCGATCACGTATCTGGGGTTATTGTTTGTCGCGCTGCTGGTAGACCACTATGCGTTGCCGGTAACGCACTTTGGAGTTGGCTAATATGGACAGTGTGGTTGCAGAAAAAACGCCAGAGCAAATACAGGGCATTCGTAACACGTTGATCTGGACGCTAGGATTTATAGGTCTGATGTTAGGGCTATTTATCTACACGATTCTTGCTCCCAAAGCCCTGTCCGATGAGGGGCTGCTGGAACTTGGCTATTACGGGTTTCCTGAGTCAAGGCTCATTGAGCCTTTCGACTTGATTGATCAAAATGGCGACTCGGTTAGCGTATCGAACCTTAAGGGACAGTGGCAACTAATGTTCTTTGGTTTCACTTTTTGCCCAGATATCTGCCCAACCACCATGGCTGTGTTGAATAGGGCTGTAAACGCAATGGAAACCCCTCCGCAAGTGATTATGGTGAGCGTCGATCCCGAACGGGACACACCGAAAGCACTATCGCGGTATGTCCCTGTTTTTAACCCAGACTTCATTGGCTATACCGGTGAATTTGATGACATTGTGGGTCTTGCAACGAACGTGAATATTGCTTTCGGTAAGGTGCCCGGTAATGAGCCAGGCTCTTATACGATCGACCATGCCGCTAGTATCGTTGTTGTTGACCCGCAAGGACGCTATGCCGGTTTCATAAAGTCCCCGCATCAAGCTCAGCATATTAGCCAGATCATGTCGTCGCTCATGCGCTAAGTTGTTGCGGAATACCGATTATGAGTGCCGCCGCCTGTACCTTCCGTTGGCCATAATTTAAACTCCACCCTGTATTGTTAACGAAGGCAACGTCTGTGCCCTCAGTCAACGAGGCACTTGCCTCTAAGTTTTGCGCGACAAGACTACGTTCCGTAGAAATATGTGAACCGCTGACGATTGAAGATCATGTCATTCAACCGACAGAGGACACCAGCCCGCCAAAGTGGCATCTTGCGCATACCACCTGGTTCTTCGAGACGTTTTTGCTAAAGCCTTATTTGCCTGACTATCAGGTCTTCGACGACGCTTACGATTACCTGTTTAACTCCTATTACAACGGCGTCGGTGCGCAGTTTCCTAGAGCGAAACGAGGGGCCTTATCCCGTCCTACAGTCGATGAGGTTCGGCGCTATCGAGAGCATGTCGACCAGGCGGTACAACGTTTGCTCAGTCGTGAACTGAATGACGAGCTGACTTTTCGTATGAACTTAGGCTTTCATCATGAACAGCAGCATCAGGAGTTGATGCTGACGGATGTGAAGTACAACCTTGGTCACAACCCGCTTTTTCCGGTTTATCGAGAGCAGGCTATTTCTGGTGCCACGTCATCAGTCACAGAGTCGGTCAAATTTCGATCATTTGATGGCGGTGTTTTCGATATCGGTCACGCACCGCCAGCGCCGAACCAGTTTGTTTTTGACAATGAATCTCCGCGCCACAAAGTGTTTGTTGGTGACTATAGAATTGCCAACCAGGTTGTGACCAATGGCGAGTACTTGTCGTTTATCGAAGACGGTGGCTATGAGGCACCTGGGCTTTGGATGTCCGATGCCTGGAGCCTGATTGCAGGCTCAGAAGGCTTTAAGCAACCTCTGTACTGGGTTCATAACGACGGTGGTTGGTTTGAATACACCTTTGCAGGTTTGCACCCTCTGGTGCTTGATAACCCCGTGACGCACATCAGCGCGTATGAGGCTGATGCCTACGCACGTTGGGCCGGAGCAAGGCTACCTACAGAACAGGAGTGGGAAATTGCGGCATCTCGGCTAACTGATACATCGGGCAACTTCTACGAGTCCGGAGGGCTGCATCCATCCCCTCTGGGGGTTGGTGGTCAAGACCAGTTTTATGGTGACGTCTGGGAATGGACCAGCAGCAGTTATGGTCCCTATCCAGGCTTCCAAACCTTTCCGGGGCAGTTAGGCGAATACAATGGCAAATTTATGGCCAATCAATTGGTCTTACGCGGCGGGTCGTGTGTCACTTCGTCCGATCACATTCGAAATACTTACCGAAACTTTTTCTACCCCAAAGATCGATGGCAGTTTTCCGGCATTCGTTTGGCAAAAGACAAATAGCACATAATTACTACCTAACATTCATTTGATTAACGTCAATCTTAAAACGAGAGTTTAATGTCATCCCAAGCTAGCTATCAGTTTTACGAACACCCTGCAGAAATCGAAGATGTCCATGCCCAATTGCTGGCGGGCTTTCGACAAACACCCCGTTCGGTATCGCCAAAATTTTTCTATGATGAACGCGGCTCAGAGTTGTTCACCGCCATCACCAGAACTGAGGACTATTATCCGACACGAATGGAAACCGGGTTGCTTAAGGCTTACGGAAAAGAAATGGCGGCGTGCATTGGACCTAATGCAACATTGCTGGAATACGGTAGCGGTAGCAGCGAGAAAATTCGGACCTTACTGGAGATCTTGCGCCCTAGTACTTATGTGCCGATGGACATTTCTAGGGACTACTTAGCGCAGTCCGCAAACACGATCGCTGAAGATTACCCCTGGTTAGACGTTCATGCGACCTGCGTCGACTATTCTTCAGACTTCGATCTGCCCGTCTTTTTTGACGGCAAGGTCGCTGCATTTTTTCCTGGCTCTAGCATTGGTAACTTTACTCCGGATGCAGCGCTTTCATTCCTTAAACGAGTCAAAGGGCATGTTGGTGAAAACGGCGGTCTTCTCATCGGCGTTGATCTAAAGAAAGATGTGGCGGTCCTGAATCGCGCCTACAACGATAGCGAGGGAATTACGGCGGAGTTTAATCTCAATGTCCTCAATCACATAAACGAGGCCTACCAAGGGAATTTTGATCTGGACAAGTTTCAGCACCGCGCGGCATACAATGAATCGTTAGGTTGTATCCAGATGTTTGTCACGAGTACCTGCGACCAAGTTGTTGATCTTGCGGGCGAGTCGTTTCACTTGCAGGCGGGAGAAGAAATTCATACGGAGAATTCCTTTAAGTATGGTGAAGCTGAGTTCAGAGCGTTATGCCGTCAGGCTGGGTTCGCCCATGATCGCTTCTGGACAGATGAACAGCAGTGGTTTGGCGTGTTTTACGTGTCCTGACCAGATTGTAATCGGTCAAGCAATTCCAAAAACTCTCGAGGGTTTTTAATTGGGTTGCCCGCCCTACCCGCTAACAGTCGAGTCAGAGAAAAGCGCATTGCGGCATATTCTCGAAAGCGAGGTAACGCAGTTTGCTCGGCGAGTTCCAGAGGTCGAATCGAAGTATAACCTGCCAACAAAGCTTGCTCCTTCTCTGGGACGTCGGCCCCTTGCTCACAGCACCAGTCATTAATGCTGATGGCAATGTCCTGAATAAAATAGTCGTCACAGGCATGATAAAAATCGATCACTCCCGTTAATGCGTTATCCACGAATAGCGCGTTGTCGCGAAACAGGTCGCCGTGAATAGTGCCCCGAGGTAATTCGGCGTCATCCTGTCGCTCGCTGTGATATCGCTCAACAGACAGCTGCAAGCTTTGACGATCAGTGTCGTTGAGGTTTGGGGCAACGTTAGCGAACGTTTCCTTGGCCCAACCAGAGTGATAAGCATTGTCCCGGTTGTATTTAGCTTTTCGTCCTGCGATATGCAGTTTGGCTAATGCCACGCCAATCTCGCCGCATTGCGTGTCGTTAGGAATATCGGGATGGTGCCCCGGTAGTCGATTGAATAACCAGGTGGGCTTGCTCTTGAAAATGGTACTGGACATACCGTCCAGTGTTCGCTGTGGCTCTGGTACGGGGATACCACTTTTAGCAAGGGCCTGAAGCAGGTCATTAAAGAAGGGTACCTGCGCAAAATCCAAGTCTTCGGTGATCGTGAGCACATATTCGAAGTCAGTGTTTTCAAAGCGCACGTAGTAATTCGAGTTTTCAATGCCAGATGTAATAGCCTCGAACTCGCTGAGTTCGCCTAGATCAAACATGATGAGGTAACGCTCGAGGGACGCGCGCTCAAAGGTAGTGTAGGTTGCCATGGCTTTGTAACTCGCTTAAAACTCGATTAGAACCCATTGTGGGTAGAGCTTTTTCTTGTGGTCGAGGCTCTCAAAGTGAGCGCCACCGTCTGCAGGCACCATGTAATAAGGCGCACCGGTCTCAGGAACAATTTTAATGGCGAGCAATCGCCCATTGACCCGGTATTCGTAAACCGTCCGGTTTTCTCCTACTACAATTTCAACACTCCCTTCAGCCAGTTCTTCGCGACTTGGAATGTAAACCGGTTCGGCGGCAATGGCGGATACCATAAAAAAGAGGGTCGCTATCGCGAGCGTTCGTTGAGTTGTTCGACGGAGAGTTCGCTGGATGATTGATATGGCAGGTGCGTTCAAAGTATCGTGTCCACAATTGAAAGATCGAGCTCCCCATGACAGAAAGCAAACCTCTCGTCCTGATTGACGGGTCATCTTACCTCTTTCGTGCTTTTCATGCACTGCCGAAGCTTATGAGCACCAAGGGCGCTAACACTGGCGCGATTAGGGGTGTCATCAGCATGGTACGCAAGCTGATGAGCGATTACGAAGGTAGCTACATTGGCGTTGTCTTCGATGCGAAAGGTAAGTCTTTTCGCAACGACCTTTATCCGGAGTACAAGGCTAACCGGGCCAAGATGCCCGATGATCTGCGCGAACAGATTGAGCCTATCCAAACCATTATTCGTCAAATGGGCTTACCGCTCATTATCGTCAATGGCGTTGAGGCCGATGATGTGATTGGCACTTTTGCGCAGCAGGCGACCGAGAAAAAGATGCCTGTAGTGATCTCCACCGGTGATAAAGATATGGCGCAACTGGTTAATGAACATGTCACATTGATCAATACCATGACAGACACTGTCATGGATGAAGCCGGAGTAGTTGAAAAATTTGGCGTCCGCCCGGATCAAATTATCGACTATCTTGCTCTAGTGGGAGACACCTCGGACAACATTCCTGGTGTACCAAAATGTGGTCCCAAGACAGCAGTGAAGTGGCTAACTGAACATGATTCGCTAAAGGGCGTGATGGAGCACTCGGGTGAAGTGAAAGGAAAGGTCGGTGAATACTTGCGTGAAAGCCTAGAGATCCTGCCGCTTTCTTACCAGCTCGCCACCATCAAATTGGATGTAGAGTTGCCATGTGCAGTTGAGGACCTCAAGCATGTCGAACCTGATGAAGTGGCTCTGCGTGAGCTATTCATTGAATACGAGTTTAAGCAGTGGGTGGAAGAGCTTAGCGTTGAAGTTACGCCGGAATCGACACCGCAGCCTCGCAACTACGCACTAGTGCTAACAGAGGCCGATTTAGACCATTGGCTTTTGAAACTTCAAGCAGCCGATTTGTTTTCCTTTGATACAGAAACAACCAGCCTTGATTACATGGAGGCCGAGTTGGTGGGTGTCTCGTTCGCGGTAGCCGTCGGTGAGGCGGCCTACGTACCCTGTGCTCACAGCTACGAAGGCGCGCCAGACCAAATCAGTCGGGAGCGCTTACTTGAGAAACTGGGGCCAATACTTCAGGACCCCATGCACCTAAAAGTGGGTCAAAATCTGAAGTACGATATGAGTGTTTTAGCCCGCTACGACATCACGTTGCGAGGCATCGCCTACGACACAATGTTGGAATCCTATGTCTTGAATTCGGTCGCGTCTCGCCACAACATGGATGATCTGGCGATGAAATATCTTGGTGTCAGCACGGTTCATTTTGAGGACATCGCAGGCAAAGGCGCCAAGCAGGTCACCTTTGATAAGATCGACCTTGAGATCGCGGCCAACTACGCGGCCGAAGACGCTGATATCACTCTGCAGTTACATCAAGTGCTGTGGCCTAAGCTTCAGAACGAGCCGGGGCTGCAGCGTGTCTTTGAAGAGATTGAACTGCCGCTGCTAAGTATTTTATCCAAGGTTGAGCGTACTGGTGTATTGCTTGATACAAATCTGTTGAATATACAAAGTGGTGAGTTGGAAGCCAGAATGTCAGATCTTACAAAAGACGCTTATGAACTCGCCGGTGAAGAGTTTAATTTGGGTTCACCAAAGCAGTTACAGGTGATATTTTTCGAAAAGCTGAAGTTGCCTATCATC
Organism: Candidatus Azotimanducaceae bacterium; assembly: GCA_051278195.1. Classification (GTDB taxonomy): domain Bacteria; phylum Pseudomonadota; class Gammaproteobacteria; order Pseudomonadales; family Azotimanducaceae; genus JAHRVQ01. The sequence goes on from JBNMQM010000001.1 coordinate 11,526, forward strand.
AAAAAAACACCGAAAGGTCAGCCCTCTACGGCCGAACCGGTTCTGCAGGAGTTGGCGCTCGACTACCCTTTGCCGAAAGTGATCATGGAGTACCGAGGTTTAAGTAAACTCAAATCGACCTATACCGACCAGCTTCCTTTGCAGGTTCATCAACAGACTGGAAGAGTCCACACGTCATACCATCAGGCAGTCGCGGCGACGGGCCGGCTCTCCAGCCAGAACCCTAATCTACAGAATATTCCGATTCGTACGGAAGAAGGTCGGCGGGTGCGTAAGGCATTTATTGCGCCGGAAGGGTATCAACTTATCGCTGCCGACTACTCGCAGATCGAGCTACGTATTATGGCCCACCTTTCTAACGATAAGGGTCTAGTGGCGGCTTTTGAGGCGGGTGAGGATATTCACAAAGCGACCGCGGCGGAGGTCTTTAATGTTGAACTCAGTGCTGTGAAGGACTTCCACCGTCGTAGTGCCAAAGCGATCAATTTCGGTTTGATTTACGGCATGTCTGCTTTCGGCCTGGCTCGCCAGCTAAATATTAGTCGCGGTGATGCTCAGGAATATATTGATCTTTATTTTGAGCGTTATCCGGGGGTCCGGGCATACATGGACAACACTCGAGTCATCGCCGCGGAACAGGGGTTTGTAGAAACTCTCTTCGGCCGCCGCTTGTATTTGCCGGACATTACAGCCAGTAATTTTCAGCGCCGCCAAGCGGCTGAACGAACGGCAATCAATGCCCCGATGCAAGGTAGCGCCGCTGACATTATCAAGCGGGCGATGATCACGGTGAATGACTGGTTGGACGACAGCGGTCTAGATGCGCGCGTCATCATGCAGGTTCATGACGAACTGGTATTAGAAGCAAGGGATGATCTTGTTCAGCCGGTGGTATCTGGACTCACAGAAATCATGTCAGGCGCAGCGGAACTCAGTGTCCCGCTATTGGTCGAATGTGGGGTTGCACGAGATTGGGAAGCTGCACATTAGGTCTGTTTTACCGCCAGTAACTGAATCTTTCGACCCTATCGGAAATAAACCGAAAAATAATTGAACTCGGTAGGAACTTATTGGAACAGTGCTAGTCTTAATTAACAGAATGGTTATTCGATAGCGACACTTCGGTGAATTTACCCCCCAAGAATGAACCGAAGAACCCAAGCCCTGGTCACACCTCCCCATAAGTGACCAGGGTTTTTTTTGCCCAAATTTTAAGCCTCTTTAGCGAAAAAACAGGTCAAAGCGTTAAGTCGTCATCCAAACGTTGAGTTTGCGCGTCAGTTCCACCTTGCCGATACCGTGAGTTGCCGAGAAAGTCTGTACTGACACTTCGCTGCCGACTGAGCGGCGTACACCGAGCAACGTAGATTGCTGGGGTCCCCGTTTCAGCTTGTCTGCTTTGGTGAGCAAGATGTGGACCGGCAGTTCTGCAGATTCAGACCATTCCAACATCAATTTGTCGAACTCTCTTAGCGGGTGGCGGATGTCCATCACCTGGATCAGTCCTCGAAGAGAATCTCTACCTCGCAGGTAGTCATCTAGATTGCGTTGCCACTCTGCCTTCATCTTTGGTGGTACTTTCGCGTATCCGTATCCAGGCAAATCTACTAGTCTTAATGATTCTGATAAACTAAAGAAATTGATTAATTGTGTTCTGCCAGGCGTTTTACTGGTTCTGGCGAGCTTTTTTTGATCAGTGAGACAGTTTAGGGCTGATGACTTGCCAGCATTAGAGCGCCCACAGAAGGCTACCTCAGCGCCAAGGTCGGCGGGGCACTGTTGCAGTGTCGCGGCACTCTTCAGGAATGTTGCCTCGCTCAAAGGAACGTTTGGGTCGGTACTCATGGACGTTTAAAAACCTCGGTCTGGTATGGGTCTTGGCTTGTGGTTTGTATATAATACGGCATCATTTTATCACTGCATGCCAATGCACTTTAAAGGAAAAGCATGTTTAGAGTAGTAATAGGGATGGTCCTCACGGCACTTAGTCTGTCAGTTTATGCTGATGGTGATCCAGTTCGTGGTGAAACACTGACAGCAACCTGCGTCGCCTGCCACGCGGAAGATGGTAACAGTCCTGCAGGTTCCTTTCCTTCGATTGCCGGCCAACACCCGAAATATCTGTTGAAACAGCTGAGAGACATCAAAAGTGGTGCCCGCTCAGCCGTGCTGATGACCGGAATCCTAGACAATATGACCGATCAGGATCTGATCGACCTATCAGCTTTTTATGCGGAGCAGACTGCCAAGGGCGGTTCTGCCAAGCCAGAATTAGCAGAACTGGGCGAGACCATCTATTTGGCCGGTATTAAGCGAAAGGGCATTGCTGCCTGTACCGCTTGTCATTTGCCCAATGGCTCGGGTAACAACGCAGCGTCATTCCCGGTCCTGGCTGGTCAATGGCCTGAATACACAGCGGCGCAGCTAAAGGCATTTCGCTCTGGGATGCGCGCGAATGATGGCGACGGCAAAATGATGCGGACAATTGCCATGGATTTGTCAGATGCGGAAATCGAAGCGGTAGCGAGTTATCTCTACGGACTGAAGTAAGCGGTTCATTTCGGCGATAAAGGGCGGTCTCCGCCCTTTTTTATGCGTACAATTTAGGTTGTGGCGGGAACGTGTTGTCTGTTTCTGTGGTCTTAGACGGGCAACTATCATTATTAGCAGGAAGTACATTGTATGAGATTTTTGACAATACTCATGGCGTTTAGTTGGCTAGCGGCAAGTGCTTCGGTCCAGGCTGAAGGCTTCACTTTTGAGGAAGGCACGCACTATGTGGCGCTGCAAATTCCAATTAAGACTCGTAACCCCGACAAAATCGAAGTGGCTGAGTACTTTTCTTACGGTTGTCCTCACTGCTATGACTTTGAACCGCTTATTGGCGCTTGGCATGCGCAACTGCCTGAGGGGGTTGTTTTCAGTCGAACACCGGCAGTTTGGAACCGCGATTATCAGGTGTATGCGCAGACGTATGTGACGCTGGAAGCATTGGGAGTGCTGGAAAAGGTTCATGTGCCCATATTTAATGCGATACATAACGAGCGACAACGGCTGAATACGCCGCAGTTGATGGCGGAATTTCTAGTTGGGTACGGCGTCGACGCGGAAGACTTTGCCAAAACCTATAACTCCTTTGGTACCCGTGCGGCGCTCCAGCAAGCCGATTCAAAAGGCCGGGCATATCGTTCGACTGGGGTACCGGCGATTGTCGTCAATGGCAAGTATCGTATCGAAGGTAGTATGTCGCGGACTAACGCAAATATGCTGCGGATTGCAGATTTCTTGATCGAAAAGGAACGTCAGCTTCTCATGGATGGGTCAGGGCAATAAATGCTCGCTCAAGTTGCAGTGCAGGACGCCAAACTACTGGGTTGTGCGCCCGATGAGGTGCTCGGGCGACTGCCTAAACGACTGAGTCATGGCGTCCTAGCCTGGGCGGATAAAACACCGAAACAATTGGCAATTATTAGTGGTGGCGGTTCCCTGACATTCGCCGAGTTAGCTGCGGCCGTTGAAGAATGTAAGGCCTGGTTGGGCAAGCTGGCAATTCGCCCGGGTGATCGGGTGATGTTGATTGCTGAAAATGGCCGGGGATTGATGGCGATGTTTCTTGCCATTAGTGAGATGGATGCAATTGCTGCGGTCATAAACGCCCGCCTCTCTGATCGTGAAATTGATCTAATCGCTGCAGATTGTGATCCTGCTCTGATCGTTTGTACGGTTGATGACTCACCGGAATCTAAAGCCCACGGCGGCCGTTACGATTGTGCGAGTATCCACTTGTCCGTCGCCAATTTTGACTTTGTTACGCGTGAGAGCGCACATGAGCCTGCAAGCGACGACCCTGCTGAACTGGTGCTGGCGATGATCTACACCACCGGGACTACCGGTACGCCAAAGGGTGTGATGCTAACCCATCAAAATCTGATGTTCATCGCCTATGTTTCTGGAAAATTGCGTGGTATTGAGGCGGGCGACGAAATTTACTGCGTTTTACCTATGTCCCATGTGTTTGGTCTATCAGCCGTGAGTAGCTCCGTGCTGTTTGCTGGAGGGTGCGTACATTTGGTGTCTCGATTTAGTGCGGCCGAGGTTTTGCGCACCCTGGGTGACGAGCCTGTGAAAGGGTTTCTCGGCGTGCCGACAATGTACGCCATGATGATAGAAGCAATGCCTGCAGGCTGGTCGCCGAGAGCGCTTAGATTCATATATTCGGGCGGCTCACCGCTAGACCCGGCCCTTAAACAGCGAGTTGAAACTCAGTTTGGACTGCCGCTCAACAATGGCTATGGCCTGACGGAAACCGGGCCCACGATCTGTCAGACCAGACAGTCAGCGCCGCTGGCGAATACATCCGTTGGCTTCTGTCTGCCAGGCGAGCAGATCAAGATTATTGGCTCTGATGGTGAGCCAGTTGAACCAGGTACAGTGGGTGAACTTTGGGTCAAAGGGCCCAACGTGATGAAGGGTTATTACCGCCAGCCAGAAGTCACAGCCGAGGTCATAAAGGACGGCTGGTTCAATACAGGCGATCTGGTTTTTCAGGACGATACCGGCGCGATCAATATTTCAGGCCGTAGCAAAGAGCTCATTATCCGATCAGGTTTCAATATTTACCCGCCTGAGGTCGAAGCGGTTTTGGCTGGCTTTCCCTCGGTAAGCTTATGTGCAGTGCTGGGAGAGGCAGTAGAAGGCGACGAGCAAGTAGTTGCTTATGTTCAACCGGTTGCTGGCGAGATCATCGATAAGGCCGCATTGCTGCAATACGCGAAACAATATCTAGCGGGTTACAAGGTGCCGTCTCGAATTGTGATTGTTGACAGTTTACCGACCGCGCCATCGGGCAAAATTCTCAAGCATCAATTAAAAAGCGGCACTTGAATCGGCAATGAGCTCTTCTTCGTCTCGTGACTCGTCGACGCGCCGTTTAAGTTCTTTTCCGGGCTTGAAATGGGGGACAAATTTACCGGGTTTGTGAATGCCCACTTCGCCTGTCTTGGGGTTTCTGACGCTTCGTGGTTTGCGATAATGATTGGAGAAGGTTCCAAAGCCGCGGATCTCGATGCGCTCGCCTGTCGACAGGCTCTCTGACATGACTTCCAAAATCGTGTGCACAGCCAAATCCACATCACGGCCCGTCAATTGATCGAGCTTCTCGGACATTCGCTTGATGAGTTCGGACTTGTTCATGCCTTCCCGCGTAAATTTTTCGGCTTGAGCTGTTCATCATACGAGAATAATCACTTAAATCAATAATTTATATCGAATTACTAAAGTTAATGCTCAGTAAGCAGAGATTTGAATCGAAATTTTGATTCCTATAGAATTCGTCATGGCGCAAAGACAGCACATTTTGGCAACCGGATTCCGGACTCAAGCCGATTGTTTTCCCCCTCTACTTTCTTCGCCTGTTTTTCGCAATTCCCAATACAAGCAAAACATTACTGGAGTTCCTGAATGGCGACCATTCTAGAAGACGTTTCTCGTACCTTTTCCGAATACCTGCTGATCCCGCGCCTGACGCGCAAAGGGCAGCGTGCTGACTTGGTCGATCTGGCGACGCCCATATCCTCCGTAGAGCCAAACGGTGCGCCGAGGTTGAGGCTCAACGTGCCCGTCGTTTCTGCGTGCATGCAGGCAGTCTCTGGCTCAGATCTAGGCATTTCCCTTGCTCGACAGGGTGGGTTAGCGTTTATATTTTGCTCTCAGCCGATAGAGCAGCAAGTTGAAATGTTGCGGCGGGTTAAAACTCATAAGGCGGGTTTTGTTGAAAGCGATTCCAATTGTAGCGTCGGGACGAGCTTGCAAGAAGTGATGGAGCTGATGCAGCACACTGGGCATTCAACGGTGCCGGTTACATCAGATGGAACCGCAACGGGACGGCTGGTAGGCATCATCACGGATAAGGATTTTTGGGAGTTTGAAGACGATCTCAGCAATTTGGTTGGCAATAGCATGACGCCGTTTGACTCGCTCATTTACGGTGAGGAGGGAATTTCCCTCAGAGAAGCGAATGAGCTCCTGCATAAACACAAGAAGGACTGCCTGCCGATTATCGATCGCCATGGTGCGTTGAATGCTCTGGTATTCAAAAAGGACTACGAGGATCACCGCCGTCATCCAATGGAATTGCTGGATGAGTCTAAGCGCTTGTGTGTTGGCGCAGCGATTAACACCCACGATTATACCGAACGTGTGCCGGCCGTTTTGGCAGCAGGCGCGGACGCGTTATGTTTTGATTCATCGGACGGTTTCACCGAGTATCAGCTCGAAGGCATTCAATGGATTCGTGAGAACTTTGGTTCTGAGATTGTCATTGGGGGTGGAAACGTTGTCTCAGCCGAAGGGTTCGACTTTCTGGTTGAGGAAGGTGGCGTCGATTTCATTAAAGTGGGTATTGGCGGCGGCTCTATTTGCATCACTCGTGAGCAAAAAGGTGTCGGTCGAGGGCAGGCCTCTGCGCTGCTAGAGGTTGCTCAGCGACGTGACGAGTATTTCGAGCGAACCGGCCGTTATATCCCGATTTGTTCCGATGGAGGTTTGGCGAACGACACTCAAATCGTGGTTGCCCTGGCGATGGGTGCAGATTTTGTGATGATGGGGCGCTATTTTGCTATGACAGAAGAAAGCCCAACACCGAAGACCTCAATTAACGGCCAGATTTATAAGCCTTACTGGGGTGAAGGGACAAGACGCGCCCAGAACTGGCAGCGATATGATGATGGTATGAGCACCCGAAAAATGGTTTTCGAGGAAGGCGTCGATGCTTATGTGCCGCTGGTGGGCCCTCTCTCTGAGGTGCTAGATACAACGCTTTATAAGCTCAGATCGACTATGGTCAATATTGGTGCCGACTCTTTGGCAGAATTTCGTGATCGGTCGATTTTGACACTAGTATCTGAGCAATCTGTGGTCGAAGGCGGCACTTCGAACGTATTTCAATTTAAGTCTAATCGAGAAATCGAAGACGGTAGCTGGGGAGATCGCAGCTAGTGAGGCGCGAATGATTAAGGTACAATTCGCGCGTTTTTTGTCACTGCACTAGGAAATAAAAGTGAATCGAGTAGCAAAGATTATAGTTGTGTTGGGTGTTGCCCTCACCAGTGGTGTGCTTTCCGCAGGCACAGCAGAATTGAATATCGCAGAGCGACTGAAAAAAGTCGGTGAGGTTTGCATAGAAGGCCAATCTTGCGCCGATGCGGTGATGATGTCCGAAGGTGATTCAGGGTCGGGCAGTTTTGATGTTGCTGGCGCTTACGGTACCAGTTGCGCAACCTGTCATGCGATTGGCATTGCCGGCGCACCTAAGCTCGGTGATATCGCTGCATGGGAGCCAAGAATCGCGCAAGGCATGGATGTGCTTTACGACCACGGCATCAATGGTTTGGCGCCTGCCATGCCAGCTAAAGGTATGTGTTTTACCTGTTCAGATGAGGATATTATGGCGCTCGTCGACTATATGGTTGATTCGGTACAGTAACGCCCTACCATTGCCTAAAGGCCAGCGCCTCCACCAAGTGAGGCGTGGCCAAAGCTTTATCTCCCGACAAGTCTGCAAGGGTGCGGGCAATTTTAAGCACCTTGTAATAGCCTCGAGCCGACAACCCTAACTTTTGCATTGCGCCGTCCAACATCAATCGATCTGCGTTGCCGAGCTGGCAATACAGCTCTGTTTCCTTGCTTGATAGGTGCGCATTGGCACAGCCATTTCGTTTTATCATTGTCTGCCGTGCCTGCTTAACCTGCTCGACTGCCTCGTGATGCTCGTGTTCAAGATTGCCCGCTGGTTCCAATAGTGTGCCTCTGGGCAATGGCGGCACTTGAATGTGGAGATCTATTCGATCTAGTAGCGGGCCGGACACTCTGCCCCGATATCTCTCAATTTGGTCCAATCGGCAGTCACAACGTGTTGTGCCGTCGCCACTGTATCCGCAGGGACAGGGGTTCATTGCCGACACCAGCTGGAATCTGGCCGGGTACGTGACCTGATGATTGGCGCGGCTAATCACTATCGCGCCGGACTCTAGTGGCTCTCGGAGAACCTCCAGAACATGACGGGAAAATTCAGGCAGCTCATCAAGAAATAACACACCGTTATGTGCAAGAGATATCTCACCGGGTAGCGGCGGGTTACCACCACCCACCAGCGCGACGCCAGAAGCGGTGTGATGTGGGTTTCGAAATGGGCGTGTTGCCCACTGCTCCGGCGCGAAGTTGAACCTTGAAACGGATTGCACGGAAGCCATTTCTAAAGATTCGTGTGGCTCCATAGGAGGCAGTAAGCTCGTCAGCCTGCTTGCAAGCATCGTCTTGCCTGTCCCCGGCGGGCCAATGAGAAGCAAATTGTGAGCGCCGGCTGCTGCGACGATAAGCGCTCGTTTGGCGAGGTACTGACCTCTAATATCGCTCAGTAGTAACGTTTGTTTTGATTGCACGTATGCTGGCTCGGGCGCGTAATGAGGGCCCCTTGCTTGGGTAAGGTACTCAACAACCTCGCCGAGGGAGGCGGCCAAATTAACGGCGACATCGCGCACCAAACTGGCCTCTGGTTGGTTGTCAGTTGGTATGGTGAGTTCTCTCTGGCTTCTCTGACTCTGGAAAATTGCCGGGAGAACGCCATGTACGCCGCGCAGCTCGCCCCCCAGAGCGAGCTCCCCCATAAATTCCTTACCTGCGATCGTTGCTGGTTCTAGCTGACCTGATGCGGCTAAAACACAAAGCGCGATGGCAAGATCATACCGCCCCCCTTGCTTGGGCAAATCTGCAGGCGCCAGGTTGATTGTGACGCGGCGGGACGGAACTGTGAATCCCGCATTTTTGAGAGCGGATTTAACACGATCCTTACTTTCCCTAACCGCTGTTTCCGGCAATCCAACAATAATAATCTGTGGCAGGCCAGAAGCTATATCTGCTTCAACAGTCACCAATGGTGCGTCTATGCCCACCTGGGCGCGTGAATAGGTTCGAGCAATCGGCATGGCTAAACCATGCGACAATTCACTTTCAAGCATTGTGCTCGATCTCCCCGTTGCCGGTTGAGGTTTTGTCATTTCAGGTTGTAGGAAATTGCCTCACGGGTAACTTTACGCACCGTTATGGAACAACTATGGTGCAACCGCACCACAACCGTGCTTCTCATTTGCTGAAAAATGTCACTCACTGAGCCTAAGGTGTTGATATACCGTAAGATTGGCAACTTGGCATGGTCGATGCTGTATAGTCCTACGAAAGGCGCGACGATCTACCAGGGTGTAGACGGCTTGGGTCGCCAACAGAAATGAAAGCTAATAATGACGAGTCGAAGGCCAGCATTGGAAAGCGTCTCGAAATTAGATACATTCATAACTAACTGATCCTGATGATGGAGGACACATGAAATTAGTCACAGCAATTATTAAACCATTCAAGCTGGACGATGTAAGAGAAGCGCTATCAGAAATATCTGTACAGGGTATGACGGTAACTGAGGTTAAGGGTTTCGGTCGACAGAAAGGGCATACCGAACTCTATCGTGGTGCTGAGTATGTGATCGACTTTTTGCCGAAGGTCAAAATTGAAGTTGCGATTTCAGATGAAAACCTTGATGGCGTCATTGAAGCGATCAGCGCTGCAGCGAATACCGGGAAAGTTGGTGACGGTAAGATTTTTGTGACGACACTTGATGATGTCATTCGAATCCGCACCGGTGAAACTGGCGGGGAAGCCGTTTAGGCAAATCGTCTAGGCCAAAGTTCTCCTTCGAAGACCCCTCTGGAGGCGCTTATTAGCGCCTCTTTTTTTTGCACCACGTTAACGCGCCACGTTGAGGTGCACTCCTAGTTCAGCCGTTCAGTTCGGCTTTTTGCATCGTTAAATTATGCTAGGAATTGCGTTAATAAGCCGGTTTTGGCACTGATTATTTTTGCGCGATAAAATAGTGCGGCCCTTGTGCAAAGGCGAAAACTTGCACCAAATAAGCGCAAAGTTGCCGCCCGTCTTTGTCGGTAAATCTTAATAAATCCTTATTATTCAATTAGATGTGTGTGTTGGCCTGCTCTTTGCTGTTGGGTATGCAGCTATGAGTAATTCACGTTACTTGCGCTGTCGAAAATAATTGAGGAGAAATACATGAAAGCAATGACTCGAATTGTCGCGGCTGCAACTTTAGTTGCTGGCGCGATGTTCTCTACGAACGCATCAGCCGAGGTGTCTTACAACATCGGCTACATGTCTGAATACGTCTTCCGCGGTTTTGTACAGAAGAGTTCTTCTGCCAGCGCCGGAGCGGATTACGAAAACGGTGGATTTTATGCTGGTACTTGGGCGGCTGACGTCGGTGACGGTCTTGAAATCGATGGGTACTTTGGCTACGGCATTGAAACCGAATCTGGTTTAAGCGCAAGTCTTGGTTTTACTGGCTATTACTACACTGGCGATACCTTCGATGACACTTATGAAGAGATTAATCTGAATCTGGGTTATGGCATCTTTGGGTTGGAATATTCTTTTGGCGAGCACGACAATCTTGGCGGCTTCGAAGAAGACTATGACTACTTAGCGTTGACCGTCGCATTAGAAAACGGCTTTTATGGCACATACGGAACGTTTGGGGACGAACTGGATGGTTCACATATCGCGATTGGCTACGGTACAACGATTGCTGACTTTGATGTTGGCATAGAAGCAATATTTGCAGATGATGATATCTGTCAGGCAACTAGCTCTTCGGGTTCTTGTGAAAATGAAGAGTCTTTAGTGTTCACGCTGGGTAAAAGCTTCTAAATCTGGTTTTTATGAGTACGACAAAAAGGCTCCCTACCCTGGGAGCTTTTTTTTGCCTAAAAGTTTTATCGAAGGGTTGTTCTGGAGGGAGAGTTCGTTCAAAAATTGAAAGATCGCCGCCCTAAGCTATAACTAATAGCGACAACCTAACTCAAATGGAGGTGAGCTATGGCAAAGACGCAACGTGTTAGCGACGACGCTAAAAGCGTTAACACATTAAATGCCAAAGAGAGAATTCGCGGTCAACTCAATATGGATATCGAAGCGTTCCTATCAAAAGGCGGCGCGATTACTGAAGTTGAACTTAACGTGAGCGCTGATCCGCCGATTAAACCGGCCAGTAAGTATGGTGGCCGCTCAATCTAGCAGAGGCCATTGTAGGATCTGTTATCGACAGTATGCTAAATCGGAATTCAATCATTAGGCGCAAACTCCTATAATCTACGCCTTACTTCGAGGCGTGTCGTGTTATGAAATATAAAAGTACCCGAGGCGGTGTCTCAGATATCAGCTTTAAGGACGCTGTAATGATGGGCCTAGCTTCCGATGGTGGCTTGCTGGTCCCCGACGCGATTCCCGATCTTACTTCTCGCCTACCGTCCCTTGTCGGTCTCAGTTACCCGGAGTTGGCGACGGAGATAATGTCGCACTTTATTAGCGACATTTCCCGTGATGACCTTGCGAGTTTGGTCGAGCGAAGCTACCAAAGCTTTAGTGACGATAAGGTTACGCCGCTGGTTCAGGTGGGCGACCTCCATATTTTGGAGTTGTTCCACGGCCCAACGTTGGCATTTAAAGATGTCGCGCTGCAGTTCCTTGGCAATGTCTTTGAGCTCATCCTTCAAGAGCGGCAAACTCGAGTGAAGATCCTTGGGGCAACGAGTGGTGATACCGGTAGCGCTGCCATCGCAGGTATTCGCGGCAAGGACAATATTGATATTTTTATTATGTTCCCAGAGGGCAAGACCTCTCCCCTGCAAGAGCTTCAGATGACGTCGATCCTGGACAGCAATGTCCACAATATAGGTATTGATGGAAGTTTTGACGATTGCCAACAAATTATGAAAACTATTTTTTCTGACCTGCCTTTTAAAGAAACGCACAACCTCGCAGCGGTCAACTCAGTCAACTGGACTCGAGTATTGGCGCAGGTGGTTTACTTTTTTTCTGCCTACAGTCAACTGGGAGCGCCGGCCAAATTTGATGTCACTGTGCCGACGGGTAACTTCGGTAATATTTTTGCGGCGTATGTTGCAAAAAAAATGGGCTTACCGATCCGCCGCTTGCTGCTCGCAACCAATGCGAATGACATTCTCTCGCGCTTTTTTATTAGCGGTGTATATGAACGGCAATCTGTTAACTTCACCCATAGCCCGGCGATGGACATCCAGGTAGCGAGTAACTTTGAACGGTATCTTTACTATTCGTTGGCAGAAGACGGCGATCGAGTGACCAGTTTTATGAAAGCATTCTTGGAAAACGGTACAGCACAGCTTCCTTTCAATACGCGCACCTTTGACGAGTCGTTTGTTGCAGGTGCTGTCAGCAATGACGACACGCTTGCGATGATTCGACAGACCTATGCTGATCATGCCTACATTGCCGACCCTCATACAGCCGTGGGACTTTGCGTCGCGAACGAGCATCTTGATGAAACCGTTCCAATGGTATGTCTGGCGACGGCTCACCCAGCCAAGTTCGATGACGTCATGAAATTGGCCTTACCAGAAGTTGTCGTTTCTCATCCGACGCTGGAAGCATTGCGAGATCAGCCAACGCGAAAGCAGACGTTAGGTGCAGAGGTTGATGCTATCAAGGCGCTGATTCAAGGGTTCTGATATCAGGGCTGTAGTTTGAATGGTAGTTTGAAAAACAGTCCAGAGGTTCTAATGGCGACTGAGTGTGTCGATTGCACCGGGAAGCTCTCGAATATTGAAGATGGTGATGTCAGGCTGGCTAATGCCAATCGGCTTATTGCCGTGATCTAGCCAGATTGTTTTCAATCCCACTTGATTGGCAGCATCGACATCTAACAACGGGTCATCGCCCACATAAACCATGCGGTGAGGATCGACGCCTGTGTGTGATAGTGCCTTTTTAAAGAGCGCAGGGTCCGGTTTGGGTGCGCCGACATCTTCTGCAGAGAAGGCAAAATCAAACAGATGAGAAAGGCCTATACGGTGTATGTCTGCATTTCCATTGCTGAGTGCGCCGAGGCGATGAGTCGTTTCTAACTTGCCAAGTACTTCAAGTGCGCCATCAAAAAACTCAATCTGATTCCGCGCGGCGAGAAAGACTTCAATCGCCTGATCCGCAATCTCATCTGCCTGAGTAACGTCGCTGTTGATGAGTGCTTGAACAATGATCTGACGTCGTAGTTCGGTAATCTTTCTTACCAGCGATGGCTGCCTCTGCAAAACGTCGTGGCGTAGTTCCCGCATGCTCACAACGTCGTACCTAAGGTCTGGCGCAGCTTCAGCTAGCCACGCGTTCAGGGTCTGTTCTGCGCGAATGATTACTGGTGTCACGGCCCAGAGCGTATCGTCAAGGTCGAACCCAATGACCTCAATCACAGGTCGCCATCCGGCTTTTTTTGCGCTCGAGGGTGGGCCTTATCGTAAACGTCTGCTAAATGTTGAAAGTCTAAATGGGTATAAATCTGGGTCGTAGAAATATCGGCATGCCCCAACAGCTCCTGAACCGCTCTGAGGTCACGGCTCGATTCTAGGATATGGCTGGCGAAAGAGTGGCGCAGCATATGTGGATGTAGATTACCGGGTAGTCCTCGAGCGAGCGCCCAGGCTTTTACTCGGTTCTGAACGGATCGCTGCCCTAACCGTCTACCGTTTTCGCTAAGAAACAAAGCCGCATCATCCTGGATGGTGGCATTCGTCTTTGGTAGATCTGTGCGAATAGACAGCCAGCGTTGTACAGCGGTAATCGCCGCAAGGCCGACTGGCACAATGCGTTCTTTGCGTCCCTTGCCAAGGACTCGGACCGTAGATTCATCAAGGTCGATACTGGTGATGTCAGTGCCGACCAGCTCACTCAAGCGTAAACCGGACGAATAGAACAGCTCCATAATGGCGTGGTCGCGAACGCTGTGCCATTCGGTTGTGGACGAGTCTAGGAGTTGAGCAACCTGATCGGTGTCGAGTGTATTTGGCAGTTTTTTGGGGGTTTTTGGTGTTGCGATATCGATCGCTGGGTTTACTTTCGCCTGACTTTCTCGAATTAGAAAATGATAAAACGTCCGAATGGCGGAGAGTGCTCTCTGCAAGCTCTTTCCCGAAACACCTTGTCGATGTCTTGCCGATACAAAGCCCCGAACATGGTGGCTGCTGACGCGAGCCCAGGCAACATCGTCACCCACTTGGTTGCTTTCTAGACTACTTTCTAAATAGAGCGCGAAGTTGTTTAGGTCTCTGGTGTAATTCTGAATGGTGTTCTGAGTCAGTCCCCGCTCGTCACTTAGATGTGCGAGAAACACGCCGACCAGTTCGCTGGTTGCCTGCATTAGCCTGGGCCAGTAATAAACCGTGGAATCAATCGGGCTAACGCGTCGGCAATAAAGCCTATGAACAAAGTACCCATTCCAGGTTTGAAATAATTAGCATCCGAACTGCCTATGGCAAGCAGTGCAAGCTGTTCGCGACCTTCGCGAACGGACATGACAACGGCAGATTTAACCTTGTCGCTTTGATGACGGAACAGAAAGTCCTGCTCGGCTGGGCGCAGCGTGCCAAGCGTTGGTTTGGTGCTGCGAATCAGCGATGACACATATTCGTTTGCAGATGATCGCGTGATAACGTTAGTGAAGTGATTGATTTGCCTTGGTTTATCGCCAAATATCATGAGGCTGTAGGCGTTTGACTTAAAGTCTCGTTTGAAACCCTTTTCCATGTTCTTGAGAAAACTCTCCTGATCATCTGATTCGATCAAGCCCAGAATCATGTACTGGCACTTCTTAAAGACGTCGTCGTTGTGTTTGGCAGTTTTGAGGTATTCGTCCAGCCGTTTTCGAGATTCCTTGTTTCGATCCCGCAGTACTGAAACCTGTTTCTCGACGAGAGAAATAGAACCGCTTTCACCATGAGGTAAAGTGATTTCGGTCAGAAGATCATTGTGGGTAACAAAAAAGTCCGGGTTTTCTCTGAGGTAGGTTTCAACAGCCGATTCCTCTATGACAATGTCTTGTTTTTGTTTTTTTGCAGTCATGCTTGCCTCGTTGGCATAGTGTTCTCTAGATATGCAGCCGGCCTTCGTAAACTCGGCTGGCAGGTCCCGTCATCATGACAGAGGCGTTGTCCCCCGCCCAACTGACGTTCAGGTCTCCGCCCGTCAATTTGACCTTTACCATTTCGTCGAGCAGGCCGCGCAATCTTCCGGCGACTACGGCTGCGCACGCGCCAGTGCCGCAAGCTCTTGTTTCTCCTACGCCCCGTTCAAAAACTCTGAGTCGAATCTCTGAACGGGAAATGATTTGCATAAAGCCGACGTTCACGCGCTGGGGGAATCGCTCATGATTTTCAATCAACGGGCCCAGCTGGGATACCGGTGTTTGATGAAGGTCGTCCACCAACAACACGGCGTGGGGATTGCCCATGCTGACGCTGCTGATATCGAATTGTTTGTCAGTTCCGCAGACAGGCATTGCGACCTGCAGGGGATAAGTGATCTGTGCCCGCTCTGCTATAAATGGAATATTGTCAGGCTCAAGCACCGGCGGGCCCATATCGATGGTGATGTTGCCATCAGGCTCGAGCCTCGCTTCAATTACGCCGGAGTTGGTGCTGAGTCGGATTTGAGTTTTTGTGGTTAAACCCCTGTCCCGGACAAAGCGAAGAAAACAGCGGGCGCCATTGCCACACTGCTCGGCTTCACTGCCGTCAGCATTGAAAATGCGGTAATTGAAATCGGTATCCGGACTATTCGGCGGTTCGACGATCAGCAGTTGGTCAAAGCCGACGCCCAGCCGACGATCTGCTAGTGCTCTGATTTGCTCCTCTCTTATGGAAACGTCTTGCGATATTAGATCCAGAAGCACGAAATCATTACCTAGCCCATGCATCTTAGTAAATCTTAGTAACATGCCGTTAGGTTACCTTTGCTCAAAGTTAATGCAATAGAAAAGACTTAGACCAGTTGTTAAATAGGGTGTTCCAAGGATAGCTGATACTCAAACGTCTCTCGTTCACGCACCAGATACTGCTCGTGTCCATCTACTAATACTTCAGCAGCGCGGTTGCGGCTGTTGTAGTTCGAGCTCATGACAAATCCGTAGGCGCCGGCTGAGTCTATACAAAGCAGGTCGCCGGGCACGACATTTAGGGTGCGGTCCTTGGCAAGAAAGTCTCCGGTTTCGCACACGGGTCCAACGACATCGTAGGACTCTGGGTTGCCAGTGCCTTCAGCTCTTACAGGCCGTACACCCTGCCAGGCTTGATAAAGGGCCGGTCGAATCAGATCGTTCATTGCAGCATCGACAACACAGAAATGTTTACCTTCGTTGTCTTTAAGGTTAATCACCCGTGCCAGGAGCACGCCCGCGTTAGCGACGATGGATCGGCCGGGTTCAAACCATAACTCCTGTGGTCGCTTACCCATGTGTTGTATGACGGCGCTCGCATAAGTCTCGATATCTAGTGCAGTTTCATCTGGATGGTATTGCACGCCCATGCCACCCCCAAGATCGAGATGATGGAATTCGATGCCTGTTGCGGTCAGATCGTCCACGAGTTGCAGGACCCTCTCAAGCGCATCCAAAAACGGAGACATGCTGAGCAACTGGGAACCAATGTGGCAATCAATGCCGACGACTTTCAAATAGGGCGAAGCTGCGGCTTCTTGGTACATGAGTTTGGCCGTTTCGATGCTCACGCCAAATTTGTTTTCCTTAAGACCGGTTGAGATATAGGGGTGGGTTTTGGCATCGACGTCAGGATTCACTCGAATCGACATGGGTGCAACCGTGCCCAAAGCGTTGGCACGGCTGGCGAGACTTTCCAGCTCCTGGCGACTTTCAACGTTAAAGCAGCTGATATTCATCTTAAGCGCGGCGTCTAGCTCGCTTTTTTGCTTGCCGACCCCGGAGAATACGATTCTATCGCCCTTGATGCCGAGCTTTTGCAATCGAGCCAGTTCGCCTTCTGAGACGATATCAAAGTGCGCGCCTAATTTGTCGAGTACCGATAAAACGCCCAGGTTGCTGTTGGCTTTAACCGCGTAACAAACGCGATGGGCTCTCTGGCTGAACGCGGTGGTAAATGCTTGGTACGCCTCGGTTATAGCCTTGCGGGAATAAACAAATGTAGGGGTGCCGTGCTTATCGGCAAGCGCCGAAAGTGGTACAGATTCGGCATGAAGTTCGCCGTTGACATAATTAAAGTGTGACATCGATTATGAGCTAACGGTGACAGTGTCAGGCTCATTGGCCTCGGGCAAAAATAGTGGGCCCTTTTGGCCGCACGCGCCGACGCAACAAAGCAATAAAAAGCAGGCCAAGATTCGCATGAACGAGTGACTCGAAAGAAAAGAAAGGCAGTATAGCGTTTGCTGGTTTAGCGTGAAAGGCACAAGGCAGTTATACTGCACTCGCGCGCACCAATATTGACCCAAGCCATAATTGCTCAACCTATTAGTTTTCTACCCACCGTAGTTCAAAAGGAACCGATGCCTTGCTGGATTCTGAATTTTATTCCATGGTCGACGAACTGACGATTCAGCTCGAAGATGAATTGGAGGTCTACCCCGAAGATCTCGATATCGAAAATGCCAGTGGTATTCTGACCATTGGATTTCCAAACGGCTCGACGATCGTGGTCAGTCGACAGATTGCGACCCACGAGATTTGGATTGCGGCAAAGTCAGGCGGCTTTCACTTAGCCAATAAAGCTGACGCTTGGGTTTGCGGTACGACCGGCGAAAGCCTTCCAGAGTTGGTTTCTCGCGTCGTTACAGAGCAGTTGGGTCGAGACGTTAGCCTGTTAGGCAATTGACTGTCTTGCTCGTGCAACAGCCGCCCGAACCTGGTTAGGTGCCGTACCGCCTAAATGATTTCTGGCCGACACTGAGCCCTCTAGTGTCAGCACCTCAAACACATCTGCATCAATTAATTCTGAAGCCAATTGCAGGGTAGCGAGAGGGAGATCTGACAAATCCAGTTTTTCGCGAATACCGACGCCGACCAACTTGCCGACCACATCATGAGCATCGCGAAATGGCAGGCCCTTTTTGACTAAATAGTCAGCAAGATCCGTTGCGGTGGCAAAGCCCTTCATTGTCGCTGCGCGCATATTGTCTGGTTTCGTCTCAATGGCGGGAACCATGTCCCCGAACGCAGTCAAACAATCGGTCAGGGTCCTAACTATATCGAAGAGGGGCTCTTTATCTTCTTGGTTGTCTTTGTTGTAAGCAAGCGGTTGAGACTTCATCAAAGTTAACAAACTTGTTAGATGTCCGTAAACTCGCCCTGTTTTGCCGCGTACCAGTTCTGGCACATCTGGGTTCTTTTTTTGCGGCATGATCGATGACCCAGTACAGAACCGATCTGGCAGCTCAATAAAGTCGAACTGGGAAGATGACCAGAGAATCATTTCTTCCGACCAACGAGACAAATGCATCATTAAGATGCTGGCGAATGACGCAAATTCAATGGCAAAATCCCGATCGCTCACCGCGTCAAGACTGTTTTCAGATATTGATTCAAAACCCAACAAGCTGGCAGTCAGTTCGCGATCAATGGGAAAGGTAGTGCCTGCCATTGCCGCGGCCCCTAACGGCATAGTATTGGTGCGTTTGCGGCAATCGATAAGTCGATCTTTGTCGCGCTTAAGCATCTCGTACCACGCCAGCATATGATGGCCGAAAGTAATAGGTTGGGCCACCTGGAGGTGTGTCATGCCAGGTAAAATCGTATCGGCTTCGCGCTCGGCAAGGTCGAGCAGACCAATCTGTAGCTGTGTAATTTGATTTTCGATGTAGTCAATCTGGTCGCGCAGATAAAGTCTGATATCCGTCGCAACTTGATCGTTGCGTGATCGACCTGTGTGTAGTTTCTTCCCAACCTCACCGATACTGTCGGTTAAGGCCTTTTCAATGTTCATGTGGACATCTTCAAGGCTGACAGACCATTCGAAGCTACCGGCTTCGATTCTGCTTTGAATCGCTTTTAGACCTTCGATGATTTGACCCAACTCATTCGAGGAAAGAACGCCAACGGCCTCAAGCATCGTGGCATGGGCAATGGAGCCTTGAATGTCATACCGGTAAAGTGCGGCATCAAAGCTAATAGATGCGGTGAACTTTTCTACAAAGGCGTCGGTCGCTTCGGTGAAACGTCCGTCCCAGAGTTTCTTATCGTCTTTCTCGGTCATTTTGTCCTGCACGCTGGAGTCTAGTTGAGGCGCGCGGAGTATATCAGCATCAGGCTATACTAGCTGCTTGCCCAGTTGCAGGAGCGCTCGATTGGCGGAACGACTTTTAGAACCGTCCACCGAAATTTCTTCGGAAAAGCAGGACGAAGACTTTTTCTTACCGGATATCTGCCAAGCACAGAGCATTTTGTTTCTGGTCTTGGTGACAGAGCTTTTGGTATTCGTGTTGGTGCTGGGTAACTCCAAGTTGATCGATTTCAATTGGGCCAAAGTCGGCCTGACATCCATTTTCGTGCAGTGGATTGTGTTGGTGTCTGCTGCGGTACTCTGCAATGTCCGGCCGATGCTGCGCAATATGTCGATTGCAGCGGCAACGGCGTGCGCCTATGCCCTGATCCTTTTCCTGACCCTAATATTTAGTCTGGTCGCTGAGTGGTTCCTCAGTGAAGAGCCGCACCAGCTGACTTTCGCCATGTTTGGCAGCGTCGGGCGCAACTTAATCATCGCGGCTATAATG
This sequence comes from Candidatus Azotimanducaceae bacterium, assembly GCA_051278195.1. Lineage (GTDB taxonomy): Bacteria > Pseudomonadota > Gammaproteobacteria > Pseudomonadales > Azotimanducaceae > JAHRVQ01. The sequence goes on from JBNMQM010000001.1 coordinate 31,182, forward strand.
TCTGGGATTGCGTTTCGGTACTTCTATCTGCAGCATCAACTGCGCAGGCAGGAGCAGGCGGAGCTCAATTCGCGAATTCAAGCGCTGCAATCCAGAATAAGACCGCATTTTTTGTTTAATTCAATGAACATCATTGCAAGCCTAATTAGCGTTGACCCGGAAACGGCAGAAGAGGTTGTTGAAGACCTGTCGGTATTGTTTAGGGCCTCTCTCAATGATTCCAGCGATAAGCCGGTGCCGCTCAGTGAAGAGCTATCTCTTTGCGAAAAGTATGTCCACATCGAGAGTCTGCGCTTGGATGAGCGTCTGAACGTCGAATGGGAAGTCGAGGTCGATGAATCGGAAGTACGAATTCCATTGCTGACGCTACAGCCTTTGCTGGAGAACGCGATATACCACGGTATCCAGCCAATTCCCGAGGGAGGCACAGTTTTGGTGCGAATCCTTGCCGATGACAATCAGCTGGTCATCCATATCACCAATCCATTGCCCCAGCATCAATATTCCCATGATCAGGGCAACCGCATGGCGATCGACAATATTCGCCACCGATTGCAAGCAATCTACGGCGAGCGGGCAAGTTTGACCACATCGAACGATGGCGTCACTTTTCACACAACCGTCAGCTATCCTTTAAAGAAGTCTTTGGAAATGTGACAGAGGTCACATTCTGAGCAAATTACCGAAGGCTTCTCTTCAATTTTGTGCAGTACGTCGCAGTTTTGTAGCGAAATGGGAGTAGTTTGTTATGTCATGGAGGGTTATCGACTCCCGGGCATTTAGACGTTGATAAAGCGAGGTCTTCACCATGAGAGTGTTAGTAGTTGATGACGAAAAACTGGCCAGAGAACGGTTGGTAAGAATGGTTGGTACCCTGGATAACTACGACGTGGTCGGCGAAGCCGGTTGTGGGGACGAGGCGATCCAGAAAACATTGGACGTGGAGCCCGATATCGTGCTTCTCGACATCCGAATGCCAGGCAAAGATGGCATGGCCACAGGCAAAGAGCTGGCAGAATTGCGGTCGCCGCCGGCGGTCGTTTTCTGCACTGCATTTGGCGAACATGCCATTGAGGCGTTCGACGTCAATGCGGCGGGATATTTGCTGAAGCCAGTGCGGCGTGAAGCGTTGATGGATACTTTGTCGAAAATTGGCAGGATTAATAAGATTCAAGCGAAAACCTTAGGTGCAGAAGATGATGAGTCTGCGCCCAAAACCAGAACGCATATCAGTGCCAAAACGCGGCGTGGTATTGAGCTGATTCCGCTCAACGACATTCGATTCTTTCAGGCTGACCATAAGTACGTCACGGTTCGGCACGAAAGTGGAGAGGTATTGATTGACGACACCTTGCGAGATCTTGAAAACGAGTTTGGCGATAAGGTGGTTCGAATTCATCGCAACGCTTTGGTCATGACCGATCACCTTGAAGGCCTCGAACGAGACCCGAGAGGGCATTATCGGGTCAAAATGCGGGGCGTCGAAGAGCGTCTGGACGTCAGCCGTCGTCATGTTTCTGGTCTAAGGAGGCTCGTGCAAAGTCTTTAGTCGCGAGGCTGAAGGGCTTAATTCAAGAAAGGCGGCTATAATGCCGCTTTTTTTGTGCGTGATTGTTTATGGCTCAGGTGATTCGCCTCGCAACCCGGGAAAGTGCGCTTGCTATGTGGCAGGCGAACTTCGTCAAAAGTGCTCTAGAAGCAGCTCATCCTGGGCTTGTCGTGCAAATTGTGGGTATGACCACTCAGGGTGATCGCGACAAGCAATCGCCCTTAACCCAGTTGGGCGGTAAGGGAGTGTTTGTGAAGGAGCTTGAGGTTGCGCTCGTCGAAGGTCGCGCAGACATTGCTGTGCACTCTATGAAGGACGTGCCTTCTGTCTTCCCCGATGGGTTAGGTATTGTCGCCATTTGCGAACGAGAAGATCCGCGCGATGCCTTTCTCAGCAACAGTGCAGCATCATTTTCTGATTTGCCCAGCGGGGCCAAATTGGGCTCCTCAAGCCTCCGCAGGCGCCTCCAACTTAAGGAAAAGCGCCCTGACCTCGACTACCTAGATGTGCGTGGTAATGTTGAAACCCGGCTTCGCAAACTCGACGATGGCGAATATGACGCAATCATTCTGGCCGTGGCGGGCCTAAAGCGGTTAGGTTTGAGCCACCGCATTACTCATCCCATAGACCCTGTGACGTCGATACCAGCCGCGGGTCAGGGTGCCGTTGGTATTGAGGCGAGGTTAGATGATGAGCAAACCCTGGCGTTTCTGGCGTCGATTAACCATGCTGACACTTTTGCCTGTGTGTCGTGTGAAAGAGCAGTTTCTATTGGCTTGGGGGCAAGCTGTGAGCTCCCCATTGCGGCATTCGCGACGCTTTCTGAGGGTAGTATTTCCCTGCAAACTTATGTCGCCACCCAAGATCGACATCTTCGTGTGCAAGGACAAGCTGCCAGGAATGAAGCTATCGCCATGGCAAATGATGTGACTCGACAGTTGATAGATCAGGGCGCTGATCAACTCACGTGAAAATTTTGCTGACTCGAAGTCCGGAGCAAAATGAACTGCTTTATGCAGCAATGGGTTCGACGACTGCTGAGATCATCAGCTTGCCGCTTTTACAGTCAGAGCCGTTGTTGTTAACAGAAGCCTCTAAACGCAGTGTCCTTGGTCTGGATCTATTTGACGACATCATATTCATCTCTAGAAACGCCGTGCGCTATAGCCTTGATACGCTTGAGCAATATTGGCCTCAATGGCCTATCGGCCTGAGATGGTTTGCAGTCGGGCCCGGTACTGCAGAAGCTTTGGCTTGCGCACAAGTGACGGTTATCTACCCCCAAACCGCCTCTTCGGAAGGGCTTCTTGCAATGCCTGAACTAAACAACATGGTGGGCAGAAAATGTCTGATTATGCGCGGGGAAGGCGGACGAGAAACGTTAAGGCAAGGTTTAGAAGCTCGGGATGCTGTTGTACAGTATCTTGAAACCTACCGTCGTGTGCCGATTCCATTCGCAGCAAACGCCTTGCCCGGAGATGAGGATGTGGTTGCATTGCTCTATTCTGGTGAGGCCATCGCGCATTTATTGGACGAAGGTGGTGCGGCAGTGCTCAGCTATCGTCTGATTGTCCCTTCTGAGCGTCTTCAGCGCATGGCAAATGCGCTTGGCTTTGCTAAAGTCGAGCTTGCAAATAGTCAGGAAGACCATGCAATGTTACATGTACTGCAACAAATGCAAAGGCAAATGCCGTGAGCGATAGCCCAAACGAAAAAAACCAGAAAGATATCGATTTGAATGATGCGTTTGCGCGTTTAGAAAAGCAGGTCGCTGAAAACAACGACAAGGAACCCAGTGCACCGACGCGCTCTACTAGCGAAAAGCCGTCGTCATCTGTGGACAGCAATCGGTCAGTGAAATCGTCACCCCCCTCGGGCGGTGGGAGCCAGACCAATAATGCAAGCTCGGGCAGCATGAGCGGCGTACTGGGCCTGTTACTAGCACTGATTGCTCTAGGTGTTGCGAGCTATGCCTCCTATACGGCCTGGCAACTGCAGCAGAAATCGGTGTTTGAACAAACTCGACAGGCAAGCTCTGACGAGCAATATACCGCTCTTGGCGCCGACGTCCTCCGGCTTCAAGGTCAGTTAGGTACTTCTGAAAAACGTTTCTCTGGTGTTGAAACAGAGCTAGGTCGTTTGGCTAGTGCGACAGAAAACACCGTTAAGCAGGTAGAGTCTCGAGTCGCGCTTGCGATGTTGGATCTGAAACAACAGCTTGGCACATCTTCAGAAGACTGGTTGCTGGCCGAAGCTGAGTACTTGCTTCGTCTAGCGAACCAGAGAGTGGTCATGGAGGATGATGTCGCGGGTGCCATTGCCCTGTTTGAATCTGCAGACGCGATCATCAGCGAGGCGCAAGGTGTCGTTGCTTTTGACTTGCGCCAGTCTATTGCGAACGACATCGCGGCATTGCGTTCAGTTTCGGACGCGGATATTCAGGGCATATTTGTGCAGCTCGGTGCCATTGCTAACCAAGTAGAATCGTTCGAACAAAAATATTTACAATTTGAAAGTCCAGTATTGGTGACAGCTACAGTTGCTGACGAGGGGCAAACAATCGCCAGCAGAGCGTTAGCACTGCTAAAACGCGGTGTAGAACGCATCATAAATCTTGTCGACTATCGTGCCAGTGGCGATGTTGTGCGACCGATTTTGCCGCCGGCAGAAGAATACTATCTAAAGCAAAACCTCTTACTGAAAATTCAACTGGCCCAGTTAGGCCTACTTAAGGGCAACCAAGAAATCTTCAGTCAAAGTTTAGCTGATGCTGTGGTTTGGGTGGATCACTATTTCGATCCAGACCTGGCCTCCACGAAAAGCGCGCGTGGCACACTAGCTCGCCTCTCACAGGCGAAAATTTCCCGTGACCTACCTGATGTGTCTGGTTCTCTGAGGGAAATCCGCAAATTGATGGTGCGTTTCCATGAGTCCGAAAAGCGTGGCGACTCGTGAAGAAGCGTCTGCTCTATTTGCTGATCATCATTGTGATAGCGGGCGTGTTAGGTACGCTTGCGGCTAAAGATCCTGGTTATGTTCTCATAAGCTATGACGGTACTACCCTGCAAACTGGCCTGTGGGTATTCTTGGGCGCGATCGTGCTACTGGTTGTATCACTTCGATTAACACTCAAGTTGGGCCGCACCGTATTTGGCACTGCTGGCCGAGTACAGAGCTGGCGAAAAAGTCGGATGGTCGGTAAGAGTATTGAACACACGAACAGGGGCCTGTTGTATTTGCAAGAAGGCGACGCCAACCGTGCAGAAAAGTTTTTGATCAGCGGCATCAAGCATCAACCGCAGCCAGTAGTGAATTACTTACATCTTGCCAGAGCAGCAAATGAATCTGGTAAAGCAGACGACCGTGAAAAATTTCTTCGTCTCGCAGCAGAAACCGATCCATCTGCCAACGCAGCTATTGTTATGACCAGGGCAGAACTTGCGGCAGGCCGGGAAGACTGGCGGGTCTGTTTAGATGCGCTCGAAAGCGGCCCAGATAACTTGCGAAGTATTATCTTGAAAAAGAATGCGCTCTTAGCACTTGGCGAGTGGAGTGCCCTCGAGCGACTAATGCCCAGGCTACAAAAAAGCCTTGATGGCTCCGTTTACACTTCATTGGAAAAGAAGCTGGTCTTAGAAACCCTCAATAAGAAGGACGTGAGTGCCGAAAGGCGGCTAGGTATTTACCGTGGCGCCAGCGAAACTGTCCGTTTTGACCTTGATGTTCTGAATAGTCTTTGCCAACACGAACATTTTGAAAAAGAGGCTGAAGCTATTTTGCGACGTATCCTCAAAAAGAGCTGGCAGCCGGTCCTTGTTGAAACCTATGGCAAGCTCGGCAAAGAAACTCTATCTAAGCGGCTAAAAGTAGCGTTGGGTTGGAAGAAGCAACACCCCATTGACACATCGTTAGATTATTGCCTAGGGTTGCTTTATGAAGGCCAAGATATGAAGGTCGAAGCGGTCACCGCTTTCGAGGCTGCAATCGAGCATGGCAGTCATCGAGGCGCTAGCCGCCAACTTGCCAAACTTTACGCCTTTGAAGGCGAGCACCAGAAGAGCAATGAATATCTAAATATCGCGTTAAGACCTTAAGGTCTTAGTTTGTAAGGTCTTAGTTTGTAAGTTCTAAGTTCGTGGCGCATAGTCAAATACGTCGCTGTCCATGTTTGATTTGGGCAGCCCGCGTGCAACAAATAGATCGAGCGTGGCGTAAACCATATTTGGGCTGCCGCCAACAATCACGCTAAGGTTGCTAATATCACTAAAATCTTCAAGTGCCGCATGACCTACCAGGCCAGTTTTTCCGGTCCAGTTAGGTGAGTTTTCTGGCTCGCTTACAACTGGCACAAAGTGAAAATTACTATCCTGCGCTGCCCAGGTTTCGCAGAGCGACGTTAGGTACAAGTCTTTATCGCTGACCACGCCCCAGTACAAATAAGTTGGATGCACGAGTCCACGAGGGAGCAGATGCTCAATGATGCTTTTCATCTGCGAGATGCCAGTGGCGGCAGCGAGCATCAGTAGTGGTTGAGCCGGCGCGCTGTCGATGAAGCATTTGCCTTTAGGCAGGTCTATGGTCAGTTCGACGCTGTTATCCAGCAAAGCCTCAAACCGCTCAGAGTCTGGTGAATTGGGCGTCGGTTTGATGTGTAATTCTAGTTGTTTGCCTGGCGCCGACGCGATGGAGAACGGGTATCGCTTTTCAGCAGAGACGACTTCCAAATATTGCCCAGCTTGAAAATCGACGTTTTCGCCGGTATCCAGTAGGACCTTTCTCGTATCATGGTTTAGATACGAGAGAGAGGCGATCGGGCAAGTAAGAACCGGCAACTGTCGTTAATCTTTTCTAGCTGCGTTTCATTGAAGAGAAAAACTCTTCGTTAGTCTTGGTCTTCTTCATGCGGTCTAGGATGAACTCAATCGCCGCCAGGTCGTCCATTTCATGGATGATCTTGCGTAGAATCCAAACTTTCTGTAGTTGTTCCTCGCTCATAAGGAGGTCTTCCCGGCGGGTGCCAGAACGCCTGATATTGATGGCGGGGTAAACTCGTTTCTCTGCGATCTTACGTTCGAGATGCAGTTCCATGTTACCCGTACCCTTGAATTCTTCGTAGATGACTTCGTCCATTTTCGAACCAGTGTCAACGAGACACGTCGCGATAATGGTTAAGCTGCCACCTTCTTCGATATTACGTGCAGCACCAAAAAAACGCTTTGGACGTTCTAGCGCGTGAGCATCGACGCCGCCAGTGAGTACCTTGCCGGAAGCAGGTATCACGGTGTTGTAGGCTCGCGCTAAACGTGTGATGGAATCGAGCAAAATGATGACGTCAGTTTTGTGTTCGACCAGACGTTTGGCTTTTTCAATGACCATCTCACTGACCTGTACATGCCGTGAAGGTGGTTCGTCAAAGGTACTGGCAACAACTTCGCCACGAACTGACCGTTGCATCTCGGTCACTTCTTCAGGGCGCTCATCAATCAGTAAGACAATCAGGTGACATTCTGGATTGTTGCGTACGATTGATTGTGCAATGTTTTGCAGAATAAGTGTTTTACCGGCTTTTGGCGGGGAAACAATTAGTCCTCGCTGACCTTTACCAATCGGTGATGTTAGATCGATCACACGCGCGATCAGGTCCTCGGTGCTGCCGTTGCCGGCTTCAAGCGTTAGCGGTTTGTCTGGGAATAGCGGTGTAAGGTTTTCGAAAAGTATTTTGTTCTTTGACTCGCTAGGGTCAGTGAAGTTGATCTGATCGACCTTTAGCAACGCAAAGTAACGCTCGCTGTCTTTGGGTGGTCGAATTTTGCCAGAGACAGTGTCTCCAGTGCGTAAATTAAAACGGCGAATCTGGCTTGGTGAAACATAAATGTCATCGGGGCCGGCAAGATAAGAACTGTCCGGTGAACGTAGAAATCCGAAACCGTCCTGCAAAATTTCCAAAGTACCATCACCGAAAATGGCTTCGCCACCCTTGGCATGCTTGCGTAATACGTTAGCAATGATCTCTTGCTTGCGAGAACGGGCAAGGTTGTCCATGCCCATTTCGTGAGCGATCTCAAGAAGTTCAGGAATAGGTTTGGTTTTCAGGTCAGTTAGATTCATAAGATAGGTGTCATCGAAATTTTTTGGTTGGGTTTTTGCTTGTTAAAAGCGGAAATAGCAATTTAGATTTTGGGGAATTGGGCGTCGCGGCTTTGGTTTAAGCGATCCATGCTCCGAGTTTTTCTAGCGTTACCGTTATGTCTGTCCAAGTAACCGATCAGGTCAATTTTGAACGTAGGTCTAGTTAGTGACAGCAGGTGTTGCTAGAACGTTTGAACTGAACTATAGCGCTTTGTGAGGCAGAGTCCAGTCGTAAATAATTTTTGGGTCGTGGTCGAGTTAAAAAATGGCGGTTTTCGACGCGATTGTCAAGGTCTAATTCTAACGAGGAGGCTAAATACAACCTCCTCGTTAGAACAATCAGATATTGCTGTCGAGAAAAGCCGTGAGCTGAGACTTGGACAACGCGCCGACTTTAGTCGCTTCAACCGCACCATTTTTGAACAACATCAGCGTTGGAATACCGCGAATCCCATACTTGGGCGGCGTGCTCTCATTTGCGTCGATGTCCAGTTTACAAATTTTCATTTTGCCGGCGTATTCCCCAGCAATCTCTTCCAGGACAGGGGCAATGACCTTACAAGGACCACACCACTCGGCCCAATAATCGACCAGAACAGGTACATCGGACTTTAATACTTCGGCTTCAAAACTATCATCGGTGACATGACAAATGTCGGACATTGGTAAAGGACTCCTGGGGAATTGAGATGAACTAGAAGAGCGTTATCCTAAGCCCCGGTCTCCAATTACTCAACCGAATATCGGTTGAGTCGCAAATAAAGTTTTTGTCTTCATCATGTGTGGATTTCTAGACGCCTTCTTTTAGGTGCTTTCTTTTAGATGTTGGGCGACATGTTTTGCCGAGTAAGTCAGGATGCCATCTGCACCGGCGCGTTTCATGGCGAGCAAGGACTCGAATATGACAGCCTCAGATAGCCAACCGTTTTGGATGGCGGCCTGGTGCATCGCATACTCGCCGCTGACCTGATAGACGAAGGTCGGCACTTTAAACTCGTCTTTGACCCGCCGAACGATGTCGAGATAAGGCATACCTGGTTTTATCATGACCATGTCGGCGCCCTCTTCCAAATCAAGCGCAACTTCGTGCAAGGCTTCATCACTGTTGGCAGGATCCATCTGGTACGTCATTTTGTTGCCGGAACCTAAATTGCTCGCAGAACCGACTGCATCTCGGAAAGGTCCGTAGTAGGCAGAGGCATACTTGGCAGAATAGGCCAAGATACGGGTATTGACGTAGCCCGCTTCCTCTAAGCCCTCTCGAATTGAAGCGATGCGTCCATCCATCATGTCCGAAGGCGCAACCACATCTACTCCCGCCTCAGCTTGGACTAATGCTTGTTTGACGAGGGCTTGAACAGAAACGTCGTTAGCCACGTAGCCGGTAGGGTCGAGTATTCCGTCCTGACCGTGTGTTGTGTAGGGGTCTAGTGCGACATCGGTCATAATGCCAAGATCCGGTACCGCTTGTTTTAGGGCTTTAACTGCACGCGGCGCAAGGCCATCCGGGTTGTAGCTTTCCCGACCATCCTCGGACTTTTTTTCTATTGACGTCACGGGGAATAAGGCAATCATGGGGATGCCGAGGGCGTGAACTTTCTTGGCTTCTTCAACCAATAAATCAATCGTCATACGAGATACGCCCGGCATGCTGGCGACGGGCTCGGCGGTGTTCGTCCCTTCAATGACGAACATGGGATAGATGAGATCGTTAGCGGTGAGTTCGTGTTCGCGCATCAGGCGGCGAGAAAAGTCGTCTCGACGCATTCGTCGCATTCGAGTGAAGGGAAAGGTCCGCATAAGGTTGGCCGTCAAGATCGAGAACCACAATTATACCCATAAGCGCTGCGGCTTTCTGCAATAGAGCGCTGCGGCTTTCTGGAAAATGCCTCGCTTAGGCCTCCTCTAGCTGTTCTGAGAGGTCTAGCCACGCCTCTTCAGCGCTGGCAATTTCTTCTGCGAGGCTGTGCTGACTGCGAATTAAACTCTGAAGGTTGTCTGCCTGATCGACTTCGTAGTTGGTCGCGTCGGCGAGTGCAATTTCAACTTCTGCCAATTTACCATTCAAACGAGTCAGTCTTGCTTCAAGGTTACGGACCTGGGTTTTAATCTGGCGCAAGGCCTTTTGATCCTGCTTCTGTTTGACCCCCGATGATTTGGCTTTCATTTCTACATTCGGCGTTTTGCTCGAGTCTGATGTGCTGCCAAGGAGAAATTTTCTGTAGTCATCCAGATCGCCATCAAACTCTGTGATCAAACCATCGTGAACCAGATAAAAGTCATCGACACTATTAGTGAGCAGGTGGCGGTCGTGGGAAATAAGGAGGATTGCGCCTTCAAAATCCTGAAGTGCAACGGTGAGCGCCTGGCGCATATCCATGTCCAGATGGTTTGTGGGCTCGTCCATCAACAGCAAGTTTGGTTTTAACCAGGCGACAAGAGCGAGAGCCAAGCGCGCTTTTTCACCACCGGAAAACAAACGTACCGGCTCGAAGACCTTGTCGCCCTGAAAGTCGAACCCGCCGAGGAAGTTGCGGGCAGCTTGTTCAGACACGTTGATGTCCAGTTGCAACAAGTGTTGGTAGGCCGAGTCATCCATTGATAAATCGTCCACTTGGTGTTGCGAGAAATATCCCACGACCAGGTTCGCGCCTTCGTGACGCTGGCCTGCCAGTAAGGGAAGCTCGCCACGCAAGGTTTTGACAAGCGTTGTCTTGCCAGCACCATTGTGCCCGAGTAAGCCCACCCGGTCACCGGGGTGCAGGTTGAACCGAACGCCTTCAAGAATCGGTGTCTCATAACCAAGCACCGCCTGGTCCAGTGTTAGGAGCGGGTCAGACGTTCTGTCGGCATCAGGGATTTTAAACGAAAATGGAGAGTCCACGTGTGCTGGGGCGATGAGCTCCATGCGGGCTAATGATTTGACTCGACTCTGAGCCTGTTTGGCCTTGGTTGCTTTAGCGGCGAAACGGCGCACAAAATCTTGCATGTGTTTGATTTCGCGTTGCTGCTTTACATAGCTGCTTTGCTGTTCTGCTAATCGAGCAGCTTTGGTGACTTCAAACTGCGTATAGTTGCCGGTGAACAGTTCTATGGTTTGCTGGCTGAGATACGCAATATGATTCACAGTCTCGTCGAGAAACTCGCGGTCATGGGAGATTAGTAACATGGCGCCCTGGTATTGTTTCAAGAAGGCAACCAGCCAAACGATCGTATCAAGGTCCAGGTGATTGGTTGGTTCGTCGAGTAGCAAAATGTCGGACCGGGTCATCAATGTTCGAGCGAGGTTTAGGCGAATCCGCCACCCGCCGGAAAAGGATTTGAGGGTCTGATCGAACTCCGATGTTTGGAAGCCAAGCCCGGCCATTAGTTGTTCCGCGCGCGGAACCGTGGTGTAGCCGTCAATGCTGTCGAGTTGTTCATGCAAACCGGCGACGCTGCCAAAATTCTCGCCCTCTTCCGCTTCGATGAGCTTGGTCTGGATCTCACACCAATCAGCGTCTCCGCCCAACACATAATCGCGCGCGGTTTCATCGCTGGCTGGAATTTCCTGGCTTAGATAGGCAATTCGGAGATCGTCGGGATACTCAACCGACCCTGCATCAGAGTCTAGCTCGCCAACGATCATCTTGAATAAACTCGACTTACCGGCGCCATTCGCGCCTATTAGGCCAACTTTGCTGTCTTTATGCAGGATAAAGCTGGCGTCGGCAAAGAGTAAATTGGCGCCTCGCCTGAGTGATACCTGATTGAATGACAACATAAGATTACTACGTCCCAAAGGGTCCGGAATTGTATCAAAAGCTGCGTGAAAGATGCGGACGCGCTACACTCATTTGATAGTCAATTTGGAAAAGAATGTGCTGATAAAAGCGATGATCTTTATTTTACTCGCCGCCTTTGCTGGACTGTTCTTCGTGGCAGGACCGAATGGCGAACCTATTTTGACCCTTGACGATCTAAAACCAGACTCGCCTGGACTGGAATCCAGCACAGGTACACCGACAGGGACAACAAAAGTCTACAAGTGGCAGGACGAAAATGGCATTTGGCAGTTCTCTAACCAGGCTGCCGATGAGGGGCAGGGTGAGGTGCTGGAGCTGGACGGTAACATCAATACTATGCCAGCCACAGATACGTCCGTATTGAATGCGGGGCGAACGGCGAGTAGCTCGCCGTCTTCTGTTATAGGTATCCCCGCAGGCTTAATGACAGTCCCAGCGGACAAAGTTCAGGAGATGATGGACACCGTCAACAACCTTCAACAGTCCGTGGACGATCGAAAGGCAGATATGGACAAGCTAACGTCAGGAAATAACTAACCCTAGACCGCGTTAGCTTTGTGCACGTATTCAATCAACTGGTCTTCCAGCTGAAAGCGATCTGTCAAAGACTCGCCTAAATAGGAAAGTTCTTCCCTGACTTTTTCGAAATCACGGTGGCTGACCTTGAGTTGTTCGCAACGGTCGTTGAAGCAAAGCGCTAGTTCAGTAGATTGTTCGAGGTAAGGATAGAGTGCATTGACCAGCTGCAGGCCTCGCTCGTCAAAGGTTTTCGCCTCGTTTTCAAGCTCAGTAAATATTTCGAAGTGACCGGCAGAAAGGTAGTCCACTAAGACCTCACAAAAAGTCTCAAGGCTACGCAGAAACATAGGTCGGTCAGTCTCTTCGATGGTCAGCGCGCAATACAGACGAATCAGCTCTTGACGCTCGACTAACCATTTGTGGATGACGCTGTTAACTCCGCCCCACTCGACTACTCCAAACTGTCCTTGTTCCAGCATCGGTCGACTCCTGTCTCGATTATTCTGAACTATCTTCCTTCGAAATTTTTTATACCTACAATTTAATGGTAGTTCAGAATTTGCAGACTACAAGGCAGTAAGGGTCTACTTGCGTGGAAAAACCATCTGGTAGAGACCGATTAGCGCAAGGCCAATAAATCCTATCAGCGTCCAGCCGGGAATGCTGATGCCAAGAAACTGCCAGACAATTTCGGCGCACGTACCGTCACCGCTTAGGACCATCGTTAGCACCTCGGTAAGGGGGAAAACATCCAGCAGATAATCTAGATTGGCACCACAGGCGGGTACTTGATCCTCGGGTAAGCTCTGAAGCCAAAGCTGACGAAGTGAAATTGCGCCGCCGATGCCTGCGGTCAAAATACTCAAGCCTCCGTAGACCTTGATGCCTCTAATTCCTGGCCCATGTATGGCGGCGAGCAGCGCGACACATGCGACGGCAATTACCATGACACGTTGAAAAATGCACAACGGGCAAGGTTCCAGTCCCATCGTGTGTTCCATATAAAGTGCGACCGCCATCATGAAAGCACAGCCGAGAAAAACAGCCAGAAAGATTATGCGAGAGTTAGGTAAAGCCATCGAGCCAGACTACATGTGAAAAGGTGGTCTATTATGAAGGAAAGCGATGCCGATAGTCATTGGCGAACTGCTCTGAAGTAAGCCGACCAAAAGCGAATAGAAAAATGAAACGATTGTTGCTAATTCTTGCCAGTGTAGTGTGTTGCTCTCAGGAGTTGTTAGCCGAAAGTGATACTCAATATGTGCGCCTCACTAAGGCTATGGTTATCAATTACGGCGAGCCTAGCTTGAGTCGATTGAAGTATATGAAGGTGGCGGTTGATGTTCGCGTGCCAACCGCCAGTGCTGCAGATTTGGTTGAGTATCACATACCAGCGCTATTGGATGCGTTGGTTACTGTGTTTTCGGATTTGGAAGCCGAACTGGTGATGTCTGCGAACGGTAAAGAAGAAATTCGCCAACTTGCGCTGGCACAGCTACAGCGAGTCATGAAGTCTGAAGAAGGTGATCAGGTTATCGAAGATCTGTTGTTTAGTTCCTTTGTGGTTCAGCGTTAGCGTGCAGCCAGTCTTCGGCAAACACTTCTAAGGAAGGCATAAAGGCTAAAAAGTCCTGCTCGAGTTCGGTCTGATGCGCGAGATACTCTGCAAATGATTGATCCATCGGGTTGGCCCGTTTTAGGCGCTGTCCGATATGGAGAAGTGATCGAGAGATATAAGTTTCTGAACGATAGTTTTCCAAACTGGCATATTGCTGCATCCGGGTTATCGTCTCTGTCGCGCTTGAGCCCAGATGAGGTCGTTCGGATAAGATTGCGGCGTAGGCACCTTCGCAGAATTGAATAAAGTCCTGATCGCTAAATGTTGACCAGTGATTGGCTAAAAAATGATCGTAAACAACGTCGCAAATAATGCCCCCATAGCGCCGAAAATGCGGTTGGAAGCGATCGATTGATTGCCGTTGCACAGGGTGTGAATCGACGAAAGCATCAACTGCGCGATGAAATTTGATGCCGGTTTCAATGGTGCTGGGTCGCTCACCAGTCATTTTACCTTTGACAAAGTCGCCTAGGAAAGCCCCCGCCATCAATGGCCCTACTTTTTGTGGCCCTACCGTTTTAGCCAAGAATAGGTGGCCAAGATAATTCATTCATTGCGAAGCGGTTGATAAGCAGCCATGACCTTGGCCAGGTAGTCATCAAAATTGATACCGCCCTCTGCTTCGACTTTAGCTTGCGCCGCAATCGATTGCGCTGCTAAAGCAGAAAATTGATCTTGCTCTTCGGGCGACAGATCAGCATCCAGATGCTGCTGTTGGTGAGAAAGTGATTGATTCATGGCGAACCGAAAAAAGGGGATGTTCTCGTCTTTCATGGTCTGCAGTATCCGTGCGCTCGGTGTTGTCCCGCTATCAACGACTTTGTTGTGCTGAAGGGCCAAGCTCGCAACGTGCTCGTGGGTATTGAGTTCCCTGTCTAGATGAGTGGCCAGAGGCACCATCTCGTCTAGTATCTCATTTGCCCAGTCACTCAGTTTTCGTTCCGTACCATCATCCATGAGTGTCACGCCTTCTTTGCGGCCTTCATGAACAGCAATGGATAAATTGTTTTTGACCTCAGCGCATTGCGCATCGTTGTGAGAATGGCTTGGACTTAATAGACAATACAGGAGGAAGGTATCTAGGAACCTAGCGGTCGTTCGGCTCACTCCAATGGGTTCGAACGGATCGAGATCTAGCAATCGGACTTCGATATATTCAACACCGTCCTCTTGTAGACACTCGAGAAAATTCTGTCCTGGCGCCGGTACCCGTTTTGCGCGCATGGTCGAATAAAACTCAGCTTCAGATTGCAGAATATTGTCACTTAATTGGAGGTATTCATCGCCGTGTTTAATTCCAAGCTTTGTGTAATCTTCATAGGGGGTGGTGACGGCACTGGCGAGGGTTGAGACATACGTATCGAGGCCGTTGTAGCAAATACTGATGGCATCGGCTTGAGCGTCGCTCTGATAGCCTAAGTTACCGCTGCGCAATGAGGTCGCATAGGGCAAGTGCAGAGAGCCCTCGTCAAATGGCTCGAGTCCGTGTTCTCGACCCTTTACAAAGCTATTGCAGACCGCTGGAGAGGCGCCGAATAAGTAAAGGGGCAGCCAAGAGAAGCGCCTGAAATTGCGCATCAAATCAAAGTATCGGCGGTTTCTATAATTTTGATCGTTGGTGGCGCTTTCGATGCCTGCCAGGTTGTGCCAAAAAGCATCTGGAAACGAAAAATTGTAGTGGACCGCGCAAATGGTTTGCATCGATCTGCCGTATCGATTGCCGAGACCGTTGCGATAAGCGGTTTTTAGCTTGCCGATGTTCGAGTTACCGTAATACGCGAGTGGAATGGTCTTATCGTCCTGTAGTACGCACGGCATGCTAGCGGACCAAAGGGTTTCTTTGTCCATATGACGTGTCACGTAACGATGGGTGCGCGTCATTAGGTCAAAAGTGGTATCGATATCCGTGGAAACCGGGGTGATGAGCTCCAGCTGTGACTCTGAGAAATCTGTCGTGATCATCGCGTGAGTAAGTTTCGAACCAAAGGCTTCTGGGTGAGGCCGGTGGGATAAGTTGCCATTGCTGTCGACCCGCAGACCTTCGCGCTCGATGCCGCGGTTGAATGTGAGTTCCTTCGCCTTTAGGCCTGCTGTAAATGCCGCGAAGCGCTTGGGGTCCTGCTCTGTCATGTATAACTACTCGGTATAAGTTGGCCGCGGCGCGGGGGTGATTGGTGCGGCAGTATGCCAAACAAAGTGCGGGCCTAGTAGTGAGTGTAGTGAGAAAGTCACCGAGTCAGAAAGCGGTGGGCCGACTTAGCTGGGGTTCTGTTCCCGAAAGCGGTGAATCTGACGGCGGTCCTTTTTGGTCGGGCGCCCCTCCGAGATGGTCTGGTTGCCCGCTGCTTTGCGTTGTTCAGCAATCTGCAGCCGTTTCTCAACGCTGTCTGGCGTCTCCTCGTAAAGCAGTGCGGCTTCTGGTGCGCCCTTCCTCATTTCAGATAGTGCTTTGACGACCACCACCTTTTCATCCCAACCCTGGCGCAATTGGATCAGTTCGCCCAATTTGATCTCTTTGCTGGGGCGCGTGCGACTACCATCAATGTGGACCTTGCCGCCGTCGATAGCTTCCTTTGCCTTTGCGCGTGTTTTAAAAAACCTCGCGGCCCAGAGCCATTTGTCTAATCGCACTTTGCTCATAGTCGTGAATCACAATCTTGCATGCTGTTATGATCGACCCGAGTGAGCATGCGGTCAACAGTCTTTTTGCTTGGCGAGTTTGGCTGCTTTTGAACGTACAGTCGGCTTTCTGATGAAAACGGCAGCCGTTCCCGCGAGTTGACAGAAATTTTATTGGTCTGGCACCAGAGCTTAGGTCAGTTGATGTTTTTCTAAGTAGTTGATTACTTAGCATTTAGATGAAAATACGGAACTGAATATTCTAGCTTATATTCAGTTATCGGTATTAGAGGGGGTTTTGATGCAAAAAGAGGTATTACTAGAGGGTATGGCGAAAATTGCCAGGCAAGCTGGAGCGGCCATTCTCGAAGTCTATGATCGAGCTGACTTTAGCATTGAAACTAAAGCAGACGACTCGCCGCTAACAGCGGCGGATTTGGCGGCCCACAATATCATCATCGCCGCTCTAGCCGAATTAGCCCCCGATATTCCCGTGTTGTCGGAGGAATCCGATGAGATTAGCTTCGCAGAGCGTTCTAGTTGGACGACCTATTTTCTTGTTGATCCTTTGGACGGTACCAAAGAATTCATCAATCGTAATGGCGAGTTTACCGTTAACATTGCGTTGATCGAGCACCACAAGCCGGTGCTAGGCGCTGTTTATGTCCCCGTGCAGGACAAGCTGTATCTAGGTAACGTTGAGACCCTAGAGGCTAGAAGGGAGACTGTCGATGGATCAGAACCTATCCGGATTCGTCAAGTAAAGGACCAGAACATCACGGTGGTGGCTAGCCGTCGCCACGGCAGTGACGCGTTGGTGTCGTTGATGGCGAATTTGGCGCAGCGTTTCGACGTGGCCACAGAAAATGTGGGTAGCTCACTCAAGTTTTGTCTGATCGCCGAGGGTGAGGCCGACTTGTATCCGCGGTTTGCTCCGACTTCCGAGTGGGATACGGGTGCAGCACAGGCGCTCGTGGTTGCTGCCGGCGGCCAGGTGGTTAACCTGGATTTCGAGCCACTAGATTACAATGCGAAAGAGAACATTCTCAATCCCCACTTCGTGGTCTTCGGGGATCCAAGCGTTGACTGGCAGGCAATTATTGCAGAGTCGAATATTTCGGAACCTTAACGATAGGCTCAAATCATGGGCCCTAAATCGCCCTGTGAGCGCTATTTAGTGCTTTTTGACAGCCGCCATCCGGACAAAACTATCTTGGCAAACACATCCGCGCGCTAAAATAGCGCGTACAATGGACGTGAGTAGCTAATTTGAATAGATGATGCGATTTTAGCGGGCGTGGTTAGAGAGAATACTTAAGTGTGTGCTAACAGCGTTTACCAAGTGAGCTACTTACCAAGTGAGCTACTTGGATAAGACAGCTACAATTAGAGTTGGTCTCGGCTACCCAAGCTGTACGCGCATCCTTCGTGCCGAGGAGAATACTGTATGTACATACAGCTTGGGCTAGCGAGAACAACAATATACCCCCAAAGATTCCTGATGGAAAGCAATCAAAAGTGGAGGATCCTACAGTCTGTATTGGTTGACATTTACAAAGCGACGGTAAGGTTCTGAATTCAAAACTAAAAGAATTTTCAGGTACACTTTTCGCATGTTCGCGACTAGTGGTTGCTTTTCGAGGGTGACCGGACGCAAATTTCCCTTTTTATTGAAATAGTTATGGACAACTCGCGACACCATTACGATAATGAAAGTTGGTGATTTTTGCTATCACCGCTGCCACTAGCAGTTGTTTTAAGCTTCACTTTAGGTTGTTTCGATACAGGCAGTTTCAATACAGATTGTTTCAGCCAATGTTGGCTCAATCTGAGTTGCGTCAATGGCAGTGACCTCAAAGAGGTAAGCTGTCCGTTGGGTATTGTTGAATAATTAGCATCTGACCCTATATAACATGTGGGAATCAGGCTTGTAGGTAACCTTATGTCACACAAGGAGGTCTAGTTTTTCCATTACGCCCACACCATCCCTGCAGTAAGCCACTTGTTGGAGCACTAGCCTTATGACAGCGACCCGTGAAGGAGACTTTGAGTCCATTCTGGAGGACGATTCCCTAGATGAATCCAGCCCTGAAATGGATGCCCTCGCCACCCTGACAGAACACCTCGACGAAGAATCCGGCGAAAACGAAAGCGCAAGGATCAAATTGCTGCTTGATCGCGGTAAAGAGCAGGGTTATCTCACCTATGACCAGCTGGCTGAAGTTCTGCCCGCTAACATTGCTGAGTCTGACGCCTTCGAGAATATTGTGCAGATGTTTGGTGACATGAACATCAACATTGTTGAGCAGGCTCCGGTTAATAATGATCTGAAAGACAACTCCGGTGATGAGTTGAGCAGCATTGACGCTGCAGCAATCGCAGCAGCAGATTCTTTTGTTGGTAAGACGATGGATCCTGTTCGCATGTATATGCGTGAAATGGGTACCGTGCCGTTGTTGACCAGAGAAGGCGAAATCGTCATTGCCAAACGCATTGAAGACGGCATGCGAGAATCTATGGCGATTCTGTCTCACTACCCCGGCATTACAGAGAAGATCATTACCGCTTATGAAGCTCAGGTCGAGGACGGTGATCTAGGGGTGATTATTAGCGGCTTTCTTGACCCGGAGGATAGCATTCCGGATATGTCCCAGGTCGCTGAAGCAAAATCCTCTGGTAACTACCAGGAGAGCGACAACGAAGAAAAGAAGGGTTTAGACGAAGACGAAGCGCATAGACGCTTTAAGCTCATCGTTAAACGCTACGCCAAATTACAGAAACTCGTCGCCAGCAATGGCCGAGAAGATAAGAAAACTGCGGCCGCGCAGCAAGAGCTTGCGGATGTGTTTTCGTCCTTGAAGCTAATTCCTGCGCAGATGGATGGCTTGCTGGAGTACGTGCGGCACGATATGCAGCAGATAAGGCAGCAAGAAAAGGTTGTCCGTGAGTTAATGGTCGAGCGTTGTCAAATGCCCAAGGACAAATTTCTTGCGGGTTTTGTGGGCCATGAAGAGCATGTCGAGTGGGTGGATGAATTGGTCGCAGCCGAGGTTCCCTATGCAGAGAAACTCACCACACATCGTGTATCGATACGCCATGCTCAAAAAGGTATTCGCCGGATTGCCAATCGAACCGGTCTCGATATCAAAGAAATCAAAAATATTAACCGACGCCTGTTTATCGCTGACGGCAATACACGCGGCGCGAAGAAGGACATGATTGAGGCAAACCTTCGTCTGGTTATCTCAATCGCCAAAAAATATACCAATCGAGGTCTGCATTTCCTTGATTTGATTCAAGAAGGCAATATTGGGTTGATGAAGGCTGTCGATAAATTCGAGTATCGGCGCGGGTTCAAGTTTTCGACGTATGCGACGTGGTGGATACGTCAGGCCATCACAAGATCTATTTCGGATTTAGCACGAACCATTCGGGTGCCGGTACACATGATGGAAACGGTCAACAAGCTGAACCGGCTCACCAGGCAACTCGTGCAGGAATTAGGGCGAGCTCCCTCTATCGAAGAGTTGAGCGTCAGAATGGAGTTACCAGAAGATAAAGTTTTGAAAGCATTGGATGTCGCCAAACAGCCTATTTCTCTGGAAACTCCAGTCGGAGACGATGACGACTCTACGATGTGGAATCTGGTCAGTGATGCCGCAGCAGAATCCCCTATGGATCACGCAACGGATGAAGGGCTCAGAGAGACAACGACGAGCGTGCTGACTGGCCTCACCGACCGAGAAGCGAAGGTCTTGCGGATGCGTTTCGGCATAGACATGAACACTGACCATACGCTTGAAGAAGTGGGAAGACAGTTTTCTGTGACACGAGAGAGAATTCGGCAGATCGAAGCTAAAGCGCTACGAAAGCTTCGTCATCCGGCGCGATCGGAACAACTACGAAGCTTCATCGACTTCTAACAGTTTCTCTATCGCTGCCTATTTATCCTTGTACTGCTGAGGGCGTTTTTCTATAAATGCTCTTACACCTTCTCTGCGCCGGCAGTGTGGAGTTCTTCACGGTCGACCAGACGAGAAACTAAACCCAGGGCTAGCGCTCTTAGCGCGTCGATTAAATTGCCTGTCAGAAGCAACTCTGCCGCAAGGGAACTGCCACCACTTGCAGCGCCATTTGTCAGGCTAATAATCGGTTGTGGTGCGCGGTGCATGCGCATCATGATTTCGCTGACTCTACGCTGCACTCGCATGCCCGTAACCGACCCCACGCTCTCGTCTAAAGCGCTCGTCCATGCTGTTGCTGCGGTGTTTGGTTTGTCGAAAAATTAGAGAACCTGCCGTGGTCTACCCGATCATTATCCGAGGAGCAGAAGTCAGATTTAAGTATTCGTGCAATCTGCTATTGTTTGCAGCTACTTGAAGGTATGACATCAAAATTGTTGAAACGTAAACGCCAGGCTGTTCGATTTATTCCGTTTCGTAAGAAGGACGTGGTTGCCATGTGCCTAAAGGACCGAGGAATTACCGCGTCCGAAGAGGCGACTTTTCTGCATATTGTTCGGCTCATCCAAAGCATTTATCACTTTGAGTTTCACGATAAACTTGAAGCGCTAAAAGATGCTTATGCGCCTCTTAACCCAAGCCGTGATACCCGGGTGGTATTTCCAGCAGCATCGGATGTCGCGCTGTTACCGAAGTTAGACGAATTATTGAATGATGCTAATTACGATAAGCTCGGTGAGGCGCAATTGCAGCAAGCCATGGAAGAAACCTCGCTTTTCAATTTGCATCTACATGTTGATTTTTCTGAGTTTGAAGAAGTTGCCCTCTATACCCGGGGTGCATCAGAGCGACGTGAACAAGTACCGAGGTTCATGGGGCTCTTTCCCCGTGAAGTTGTGTTTACTAGTTATGATCGAGTGGTTTTGTTTATTCATTTTTCTAAAACGCTACCTGCTAACGACTTTAATAAGCCAGGCAGTACTATCTTGAAGTTGTTTCAAAACGTCCCGAAGGACGATGTGGAAATGCTGTTTCCTAATACCCGGCTGGGCATGAGGACGGTGGATAAATTGATGTTTGGGATTCCTGCGGTAGTGGGTGGTGGAATTATTTTAACGACCAAAATGGGTGCCTCGCTAATATTGTTAATAAGCTTGCTCGGATTTTATGCGGGCGTTAGTGCTGACCCCGTGACTCTAGATCAGGCAGCTTTGCTGGCGCTATTAGCAGCGATTGGTGGTTTTGGCAGTTTTGTTTGGCGCCAGTTCACAAAGTTTAAAACTCGAAAGCTTGGCTTTATGCAGCGTTTAACGGAAAACCTGTACTTCCGCAACTTGGATAACAACGCTGGCGTTTTCCACCGTTTGGTCGATGACGCCGAAGAAGAAGAATGTAAAGAAGCGATTTTGGCATACTATTTCTTGCTGACCCGAAGTTCGATTCAAGGTGCTGCGTTGCTAGATTCGGCCATTGAAAGCTGGTTTCGCTCCGAATGGCAGGCAGATATCGATTTTGAAGTTGAAGATGCATTAGTGAAGTTGCGGGACTTGGATCTAGTCTTTCAGGTTGGTGATGGACCGCTCAAGGCACGAACGTTAAACGAGAGCCGCGAGCGCCTGGATCGGCGGTGGGATGGCTACTTTACTTTGGAAGACGAAACTTGATGGATGGCTGGGTCGGTTTCCTGATCGCCATTACCTTGCTGACGATTTCCCCTGGTGCCGATACGGTGCTGGTTATCCGCAACTCACTCCGTGCCGGCATAGTCGATGGTGTCGTCACGACATTGGGTATTTGTTCAGGTCTGTTCGTTCATGCGACGGTGTCGGCGGTGGGTATTTCGCTGATTATTCTCCAGTCGGCCTGGATGTTCACGGGTCTTAAGTATCTGGGGGCGCTTTATCTTCTATATCTTGGTTTTATGACACTTTGGCATGCCAGTGCGAATGAAGAAGCTATTTTAATGGGACCTTCTCAAGGAACACTGCGGGTGAGTCGGTCATTGCGCGAAGGGTTATTGAGCAATGTTTTGAACCCAAAGCCAATCGTGTTCTATATGGCCTTTCTGCCACAGTTTATCGACCCGATGGGTTCTGCCCTGGGGCAAAGCTTGATGCTAGCTAGTCTACATTTTGCGATTAGCTTGGTTTGGCTCTGCATTGTTGCGATTACCGCGGATCGAATGCGCATTTTACTGCAGGGTCACATGGTACGACGCTGCATGGATGGAATACTGGGGTTTGGGCTTTGTGGGTTCGGGGTTCTGCTTGCTGCTGAGACCTACCGTGAGTAGAGGCTTTCAAGTGCCTCTTCAGCCTGCTTTTTAATCTGGTGGTGGGCTACTTCACTCAGCACAATTTCGTAGGACTCAATCGCCGCCTGGGTTCGATTCAGCCCTTCGTAAATCTTCCCGGCCATCAATTCAGTTTGTGCAAGGCCGGGGTCGTTCCAAGTTTTTACTCTCGTCTTGTAGATTTCAAGTTGGGTCAGCGCTAGATCGAACCTCTCCTGCTTTAAATAGAGGTCCGCTAGCATCAGCGATGGAAATGCGCGCCCAGGGATACCTTCAATGGCATTTTTGAACAGCTGCTCGGCTTGTTCATATTGTTCGTCTCTTACTGCCAGTGATGCTTGAGTCAGCAGCGCCCAGGGTGGGCTGAGGGCTTCAAGTTCAGTGAGTCTTTGTCTACCAAGATCGCTGTCGCCTCCGGCAATGCCCGGTGCAGTAAGATAAAAACTGGCAACGCCATAAAGCGCCTCAGCATGAGTGGGGTCCAGGCGGACAGCTTGCTCCCAGGCAGTGACCGCAGAGCGCGCCAGGCCTGCTTTGCGAAAAATATTCACTTCTGCCACTCGGCTTAGGTGGACTGAGCCTAGCAAATACTGACTTTCGATATGGTTTGGAAACTGCTCAAGAGACTTGATCAAAATGGATTCTGCGGTTTTTAGTTCTTGATGCCGGTAAAGGCTGCGGGCCAGATAAAAGACGAGTTGCGGGTCATTCGGGTTTGTCTCATGCAGCTCTCGAAAGCCGTTTTTTGCCTGCTCGTATTGGCCCCTCTCAAAGGCCGAGACGGCTTCTACAACCGTATCCGTCGCATAAACCTCAGTCATCGCCATAGTTGTAAGCAGAGCTACGATAACTGTTCGAATAAAACTCATCTTGGCTTCTCTACCTGTCGTTACTAGCAATGTTATCCTGACGTTTTGAAACATGCTACGGATACACACCATGGTCAACAATTCGCAGATAACCAGCCGCTGGCGTTGGGCTGTGCCGTCGGTGCTGATACTGGTCGTCCTTGCCTACCTAGTGTTTGATCATCTCATCAAAGATCGAGTGCTGCCAAAACGCTGGGGCGAGGTCGAGCCGGGCCTAGTCTATCGTGCCGGACAAATTCACCCTGCCTTGGTCGCGACTACTCTGCAAGAAAACGGCATTAAAAAAATAATCGACCTGCAGTACTGGGAAGAAAAACCTGGACTGCTTGCGGAGCGAGATGCTGCATTTGAGCTTCAGATTGAGATTGAAAGATTCCCACTCAATGGCAATGGTACTGGAGACGTGCAAAATTACGTGCGAGCTATTCTTGCCTTACATCAGGCCAAAACTGAAGATATCCCAGTACTAGTGCATTGCGCAGCCGGCAGCCAGCGAACGGGCGGAGTGATGGCGGCCTATCAAACTCTGGTACATGGTCTTTCGGCTTATGATGCTGTGGCGGAAATGGAATCTTTTGACTGGGATCCAGCGAAAGATCAGATCCTATTGGACTACTTAAACGAGCATATTGCCTACATTGCCGAGCAGTTGGTTCTCGGTGGTGTGATTGGGCAGGTGCCGACCCCTCTGCCCTACTTTAGTAATCCGCTCGGTTTATCTGCGGACTAGTTTTCTCTAGGCAAAAAAAAGGCGATCTTTCGATCGCCTTAAAGTAAATCATAGGTCTCGCTGTCTCAGGATTTTGCTAGAACTGGTTCATAGTGTTGTCCTTGCCACCGGCAAGAAGCGCGTTGTCACCAGAGAAGTACTCTTTGTGATCATCGCCCATGTTTGAACCTGCTAAATCCTGATGTTTTACGGATGACATGTCACGTCGGATCTCTTGGCGTTGAACATCTCGAACATAAGCCAGCATACCCAGGTCACCGAAGTAGCCTTCAGACAGAATGTCAGTACCCAGTGCCGTTTCATGGTACGTGGGCAGTGTAATAAGATGATGGAAGATACCGGCTTCACGGGCAGAATCTTTCTGGAAAGACTGTACCCAGCGATCCGCTTCTAAAGCGAGTTCAGAAGTGTCGAACTTGGCGTCCATCAAACCTTTTGCATCAGCAGCAGGGTCAGGATAAGCAGACAGATCTTTACCCGCGGCTTTCCATTCATCAAATACCTGGATACGGAAGTTCAGTGTCCAGTTAAAAGAAGGTGAGTTGTTGTAAACCAATTTTGCGTCTGGCACATGCTGACGAACCGCATCAACCATTTCAGCTATCTGGCCGACATGAGGCTTTTCAGTTTCAATCCATAGTAGGTCAGCGCCGTGCGTCAGACTTGTGACACAATCCAAAATTACGCGGTCAACACCGGTGCCCTCACGGAAAGAGTACAAGCCATTATCCAGACGAATAGGCTTAACCAGCTTGCCGTTCTGGTGAATGGTGATGTCGTTTTCTTTGAGTTCAGAAAGGTCTTTGACTTCTGTGGTCTCAAGAAACGCATTGTATTGGCTCGCTAGATCGCCAGTTTCTCGTGAAACTGGGATTTTCTGCGTGAGTGTGGCGCCCAGTGAGTCGGTGCGCGCAACGATGATGCCGTTATCGACGCCAAGTTCCAAAAAGGCGTAACGAATGGCATTGATTTTAGAAAGGAAGTCTTCGTGAGGTACGGTGACTTTACCTGCCTGGTGTCCGCACTGCTTGGCATCAGAAACCTGATTTTCAACCTGAATTGCACAGGCTCCGGCTTCGATCATTTTTTTCGCTAGTAGGTAGGTCGCTTCTTCATTACCGAAACCGGCATCAATATCTGCGATAATCGGTACAACGTGAGTTTCAAAATTATTGATCTTTTGCATGACGGCATCAACATCACCGCCATTGGCGCGAGCCTCATCGAGCTCAACGAAAATGTGGCGCAGCTCGCGAGCATCGGCCTGCTTAAGGAAGGTATAGATCTCTTCAATCAGATCTGGAACAGTGGTTTTTTCGTGCATGCTTTGGTCAGGCAATGGGCCAAACTTTGAGCGAAGAGCGGCGACCATCCAGCCACTCAGATAGATGTAGCTCTTATCCATGGTGCCGCGGTGTTTCTTTACGGACATCGCTAACTGCTGGGCTGTAAAACCGTGCCAGCAGCCGAGAGACTGGGTGTACTTCGATACATCGGCGTCATACTCTGCCATGTCTTTTCGCATGACGTCGGACGTGTAGCGCGCAATCGCCAAACCATCCTTGAATCGGTTTTGTAAGTGCATCCTGGCGGCGTATTCTGAGTTAATACCCATCCAGGTGGGGTTGCCTTGCTTGAGCGCTTCAAGTCGCTCAATATCTTCCAAATAAGTTGGCATTGTTTTCTTCCTCGACTCTTGGGTGTAGTGGTTCGGGTAAATTTGATGGGTCGTGTTAAGGCCGCGCAATTTACCAAGCTATCGCTCTTAATTTAATGGAATATTTGGACACTAATATATTCCTCTTTGGCATGTATCTGCCGATGCGATGAAATGGCCTTCGGTTGCGACGACCATGTGCTTAGGGGTATTTATTTTGATGGCCTATGAGGTCTACAGTAACGGTGTAATTTTCGGTTGTTTATGATGAAAAAAGTATGGGTGGTGCTTGGCTGTCTCTGGGCCTCGGCAGTGGCGGCAGAGGTGGTGCACAGCACCGAAAGCGGCTTTGAGATAAAGATGAGTGCATCGGTGCCTGCGACGCCGGAGCAGGCGTATGAGCAGTTTCTTCGGGTGGATGAGTGGTGGTCGCCGGAGCACACCTGGTTTGGCAAGGCCGAGAATCTTTCTATTGATCCTGTGGCCGGTGGTTGCTTTTGTGAGGTCGATGGCAGCCAGTCGGTGCTGCACATGACCGTCTCCTATGTATCGCCTCATCGAGAGATCCGATTGCAGGGTGGTCTTGGTCCGCTGCAACAGATGGGTTTGCACGGCGTGCTGACTTTCAAGTTCATTCCTGTTTCCGACAACGAAACCAAAATTGTGCAGTTATACCGTGTCACGGGATATGATCCCCATGGGCTAAAAATGCTGGCACCGATCGTCGACGAGGTGCAGACCTTGCAACTCAACCGATTGAGAGACTTGTTTTCTCCTACCTTCTAGATAGTTAGCTAGGCAGTGAGACTTTTGTGCAGTTTAGCCTTCCCTTTCAGCATCTGTTGAAAGTCCTTGAAGAGCTGCCGCATCAAAGGTGCTTTGTAGGGAAACATATCCTCGGAATCCATGTCATGGACTACCATAGCATTGCCGGCTTCGAAGATGAGCAGCTGACCATCCTGGGTCTCGGCGCAGTCAATACCGAAGTACTCCAGATCAAAAGCCGAGCCGACTGCAGCCAGTGCTTCTTCGTGTCTTAGGGCAAATTCCTGGTGGAATCGATTCATGGCTCTTGCTTCTTCGGCGCGCTTTATCGTGCAGTCTGTCATTCCGGCATTGAGGTAGTGAATCATCCAGTGATCGGAGATCGCCATATGGCAGAGATAAGGCGCCCCGCTGACGAAAGCAATACGGTACTTTCGAAACTTGCCGTCTGAGCTGCGGTAATCCGTAAAGGGTGCTACATAGAAGTGACTCGCGGCTTCTCGCGCAAGGTAGGCAAGCATCTCATCCTGTCCCGAAATTTTGCACAAACCCACGCCCGCATGCGAATCCACCGGCCGAATCAAAATGGGAAAGCGATCTTGAACCAGAAACTGGCTGAGTTGCCCGCTGGTTGCCGCCATTGCGTCTACATCTTCTCGTTCGAGCAACAAGTTTTGGGGCATGTAGGTACCCGGTAGATCGTCTAATATTTCACAAGCTCGGTCTCTGGACAGGAGCGGGACTTCTTCGGCACGATTGATGAACGGTTTGCCCCACTGCTTGATCAGCGATGCAGCAATTCGCAGCGCGGGTAGATTCTGCTTGCCTTCCGATATGCCGTTGTAGATTAGATCGTGCGGGACCAGCGTGGGGTACGGTAATTCCGGCGCGACAAACAGTATGTCTGCTTCTATGTCCCCGGAACGAATTAGGAACTCAACGGGTGAGTTAGCCATAAAGTCCCCAGGGGTTTTGAGTATCAAAAGCTTCAAACCTTGCCCATCCTGAATTCTGAACTGCTGTCGAATAGAAAGCGCTTCTAGCTGCATAGATAGGCCGATACTTTGATCGCCGCGCAGCAAAAGGATTGTAGATAAATCTAACAGCGCTTCAGCGTTCAGCGCGTCGTCTCGCGCTTTCTCGAGCAACGCGTTAGCTGAGCTGGAAAGGTCATCACCGTTGAACATCATTTCCATCAGTTGGGCCTGGCCAATTAGAGGGTACATAGCATTCTCAGATTGTGAAAACTCTATTGAATGCAATCGCCGTGCCGCCCTGATGGCTGCTATTCGAGCGGAATTTACCTCTTAAACGGCAAGATCTTGCCAAATGGCGGCAAGACAGCCCTGAGCGAACAAACAGCCCTGAGCGAAATAGCAGCCCTGAGCGAACAAACAGCCCTGAGCGAAATAGCAGCCCTGAGCGAACAAACAGCCAAAAAAAAGGGCCGCAAATGCGACCCTTTTAGAACGTCCTGGTTGGCCAGGTTTAGGCGTTAGCCTGACGCTCTTTTGTTTCCTTGATCACTTCGTCTGCCACGTTCTTGGGACAAGCCGCGTAGTGGCTAAATTCCATGGAGAACTGACCGCGGCCAGAAGTCATCGTGCGGAGGTCGCCGATGTAGCCAAACATTTCCGAGAGGGCAACCTCTGCCTTTACTCGAACGCCGGTTGCGCCTGCATCCTGTCCGCTGATCATGCCGCGACGACGGTTCAAGTCACCAATGACATCACCGACATGATCGTCTGGCGTGAACACGTCAACCTTCATAATCGGTTCCATCAACTGTGGGCCAGCCTTGGGCATGGTCTGGCGATAAGCTGCGCGAGAGGCCAATTCGTAAGCAATGGCTGAAGAGTCAACCGCGTGGAATCCACCGTCGGTCAAGGTTAGTTTGACGTCTAAGCAAGGGAAGCCAGCCATAGGACCTTCGATCAGACTCATCTTGAAGCCTTTCTCAACAGCGGGCCAGAATTCCCGTGGCACGTTGCCGCCGGTGACCTTAGATACAAACTCGAAACCAACGCCAGCTTCAGCAGGTTCAACGGTGTAATCAATTTTCGCAAACTGACCTGCACCACCTGTTTGTTTCTTGTGTGTGTACGAGTCTTCAATTCGCTGCGTAATAGATTCTCTGTAAGCGACCAGTGGGCGGCCTACTTCGACTTCTACGCCGTGAGTTCGTCTAAGAATGTCTACCTTAATGTCGAGGTGAAGTTCACCCATACCCATCATGATTGTTTCACCAGACTCTTCGTCTGTTTCAACACGGAATGAAGGGTCTTCTTGGATCATCTTGGAGAGCGCAACGCCCATTTTCTCCGACGCAGCTTTGTCCTTAGGTGAAATCGACATTTTAATCACTGGCTCTGGAAAGACCATAGGTTCCAGGGTCGCAGGTTTGTTGGGATCGCACAGAGTGTGTCCCGTCTGGATATTCTTCATGCCGATGAGTGCCACAATGTCACCCGCTTGTGCGCTGTCTCGTTCGATACGCTCGTCTGCGTGCATTTCGACGATTCGGCCAATTCTCTCGGACTTGCCGGTAAAGGTGTTTAGGACAGAATCGCCCTTCTTCAATCGACCCGAGTAGAGCCGCGTAAAGGTCAAGGCGCCGAAACGGTCGTCCATGATTTTGAATGCCAGTGCCCGCAAAGGCCGGTCAGGGTCAACAATGGCGAATTCCCCAGTCTCAACACCGTCTTCATCAACTTCTGGTTGTGGCTTAACTTCGGTTGGATTCGGCAGATAGTCCACAACCGCGTCCAATACGAGCTGGATACCCTTATTCTTGAAAGCTGAGCCACAAAAAGTCGGGAAGAAGTCGAGTGCAATCGTACCTTTGCGGATACAACGCTTGAGATCTTCGACGGAAGGCTCTTCGCCGTCCTCAAGGTAAGCCATCATTAAATCTTCGTCTTGCTCAATGGCAGCTTCGATCATCATCTCGCGATATTCAGCGACTTTCTCCTTCATGTCTTCAGGGACGTCGGTGACCTCAAAGTTCAGCGGATCGCCAGTTTCATCCCAGATGTAAGCTTTCTGGATCACCAAGTCGACCATGCCAACAAAGTTTTCCTCTTCGCCGATGGGCAGCGTCATGATCAGTGGGTTTGCCGCCAGCACGTCTTTAACCTGTTTAACCACCCGATAGAAATCGGCACCCAGACGATCCATTTTATTGACGAAAATGATTCGCGCAACTTCGGACTCGTTGGCATAGCGCCAATTGGTCTCAGATTGGGGTTCTACGCCGCCGGATCCGCAGAAAACGCCGACACCGCCGTCTAAGACTTTCAGAGATCGATATACTTCAATTGTGAAGTCAACGTGCCCAGGCGTGTCGATAATGTTGAGACGATGCTCTTTCCAGAACGCAGTGGTTGCCGCGGATTGGATCGTAATGCCCCGCTCCTGCTCTTGCTCCATAAAGTCGGTCGTAGCCGCGCCATCGTGAACTTCACCGATCTTGTGGATCTTGCCGCAAATATTGAGGATTCGTTCTGTGGTCGTTGTCTTACCGGCATCTACGTGTGCGAAAATGCCGATATTGCGATAGCGGCTTAAGTCGGTCATGGCGTTGCTCTGCAATTAGGTCTGGGTTTAGGGGGCTTAAAAAGCGCGCTATCTTATATCTTGAAGGGCTTATAATCCAGTATTGCTTGGATTCTAAGAAGAAGAATTGTTAATTGGTGGCAGAATGTCCCGCTAACCCAAGGAAATGGAGGTCCTGTGCGCATAATTAGCGTCAACGTTGGTAAAAAATCCTCGCTCTCAGTCGGAAAGAGGGAGACCGTGACGGGTATTTTTAAACAATCGGTTGATCATACGGTCGAAGTGAAACCGCTGGGGATCACTGGCGACAAGGTTTTGGATACTCGGCACCATGGGGGGCTCGATCAGGCGCTCTACCTGTATCGCGCGGAAGACTACGAATTTTGGGCAAATCAACTGGGTCAGGCAATGTCACCGGGCATGTTCGGCGAGAACCTAACCATTGCCGGTTTGGTCTCCGCTGGCCTTAATGTTGGTGATCAGTTGAGATTACCGAACCTACTGCTGGAGATTACCGCGCCTCGAATTCCCTGCAATACGCTGGCTGCTCGAATGGGTGATCCTGGCTTTGCGAAAGCGTTCGTAAAAGCAGAGAGGCCTGGTTTTTACGTCAGAGTTATTGAAGCAGGTACGGTTACCGCTGGAGACCCTGTTGAATTGAAACCTGCAGATTTTGAATCGATATCGACGATTGAATTTTACCGTGATGTGACGCGTAAATTGGATGAGGCGACGCTGCAACGTTATCTAGCACTACCAATCGACGTTCGGACGCGAAGGGATTTCGAATCCCGATTAGCGACGTTACAAGCATCCGCGATGGAAAATAACGCGCAATAGTGTGATGCTTGGTCTTTACCAGTTGGCGCGGCTTCCATTTTGAATATATGTTGAAGTTGAAAGGCAGAAGCCCTGAAGAACATATCATTCTGATAGCCTCGGCTATTTGTCTGACTGGTCAGGTGCCGTTTGGTCTAGTGCGGTTATCCCGCGGCGACTGGATCATTGCGATGATCGATTTGATTGGCGCCCTTCTGTGTGCAACGGCGATCTATCAAGTCTACCGCCACCATCGGGTTGGGCTGTTTGGCACCATAATGAGTGTCGCGGCGGTGTTAGGCGTGTCGGCGATTATCAGTTTGGGTGGCGTCGAAGACGTGCATTTTATATACCCAGTGGTCATTGTGAGTCACTTCCTAATGCCTCCCAGACATGCACTGTGGCTCAGCATTTTTGCGGTGCTTGGCATCACAGCGCTTTTATCTGCGGAGTTGTCTCATTTTTACCTAGCAAAAATCGGCATATCGATTTTAGGTTGTACCTCTTTCGCCTATGCATTTGCATCGCTGCGAAACCGTCAAAACCTAAAATTACTGCAGCTTTCAACACGAGATGCGCTAACCAACGTCTTTAACCGCCGTTCTTTGGACGAGAAGCTGAGCGAGTTTGTGCTGCAGGTGAATCGACAGCCGGCAGACGCTGCTCTTGTGTTATTGGATCTTGATAACTTCAAGAAGATCAATGATGAAGAAGGACATGCAGCCGGCGATGAAGTTCTCCAGCGTGTCGCCAAGACGATCCAGCAGCGAATTCGAGTGACCGACAGCTTGTACCGCTATGGCGGCGATGAATTTGTTGTTTTTGCCGCAGACACCAATATTGAGCAGGTTGTCGGTCTTGCTGAGGATTTGAGGTCGAGGGTAGAAGCTACCGAGGCGATGGAAGGTTCTCAAGTATCGATATCTTTGGGAGTTGCAGCTTATGAGGCGGGCAATACAGTCACTGATTGGCTGCTCTCTGCTGACACGGCTTTACTTAAAGCCAAACGCAGTGGCCGTAATAAAGTAGTTGTTCGAGTCGCTAAAGCCTAGCTATGAAAAAAGTGGCTCTCAAGCTACTGCTTGCTTGCTTCCTTGGCGCCATTTGTACCATCTGCTCTGCAGCATGCGCGCAGCCTCAAACCTTTGGGTCCTTGGGAGCTTCCGTTCAGAAGAAAATGCGGCGCTTGAACGGCTGCGTCTAGAAACGCGCTTATCAGTGACCGTCGAGTTTCGATCAGAACAATCGGGTCTAATCCGTCTAGTTGTGCCAGCGGGGCAACTCCCTCAAACTACTCTAGACCTGCATGAAACCGACGGATGGAGGATCGCTGCGATTGAAGCGCACGCGGCCCGGTTGGAGTTCCGCATGTCTTCTCTTTCGGACTACTGTGCGTATCCTGATTTGGCTCAAGATCTGGTCGAAATTTGTCATCACTTACCGCGCTGATCTCGCTATCAGTTTCAAAGAGCATGCGTTATTCTGCCCGCATTACGCGCAAGGAGGTTTAATGCGGCTTGTCATATTGATGTTACTAACGATTATTGTAGGTTGCAGCGGTGAAGGCGCGCCGGCAACGAAACTTGAATTAGAAAAGGACGCTCCTATGAGCAACAAAGAAGCCGCCGATGCATTTATGCAATCTAACGCGGCAAAGCCAAACGTGATTCAGACTGAATCCGGCTTACAGTACACCATCATTGAGAGCGGTACCGGCTCAACACCTAAGCCTTCTGACACTGTGGCTGCACACTACGCCGGTCGGTTGTTAGATGGCAGTGAATTTGACAGCTCTTACTCCAGAGGTGAGCCCCTTACCATTGCTGTTGGAGGAGTCATTAAAGGTTGGACAGAAGCATTATTAATGATGAAGGAAGGAGACAAGTGGACGTTATTTGTTCCTCCTGAATTAGGATACGGCGAACGCGGTGTCGGGCCCATTCCGGCAAACAGCGCGCTGATTTTTGATATTGAACTAGTAGAGGTGAAATAGGAGATAGCATGACAGATACATCTAAGGAAATTCGATCGGAAGTAACAAGTGCAGGAAAGCTAAAGCTTTCAATTGAGTCGGTGCCGATGCCAGTGCCCGGCGACAATGAGGTGCTCATCAAGATTGATGCATCTCCGATAAATCCATCGGATCTTGGGTTGTTAATTGGCCCAGCAGACGTTAGTACGATGACGGTTACTGGTAGTGGTGAAGATGCCGTTGTCACAATGGACATTCCAGCTGCGATGATGAAAGCCATGGCCGCGCGCGTTGATGAGTCGCTGCCGGTAGGTAATGAAGGCGCTGGTGTCGTCATTGCAACAGGTGCTGGTGCTGAGGCGCTGATGGGTAAGATGGTCGGCGTCGCTGGCGGCGCGATGTATTCTCAGTATCGAGTCGTTCCAGCTACTAGCTGTCTTGTTATGCATGATGGCACGACGGCGGCACAAGCAGCTTCTTGCTTTGTGAACCCATTGACTGCGCTAG
Source organism: Candidatus Azotimanducaceae bacterium (assembly GCA_051278195.1). Taxonomy (GTDB): domain Bacteria; phylum Pseudomonadota; class Gammaproteobacteria; order Pseudomonadales; family Azotimanducaceae; genus JAHRVQ01. The sequence goes on from JBNMQM010000001.1 coordinate 64,530, forward strand.
GCATGGTAGAAACTATGAAGCTCGAGAACCATACGGCTCTTGTGCATACAGCAGCAGCATCTAACCTTGGCCAGATGCTGGTCAAAATTTGTAAAGCTGACAGTGTTGCCCTGGTCAATATTGTAAGAAAGAGTGACCACGTGGATTTACTGAAGTCATTGGGCGCGGAGCATGTCTGCAATTCTTCCAGCGAAACCTTCATGGATGATCTTGTGGACGCATTGGTTGCGACCGGTGCTACCCTGGCTTTCGATGCAACCGGCGGCGGTAAGCTTGCAGGACAAATCCTTACAGCAATGGAAATTGCAGCCAACAAAACGGCAAAAGAATACAGCCGCTACGGCTCAACCGTGCACAAGCAGGTCTACATCTACGGCGGCCTCGATCGGTCTCCAACGACGCTGAACCGTGCTTTTGGCATGATGTGGGGAATCGGCGGTTGGTTACTAACACCTTTCATCGGCCGAATTGGCATGGAGAAATTTGGTGTGCTTAGACAGCGTGTATCAGACGAAATTGGCACAACGTTTGCCAGCACGTATACCAGCACGGTCTCTCTTGCTGAGGTATTAGACCCCGAAGCCATTAAGGTTTACGCGAAGCAAGCGACGGGTGAAAAATACCTGATTAATCCGAACGGCTAAGGCTCGCAATTTGGGTGCCTACCCAGCTGGGAAAATCTTCCTGCTGGGTAGGCGACAAGCCCAACATCTTCTGAAAATCCAGTCCACAAATCCCCCATCCCACTGCAGTTGAAACCGCAAGGCACACCATATTGCGTGAAGTTTGTTGATCTGGATCGCTTAACCCTTCAGTGATTCTATCGATGATACTGGTGATGCTTTGGGTGCTGTTAATGGGCAGCTCGACGCCTTCCAATCGAACATCCTCCATGGCTCGCCAGGCAAGCAGTTTGGTATGCCCGGTAGCGCTCATGAGATTGAACAGCGCTTCAACGCTGGCTTTGGGACCAATACCTGATTCGAGGACCTGGGCCATGTCGCCAATAAGATGATCCGTCATTCTCAGTAAAAGCGCTGTGCGCATTTCTTCCGCACTACCAAAATGGTGCAGCAGTGTGCCGTGGTTGATACCGGTATCCGCCGCAACGTCTTTGATGGTTAAACCCCGCACACCATGTTCGGACAGCCTTAATTGAGCGGCACTTAGAATAAGTTCGCGAGCTTCTTCAGGTGTTCTTCTTAGTCTAGCGGCCAATGGCACCTCTGTACTTTTGAGTTTGTGAACAGTTCTTGTTGACAAAGATGTTAACAGGACTATTATTAACATTCTTGTTAATAGCGTTGAATTTACCATGAAAGTTGAAGCCTCTCTCGAAGCCAACCGTCAAGCCAGCCCTAAAACTAACGACGGTTCAAGCTATGAATCCCGTTCTATGCAACCTCTGGTGGCGATGCGCGCGATGAAGAAGTTGCTGAAAGACCCAGAAGCCACAGAGCAGGTATTTGTGATTATTCGGGCTTTGTCTGGCGATGTCATTGAGCGCGGTTATCGCCGTTTTTTGTTAACCCCTAAAGCGGGGCAAATACTGCGAGCGCCCACTTCTTTGCTGTCAGTCTTGTCTGATCGTGATGCCCTCAGGCAAATGCCAGATGGAAGCCTTGGGCGAGCCTATCTAGGCTTCATGGAAAGAGGAAATATCACAGCTGAAGGCCTAAAGGACGCGAGTGAAACAGAAGAACAGGTGGCGCTGACTGGAGATACCGGGATAGAAACCTATGCCCTCCGGTTGAGAGATCAACACGACCTTTGGCATGTTGTTACAGGGTTTGGCCGTGACTTGGCTGGCGAAGCATGTTTGTTAGCGTTCACTTACGCGCAAACTAAAAATCGTGGAATTGGCTTCATTGCTTTCATGGCGGCGCTAAAGTTGAGGAAAGTTTTTGGATCTAGAGTCATCAGTAGCATGTGGCAAGCCTATCAAATGGGCCGGCGCACTTTGTGGATGCCAGGTCAGCACTGGGAAGTCCTGTTGGCTAAGCCACTGGTTCAGGTCAGAATCGAACTGGGTGTCTCAGAACCCGATCGATATCAAAGTCTGCCGCTAGAATTAGTGATGGGCTGAGGCGTGGCTCGGTTGTTTTCCGAAGTCGGCGATGCTCTGGTCGCCGATCTGCAGTTTGCCGATTTCAATCAAGCTTTCCGCTTTATGACGTTAGTCGCAGAGTTAGCCGAAGCTCAGCAGCATCACCCCGAGTGGCGCAACGTCTATGATCGCGTTTCTGTTCGATTGACGACTCATGATGCCGGAAATCGAATAACAGACCTCGATCGCAATTTGGCTGCCAGTATCGAGGCTCACCCTGACATCCAATGCCTTGGAGCCCGCGTCCTGTAAGGAATACTGCAGATTCCTCCACTATCGACCCTCTGCTTATCCACAGGAGCACCCTGACTGTTAGCTATATTATTGATATTTATCAATAATTACTTGATCTAAGAAACGCTCGGAAAATGTGGAGATTCCTTCACTTTCTTACTAGAATGCCGTCAAACGTCACCCTAGCCACTTATGTTTCATCTATCAAAACCCTTATTGATCGTTCTCATTGCGTTACTGGGCTTCAATCCACTAGACGATGCTGCGGCGCCGCGAATGCAAACCTCAAGCGCTGTTGTGCCGGAACCTTATCATGCCGCTGCGGTGTCGCTGGGTAAGGTAGAAGATCAAAGTGCGCCGGATTTTTCCGATATCCGCCACGCGCCAGATCGCAAGGCTGCTTTCTATGCGTTTCTGTTACCTATGGTCCATGAGGCTAACCAGGAAGTGGCGCGGGAACGTCGCTGGCTAGGGAGTCTAGGCATGCAGATGTTGAATGGTCGCGGCTTAAGTCATGAACAGCGTAACGAGTTGACGACAATTGAAGGTCGATACAGGCTTAGCTCTCGGGGAAATAGCGACGCAGGTCGCATTGGTGAACTGCTCAAGCGCGTCGATACAGTGCCCGCCGCCCTTGTCGTGGCCCAGGCGGCGAAAGAGTCGGGTTGGGGTACCTCACGGTTTGCGACGGCGGCAAACAACTATTTCGGTATCTGGTGTTTCTATCGAGGCTGCGGCGTTACACCGCTAAGAAGAACGGTTGGTTTGACCCATGAGGTGGCGACCTTTGCCAGCGTGCGTCAATCAGTTCGATACTATGTTCGAACCTTGAACACCCACATTGCTTACGACGGATTCCGTGACATGCGTTCGTCCAAGCGCTTTGCTAATGAGCCTATTATCGGCGATGAGTTGGCCAGTGGCTTGCTTCGATACTCCGAAAGGGGGCTTGCCTATGTCGAGGAAATTCAGGCGATGATCCGCTACAACAAACTCAAGCGGTTTAATGTGCCTTACCGGGCCTAATCAACCTGCGAGGAAGCGTCAAAAGATAGATGTTTGACGCCGCGGGTGGGAACATCGAAAAATTTCGTCAACGACATGTCTACCGAGTCAAAGACCGCCACTCCGCGATCGAAATCATTCACTGCTATCAGTGACGTGTCGCCAATATTGGTTAAGCCAAAGGGCGTTTTGACACCTAGCATTGTGCCGCTCACGTATTGCCAATAGTTGGTGTTTCGCGAGTGCCAGGCGACTAGATTGGATTCAGTGAAGACACAGCAGGTCACGCCGCTACGTTCGTTGTAAACCATATCGAAGGGATCTAGGTGCGATGTGCTGAAGGCTTCCTCCGCCGCTATGCCCGTCGCATCGACGCCCACAAGCGGGCCGGGCAGAGGAACGTCGTCTGGAAAAACTTCGGGGTCAAACCGACGAATAAAGTCGTTGGTGTCGGCTCCGAGAAGTGCTTGTAAAAACAGCGTCCCACCTTTTGTCCGCCTGACGTATTGCTCGACTGCGCCTGTAATCTTGCCGGACGCATCTTCAGAAATATGGACAAAACTGCCGTTGATCGGCAAGGGTACCGTTCGAATCAGATCAAGTTTCGGCGAAAAGTAGTAGAGCGCCGGTTTAACAATAGTCATTAATAACGGATCGGAGACCGCGTCTGATTCTATCGCGCCGTCATCAGAGACAATTATATGTCCATTGTTACTTAGCAGCATGTCGTGGCCATGGATCAATGGGGTTGGACGCCGCTTGACGATTTTGCCGCTGCTGGTGTCAGCGATCACGATCTCACCACCACCGGTGTCGATTCTATCTGATCGGTTAAAATGAAAAACCGCATACCGCCCATCTTTCAGTATCGCGCCGTGGCCGCTGAAACCCATGCCTTTGGGCGCTGATACCTGTTGCTGAACAGCGCCGTTTGCGTCTATCACCAGACAACCTTCTGAATCATCCCCGTAGGGAATGGTCACCCAACTGCCATTCGCCAGTGGTTCTAGGCTGTGCCCAAACCGATAGTCTGCCAAGGCGTAGAATTTGTGTTGACCGGTGGAGAGCGAAAGCGAAAAGAGGCTGCTGACTTCATGAGATTGTTTGTCGAGTGTTGTCAGTCCGAGCAATCTGCCTGGCAGTGTTTGAGGTCGTGAGGCAAACAAAAGCGCAGGGGTCCCTGCGGTCAGAACAGAGAATTGTAAAAAATGACGACGACTTAATCTCAAAGATCACTCCAAGCGTGGGGCCGAGTTGATAGAATGGCGTTTTCTCGCCGTAACCCAACTATGCATTTATACCAACCCATACTCGAGCGAACCACTGAATTCTTCGCCGAAGGAATGCCCGAGCCCAGGCGCATATTTCACGGTCGAGGACACATGTATCCGGGACTTGAGCATATTAACCTGGACTGGTATCCGCCGATTCTGCTCATCTCTGGATATAGTGAAGTCACCGGTGTCGCCGAACTCGCCGAAAAAATTCTCGCGGCAGACATGCTCGGCCAAATAGAAGGCGTCATTCATCAATCCAGGTCGAGCCAGGGGGCAACCGCCAACGTTCTCTGGGGTGAAGCGAAAGATGCATTCGTGGTCACGGAGCAGGGGGTGCTTTATGAGGTACAACCGGGGATTAATCAGAATGCTGGGTTGTTTCTTGATATGCGGCCATTGCGACGCTGGCTTCTGGATTATTCGTCAGATAAAAATGTCCTGAATCTATTTGCCTATACCTGTTCGCTATCTGTTGCTGCTTTGGCCGGCGGTGCTCGTCAGGTCGTGAACGTCGATATGAGTAAACCGTCCATTAACTGGGGTAAGCGTAACCATGAGCTCAATGGCCAAGACATGCGCAGGGTCAGGTCTATGCCCCATAATCTTTTCAAATCGTGGGGCCGAATCCAGAAATTTGGCGGCTACGACACGGTCATTATTGACCCGCCGACGCGGCAGCGAGGCAGCTTTGATGCAGAGCGTGACTATGTGTCCATTTTGAAAAAGCTTCACAAGCTTCTTAAGCCCGGTGCTGATGTGATTGCGAGTGTGAATAGCCCCTACCTTGGCATGGACTTTCTACCAAACTTGATGCAACGTTATCAGTCTAAGATCAGGTTAATCGGAGAGATGCCCGCTAGCCCAGAATTTGAGGATCGCTATCCGGAGCGAGCACTGAAGATTTTTCACTTTCGAGGCGCTTAAGTGCCACTGCTGCAACAACAAGAAGAGAGACTGAATGGTTGATCGAATAGAACTGAAGGGCGCCTTTGGCTCTCCGTATACGCGGAAAATGCTAGCAACGCTTCGATATCGTCATATTCCCTACTCATTTTACTACGATGACACATTGCCGGAAGGATACCCGCAACCGAAAGTGGGTTTGATTCCGGTTTTCTATTTTGTCGAGAACGGCGAGCGCCAGGCCGTTGTCGACTCAACACCCATTATTCGAAAATTGGAGGCAGCATATGAGGGGCGGAGCGTCATCCCTTCCGATCCAGCGACCGCCTTTATCAATTACCTGTTGGAAGATTTTGCTGATGAATGGCTAACGAAGGCTATGTTCCACTATCGTTGGTACTACGACGACGATATTGAGAAGGGGGGAAAAATACTACCGCTGTGGCGTAACTATGGGATGTCCGATGATCAACACGCCAAAATGGCAAGTTACGTTCGAGAGCGCCAGATAGCGCGGCTATATGTTGTCGGCTCTAACGATACTACCGCAGTGGTGATTGAGGAGAGCTATAAGCGAATTTTAAAAACGTTGGAAGCTCACTTTCAGTCTTCTCCTTTCCTGCTTGGTGCAAAACCTGCATCGGCGGACTTCGCATTCTACGGTCAGCTGACGCAGCTCACGGGATTTGATCCTACGCCAATGGGTATTAGTCTCGATATTGCCCCGCGCGTGCACGCATGGACTAACGTGGTAGAAGATTTGTCAGGCATTGATGCCGACGGTAATCAATTCGTCTCACTGGACTCTGCAAACGAAACATTGAAGGCGTTGTTGGGTGAAGTGGGCCGGGTATACACGCCATTCTTAATTGCGAATGCCAGTGCAGTCCAAGACGGTGCTGAGTCGTTTCAAACAACCATCGACGATAAACCTTGGCAGCAGCCGACTTTCCCGTATCAAGCAAAATGCCTGGAATGGTTGAGAGCCGAGTACAGTGCTTTATCCGGAGAGTCAAAATCACAGGTGGATGATTTACTACGGAATACGGGCTGCGAGCAATTGTTTAACGTTTGATGTTGCGACCAGGCCGACGGCCAGTCTAGTACCCGGGCGACATGGCGCCCGGGTAACCAAATGGTCTACGCAACTCGCGCTTCAGGAAATAGTCGCAGGAAGTTTTCGCTAAAGAACTTTTCCTGCATGGGCTCTGACACGTTCAACAGATTGGTTGAGAACTTACCAATTGGGTCTCGGCCACCCTCTACGTGCGGATAGTCGCTAGAAAACAGGTAGAGATCTTCGTTAGATTGTTCAATCAGGTTTGCCACGTCCTCATGGGGGAAAGGGGTAAATCCCATCTGCTCCGTCAATTGTTGTGACGGGGTTCTTTCGAATCGAACAGACTCATCCACCCGGCCATAAATCTTTGATACCCAATCCAGTCGTTTGAGAAGTTCAGGTACCCAACCGGCGCCTAGCTCTACTGCTGCTCCGCGCAAGGTCGGATTGCGATTAAACACGCCATCCATTAAAAGCATGCTGATAAAGGTTTCTGGCGGCTGGTGCATGACTGTCGCGTCTTTTGTGCGGACATTTTCGCCGCCGCCCATCCAGTCTTTGACCGCTGCTCGGCCATTGTTACTCCAGGCTTTCAAGGCTTGTAAAGGTGAGCCGCCGACATGCAGCAAAAATGGTGTGCCCGTTGCGGCGAGCAATTGCCAGAAAGGTTCAAGGTCAATATGTCCGGGTGAAATATCGAGAGGTGCTCGGTGCGGAACCCAAATAGCCTCGAGTCCTGCTTTTATCGCCCACTCTGCTTCAGCAATAGCCATGGCAGGGTTATCCAGCGGCACTATAGCAACGCCCATCAATCTATCGTCGTCAGCGCAAAATTCGGCCATGTGACGATTATGAGCTCGAGCGGCGCCATACCGTAGGTTCCAAGGTTTCTTCGAGCTGGGGTGAAACGGAAACGCAACACTATGGGTGGCGAAAACGAGCTGCTTTTTGAACCCCAGCATATCCAGCGCTTTGGTTCGGTCTGACCGGTCGAAAGCACCCAATGCCTGTATCTCTTTAGACTTTGCAATCAGTTCATCGCCAAGGTCGACCATACTGGCCACGTGCTCGGATGAGTGTTTGCCGCCTTGCTGCATGATTTGGGCAACTTCTTCATCGCTGACGAGAGAGGCGCTATAGCTCACTTCCGGTATGTCATCACGAATGCTCGGGTCAGCATATCGTTTGAGAAAATCTGGTAGTTCCATGATATGACTATCAGCGTCATAAAAAGCTCGGTCACCTGGTGCATAGGTCATGTTGGTAGCATCCCTCTTATGGTCGGTTCTAATTGGTGCTTCAGGAAGCCACATTACCTCGAACAGATTTAAGCTCGCAAGTTGCATGTAGATTAAAACTTGTCAAAATGCGCCAATCTAAAACAGGAATATTGCGATGACCGACTCCAATCTGAATGCTTCCACTGAGCACCAGTCCGGCATGGTGCCTGCTCATGGTCTGACTGAGGCTATCCATATCGGGGAGTCCGATTTACCATTCGTGGATACGGGTGATGGTACTTTGCTGCAGTTATTGCAGGTGGATTTGAATCAGGGGCTTTGGGTTCTGCGCACCCGATTCCCGGCGGGCCATCAAGTTGACAAGCATTATCACACGGGTCCGGTGTTCGCCGTGACCTTCTCGGGCTGCTGGTATTACAAAGAGTACCCCGAGTATCAAAATACGGCAGGATCCTACCTATACGAGCCCGCTCACTCGATCCATACGCTGATGGTGGGCGATGAACCTACAGATGTTTGGTTTTCTATTAATGGCGCCAACGTGAACGTCGATGAAAACAACAATGTGACCGGCGTGACGGATGCACAGAGTATCCTTGCTGCCTATCAGGGCCTATGTGCCGCGCAGGGGCTTAACTGCGATAAGCTTATCATCAAACGTTGAAAATCTACGTTTGCACTAATTTGCGGCCCCTCTCGGGTCAACCATCCTGTGGCGGTCGAGGCAGCGAAGCGCTGTTGTTGATGCTTAAATCCGAGATTTCGGTCCGAGAGATTGATTGTGAAGCAATAGCCTCTGTTTGCATGGGCCATTGCAATCACGGTCCAAATGTTAAGGTCGCCGGGCAGTCATTCCGTCACGGTGTCGATGCTGCGGGCGTCTTAGCCCTTCTTGATGACCTAACTTAACGGGTCTGCCATAAACCATCTGACGGCCAATGTCGTCTAACCTGTTAAACGTCTATTAGGTGGGTTCGTTCATGAAAGTGTTTTCTATATGCATCTTGATGTTGGTGACTGCAACGCTTCAGGCGGAAGAAGAGATAGACCTGAGCAAGAAAGTGCAGGCAGATGGTCTTATCAAAATCGATATTTTGCGTGGTGACATTGAGATAGAAGGGTGGAGTGAAGCGCGCGTCCAGGTCAAAGGAGAGTTGGATGAGCTGGCAGAAGGCCTGCGCTTCGAAGTCCGAGATGGCGTGACTGAAATAGAAGTTGAGATGCCCCGGCAGTATGTAAATTGGGGTGATGGGTCCAATCTTATTATTTATGTGCCTATGCTAAGCCGGGTTGCTGTGAAGGCGGTCGCCACTGATATCGAAGTGAGTGACGTACTCGGCGGTATGCAAGTGAGAAGTATTAGCGGTGACATCACGCTAACAAACGGCCAAAAGCAGATCAGCCTGAAAACCGTCAGTGGCAACATCGAGACCTCCAAAACATCCGGCAAACTTGAGGCAAGCTCGGCCAGCGGCGATATTCAGGTTAAAGCTCACCAGGGGAATCTTGGAATCGAAACCCTGTCGGGGGATATAGAGATTGAGGCCCGCTCGGTGAGCCGATTACGAGGTGCGTCCATTAGCGGTGATCTAGCGGTTGAGGCAGCATTTGATCAAAACGTGTCAGCGGAGCTGACTTCTGTCAGCGGTAGGATTCGTGTCAGTCTAGATGGGCCTCTTGACTTGACGTTTCGGGTGAATAGCAACTCTGGTGGTATCGATAATGAGCTCACCAACGATAAGGTAGTCGATCAGTTTGGGATGCATTCGCTTCAGGGGCAACTGGGTAGCGGCACTGGCTCGCTGACGGTTCGCAGTGTCTCAGGGGCAATAGAGTTAGAAGAAGGTTAAGATTGATTTATGCCTGAAGCCGCACTAAGAAATTTCTACGAGGAGCTGAAGCGCCGGCGAGTCATTCGCGTGGCGACGCTCTATGTGGTTGCCATCTGGCCCATCATTCAATTGCTAGACATTATTTCCCCGACTCTTGAATTACCGGATTCTGTTCTGCGCTATCTCGTCATTGCTTTCTTTGCGGGGCTGCCTTTTGCGCTGATATTGTCTTGGGTATTCGATCTGGATCGTGATGGTGTTCGAATAAATGACGGCGAGTCTCATCAGCCATTTCTTGACAGCCAAACGGATTTCAAGCTTGTCGGTGGCCTCTGCGTGTTGGTTGTCGCTTTGTTCTTTGTCCAATTAGGTCTTGAAGATGAGGTTGCCCAAGCTAACGATAAAGAGATTACATCATCGATTGCGGAGACGATTAGTTCAATCGAGAAAGTGTCTAACGCATCTATTGCGGTTAAGCCCTTTGACAGTTTTAGCAGCAATCCGCGTGACCAGTATTTTGCCGATGGGTTGTCAGAAGAGTTGCTCAACGTCTTAGCAAGAGTGCCAGAATTAAGAGTGGCAGCTCGCACGTCATCGTTCGCCTACAAGGGCGTGAATCGCAACATCAGTGATATCGGTCGGGAGTTAAGTGTCGCCCATATTCTCGAAGGAAGCGTCAGAGCGAATGATATCGATAATACTATTCGCGTAACTGCACAGCTCATCAACGTTGAGAGCGGTCAACATGTCTGGTCAGAAACCTTTACGCATGAATACAGCGATGTTTTCAAAATACAGGACGATATCGCGAAGGCAGTCGCGGAAAAGCTGCAGGTCACTCTGTTTGCTGGCCAAAAGGGCAATGGCAGGAATGGCGGTGCGCGCTCGTCTAATCCAGAAGCATTAATTGCTTATGGCCGTGGCCAGCAGGAACTCGCCAAGCGTAGCAAAGAGAGTTTGTTGGCTGCGGCGAGCTACTTTGAAACGGCAGTGGTTGAGGATCCCAATTTTGCTTCTGCCTTTGCCGGTTTAAGCGACGCTAACACCCTAATGGCGAACTATATGTTCGCCGATCAAGAGCGGTCACTGGCGCGCGCGCGACAAGCGATAGACAAGTCTCTTGAGCTGGATCCTGAGCTGGGTATTGCCTGGGCGAGCAAGGGGCTGTTGGAAAGTCAGTACCCGGACAGAAAAGAACTGGCGCGAACTCTGCTGACGAAAGCTATGCGGTTGAATCCGAGTTATGCGATGGCGGTTATGTGGTATGCCTCTATGGTAGAGGATGATGCGGAGAAAATGATGCTTTATGAGCGAGCGGTCAAACTGGATCCGAAGTCTCCCGTTGCAGCCTTTAATCTTGCTGGCATGTACGCCGCTCTTGGTCGCGATGCTGAAGTCATGGCGTTGTTTAGTCAGATAGTAGAAAGCGATCCAAATTACTCAAAAGGCTATGAGCTAGTTGCGCAGATTGCTTCCCGCAATGGCCAGATAGGCGATGCGATACGTCATTACCAGCGGGCTTATGAGCTTGGACAGGATTTAAACCAAGCACTCAATGTATCTAAGCTGTATGCAGATATTGGTGACTTCGAAAACTCAGATGTCTGGTATAACAAGTTTAAAGATGAAGTTCCAGAAGCTTACAAGACGAGACTCTTGTGGTTGAGGATGGGGCGCTATACGGCTGCCAACGATCTTGAGCGCGCGAACCGACTACTGAGTCAGATTGCCGCAGAACCAGGCAAGGGTCCCGACGCGAGCTTCAATATGATACTCGCTAACTACTACTTAGATAACAGAGCAACTATGGTGCGCGATTATGAGTCATCGCTCGCTTTAGGAGCTGCCTTTGCAAAAAAAGACAAACACGCTCCCGAATTTCAGCTCCAAGCAAAAATTGCGGTAGCCGATCAGATGATGACCGAAGGTTTGACGATCAAATCTGAGAAGCTACTCTCCGAAGTGGAAAATTCTTTGCAAGAATATCTCGAGAAGTCAACACGAAATCGACCTGGAGACTGGTATCTACTCGCACAGATCTCCGCTATTAGAGGGCAACAACGTCAGGCCCTAATTCATCTCCAACGGGCAGTGGATGAAGGATGGCGGGAACACTGGCGACCCACCGTTGACCCGATGATGAATGTGCTCAAGTCAGATGCGACATTTCAGATCATGATGGCGGGCCTTGAAAACCGGCTCGCAATCATCCGTGATCAGTTCCAAATGGAAGCTGAATTTGCGATGAGTTTTTAGCTGTCAGAAATAGGCAGGCTCTTGCAGTTTTGCATTGCCTGACTGTTTGCAGTTAGCCCATTACAGCGGCTCACAATCGCTTGATCAAAGCTAGCCAGTAACGTTTTAGCGCGCTGATCCTGCCAAGCATGCAAAGCCAAATTGAGTGATTTCAACACGCGAAAATTCCGCCCCGCGAACAGTTCGTTGTCTGATTCCATTTCGTTGAAAAGTGCCTGCGCCAACTCTGTGATAGTAGTTTCATTTTCTGGCGTCATACGCAGTAAAGCCCTTACATAGCTTGCGCCCCACTGAAACCTGGTCGCGCTGCCCGTGGCTGTCTCGTATGCTTTCTTGCGCCATGTTAATGCTGTTGGGATGTCTTTCTCTTGCTCAGCAAGCGCCGAGAGGCTGCTCATAAAATAGTATGGGGCGTTTGACCGATCTAGTTCGGCAGTCAGTATTGCGCGGGCTTCGTCCAACAACCTGGCTTCTCGTAGCACGTGGCTTATCTGGTTGACGACACTCTGCCGTGCAAATGAATTCTCGGTTCGCTCATCTGCATGTTTGGTTGCAGCAAGTACGATTGATTTCAGTTCTTCGCTTAGCGTGATTCTTGTCTTGTCTTGAAAATAGAACTCTAGCATTGGGAAAAGCCCGCTCAGGCGTTCGGCTTCCGAAAGAGAGCCGTCGAGGCGTGCATCAAATACGGCGGTCTGCCACCGGGACTTCAGCTCCGTCAGAGCGGCCCCGCTCGCGACCAGGGGTGAGAGGTCAGTGGCGTAATAGGTAAGGCTACTCCAGTTGGCCAAAACAAGCGTTTTGGACGCTAGTATTTTCTCTACCATCGGCAAAGCATCTGACAGCGGCTGAGCGTTTTCTATCGTTTCTTTGGCGTTGAGCGCGGCGGAAACTTCATATAGATATTGCATATATAAGCGCGAAGCCGTGATGTCCTCTTTTGCCAGTTGCGACGCCTTTTGAAATAGGTCTGGGCTATATCCTTCGGGTAAGGCCTTGTGATCTTGGCCCCATGAGTAGTAGGCGAGTTGTTTAAGTTGTGGTTCCGTTAGGCTTTCGGGGTCTGTGGTTAATGCTGCGACCAATTGTGCCGTGGGTGTAATGCTTTCTAGCGCCGATGCCAGAATGTCATTGTAACGGGAGATGTCGATCCCACCAGGAATGCGAGTCATTTCGGTCCCTGCGCTATTGAACACAATTACGGTCGGATAGCCTTTGACCCCGAACTTTTCGCCGGCAGCCTGGGCCGCTTCCGTGTCGCCATCGAGATAAACGGGTACGAACGACTGCGTTTGCTCAATAAAGCGACGGCTCTTGAAGACCGTGTGTTTAATTTCCTGGCAAGGTGGGCACCAGACTGCGCCCCAGTAAAGAAACAGTGGCTTAGCATCTGTTTTGGCGAGCAGAAATGCGCCCTCTATATCGCCATCGAACCATGCGATGGTTCTAGCTTCAGGAACGGTGATGACTTCAGCTTCAGGTGCCGGGGGTTTTGCGCAGCCCATCAGAACCAGCGCCAGCAACGATGTAATTGTCACGGAATATTTCATGTAGGTCTCGGCGCGTAGATTTTGTTGAACGATGAGAATACTGCATTATCGCTGTTCAGATAAGTCGGACAGTTCCATCCTACTTGGAGCCTCTTAATAATGCGCTGCAACATAAAAGTTAGAAGTGTTGATGAAGACGCGATTATTCGTGGGTTAATCGGTATTGCTCTCAGGTTGCATCAGCACTGAGCGCAGTTCCGATGGCAACAACTCTCTTACGGGTGTAAAGGATGGGCTGGTGTGTAGATAGGAGAAGCCTCACGGATCGCATCGCCCTATCAAAATTTTTCGCATGTCAGTGCCCGCGGTATAAAATATACACCCCGTTGTCATTTGAGCATTGCGCATCCCATTTTTTGGTTTGTGTTAGCGTGGTCTAGGTATTCCTACAATTTGAAGCTGCCTGCCTAGGCACCGCGTCTATTGGCGAGCGGAAGACTGGGTGTCAATTTTCTTGATCAACGCTAGGAGATGAATTTGTCTTATCAAGTTTCAGAATCTGTTCAGACCGCCAGTACGTTACCGGCGGAACAGTACACTTCTGATAAAGTATTTGAGAACGAGGTTGATCGTCTGTTTCGTAAGGAGTGGTTTCCGGTTGTGCGAGCGGACCAATTACAAGCCGTTGGTGACTATCTCGTCCATGATTTCTTCGGAGACGAGATTGTGGTGGTGCGCGCTAAAACTGGCCAGCTCAACGCATTCTCGAACATTTGCCTTCATCGGGGCTGTCCTCTGCTTGCGGGTGAAGGCAATGTGGCAGGGAGCCATATTAGCTGCCCCTACCATAAGTGGACCTATGAGCTTGATGGTCGACTCCGCGGTGCGCCCTTGATGGCGCAGGCTGAGGGATTTATTGCGGGTTCTAATAGATTGAAACCGCTCGCGCTCGAAGAGTGGCAAGGCTGGATATTTTTGAATGTTGATCCTACTGCCAAACCGCTAGCGCCGAGGCTGGCCGAACTTGATGATAAACTTTCTGGCTATGGTTTTGCAGGCCTGCGTCACGTGAAAACCTTGTCTTTCCCCTCGCCTTGGAATTGGAAGATCATGGTCGAAAATTTTTTGGAGTCCTATCATCATTTAGCTGTTCATCCCGAAACATTGAACCAGGCTTTTCCGGCGCAGGGTACCTATGGCGAAAAGGTGCAAGGCAACTATTTATTGTTGGAAAACCCGTCCATCGATCTCGAAGCTATTCCGCCATTTTGGGCTGGATGTATTTTACCAGCCACGCTGTTTGCTTTGATTCGCAGCAACGACACACCTTATGGGGTCTGGTATCAACTCAATATCAAAAACCTAGGGTTCTTTGAGTTAAAAGTTCATATCCTTGTGCACGAATCGGTCGCGGATGACGCTGATGTTGTTGAAGCGATTGTCGCAAGCACAACAGCGATTCATCTTGAAGACATTCCAATGTGCGAGGGTGTTTGGAAGGGTGTTAATAGCCGCTTTTACGAGCCTGGGAGGCTCAGTCACTTAGAGGAGTGTCTTTGGCAATTCCATCGATACCTGGCCAACTCAACTGGTCAAGACCCTGCATATCAAAAGAATGCCGGAGCAAAGTTGTGATCGCCTATCACTGGCATGACTTTATCGGCAATCTTGGTGTATTTCTGGTGTTGTTGAGTTACTTCTTGCTGCAGCTGCAACGAATTGACCCAAGTGGGATGCGTTATTCGCTAATGAACGCGGCAGGTGCGATTCTGATTTGCGTGTCACTGTCTTACAGTTTTAACCTGTCTAGCTTGATCATAGAAATTTGTTGGTTGGCCATTAGTAGTTATGGAATATACCGCTGCCTGACTAAATCTAAGACGCCTGATATTTCAGTATGACTAGCAGCTCTCATTCGCAGGCCTGGCCGGCATCCCCAATGGTAACTTTTTTTCAGGGCGTTCGATGTTGTGCCGAGCGAGGATTGCCGGCGGAGGAGGGCGGCAATGTATTGATGTTCGAAAGCCCTAGGTATTGGGAAAACGGAACAAACTCCGCCTCTGTTATCACAACGACTCGCATGTCGTCATTAAATTGCTCGAGTCCGGGTTTGGTCTTGTCTGGTTGCACCGCATCGCGTCGCTGATCTGCTGTCTCGTCTGCCAGTGCCACCGTTGCAAATAGCGCAACTGAAAAAAGCCAAAGTTTCATCGTCAGTCATCCCTGCACTTTCTATCTCTATTCCTAAGAGTAGTTGAGATTTTATGATTTGCTGAAAATTACGCTCGTGTGTCAGGATGCTGGCGATGCTTTAAAAAGATAACCACAGGGAGAGATGGATGGGACGCTTAGCTGGAAAGGTCGCCATTGTAACGGGCGGTGCAAGTGGTATAGGTGAGGGTACGGTACGCCGTTTTATCGAAGAAGGCGCTCGAGTCGTGATTGCAGATGTGCAGGACGAGGCTGGAGAAGCATTAGCAAGCGAGCTCGGTAGTGATGCGATATTTTGCCATACGGATGTTTCCAATGAATCTGACGTCCAAGCCATGGTGCAGACTGCGGTTGATGCATTTGGGGGTTTGCACGTCCTCTTCAACAACGCAGGGTTTGGTGGCGTGTCTGGTGATACAGACACGATCGAAATTGGCCCGGAATATGACGCGACTATTGGCGTTATGTTTACAGGTGTTGTGCTGGGCGTTAAATACGCCGCGAAGGTCATGAAAGCCCAGAACTCTGGTTCTATCATTAGCACGGCTAGTGTTGCTGGGGTTCAAGGCGGTTTGGGGCCACATGTTTACTCAGGCATTAAGGCGGGCGTTATCGGCTACACCCGATCAATCGCTCTAGAGTTAGCCGCATTTAATGTCAGAGCTAATGCCATTTGCCCTGGTGGTATTGCGACAAATATCTTTAAGCCAATGATTGACCCACAGAGCAAGCTGAATGAAGCAACCGCAGACGTGATGCGGCCACTATTGGCAAACCTCCATCCCATAAAGCGTTCAGGTGAGCCGCTGGACATTGCCAATATGGCTTTGTTTCTGGGCAGTGATGAGTCTAGTTTCGTCACCGGTCAACATCTGGTGGTAGACGCAGGGCTTACTGCCATGCGTCAGGGGCCTGATACTATTCTACCGAACCCGTCTTAATAAAAGCGTTGGATTCAACGTGGACTCAATGTGGACTACAAATGAGCGAACAATTAGATCCTAAGGCCATTCTCGACCCGCAAGTCATTGAAGCTATCGCGACGCTGGCGGAGCAAACTGGGTCGGCTCAGTGCTGTATTGTGCAGGGCGGGCAAACGCTGCTCGATTTTAAGCCACTGCCTGAAGCGTTAGATGTGTTTGCTGTGCAGAAAGGTATTTTGACTTTGTTGCTTGGCATAGCTGAGGAGCAATATCTTTTAGAAACGATTGATAACACCAACCACCACTTAGCACCAGAATGGACCCAGCTGTCTCCCTGGGATGAAGCTAAGCTATCTATCGAGACCCTGCTTACGATGACAACGGGTATGGATGACGAACTTGCACCGCTCGGTGAGGTTAACAAGACGTGGCGGTACAACAATACTGCTTATCAATACCTCAAAGAAATTCTCACTCAGCAAAGCGATATGGCGCTGCAGGACTTAAGCCAGACCTGGTTGTTCGAGCGGCTCGGCATGCAAGAAACCCGTTGGGTAGAGCGGCCGCAGCTCTTGCCGAATGGTAAGGCTTTTACAGGCTTGCTATCCATATCGAGTGATTTAGTGAAGATTGGTGAGTTTATTCTGGCGGAAGGCAAGTGGGCGGGGCAGCAGGTTGTTCCCAGCTATTTCGTTCGAAAAATGTTTGAACCGGGTTCGGTAGAAAATCCCGCCTGGGGCTGGGGTTGGTGGAATAATTCGGCGACTCACTACGTGCAGCCAATGCGTGAAAAGAAGGTTGTGCAAGGCAAACTTATTCCAGATGCACCCGATGATATGGTCGCGGCGCGAGGTGCCTATGGTAATTTCTTATACGTTATTCCGTCACAGGCACTGGTGATAGTGCGCACTTGTCACCCTCAAGCGGGAAAGCCTCGGCCGGAATTTGAAAGTCAACTTTGGACTTTGTTGGCGGCGCGTCTCTAATTGGTGCTCGCTAGCGATCAGCCGCAAGCACCGTTTCAAGCTTAAGATACGCCCGTTTTCTAGCGGTCTCTGGGAACTTGATTCGTATATGATTTAGAAGCTTTCGTGCGCCAATTAAATCGTTAGCATCAATGATCATGATCTCGACCGCTTTTAGAAGCGCGTCACTGACCCTCGGGTGAGCAGGGAAGTCTTTGTCGAAAAATCTGAGCAGCTCTGCACAAATCCTTCGTTCCTGGCTGGTGCTTGTCGTATCCATCATAGTAAGGGTGACATCGCCATTCGAAAGCCGGTACTCATTTTGATTGTTTTCAAAGCAGTACCGAAGCACATCCCAGGCTTCGCGGCTTCTTTGTTGGTTAAGAAGTCGATCGATGTAACCTCGTCCAGCCAAGATAGCGAGTTTAGGACTTTGCCATTTGTGAATGATGTCCCATAGGGCGTCTTCGCTGGCAAACTTGTCCGCTGTTAACTGCATTCGATAGGTGTCCCATGCTTCTTCAATGCGGTTAACTTCGACCTGCTGAAATAGCGACAGACTGAATTCTGACAACGCGCGCCGTTCACTTTCTGCGACCTGGCGAGCTTCAACCTGCGGCCCGAATCTGACTGACAAGCCTAGGGTGGAAGCGTGCGTGTGAAGCACTACCCCCAGGCTGCGAAACAGTAAGATCAATGAAAATACGACAGCGCTCACGGTGAGTAGATTAAACCAACTGAAATTTTTCGTTAGTAAGCTGCCAGCTGCAACTGTCATCCCTAGTATCAAAAAATACTGAGCAACACTTTTATCGAATTCAATGTCGCGAAAAAAGACCATCCAGTTCAGGGGGTTCAATGCACTCAGAAAAGCGTCCTGAATGGCAATGATGCAAAGACTTACGGGTAGAAATAGCAGCGTCAGCATAACCATCAAACCCAGCAGCACAGGAGAGCTCAAGTTCGCGTAGATAAGTGCAGCAAAGAAGCTCGCTATAGCAAGGCTTTTGATGAATCGCCCTTTGTTTGTAGTCAATAGGTCGCCGCTGAGTTTGGGTGGCGTCTGATATCCCCTTGCGGTGTAATCGAGAATGATGAACAGGTAACAAAATAAAAAGGCCACAGTCAGATAGATTGCACCAACGCTCCTGACGACCATGATGGGGCCGGTAGCAGGGCCCCCGATGTAGTAGCTGCCGAGTAAAAATGACCAGATCAGGATCAGCGGTGCGGCGAGTAAGACATTTTCGGCGCGAAAGACAAATCGCCAGACTTCCAGGGGTTCAAATCGATCAATCCACACCGGTTTTGTAGGCCTAGTTGTCATCAGCTTGCTTGCATGACGAGTCCAATCTGGCGGCTTTGCGCGACCAGAGCTCCGCTGCTGTCCCACAGATAGCCGTTTTCGATCAAGCGGCCATTCTGTAAGTCGTTTGATTCAAACTTTGCCTGAAGCCAGCCGGGCGCGGGTCGACGTCTTACATGAACCGTGAGTTCAATGGTCGGCACCCAACCCACGACACCTAAAAGGGCGAACGGTGAGGGTGGAAAAGTGTCACAAAACAACGGCAAACTGCAGCTATCCGGTTCTCGGCCATCTCTAAATCTATTCCAGCCGTTGAGTTCTGCTGTAGAGGATTCGCCAGGCGAGGCGCAGGCTGGATCGAGTCGCGTGTCCAAACGTTGCCCAATAGGTAACCCAACACCCTGGGATTGGCCATCGCGAGCAACACATTTTTCTGGCAGCTCAATTTTCGGTGCCACTATTCCAAGCGAGTGGTCGACCCCAACAGATTCATCGAGGTTGCCAAAGACAGCGAGGATCTCGAGCCTGGCTTTGTTTTCCTGAGACAGGGTTGCCCTTGCCGTACTGAGTGTCTTGCCGATGCGAATCACGTCAACTTGGATCTGACAATCCAAGTTCGAGGTTCCAGGTCTTAGGTAGTGCGTTGTGATTGAAACAGGATCCGGGTGTGGTAAGGACTGTCGCAATGCATTGATGGCAAGTGACACGAGATAGCCGCCGTTGGGATTTTCACCAATGTTCCAGGCAGCGCTAATGTGACCCTGCCAGCTTCCGGGGGTGACTTCTGTTACTGCGGTATCCTGATCAAACTGAAACACATTTAGGCTCCTTTAGAATTCGAGTTTATGGGTCTCTGCAGCAAATTCCCAGAGTCTTCGAGAATCTTTAGTCTTGCAAAAGAACGTCCGTTTTGGGCAATAAAACCTAAGCTGGATCGGCTCGAACGATGACGGTTTGACTCGCAGTGGCCAGTAGCTCGCCTTGCTCGTTCCACATGTTAACCGAACCATAGCCAAAGCCTTCGCCGACGTAATCCATATGATTTTCGCAAAGCACCCAGCTGGAATCTTTTGCGCTGGCGTAACGGATTGTGTTGTCGATACTTGTGCAGTGTGCCATCCGTCCCAGGGCATTTCCTAGAGCGGAAGGCATGTAGTCAGCGATTATGGCCAGTGCACCCCGATCATGATGGACGTTTGGCATTCGAATCCACAGCACATTGCCGCCATTGCCGGAAGGTTCGCCCGCGCCGGAGAAGCCGAACATACCGTGGGCAATTCTGACGTCAACATGATCGTGTATTGATGCGCCTTCGTGGTGTCGTTCGAGTAATGGGCAGTCCTCCGGCGCTTTCGCCTCAGGGCGATTAAGCCACAAGCCACTGGCTATAGAAGTGCGCTGCCCGCAAGCGCCCAATACGGTAATGATTTCTTGTTCTGGTGTGGTGTCGGATAGATGGCCGACAACTCTGCCTTGAGTCACATTGCGGCCGACAGCCGGTAGAGTAACTTCTAGATCTAATGCCGCAGGCTGTTGGGTAATACCTAGATACTGGCCCGTCGCCCAGACAATGGGCTTTTGTGTTGCCTGCTCTAATGCGACGACGCCTGCCGCGAGGCCGACACCACCGAACAGAGACCCGCCGCCGCCAGTTGTACGTTCGATAATCGGTAGTCGCCATCTGTTCGTATCTATAGGGTGATGTAAATCAAGAAATTCAGCGGAGGAAATTTTCATATGGGTAGCACAATGATTCGTCAGTATGCAGTATAAATCATTATCATGGCGTCAATGCCATCAGTACTGTTTGCCTGGTACTTTGCCATCAGGATGTCATGGCAATGTCACCGGAATGTCATCAGAACTATTTCGTGAGTAACAAGTCGCTGTGATCGATCAATGTCCTTGCTGTAAACGTGGGTTGGCGCTGACGTTCCATCACCTGATACCCAAAAAAATGCATCGTAGGGACAGATTCAAGAAACATTTTTCTAAGCAGGAATTGAACCGGGGTGTGTATATTTGTCGTCAGTGTCATGTCGGTATACACAAAGCCTATGATCAAATGACACTGGCAAAATATTTCGCGGAGTTTTCTTTTATCCTCGAAGATGAAGATCTGCAACGGCACTTTCACTGGGTCGGCAAACAAAAGGTTACTTCAATTGGCATCTGACAAAGACTATATCAATCGCTGTTATGTGCTCGCTGAGCAAGCAGTCGATCACGGTGACCACCCATTCGGTGCTCTATTGGTAATCGATGGGGAAATCGTGATTGAAACTCAAAATAGCGTTTTAATTGATCAAGATATCACCTGCCATGCAGAGCTGAATTTGATTCGTGCTGCGGTTTATAAGTTTGATCGGCAGACTATTAACCGGGCGACTCTCTATACCAGTACGAAGCCTTGTGCGATGTGCGCTGGCGCGATCTACTGAGCTGGTCTCGCACATCTGGTGTGAGTGGTGCGGATCTAGGGTAAATCGCAGGCGAATCTTTTGTCTGGTCTAGTGCTGAATTATTTGATCTGGGTAATCAAAGCATTCAGGTGATCGGTCTAATCAACGCCACCACTGGCCGAAAGTCATATCAAGCATTCTGGCGTTAAGGATCGCCTCCCAATAGTACCTTTGCCTGTTCAACGCTGATTAGAATCACGTCGCTTTTACCCGCCGCTGTAGCGGGCATCTGATTTAGACTGTCGATGCTTGTTGCGGTTGAATCAGGCTCTCCCAGCAATGCATCTGCTGCTTGATAAGAAATCAGCACAACCTTTTCCTCATCAAACGCATTTGGCTCCATGGCTCGATCGCCAAGTGCTGGCTGAAGCGCTGCAAGTGCTGCCAAGGCAAGTAGATACTTCATGTGATTTCCCATCCTATTAACGGTTGATAGCTAAAGCTTGAACTGGCCGACGAGACTCAGCATATCTTTTGAAAGTTGGTCCAGAGTTGCCGCGCGCTTGGCCATTTCTTTTGCGCCTTCAGAGGTTTTCCGCACGGCCGTCGAGATGTTAACGATGTTGCCGTTGATATCTCCGGTCATGCTCCCTTGCTCGCCCGATGCCTGTGCAATTTGTTTGGAAACATCCTTGATTGTGCCAACAGCACTAGTGATGGCTGTCAGACTTGACCGGGCTTTGTCGGCGGTTTCGACGCTGGCGTGTGCCTGAGCGCGACCCTTGTCCATAACCTGTACAGCTTCCCTTGAGCCCGATTGTAGCCGTTCAATCATGTCGTGAATTTCTTCGGTGGATTCTTGAGTTCGACTGGCAAGTGTTCTGACTTCATCCGCCACCACGGCGAAACCGCGGCCCTGTTCTCCTGCGCGAGCAGCTTCAATGGCAGCATTGAGTGCGAGTAGATTAGTTTGGTCTGCGATACCGCGGATTACATCCAGAACGGAACCTATGGATTGGCTATCTTGCTGCAGTTGGGTGATGACTTGAGAAGCAGCTTCGATGTCGGAAGCTAAAGCCTCAATCGCGGACATAGTCTCTCCCACGATTTCTCGCCCTGTTTTCGACTCTTTGTCAGCTTGTTCGGCGTCATTCGCTGAACTTGCAACACTATCAGCGACTTCTTGAACGGTGTGTGACATTTCTTTCATCGCCCTTTCAACCTGTTCAAGTTCTTTCTGCTGGCCAGTAATTGAGGTGCTGGTGTTATCTGATTGAGAGCTGAGTTCTGTTGCAGAGCTAGACAAGTCGTTGGCGGTATCGCGGAATTGTAGCACCACATCATGAATTTTTTCGACGAACGTGTTGAACCAAGAAACTAGCTGGCCGATCTCGTCATTGGTGCTTACATTGAGTCTCCTTGTCAGGTCTCCCTCACCCTCCGCCATGTCTCTTAAAGCAGACACAACCTGGTTAATGGGCGATACGATATTGCGTTGGATAAGCATCGATAGCCCAAAAGACAGCAATGCAACTCCAAGGCTGATAATGAGCGTGATGGTGACGTAATTGGTGATGGTATCTTCGACCAGCTTGAAGTCGGTGAGCACGTAAATCGTACCCAGTCGCTGGTTTTCTTCATCGATGATGGCCTGTGTGACGGAGAAGTCTTTCTCCTTGATGTTGATTGCGATTGGCGGCGCCCTTACTGGCATGCCACTGGGCATATTGTCAGAGGTACCCGATTTGTGTTTTGTATTCTTAGCTCCTGACCAACTGTACCAGACGAAAGGTGATTCAGCGTCGTCATAGATCACAACTTCATGTATGTGCGAATTAGCTCTGAGAGATGCCAGGGTGTCTAGCCCAGATTCGGGATCTGAGAAAGCCAGCGAACCGATCGAGTTGCCACCGATGATCTTCGCGATGGTCTCTGACTCTGAGATCACTGCCTGTTCGAGTCTTTTGGTTTCGATGCTGGCGAATAAAGCAATCGCCAGGATCACCGAAATAGTACTTGTCGTGGTGACGCCTAGGACGACCTTCCACTTTAGAGGTATATTCGTTGTTAGCATGGGTTTGTCTTCCTGTTTGGGTTTACATATTGCTTGCACGGTACAGCCGTGAGGAGGCCTTCAAGCCGGCCCCCTCAAGGCGTTTCTGATTGATGGCCAAAGCAACCTTTCTACCTTCGCCTAAAAAACCGACCATGCCACCGTACTGGGCAAACTTCTCGACCTCACCGACGGTCAGGATCGGCAACCCTGAAAGGCTATCAATGACATCCGTTGCCTGGTCCGCAGTCTGAACATTCACAAAGACAACATGACAACTTTTTGCAGATTCCACATCACTTAGCCCCAGTCGTTCAATTGTAAAGCCTCGGCTCTTCGCCTGTTTGTCGGAGACGGCGCTATCGAGCGTTCCAGCGAACGGATCATCGCCCATCAGGCAGTATTTGTAGGGAGCAGATGCACCATCAAATCTCTCCTCAGGCCACGTCACAAATTTAGCGAGATTGATCATGAACTTAGACATGGTCTGTTGGCCTGCATCGGTTGCTGAAATCGCGTCAGCCCGAACTGAAGTCGTTAGCACTAAGAACCCGAGAGCGATGAGAAAGGTAGGCAATAGTCGGCCAGTTTTTTTGCGCATGATAGGTCTCTTATGAAATTGATATTTGGCTTTAGGTCACTAAAGAGTAGACGCTTTTTTCCAGATCGCGACCCTGTTTTGATCACTAAGCTGCGCTCACCTAATTGCCTCGAATCAGTGGGCTAATTGATATACGGTGGAGGGAGCATGATAAGGACCGTTGGATGACCCTAAAAATCGGCGTGATAATTGATCCGTGGTATTTCCCATTCAATGGTACGGTGGTCTCTACCCGCCGTTTTGTTGCAGCGCTTAGTGATCAAGCCGAGTTTCGACTGTTAGTGACGGCCAGCCTGGAAGCATCCACCGAGTCTCTTACCTCAGAACTTTCTGTCTCAGAACTTTCTGTCTCAGAACTTTCTGTCTCAGAACCGGGTATCGAGCCATTTCCCAAGCTGTCGATTCCTGGCTTCAACGGTATTATCGACAGCATGAAGGTGCCTCTATCGAATCCCTGGGCGAGGGAGGTTGATCTAGACAAAGCACTTCATGGGCTTGATCTTGTCCACGTCCAGTTTCCCTTCTTTCTCGGTCACGCTGTCTGTCGCGCAGCGAATCGGCTCGGCTTGCCGTTGATCTGTTCGTTTCATGTACAGCCTGAAAATCTTTTGCGTAATCTCGGGCTTGAGTCCGATTGGATGGTGCGCTGGATGTATAAGCTGTTTATCTGGGGACTCTATAACCGAGCGGAACTGGTGTTAACACCCTCTCAATTCGCGGCAGATCAATTGAGGCAGCACGGATTGACCAAGCCAGTATCGGTGTTATCAAATGGCGTGCCTGATGAATTTTTTAGACTTAAACGCGTGCGCACTGACAACGACAGATGGCAATTGCTATCCGTTGGTCGGCTGGCACCGGAGAAGCACCAGCGCACCATTCTTGACGCGGTTGCGAGGTCAATTTTTCGCGAGCAAATCGATATTCACTTGATCGGCACCGGTCCTCTTCAGCAAGATCTCGAAAAACAATCTCAAAGACTGGGTCTGGGTGCGACGATAGGTCCTGTCGATGACGAAGCCTTGCGCCGGGCTTATCAGACTGCTGATTTGTTTGTGCATGGTGGCGAAATCGAGCTGGAAGGCATGTCGGTTTTGGAGGCGATGGCGGCCGGTAATGCGGTTTTAGTGTCGGATTCCCCGGGTAGCGCAGCGGTTGAATTTGCGACGCTTCCCAATAGCCTCTTCCGTCAAGGTGACGTGGCTGATCTGACGAAGAAGATTGATTATTGGTTGTCTAATTCGCCTGCCAGGACACAGTCGGGTCTTGATAATCGAAAACGAGCGGCAACATGGCACCATCAGCAGTCGGTCGATCAGCTGCTAGCAATCTATGAGCACCACAGCCTGAGCAGGTCTGCTTGATTAGTCGGCTTGTCGGATTGGCCGCCCATCGTTCTGGCTGGGTACTGGCGAGTGTTCTAGTGCTTACTGTTATGAGCCTGATCTATACCGCAACACAAGCACGCATCAACTCTGACTTAAGCAGCCTGATTCGGCCCGCCGAAGATTTAGTCTGGCATCAGAATAACGAACACTACAAAGATCAATTTCCATACTTTGAGCAAACGGCGCTTGTGGTCTTGAGTGGGCCGGATGCCAATGCGGTTGATCGCGTGACAAGAGACCTGGTGGCGCTTTTTAAGGCCGATGAGCATTTCCACTCGGTGTTTGCGCCAGGGGTCGATGCTTTTATTACTCGACGTGCTTTCTATTATTTGGCGCCTGAGCAGTTGGCATTGTGGCTGAAGGCTGTGGAATACACCTATGGCCCCTTACTGCGGTTAGCAGATGAAGCCAGTATTACGAATTTTACATTCGTCTTGGCCGACCACTTAACAGCCAATCGTGGTTTGCCTTTGCCTGCGCCGTTGCACTCGATCAGCTCATCCATTGGGCAAGAAGAGGTGCGAGTCGACCTGCTACCCTCTCTGAAAGACCTTGAGCAAGCGCGTTTCTACCAGTTGATTGTGCTGCAGGGTACCCAAGATTTATCGCAACAATTGCCCAGCGAACGGCTGGTTTCGGTGCTGCGTGCGCAGATTTCTTCGTTAGAGAAGCCATCGGATGTGGAGATCCGCTTGAGTGGTGAAATTCCTCTCGCCCATGAAGAAATCCAAGCCGCCCTGAGTGGCGTTGGTTTGGCCGGAGTTATCTCGATTGCTTTGCTGGCGCTGATTCTTGGCTTGGGCATCCGCTCTCTTGGTTTCGTTTTGGCAATATTTGTTCTTTTAGCTGCTGGTGTTTCGTTAACCCTGGGCATGGCGGTTTTGACCGTGGGTTCATTCAATACGCTGTCCCTTATTTTTGTGGTGATGTTTTTTGGCCTTGGTGTCGACTTTGCTGCTCACTTTGGTTTGCGCGTCAGAGAAGCGAGGCAAGCGCTACCGATTCACGACGCGCTGATAGTGGCAGCAAGAGATGTTGGACCCGCACTGCTGTTGTGTATGTTGACCTCGTCAATTGCCTTTTTGGCCTTTACGCCAACAGATTATGTCGGTCTGGCAGAATTAGGTGTTATCTCTGCCCTTGGCATGGGTATCGCCTTTATTCTTACGCTGACTTTACTGCCGGCTTTACTGAGTCGAGTTCAGCTACGCCCGGCACAGCCGGATACTTTCTCGCTCGCTTTTTTCGTGATGCCGGCACGGCCGACCATCTTAGTATTTCTTGCTCTGGTCGCGGTGTCCGGGTGGATTGCAAAAGACTTGCGCTTTGATTACAGCGTTCTGGCGATGCGGGATGCCAACACAGAGGGTATGCGGACGCTGCTGGAATTGCAGGCTGAGGGCATTACAACAGACTACAGCATAGCGGTGCTGGCAACTGATGCTGATCAGGCAATGCTGTTAACCGAGCAGTTGACGCAACTGGATGAAGTAAGTGGTGTCACAGGACCGGATGATTTAATCCCTACTGAGCAAGGTCTCAAGCAAATAATGGTGGCACCTTACCGCGCGCGATTTGACTCAATTGATGAGGTATTGGCTGCGGAAGAGCATTCAAAAGCGGCCCTGAATGACGCGGTAGCCTACCTAGAGGAGAGTGTTCAATATGCCCGGCCTGCTGATCGTGAACTGTTGAGGGTTTTGACGAAAAGATTAGGTGCGCTGGAACATGAAGCCATTGCAAAAATTGACCGCGCGATGCTAGTCAACTTAACCGAGGCGCTGGGACAATTACGCTTAACGCTCGCTGCATCACCTTTCGACTTGGCGGCGTTACCTGCCGAACTTCGCGAACGATTAATCTCTACTGACGGAGAGTATTTGTTAAGTGTGCAGCCAAGCTCTGATCTTGCCAATCGAGAAGCCACTACAGGCTTTATTGATGCTGTGTCGATTGTTGCACCTAACCTGTCAGGTCGGAGTGTCGTGGAATGGGGTGTCGGTAATGTTGTCGTGGAGTCTTTTGTAGAGGCGACCGGCCTAGCGTTCACAGGCATATTCATATTGCTGGTTGGCTATTTCCGAAGCTTCCTTTTGCCCATTTTAGTTTTTGTACCCGTTGGAATATCACTTTTAGTGACTTTCGCGTTGTGCCAATTGTTCGGTCTTAGCCTCAATATGGCGAACATACTGGTGGTGCCTCTGATAATTGGTTTGGGCGTCGACACGGGCATCCATGTGGTGCATCGATATGTCAGCGGAGCGGCGGAAGACCTGCATCAATCTAGCACGGCCCGCGCCGTTGTGATTAGCGCGCTTACCACCGTCGGCACGTTCTTTTCGCTATCTTTTAGCCCTCATTTAGGTGCGGCATCAATCGGATTGCTGTTGACGGTGGCGATATCACTTTTGGTGGTGGTAACCTTTGTGCTCCTGCCGGTGCTTCTTAGGGTTGTTCCTATGGCGGCACAACGTCGGCGTATGGTCGATACATAGTCGGCAACAAAAGCGAAACAGTAGCTAACAGAACAAAAAAGGCGAGAAAATGAAAACTTCAATATCGATTGGCAGTGCCTATTACAACGGCGAAGACTGGGATGAACTCGTAGCCTATACCCAGCGCGCCGAAAAATTTGGCGTTGATCAGGCCTGGTCCGCAGAAGCCTGGGGAATGGATGCGATTGTGCCGTTAGCCTATCTCGCGGCCAAAACAGAGACGATTGGTCTCGGCACCGGCATCATGCAAATTTCCGCTCGTGTTCCAAGTATGATCGCGATGACCAGCCAAAGTATGGCAACAGTTTCCAAGGATCGATTTGTCTTGGGCTTGGGTGTGAGCGGCCCGCAGGTAGTCGAAGGACTGCACGGCGCAAGTTTTGCCAACCCTTTAGGACGCCTGAGGGAATGTATAGAAATTGTCAAGCTGGGGCTCGCCGGTGAGCGCGTGCAATTTGACGGGAAGCATTATGTTCTCCCAAGGCCGGGCGGCGAAGGTAAACCGATTCGGTTGTCCCAGCCGCCTCGCCCGCAACTGCCCGTTTATCTCGCGACCCTAGGCCCCAAATCCCTTGAGATGACCGGCGAGTTAGCCGACGGCTGGTTGGGTACTTCTTTTATGCCTGAGCACGCTGATGTGTTTCTAGGTCCACTGCGCCGTGGCGCCGAAAAAGCGGGCCGCAGTCTCGATGATATTGATATTCAAATAGGGGTTGGTTTCGAGATTGGCGAAAATGTCGAGCAGATGATTGAGGCCCGAAAGCCGGGCATGGCATTTACTCTGGGCGGTATGGGTTCTGCTAAAACTAACTTCTACAATGACGCATTTCGTCGCGCTGGCTATGAGGATGCAGCCGAGGAAGTTCAGGCGCTGTGGATTAAGGGGGATAAATCTGCGGCGATCAAGAGAGTCCCGGATGAAATGATTTTAAAGACCAGTCTAATTGGTACGAAAGATATGATTTGCGAACGCCTTGCTGCATATCGTGACGCCGGGGTGTCGACTTTAAGGTTGGGGACCGGTGGTAAGAGCTGGGCGGAACGGTCTGACGCGTTGGAAGAGAGTCTTGATCTGGTGAAATCTTGGGATGCTAGCGCGTGATCAAATTACAGCGGCTGTCTTTTTGCGCCATCTTGATGATGTGGTCGCTTGGTGCAGAGTCTAGCTCCGATGATTTTGATCAACTCGCGGTAAGTCTGCAGCAAACGGATCGTGTGCAGACAGCAATAGCCCATGTGCTAACACTTGAGCCGCAGTCTCAATCAGATCTAATTGAACTCAATGAAATTCCGGCGCCGCCTTTCCAAGAAGATGCACGGGCTGAGCGATTCAGAGAAATGTTGGTGTCATCTGGATTGACCGATGTTTTCATAGACGAGGTCGGCAACGTGATTGGCCGTCGCCCCGGCACTGTGGGTAAGCGGACAGTTGTCCTAAGCGCTCATTTGGACACTGTATTTCCAGCTGGCACTGACGTAACGGTGCGATTTGAAGGGGACCGAATGTTAGCGCCCGGTATTGGTGACAATACCCGTGGGCTGGTGACTGTGCTCGCGGTCCTGAGGGCGATGGAATATGCATCGCTGCAAACCGAAGCTGATGTCTGGATCGTTGGCAATGTTGGCGAAGAGGGACTGGGAGACTTGCGCGGTGTAAAGCATTTGTTTCGGCAGGGCGCGCATCCCATTGATGCGTTGATTGCCATTGATGGTGGTCGTTCAAGCAGAATTGTATTTGGTGGTGTGGGTTCGCACCGCTACAGGCTCACATTTGTCGGGCCTGGCGGGCATTCCTGGGGTGCCTTTGGGATGGCGAATCCCCATCACGCCCTCGGTCGAGCTATCGCGATTTTCGATGCGAATGGGCCGCGAGTCGCTGCCAGCGGAGAAAAGACCACTTACAACGTGGGTCGAATCGGCGGCGGAACGTCTGTGAATTCAATTCCATTCGAATCCTGGGCCGAGATCGATATGCGCTCAGGAGACCAGAGTAAATTGGATGAAATCGATGCTGTCCTCCAGGCTTCGGTTCAGCAGGCGCTGAGAGAAGAAAATGCGGGCAGGTCGATCGGACCGGAATTAACCGTAGACGTTAAGCGAGTAGGCACTCGCCCTGCGGCTGCAGGAAATTCTGAAACGCCATTGGTGCAAAAGTCGATGGCGGCAACACGAGCATTTAACATTGAGCCAGAGTTGCGAATATCGTCGACTGATGCCAATTTGCCCATTTCGAAAGGTATTCCTGCTGTCACGATGAGTCGTGGTGGTCGCGGCGGAAAGGCTCATTCACCAGAGGAGTGGTGGGTTAATGATGAGGGTCACATCGGTATTCAAATTACCCTGTTAACTCTGCTGCTCGAAGCTGGCTGCGCGAATTGCAAGAACGACTAGCGGCAACCCGCTAGCCTCTCTAGGAGGACATTGTGTATACAGCAAGACAGGCAATGCTGC
Organism: Candidatus Azotimanducaceae bacterium; assembly: GCA_051278195.1. Taxonomy (GTDB): domain Bacteria; phylum Pseudomonadota; class Gammaproteobacteria; order Pseudomonadales; family Azotimanducaceae; genus JAHRVQ01. Next base: position 94,730 of record JBNMQM010000001.1, read on the forward strand.
GGTGACCGAACTTTGATGATCAATACGGAACGGGAAAACAATATGGTTGAGTTAGTTCATCTTCAGGCTGGTGATCAGTCAGGAATTGTTGCAGCGCTTGCCGAATATGGTGGCTGCATTGTCGAGGGATTGTTAGATCATCAACTATGCGATCAGCTGATAGCAGATTTCACGCCCCACCTCGAGACTATGCCCTGGGGTTTGGATGAGCTTGGCTACAAATCAGATTTCTACGGTAGCCGTACGAAGAGGTTGCATGGTTTGTTCAGCAAATCAACGAACATGGTCGACGTGTTAACGCATCACAATATTCTGCCAGTCGCGCAGAAGTTTTTACTTGGCAACAACAAGTCTCGGGATATTCGACTGAGCAATACTGAGTTGATGGTGCTAGCGGAACATCAGGACGCTCAGGAATTTCACACCGATGGTGGCTCATGGCATCGGGCTCAGGCACAGGAAAAAGAAGCCGGAGAAGAAATTTTGGTTAGCACCAATATTGCCCTGACTGAGTTTACAGCTACCAACGGAGCAACCAGAGTGGTGCCTGGCAGCCATCTATGGCCCGCTGATAGAAAACCTATGCCAGATGAAACTTGCCAAGCAGTTATGCCAAAAGGGGCAGCGCTTTTCTACTCGGGGAATGTCATTCACTCCGGAGGTTCTAATACCGACGCCGTGACCCGTATCGGTCTCTACCTTGGCTATGTTGTCAGCTGGCTCAGGCCGCTCGAAAATCAATTGGTGACTAACGAGCCGGTGGACATTCTCGCGCTCCCGGCTGAGGCAAAGCAGTTGTTGGACATTGTGCAAGGTGGATTCACGGTTTTAGCGTAGCGGCATCACGTGCTGTTATTGCCCCTTTTGTAAAACGGCAAAATTGGCTCAACGCCATAAAGATGTTTGCTGTTAACGGATGGGGCGGTGAACCTGCCGGGTCTTCGTAACTATGCAACGGCACAGAGGCGGAGTAAGGTGTTATGAACAAAAAACGGGGGTTATATGACGACGCAACTTGTATGTTTACTGATCGGCATGGTGCTGCCCTATGTCTGGGCTTTTTCTTCGTTGCCATTTCGACTGCGGCAATTCGGTACAGTTGATCTAGGTCAACCGAGAACGCAGGCTGATCAATTAACTGAAGCTGGCGCCCGGGTGGTGGGATCTCAAGCTAATGCCTGGGAAGCGCTGATTTTGTTTGGTGCGGCGAATGTTGGCGCGCTTTTAGGTGGTGCCGACCCCGCAGGCAGTTGGTCGTTGGCAGCCATGATCTGGGCCGCGGCCCGTGTTGGTCATGGTGCGTTCTATATGATGGGTATCGCGCCGCTGCGCGTTCTGGCGTTTGGTATTAGTGCCGGAATGTCCTTCTGGATTTTGGTAATGGGGTTAATGCAATAGTGACTGATATTCGACATCGTAACGACATTTACGGCGACCTGAGCAAGACATCGGCAGCACCAGCGATACCCGCCGCAACAGTGGTGCTGGTCCGTCAAAACCCACATCTTGAAGTGTTGATGCTGAAAAAGAACGCCAATATAAGTTTTGGCGGTATGTGGGTTTTCCCTGGTGGTCGGGTGGATGAGGAAGATCACCAAGATGCAGAGGACGCATTGCAGGCAGCGAAAAATGCGGCCGTGCGGGAAACAATGGAGGAGGCTGGGCTTTCGCTAACCGCTGACGAATTTGTCTGGTTTGCGCACTGGACGCCGCCTGCCAGTACACCCAAACGTTATGCGACTTGGTTTTTCTTGGCACCATTGGATCGAGACGATGAGATCAAGATAGACGGCGGCGAAATTCTGAATTACCAGTGGATTCGCCCCGCCGATGCACACGAGAAACATGCAGCGGGAGAGATCGATCTTGCGCCACCGACCTGGATAACGCTGCACCAGTTGACTCAATACGAACAAATGGCCGACTTGATGGCTTTCCTGCGGGATGAGCCGGCCAAATACTATGAAACTCGGATTGTTAAGAATAGTGCCGGAGAACGCGTTGCACTGTGGTCAGGGGACACAGCGTACGAGAGTGGTGATGCCGATACTGAGGGTGATCGACATCGACTCATATTGGGTTCTGAGGGGTTTGTCTTTGAGAATACCATCGCTCGATACTAGGGTGGGATTGGGTGCTTCGCTGCGGGTTTTCTGAGTCGTAGTCTTAGCCATATCCGAGACATAGCCCGAGCGTAGCCCGAGACACAGAAATCGAGATGTTTTGACAAAGCATTGAATAAAACTGTTTTTAAAGAATGAACATTTAATAACAGCATTAAATATTGCTGACGACTAAATAGCTAAAGGGGGAATAAAGATGGCGATCGACTTTGAGGTAGAACCTGAGTTTCAGATACAAATCGACTGGGTTCAGAAGTTCGTGGAGGAAGAGATTGAACCACTCGATCAGTTTATGAGTGTTGGCACTGATAAGCAGGGTAAGCAAATTGATGAAGACGGTTGGAACGCAATGCGTCGTTACATCAAAGATTTGCAACGGCAAGTCAAAGACCAGGGTCTCTGGGGTTTTCACCTTGGGCCTGACTTGGGCGGACCTGGCCTGGGGCAAGTGAAGCTTTGTCTGTTGAATGAAATTCTCGGTAAAACCCGTATGGGCCCGACAATTTTTGGTTGTCAGGCACCTGACACCGGCAACATGGAATTGATCGCCCACAATGGATCGGAAGAGCAGAAGAAGCAGTACCTTGAGCCTCTTCTGGCAGGCGAAAAGCGTTCCGCCTACTCGATGACTGAGCCTCATGCTGGTGAACCCGGTGAGTTTAAGTGCATGGCCGTTCGTGATGGCGACGAGTGGGTGATCAGTGGCGAGAAATGGTTCACATCGAATGGCGCTGCAGCGGATTTTCTAATCGTTATGGCAATCACTGCACCGGACAAACCGCTGCTCGAAAGAGCTTCAATGTTTATCGTTGATGCTGATTTGCCAGGTGTTGAGATCGTTCGAAATGTGCACACTATTGGTACGCCATTGAAAGAAAATTACAACACCACTCGAGGTCGCGGAGGTCATGCTTATATTCGCTATGACAATGTCCGCGTTCCCGCAGGTGCGCTGTTAGGTGAAGAGGGCGCAGGCTTTGTTGGTTCACAAACGCGGTTGAGTGGTGGGCGGATTCACCATGCGATGCGCGCGGTCGGAAATTGCACGAAAGCATTGGATATGGCCTGTGAGCGAGTGCTAAGCCGACGCGCTAAAGGTCAACTGTTGGCGGACAAGCAAATGGTCCAAGAGCAAATTGCAGACAGCTACATACAGCTCAAGCAATTTCGTTTGCATGTCCTTTACACGGCGTGGCTAATCGACAAGACCGGCAAATACACCAGAGAAATTCGCAAGGAAATAGCGGCGATTAAAGTCAGCGCGGCGAAAGTGAACCACGATATCGTCTATCGAGCGATTCATATTCATGGTGCGCTAGGCATGTCTAATGAAACCCCGCTGGGTGATATGTGGGTTTCAGCGCCCTATATGGGCATCATGGATGGCACGACGGAAAGTCACAAAGAAAACCTTTGTAAGCTGCTGCTTCGTGAATATGAGGCTTGTGATGATTTATTTCCAACGTATCACTTGCCCAAGTTGATCGCCCAGTCTCAGGATAAATTCGAAAAAGTGATCGACAAGTATCTAGCAGCCTGAGCAGGTACGTGATCGGCATCCGGAGGGATGCCGTTTTCTAGCGGTTTGTATTGGCAGTTACAGCTGCTGCCAACAGTTTCGAATTTTGGAGAACGCTGGAATGCACAATCTACAGCGCAATATTAAAAATGTATTTATTCAACCTCAGTTTCAACTGAAGCTCAGTCTCTACTATATCGTCATTGGCGGTGTTGGTGCTGAACCAGCTAGACGCAGTAAACCGGATCATGAACAGCGGTGACTCGCTCACTTTTCAAAGTCAGACGCTCGTCAATGAGTTAATGATGGATTCGTTGCAGTACATGTTTATCGGGTTTGTGCTGTTTGTTCTATTTTCGTTTGGTTTCGCGCTGTTCATCAGCCATCGAATTTCGGGTCCACAGGTGGCAATCAACGCTGTGTTTGATGACATTAAGGGTGGTAATTATGAACCCAAACGCCAGCTGAGACCCGGTGACGAATTGCAAGAAGTGATGCGTGCGGTAAAAGATTTGGCTGTCGTGCCCAAAGCCCGAGATCTAGGTTCAGATTGATGAGTGCCCGCCCCCTGCCAGGGTTCTCTCTCATTGAGCTGCTTATATCGAAGTAGGTGCTGCTGCAGGCGCTGCTCTAGGAGGGCTGGGTCCTGTCGAGAGTCCTGATGCTATTACTATTAATTATAATCCAATGAAAAAAATACTTGATGTTAGTCGACCGAATTATGCGAAGTTAGAAACCTTGTACGCTAGGGTTTCGAGTAATGGTATTGAGACAATGTCGCTTTAGGACTAACGTCTAAACTTGGGCGCAAGGCCCGCCCAGCATTGGTCATAGTCAGGTTGTAGACAGGGGCTTTCCATAGCGGCCTTGGTTGGCACGAATGCGTAGCGAGATTCAAACATAAAGGCCAGCGTGTTCTCCACTTTCTCCGGCGCTAGGTCACGACTCGACGCTCGCTCAAATACCTCTCTCTCTGGTCCATGTGGTGTCATCGAATTGTGCAAGCTCATGCCGCCGGGTTCGAAGCCTGCCTTTTTGGCGTCATACTGACCTTTCACCAGGCCCATAAATTCACTCATCACGTTTCTGTGGAACCAGGGCGGACGAAACGTATGTTCTGCCACAGACCAGCGTGGTGGAAAGATCACAAAGTCCAGATTGGCGACGCCAGGCATTTCAGATGGTGACGTCAAAACCGTAAAAATAGACGGATCTGGATGATCGAAGCTCACGGTGTTCATCGCATTAAAAAGGCTCAAGTCATACTTGTAGGGTGCAGAGTTCCCGACCCAGCCGACAACGTTAAGGGGTGAATGATCCATTTCCGCTCGATACAGTTCGCCGGAAAATTTGGCGATCAGTTCCGTGGGCGCAGAAATGTCTTCGAAGTCGGCGACGGGATACATAAAATCTCGTTGGTTCGCGAAGCCATTTGCGCCTGCAGGGCCGCGCTCCGGTAGTATCAAAGGCGCACCATAGTTCTCGCATAGGTAGCCTGTGGCAATGTCATTTATAGGGTCTGCTTTAAACTTTATGCCCCGAGGTATTACGGCAATCTCTCCCGGTTCAATATGGAGCTTGCCGAGTTCAGTCCAAATTAGCATTTTTCCGTCAAGTGGGACGAACAGAAGTTCGCCATCGGCGCTATAGAAGTATCGCTGCCGCATGGGCGAATTCGATTGATAGAGGTGAATCGCCACTCCGGTATGCGAGCGGACATTTCCAGTCGCAGCAATGGTGTGGAGGCTATCGACAAAATCCTGCTGTTGAGCCGCTACTGGGTACGGCGACCAGCGTAATGGTTGGTGGGGACAGATACCGGCTAGTGGCGCTGATTCAATGTGGTGTTTCGGCCAGAGCTCAAAGCCAGATTGGCAAACCGATGGTTGTATGCGGTAACACCAAGTGCGCCGGTTACTGTGTCTGGGAGCGGTAAAAGCGGTCGTTGAAATTTGTTCAGCGTACAAGCCTAAGTCATGTTTCTGTGGGCTGAACTGGCCGACCGGTAGGGCGCCGGCGACCGCTTCGGTCTGGTGTTCATTGTTAAAGCCGCTCTGGTATTCGAGATCCTGCATGGGTGGTCCGCCAAGACTAGATGATGCCCACTTTAGGCCACCTGCTTGCAGGTCGCTATGATATATTCTGCTGCGATTAACCATAGAGGGAAATGAGGTGTTAACAAGAGAACAAGCGCGAGACCAGCTAACAGCGCCCGGCGCGGATTATGAATTGGAAAACCGCACGCTTTATAGTCAGTCAATTCGCAGTTTTAAGAATGGACCCCACACACTTCGAGATCTGTTTTCTGAGAACTGCTCTGATCTCGACTTCTTTGTTTATGGTGAGGAGCGTTATTCGTTTCAACAAGCTTTTGATCGCGCTGGCCAGATAGGTCAGCTGCTTGTCCATGAGTACGACGTCCAGAAGGGAGATCGAGTCGCGATCTCGATGCGAAACTATCCTGAGTGGGTGTTTGCGTTTATGGCGGTTACCTCCATTGGCGGGGTCGCTGTCGCGATGAATGCGCTCTGGACCGCAGACGAAATGCAATATGGATTGGCGGACAGTGGTTCTAAAGTACTCATCGCGGACCAAGAGCGAGTCGATAGAATTTCACCTGTTCTCGATCAACTAACACTTTCATTACTCACTGTGAGATGCTCAGCGTCTCCCGAATTCTCTCCCGCACTGTCTTTAGAAGCTCGCATGGCGAAGCACTCAACGGACATGCCGGTTGTCGATGTCCAACCTGAAGATATGGCGACCATCCTTTATACTTCGGGTTCTACCGGCCACCCAAAAGGTGCCGTGTCGTGTCATTTGAATATTCTCTCTGCCCTGAAGTCCTGGGAGTTGGATCAGACTACCGCGCTATTGATGTCAGGCCTTACGCCCCCAGAGCCTAAGTTTCAACCGGCAGGTTTGATGGCAGTACCCTTGTTCCATGCCACGGGATCCCACGCTGTATTTCTATCTAGTTTTAGACCACAGCGTAAACTGGTGTCTATGTATAAGTGGGACCCGATGCTTGCTGCAGAGCTTATAGAAGTCGAGAAGATTTCATCATTTGTCGCGCCAGCTGCCATGACCGGGGACCTGCTGAATACTGCTCGCAAAACCGATCGTGACCTTAGTTCGTTGCAAACGGTTGGTGGCGGTGGTGCACCCCGCGCGCCAGAGCAGGTCAAAAATATCGCGACGACCTTTAGCCAGGCGCTGCCAAATACTGGCTGGGGTATGACAGAAACGAATGCGATTGGCTGTGGTATTGGGGGTGAGGACTATTTGGCGCATCCCGGCAGTTCTGGCCGGTGTTCGGCTGTTTTGGATATTAAAGTTGTGAATGAGGCGGGTGATAGCATGCCTGCCGGTGAGCGAGGCGAACTGCTGATTCGTGGTGCCTCGGTGATTGAAGGGTATTGGCAAAGACCTGATGCCAACGCATCGACGTTCATTGAGGGCTGGCTGCGCACGGGTGATGTGGCTTATGTCGATGAAGAGGGTTATCTATATATTGTCGATCGAATTAAAGACCTGGTCATTCGTGGTGGTGAAAACATCGGCTGCGCGGAAGTAGAGGCCGGCCTGCTTGCCCATGAGGCTATTTTGGAAGCGTCGGTTTATTCAGTGCCGGATGAGCGGTTGGGTGAAGAAGTCGGCGCAACAATATACGCGGAACATTCTATAGACGAAGCCGACCTGGTTAAGTTTTTAGAGCAACATATTGCCAAATTTAAAATTCCACGATATCTGGTTCAGAGCGATGAACCGCTGCCGCGAATCGCGTCTGGGAAAATAGACAAACGCAATATTCGAGAGTCCGCCATTAAAGTATTGAGTCTGGCATAAACTGAGCCTAGCTTAAAATAAGCAAATTTGCGGTGCAATCGGACTCTCTAGAATCAGACACAGTTGAGTTCTTTTGGCTATACTGCACACTATGAGCGATATACATGTAACCGTTATTCCGGGCGACGGCATAGGCCCGGAAATTACCAGTGCAGTTCTGAAGATCTTGACGATGCTTGACGCCGGCCTCGTTTTTGAGGAGGCGCTCGCTGGCGGCCCGGCCATTGCGCAGGGATTGGATCTGATTCCAGAAGAGACTTTGGAGCAGATCGCTAAAAATCCAGTGACACTGAAAGGTCCCATCACAACGCCTATTGGCAGGGGTTTTACCTCCGTTAATGTGTCATTGCGACAGCAGTTTGATCTGTTTGCTAATGTGCGGCCCGTGCTCTCCATCCCGGGTGCGACTACTCGATACTCTGATATCGACATCATGGTCGTGCGAGAGAATATGGAAGGTCTTTACTCTGGTGTTGGGCACAAGCGCAGTGAAGACGGCGAAAGGGCAGAATTAACCAGTGTTGTCACCAGGCGTGGCTGTACCCGCATTGTTAATCATGCGTTTGAATTGGCCCGGCGCTTGGGCCGTAAAAAGGTCACCGTGGTTCACAAAGCGAACATTATGCGCTCTACCTCCGGCCTGTTTCTTGAAGTCGCGCGCGAGTTGGCACAAAACTTTCCCGATATTCAATGTGAAGAAATGATTGTCGACAACTGCGCGATGCAGCTTGTTATGAATCCGCACCGGTTTGATGTGATTGTGACCACGAATCTCTTTGGTGACGTGTTGTCAGATCTATGTGCTGGCTTAGTCGGTGGGCTCGGACTCGCGCCGGGTGCCAATATCGGTGAAGATCGTGGCATTTTTGAGGCGGTACACGGCAGCGCTCCGGATATCGCTGGAAAGGGCGTCGCTAACCCTACGGCATTACTACTCGCGGCCGCAATGATGTTGGATTACCTGAATCTTAACGAGCCAGCGACTCGAATTCGCGCGGCGATCCGTAAGGTCATCGGCAATGGTAGCGTGCTCACACCCGATCTTGGTGGTACTAGTAGCACCGACGAGTACACCGAGGCGTTGCTTCAACAGCTCCGCAACTAGTGGGTCTGGAGCTATTCGCAAAATGTTTGTCCTCGCTGCTCGAGCCCTCATCGTTCTGTGCCTACTGCTCGGCGGCCTGTCTGCCTATGGGAACCGACCGTTCAAAACGGGCTTTTAGATCTTAGTGATTGGAATTTTGTGCGAGATGGTGTTGTTGAGCTAGACGGTGATTGGCTTGAAATTCTTCTATCTGACGTGTCTCCACTTGCGCTTAAGTTTCGTACTGTTGGTACGGCCTATCGACTATTTGTTGATGGTAAAAAGCTATTAAAGGTGGGTCGCCCCGGACAATCTCTTGCGATGGCGTCGCCTGATTGCCAGGCAAAAATTGTGACTTTTCAGCCCGGATCGAGACGGGTCGAAATTATTATTTAGGTCTCTAATTTTCATCATCGTAGTGATGGCCTGTGGGAGACAATCAAGGTCGGGTACCCCGACGACTTAATTGTGTTGCGAGAGTACCGAATCTCTCTCGACCTAATTCTTTACGACGCCATCATAGTGATGGCACTTTGTAATCTAATTACTTGGATGACACGAACCAAAAATATGTCCGGGCTCTACCTGGGTTTGTTCTGCTTGGTCATCAGTGTCAGGATTCTGCTTGTAAATGAGCGTTATCTGAATCAAGTCTTTCCTACCTTGGGTTGGTCTTTGCTGACCCGATTTGAATACGTTACCTTGATGATTTCGCCCCCGATTTTTCTTAGTTTTGTTCGTTCTATGTTTCCGACCGAAGTATCGACTCTTGTGCTGAGAACCCTATGGGTTATGGCGATTTTGTTTTGTGGTTTGACCCTCTTCTTACCAATAGCGCCGGCAACGGAACTGGTGTTGCCTTATCAAATCATCACGCTGCTTGGCATGGCATATGCGGCGTACTCTGTAGGGCTTGCGATTTTTCGACGCAAAGAAGGAAGTTACTTATTTGGTATTAGCGCAGCACTGCTTACTCTGGTGGCACTGAGTGACATCTTTACCGTCATGTTCACGCTGGATCTGGAAAATAATTTGCAAATTGGTTTGTTCCTTTTTGTTCTATTGCAAAGCATTCAAGTTTCGCTCCGATCGTCTCGGGCTTTTCAAACAGTCGAGGCTCAAAGTAGTGAACTGCGTAAAACTAATCTGGAGTTATATCTTCAGGAGAAACTTCGTCGGGCGGCCGAAGGAAAGTCGGCCGCATTGCGTCAACAGGTGAATCAGGCTCGCCGTGTTGCGGGCTATGGAATAGTCGCCAATGCGGTTAGCGATCGGCTGATGCATCAGGTCGATGCGTCCGAGCCCAGCGATTCGGTCGAGAATTTAGCAGTCCACACATTAAATGATGTTGCGATGTTGTTGAGAGGTGAGGAGCCTGAGCAGGGTGCATTCCAAGGCACGCCTTTGTACCTTCAATTTCTAATCTATCATCTGATTCGATATAGCATGGCGACCCAGATCCATGCACAGCAGATTACGATTACCGGGAAGCCCGATTATGTGTTTGCAGGCGGCCTATTTCACCACCAGGTAAGCAATGGCCACTATTACATTCTTGGTATCGAGGATCAGGCTCAGGGAATTCGTCCAGAGGATTTGGTGGAGATTTTTGATCCTGAGTTGCGAGCTGGAGGATTTCAAAACCTTAAGAAAAATTTGCGGAATCTTGCTATTGCCTGGACCATTTTGGAGGATCACGGTGGCGCGTTAGACCTGCACGGTCTCGCAGAATCGACTCGAGTTGAGCTCTATTTCCCTTGCGCTGCTGGTCAATAGGTCGTCACTTTGTTGTCTCTCAGCCTGCTCTGAACCGTCCCCGCTTAAGTTGTCTTAATTAGGTGTCGTCTACTATTTCGCCGACCTTTGCGCCATCTGCAATTTCCAACTGAACCCTCTGGCGGAGAATGATTCTACCGCGGACCTCTGAGTCAGCATCTATGACCAGCTTTGGATTTGATGGGCGATGACTGTAGGCGCCCAATTCTCCGAAGACCACATCACCCTCGATGATTGATTGACGGAGTTCTATGTCGCCATTGAGCGTCTCCAGATTTCCGCCCACCACCGTTTGGGTTAAATCTATCGAACCGTTAACGGTGGTGATCGAGTCGCCAATTTTGCTACCTGCCTTGATGTGGATACTGCCATTTACTGTACTGACACGGTGTTCAACAATCAGGCCCTCACTCGCACGGATGCCACCATTGACTGTACTAAGTTTGGCTGCCTTAACATTTTTGCGAATGACGATCTTGCCATTGGTCGTTTTTGCGTTCTCAACCTGGCTATCCTCTGCGAGTCGGATATCGCCGTTTACTGATTGAACATCACCTACGTTTTTACCTGCTCGAACACGGATATCGCCCTGCACTTTCTGTAGATCGTGTTTGTGTGAGTCGTGATTGTGTGAATTCTGTAGGTGTTCGGCATGTGCGCTGAGCGCAAACGACAGCAGTATTAGAAGGGTAAAAATCCGCATGAGTTTTCCAGTGTAGTGGTTACTCTATGTTTGACGTGGTCGCTGCCAAAATGGTTTACGCCGTTTGGCTTGATAACCTCTATAATCTTTGTCATGACAGAAAAACTTGATGCATTTCGGTTAGGCGATGTCCGTGGTATCTACCCGCAGGATATTGACGTGGATTTTGCCATTCAGTTCGCCCACGCTTTTGCGCATCACTTTGCCCTAAAGGGCCATGTTGCGATTGGGCGTGATATGCGCGCTTCAAGTGTTTTACTTCAGGATGGTCTTAATCAAGGCTTTACTGCGTCAGGCGTAAATGTCGTGAACCTCGGTCTCTGCACAACGGAATTGGGCTACTTTTCGAGCGCGATGCCTGATATTGAAGCGGCCATCATTGTCACGGCGAGTCACAATCCAGCGCGCTATAACGGCTTCAAGTGTGTCTTGCATGGTGGTGTCGGAATCCACTTTGAAAATGGTTTACGGCAAGTGATGGAGCTGATGTTGGCGGGCTATTCCAACCTTTCAAGCCAAAAGGGGCATGTGTCTAGCCGTGACTACCATGCTCGGTACATTGAATTTCTTAAAGGTCGATTTAGCATTGATGGTCCTAGCGCGGGCGTTATTGCTCTCAATGGTTTGAATGGCACCGCGTCAACGCTCGCCGCGGATATCGCCTATGAATTTGAATTGCCGGTGACCTGGTTTCGAAAGGAGCCGGGTCCTTTTCCGGAGGGTGGCGCTGATCCAGTAAATCCTGAATTACGGTTACAAATGTATGGCTTTATGCAGTCCGATCAATTCAGTCTTGGGGTTGCATGGGATGGCGATTGTGACCGTTGCGTGTTTTTCGACGGTGAAGGTCGCTATGTACCCTCTTACTATATGGTCGGGTTTCTAGCGGACCACATACTTCAGCAGTCGGGACCGGGTGCAATTGTTTATGACACCAAGGTTTGCTGGAACCTGATGGAGGTCATTCGACGTCACGGTGCAACGGGTATTCCGTCCAAGACGGGACATTCCTTTATGAAACAAAATATGAAGCGACATAGGGCCCTTTATGGGGGCGAACTCTCGTCGCACCACTATTTCGGCGACTTCTTTCACTGCGATTCTGGTATGTATGCCTGGTTGAAAGCGGTCGAGTTCATCACACAATTAGAAATGCCGTTGGAGGAGTTGGTGGCGGAACGCCGGCATCTATTCAAATGCACGCAAGAAATCAGCATTGCGCTCAATGACACGGCGATAGCCTCTGCCACTCTGCTGAAAAAGTATGGTGGTGATGCTAGGATTGTAGACCAGACGGACGGTCTCGCTTTCGATATGGGCAGCTGGCGGTTCTCGATTCGGGATTCCAAAACGGAGCCCGTTGTGAGGGTAAATTTTGAGACCACAGACCCCGGTGCGAAATTGATCGAGTATGGTGGAAAAGTCCTTCAAGCGCTCGAGCCTTTTCGCGCTGATGAGGCCGACTGGTGGGCCGGACTGGTTGTTGAGTAGCTAGCCACCCAGAGAATCAGCGAGACATTTTGAAATAAATGTTCCAATGACACCAATGTTCGAGAATTTGGGTCTATATTTTAGAGAGGACCAGCTTGCGATCGAAGTAGTACAATTCAGTAGTACTACTCACGAGTACGGCTCGATAGTGCGGCTCAATAGTACAAGCCGGCAGTAATAAGCAGTCAGCATAGGACACGAACAATGGATAGGCAGTCTCTGCTTGATCAAAATGAGGCCTACAATGGCAGCATGGGCGTGTCGATCAAGAACAAAAGCTTTGGTTTTGTTCCAGCGTTCCGTGATGAGAGCACCGGTCGCGTCGAACTAGCGCGATTCCGTAGTGGCGAGCTTGCGCCCATGCATCTAATCGCTGGACTGCCGTCAGATTGGGCGCTAAGTTTCGATGAAGACGGTGATGTCTCTGCTGTCAAAGCCACTGTCATCGCCGGTTTTGTTCGTGAAGAAAAGTTCTTTACGAGGGCAGAGGCTTGCGCTGCAAGTAGCGATTCATAGCCGATTTCCTGCGCATCGGCCCTCCTTTCCGTACACGATAACGGATGATTTACGACTGTCTCTGGTCGGGCTTGTCGCTTAACTTTGTGGCTCATGTTTGTCGTGTATCGCCATGGCTTCTTATCAGGAACAGTGTCAAAAAGCGTACCAGCAAGATCTGCAGGTAGAATCTCAGCAACTTAGGTCTGAGCAATCTAAGTCGCAATCAGCTGGGTTGCAGACAACAGTACCTGTGCAAACCGTCAATCAAAAGAGTCTATTCCGAGCCGAATTAGCGGTTCAACAACCACGCTTGCTCGGCACGATTTGTCTGGTGCAGCCGCTGTCCATTTATCTATGGTTTTCGATTCTGTTTATCATGACCGGGCTATTGGTCTGCTTCTTACTATTCGCAGAACACCATCGCAAGGAAAATGTTCGTGGCTATCTGGTACCGGACAAGGGTCTGCTCCGGGTGCACAGTCATCGTTCGGGCGTTATCGCGAAGATTCATGTACGAGATGGCGAGAAGGTTGACGCTGGGGACATCTTGGTCTCCATGTCGAGTCAACGTAGCACGATGGGTGGAGCCGACTTGGGTGATCTCCTTTCAAGCCGATTGCAGCAACGTATGTCGCTTAACGACGAGGCAATTTCCAACAACAAGCGATTACTGAAGGAACAGTTGGTCAGCAACGAGATGCTGGTTCTTGCGCTGCAAGACAAGATCCATAACCTAGCTCAACAAAGTCAATTGGTCGCGCAGCGCCTCATTTTGCAGAACAAGCGTGTACAAGCACAACGCCTCCTTCATGTGTCTGGCCACCTTCCCCGCGCCTTGTTAGATCAAGGTGAAGAGGTGCTATTACTTGAACAACTTAGCGCGAGCCGACTTAAACATCAGATTCTGTCATTACAGCTAGAACGCAGTCTGGCTAAGCAGCAAGCACAACAGATACCACTGCAACATGGTATGACTGAGACGCGGCTGCAACAAACTCGAGCAGAGTTAGATCAGCAACTTGGTGAAGTTCGATCTTCATTTCGATCCGTGATTCGAGCCTCCGAGCCAGGCACTGTTACGACACTGCAGGTAGTTGAAGGCCAAGAGGTTGGTCCAGCGGCGTCACTGATGGCCCTTATTCCGGAAGACTCCAGGCTCATCGCTGAACTCTTACTGCCAACTCGATCCATTGGCCTGGTTAAGGCAGGCGATGAGGCGCGACTACGTTTTGATGCTTTTCCCTATCAACAGTTCGGTCTCGTGGCGGCTGAGATTATTCAGATTGATCGCGCATTGCTGGTGCCCGACAACACCTCGTCGATACGATTGAGAGAACCTGTCTATCGGGTCAAAGCTGCACTTATGCAGCAAGAGATTGGCAGAAGCCATGACCACTATCCACTCAGATCAGGTATGCAGGTCGAAGCAGATATTCTGCTAGAGAAGCGCCGACTGATGGACTGGGTACTTAAACCGTTCGTTGGACTAAGAGGAAAAATTGGATGAGTCACCTGGACTTTGCCCTCACATCTAGTGTGCCCGTAATCGTCCAGTCGGAGGTGGCTGAGTGTGGTCTTGCGTGTATTGCAATGGTGTCATCCTATCTGGGACACCCTATGGATATTAGCGCCCTTAGGAAAAAATTCTCAACCAGTTTGAAAGGTATTACGCTCAAAAATCTGATGCACATTGCTGAAGAGAGCGGCTTAAGCAGCCGAGCGGTTCGTTGCGATCTCGACGAGTTAGTGAGTCTCAATCTCCCGGCCATCCTGCACTGGGACTTGAATCATTTTGTCGTGCTAACGAAAGTGACTGGGTCTGGATATTGGATTCATGATCCAACGGTTGGTAAACGAAAACTGACTACCAAAGAATGCTCTCAACGTTTTACTGGTGTCGCACTAGAGTTACGTGCTGGTGCAAAATTTACACAGGAAGACGAAACAATAAAGATGTCGGTTTGGCAGTTATGGAGTAAGACGACTTATCTCTATCGCGCCCTTGGCGTATTGTTTGCCATATCTGTTGTCATTCAGCTTCTAGGCATTGCTGCACCCTACTATATGCAATGGGTAGTAGATCATGTGCTGGTTACAGCCGACCGTGATTTGCTTGTGGTATTGGCCATGGGTTTTGGCCTGCTGATGTTGGCCAGTGCCTTGATAGCCAGCTTGCGCAGCTGGCTCGTTTTAAGGCTGTCCTCAACGTTAAGTCTACAAATGGGTGTCAACTTGTTGCGGCATCTACTGCGCCTGCCGCTCGAGTTTTTTGAGAAGCGGCATATTGGTGATGTGGTCTCTAGATTTTCGTCTTTAGGTCAGGTGCGTGAGCGAATCACCACCGGCATAGTAGAAACAATTGTCGATGGTGTCATGTCTCTGATGGTGTTGGTTGTCATGATGTTCTATAGCGTACCGTTAACGTTAGTCGTGATTGGTGCGGTGCTGCTCTATACCTTGGTTAGAATTATTTCTTACGGGCCATTGTATCGCGCTAGCGAAATTGCTATTCGAATCAGTGCCAGTGAGCAGTCGAGCTTCCTTGAGACGATCCGCGGTATTCAGACCATCAAATTATTCGCTGCGGAAGGCCATCGATTATCCCTCTGGCAAAATCAGTTTACCGACGTGATTAATTGTGAGATCAAGCTCGGAAAACTCAGTATTGGTTTTTCACTAGTCAGCGGAATGATCTTTGGCGTTGAGAATATTTTGATTGTTTACCTGGCTGCGCTCGCGGTTCTCGCTGATGAACTCAGCATTGGTATGGTGTTAGCGTTTCTGGCATACAAGGGTCAGCTATCAGGACGTTTAAGTAATCTGGTCGAACAATGGATTGCCTTTAGAATGTTGCGACTACATCTGAATCGTCTCGCTGACATTGCGTTGGCCGAGCCCGAGTCTTCGCATGCCGGTTCGCCTTCATTGCCAACGGATAGTGGTACGGGTAGTCGTCTGGAAGTTCAGCATTTGTCGTATCGGTATGGTGACCACGAACCTCTGGTGCTTGATGATTTTAATTTCGATGTATCCGATGGTGAGGTAATCGCGATTGTTGGTCCTTCTGGTGGTGGCAAGACAACGCTCATCAAATTGTTGTGTGGCCTGCTAATGCCAGATTCGGGCCGTATCCTATTTGATGGTGTCGACATTCGACAATTGGGTCTCCACCAATATCGGCGCCAGTTGGGTGTCGTGATGCAAAACGATACCCTGCTGACAGGAACCGTTTTGGAAAACATCAGCTTCTTTGATCTCGAGCCTAACTTACTCAGAGTTCGACAGTGCGCTCGTCTAGCGTCGATTGATGATGAGATCTCAGCATCGCCGATGGGGTACTACTCGCTCGTGGGCGACATGGGAAATCAGTTTTCAGGTGGCCAGATACAGCGCTTGTTACTCGCTCGCGCACTGTATCAGCAGCCACGAGTGTTGCTCCTCGACGAGGCAACCAGCCATTTAGATGTCGCTAATGAATGCCATATTGCACAGCAAATAAGAGCGCTTACCATGACCCGTATAATCGTCGCGCATCGTCCAGAAACCATTCGAGAAGCAGACAGGGTCTTGCTCGTAGAGCGGGGCAAGCTGTCACAGGTTAATGCATCTATGTTGCAGGGTGACGTCTTTGCTTAGTTGTTAAAGGTTTAGTTGTTAAAGGTTCGGTTATTAGACGTTCAACTATTAGACGTTCAACTATTAGACGTTCAACTATTAGACGTTCAATGATTTGAGGCCGCGGGTAATGAGATCGGTTAGTGCCGGCCGGCTTGTTTTGAGCGCAGATAAGTGAGCGGTGAGTTCCATTTTAATCGTCGAGTCGGTCGGTACGCGGGATAATAGGTTGATGAGAAGCAACCAGCTCTCAGGAAAGTCGCGCATTACGGTTGAAGCAACAATTTCAGCTGCCCTATTGCTGGACTCACTCCCGGCTCCAGCGTCTGCAAAAGGAAGGTCGTGAACCTGTTGGTAAAGGTTAGCTTCCGTAAGGTCTTGTTTGTAGGGCAATGTTTTACGCCTTGAAGCAGCAGGGTATACGTCGAATTTGGTGGGGTCGGCACTGCCCGCAAATACCGATCGAACGGATTCGCCGACGACCATGTCGTAGGTCCCCCAAGCAGGGTCGAAGAGAGTATTACCGGCTGGGTCGAGCACGATGCAGTCTTCAAACGTCATCAACAACATCAACGTTTGATTTTTGTACATGGACTTCAGGCGGCCTGTCACGGTAATACCAGAGAGAAAATCGAGCGTGGTTATTTCACCTCGTCGAATGTTCATTTCCTGAAGCTCGTATTCACTTGCCGCTTCAAGCGGCTTCATCAGGTTACAGATACGGCCAACTGGAGAGCCGAAGCCTTCCGCATGGTACGCAATGCCGTGGCCCGCAAGCTCGGTTCCTGCCAGTGTTATTTGGCTGGGTCCCTCGGTGCCGATATAGATGACTTCATCTATGACGTTTTTAAGCAACTTGGTGAATAAGCCGGAGACTGTAATGCCTGAACTCAGCTCACAGGAGGTCACAACTTTCGCTTCAATTGCTGTTTCGACGCTTCGTGCGCCACCTGTTTGATAGCACATGGTCCGAGCGTACTCATCAAGTATTTGCGTGAGATGACGACAACTTTTTGTGATGAAAAGTTGCGGTTGCAAGGTGGTAATATCATACGCTGTGTTGATGGCATCAACCGTTAAAGGTCGTTTTTTAACCTTGTTGTCATCCATACAAATCAGCGATTCTTCAAGTGAGGAAAGTAAGCCTGCGCCAAAAATTGAATAGTGGCTGGTGTCCCCGACCAAACCATACTCGACGGTCCACCAGTGCAAACGCGTTAGAAGCGCCAGTTCCGAAGGTTCCCCAGGGTTGCTAACGAGGTTTTCAAGTTTGCCTTGTACGGCGGAAATTTCCGACTCCGTGGCATCATCGGATGCTTTAACTATCGAGAGTTCTCTGACAGCTTCATAAAGGTCTAGATCATATTGGCTGTAGATCGCTTTCATACCAACCTCGCCGAATCTTTGTAGATAATCGGAGTATTCGACATCGGCAATGATCGGTGCGTGGCCGGCAGCTTCGTGAATAATGTCCGGCGCTGGCGTGTACTCGATGTGATGGATGCTGCGCATATCGAGTGCAATGGCGAGAACTCGAAGTGACTGTAATTCCATGAACGCCTGGGGCGGGATAAAGCCATCGACCGCAACGGCGCACCATCCCAGCTTTGCCAACCGCGCGTTCATATCGTCGATGCAGGGAATGGCCCCAAGTGAAACACCTGTCTTCTCAAGGCCTTCAAAGTAAGCTGGATGGGCGCTGTGTTTAAGTTGTCCTACGAGTTGCTGCATCACGAACCTCCAGACCGCATGGTCTTTCGCGCTGTAGCGAGATTCGTAGTTCTGGTCTGCGACAAACTGGCGTAGATGCGAAGGCAGTTGGCGCCTGATTTCTGCTTGATTCATGATGGTCCGAGACTTTTCTCGAGTAACAGGAGTCTAAGCCCAGTCGGACGAGAAGTGAAACGGCTTTTCGGATGGTCTTTTCGGATGTTCCGCAGGTGTGGTTGGTTAATAGCGCTTTATAAAAACAAGACGCACGTCGGTGAAGGAATAGCGATACGCTTACCGCTGTCATTCAAAAGACCAGTGTATTTGTCACGGCTAAAGCTACTGATTTGATTCGATAGCATGTTGGCGACATAGAGTTCTTCGCCATTTGGTGACAGCGCAAAATGGCGCGGATGTGCTCCGCCAGACGAAATATTTTGTTCTTGCTTGATGCCATTTTTGAGGCTAAACACCGAAATGGAATCATGGCCACGGTTCGACGCATATAAGAATTTACCGTCTGGGGAAATCTCAATGTGGGCTGCGATGCTGTCGGTCACGCATCCAGGCGGTAAGGTAGAACATGACTGTTCTACTATCAGATCGCTGCTGCGATGTTTGGTCACTGAATTATTGAGCTCGTTTAACAAATAGATGTAATCTCCGCACAGTGTCATCAAGCGCGGTCCCGCCCCTGGTGTTGTGGCCAGAGTTTGGCGCTCGTCAGAGCTGATTTGTCCCTGTGGGGAAATCTGATACTTGACCAGTTGGTCTGATCCCAGATCAGCGACCAGCAATGCTTGTTCATGGGCGATGAGATGGGAGGAATGAATATGAGCAGAGCGTTGCCTGTCCGGGAAAACCCCAGAACCAGTGTGTTGCGTCATACTCACGAAATTTTCTAAGTGGCCGTCTTCATCAAGAGGGAAAGTGGTAAACGTGCCGCCAGAGTAATTGCTGACGACGAGGAATGAGGCATCGTCGGCCACAGTAATATGACACGGGTCAGCACCCATACTAGGTTGCCGATTCATCTCGGTGAGTTGGCCGTTGGCCTGAATAAAAAGTGCGCTGACCACGCCGGTGTTAGTGGCCTTGTAGTTGTCCACTTCACTGACAGCATAAATGACATCTCCTCGTGGATGAGCAACGAGGTAGGAAGGGTTATCGCAACGGGCGACCAATTCTGGTTCGCTGCTGCCCGCGACTCTATAAATTCCGTCTGAATGAGTTTCTTTGGTATAGGTACCAACCAGCAGGGATATCTCTTTATTCATCACAGATTCGTCCATCTTAGTCCTAGCTGTCGTAAAACATGGGTGAATGTAAGCCGATGATGGTTTTTTCTTCAGGACTGCTTGCCCGCTGGATTGCGGCCTCAGACAGCTGATTAGATTGTTTTGTTGTTTGTAATCGTTGCGCGATATCCCGTCGGCCATAATGGGCCTGAAGAAAAAACCGGCCATGATCACCCGGTTGGGTTGGCAGGCGTCTGTGCCAGATGTCTGAAACGAACATTGCGATATCGCCAGCCTTGGCCAACAAGGGCTCGGTACCGATGCCTTGGTACTCAAGGTCATCATCTAAAAGGCGTCCAAGTGGCGGAAACTGACCGGAGAGATGGCTGCCCGGAATCACGCCGGTGGGCCCGTCTTCCAACGCGCAGTCTTTAAGATAGATGTGTGCGCCAACCGCAAAAACAGGGTGCGGAATATCATGCGGCCACTCTATTCCCTCTGGTAACGGTACATGGGGCCCGGCGTCGATGTGCCAGGCTTGGCCTGCATGCTGATCGTCTCGTGTTGGTGGATTACGCCAGGCCGTGTTGGCGATCAGATGAAAATCGTGACCCAGTAGAGGGGCGAGGACAGACCGAGTACGGGCATGATTTATCACTGTCTGGCAGTTCGCACTGCGGTTCAGCATTTCGTATCGAAAACACTCGTCCTCTGCGCCGGAGCGTTGATCACCTGCGCGTTGGTCGCAAGGCAGCTCGTCGAAGGCAATCTCGATTTCTGTGCTCAGCGCAGAAAGTTCTACTTTGGACAAAGCATTTCTTATCACACAAAAGCCTTGCTGCTCTAGCTGGCGACTTTCTTCTGGTGCGTTTTCATCTTCGCGAAATTGTAAGTAACCTTTCACTCTTCTAAGCACAGGATTACCCTCTTCTTGGTAGGTTGGCCGAGTCGTAGCATCGATCGATAACGGTCATTTGCTTCACTGCATCTTGTGCATCGGTCAGTGGCGGTTCTCCGGTTTCAACCGCATGAATAAAGGCGTCCAACTGATAGCTGTAGGTCGGTCGCCGATCGAATGTCAGATGTTTTCGTTTACCGTCGATCTCTGTTGTTAATAGGTGGCCCATTTGTGGCGCAAGTGGATTGCGAACTGTCATGACTCCCTGGGTGCCCTTGACGTTTATCTCGGCGCGAAACTGGCCGTTTGGCCTCATGTCGCCAAGTATTTTGGCGGTAATGTTGCCGGGTAATGTCATCTTGGCTTCTAACATCATGTCCACATTTGGCGGTCCAGTTTCGGCATGGGCGCTGATCTCAAGGGGTTCAGTACCGGTCAGATGCCGAACCCAGGAAATCGGATAGCAACCAATGTCCATCGTAACCCCGCCGGCGGTTTCGAAATGTAAGCGTATATCGTCGGAGTTTGGCATGCCTGGCACGCTAAATATCGCCTCTACAGATTCAATCTGACCAAGCGTGCCGCTGTCATAGATTTCTTTCGCGTGGATAAACAACGGATGGTATCGGTAATGAAAAGCATCCATGAGTATTAAGCCTTGCTCTTCAGCAACCTTTGCCATGCAACGTGCCTCATCGGCATTGCAGGCCAGGGACTTCTCGCAGAGCACGTGCTTGCCAGCTTCAAGCGCGGCAATTGACCAGGTTTTGTGGTGAGAGATCGGTAGTGGATTATAGATGGCATTGCAGCTGGTGTGATCAATAACCGCCTGATAATCATTGACGACATTGGGGATTTTTTGGTGATGCGCGAAGCCTTCGGCTCTGTCCCGTGATCTTGCGCCAATGACATTAACGTTGGCCCGCGGCTCGTTCATGCATGGGTGAATCAAAGCAAGCGGCGTGATATCCGCAGCACCGAGTGCGCCAAAGTTGATCACAGTTTTGTTGCCGCCAGGGCCATCAATTTCGCGGCAGTTAAGGGGCCATATTGTAGAAACTGATCGATCGCCTCGGCGACGGCATCCGGCTCGTGAACCGCTGTCTCATGACCGGCCCGAGATAGAACGTGTAAGCTGGCATCGGCTAACAGGCTGTAGTCTCTGAGATTGGCCTCAAGTAAGTGGTCAACACCGCCGGTGATCATGAGTGCCGGAATCTGGATCTCTCCGAGGCGGTCTTCGACATCCAACTGATGCATGGTTTCTAGCCCTCCGAGCAAATGCCCTTCAGATACACCGAGCAGGTGGTCGACCCGACTTTCAAACCAGGCATCGGTTTGGACGTCAGGACGGAACTGTGCGGCGACCATTTCTTTTAGAAAGTAGGCCCGATCGCCACGCCGTCTCGCGGCGAGTCGCTGCTCGATCATCTCGTCGGTTGGCAGGTTAGCAGTGCCCCGCGCGGGAATAGGTGCCATCAAGATCAGGTTATCGATGCGCTTGGTATGTTCCAATGCCAATGTGTAGCCAATACCGCCACCCATGCTGTGCCCGGCATAGCTAACGCTGTCGAGTTTCAGGTGATCTAGCATACCAACCACGTCGTTCGCATATTGCTTCAGATTATAACCGTCAGCGGTATGTTCGCTTTCACCAGTTCCTCGGCATTCCATCAGGATGACTTGATAGCGATTCTTGAGGCGTTCTGCAACTGGCTGCCAGTTCACTCGCGATGCGGTGTAACCATGGTGTAGGAGCAAAGGCTTGCCTTGTCCGCTGACCTCATACCAGAGGTTAGCGCCGTTAATGTTGGCCGTTGGCATGCTGCGGTCCTTTATATTTTATTTTCTAACAAGACAGTATAAACGGTTCATGCCTTGTCTGGGGATGCCTGTTGCGTGGAAAAAATCCAGCATGCATAGTCATGATCTGTTGCAGCGAGATTTGAGACGACATTGAAAGTAGCGGTAATCGGCGCGGGCGCTGCCGGTCTTGTGACCGGGCGTGAGTTTCGTGATGCAGGACATGAAGTTAGACTATTCGAGCAGGGCAAGCGACTGGGGGGAATCTGGGCGTATGAGTCGTCGGTTGAGGACGATCTGCTGGGCTTGAACCCCAGTACACCGATCTATTCTTCTATCTACGATAATCTTCGTACCAATCTGCCCTCAGATTTAATGGCGTTTATTGACTATCCATTTGACGAGGCCGGCGGCGGTCAAGCTGAGTGGCCACGATATCCCCATCACAGCTGCGTTTTGACCTATCTGCAAAATTTCGCTCGAAATTTTGAATTGGAATCGTTAGTTTCGTTTGAGTCGAAAGTAGAATCTGCGGTGCCAGAGCAGAACGGACAATCCTGGCGAATCACTGTTAGCAGCGGCGAAATCGCGCAGTTCGATGCTGTGGCCGTATGCAGCGGCCATTTTTCTAAACCGAGGCTGCTGCCAATAACAGGTGCCGACAAGTTTGCGGGTCCGCGGATACACAGCCACAACTACCGTCGACCAGGAACTTTTTCCGGACAGCGTGTTGCCGTTATCGGCACGGGTGCATCAGGTGCTGATATCGTGCAGGCGCTTGCCACGCAGGCCAAAGAAGTCATCTGGTGCGGTTTTGAAGAACCGTCGCCCAGGCGTTCAATATGGTGCTTGCCCCTGCCGGGTCGCATCAGTGAAACACAGCTACATTTTACCGATCCTGAAATGTCCGTCGAGATTGATTCGATCGTCTATTGCACGGGATACGAGTACCACATGCCATTTTTGGACGAGGCATTGGTGCAGGTCCAGGACAATTTTGTGTCGCCGCTTTATCGGGATATTGTTGCGCCAGCATGGACCCGTCTCGGATTGATAGGCCTACCATTTTTAGTGGTGCCTTTCCCGCTTTATGCCATGCAGGCTCGATGGTTTGTCAGTGTTATAGGCGGGCGTGTTCAGTTGCCCAGTAAGGATAAAATGTTGGCGGAGAGTCAGGCAGAAAAACGACTATTGCTAGATGCCGGCGTCAAACAGCGACATCTGCATCGTTTAGGTGAACGCCAAGAAGATTACTACAACTCTTTGGCCAGAGACTGCGGCGAACCGCTTCTCCCTGCGTGGTTCGGTAAGTTAGCCACTGAAGCCCAGGAATCGAGGCAGCGAAATCCGTCGGGCTTTAGAGATGAAGTGCTCGCTCTACCCAAGCAGAAGCCTCGAGTTATTTAGAAGCCCTTAGCGGAATAGAAGCCCTTAGCGGGTTGAAAGCCCTTAGCGGAATAGAAGCCCTTAGCGGAATAGAAGCCCTTAGCGGGTTGAAAGCCCTTAGCGGAATAGAAGCCCTTAGCAGGTTGAAAGCCCTTAGCGAGAATGTCAGCGGGCGAGGCTCTTCAAGCGAACTGCTCCAATCCCCGTTAGGATTGCGACCGCCGTCAGGAAATACAGGCTGGCATTGAAACCGCCGGTATAGTCAAAAAACAAACCCATGGTCACCGGCCCGAGTACGCCACCGACTTCTGCCGCAGAGAAAAAGAATCCACTGGCGACACCCGCGTATCGCTCGCCAATTGCCGGTAACTCGACCAGGGTGAGAATAAGGATTGTCATCAGTGCAGACCTCGCAATCCCTTGCAGAAACAGTCCGGTGAACAGTGCCGGTGCTTCTTGAAATTGCAGCAGAAAACTAGCACTGGCAGCACAAGCGCAAAGTACGATCAGTATATTAAAGCGTCGTTCTGGTGTTGCCAGTCGCGGAATCAACAAGGAGCCAACGATGCCAATCACGGTCGGTATCGCTGCCCAGTATCCCGCCTCGGTATAGCTCATGCCGCCAGAGCGAAGCAGTTCGGGGAGCCAATTACTGAGGCCATGGTTAATCAGGAATACACCCACGCTCATAAACAGCACGATCACAACGGCCGGTTCCTTAGCAATTATGCGAAAGACTTGAAGTTGGCCAAGTGCGGGGCCGGTGGCAAGTGGGTCAGGTGGTAGTGCACTCTTGTGGCTCGAGACGGCAAACCAGATTAAGGCGAAGAGGCCACTGACCGCGGCCCACAAAAACATAATGTTTCGCCAGTCGTAGTCCAACCCTGGGAGTAGTACTGAGTGCGTCAGTGTCAGTGAGATGATGCCGCCAATCGCTGGGCCCGTCATATAGATGCCCATGGCAAGACCTCGGCTTGAGCCTGTAAAAAGCCCCGTCACCACCTTCGGCGCACCAGCAGAAATGATAGGGCCGCCAATACCGAAGATCATCACCGCGGCCATCATGCTGTAGAAGTCAGTCGCGACGCCTCTTGCTAATAGCGAGCAGGTGATGATCAGGCCGCCGATGAGCAACGCGTATTTCGCACCAATTTTATCTAACAGGATTCCACAGGGGATCGCAGAGCCGATATAGACGAATTGCCAGATGCCGAGTATCAGCCCCATCGCGGTGTAGCTGATGTCGAGGTCTGCGCGTATGTATTCAACGAGCGGCGCTATGCTAGTGACGGCCAGCCCAAAGGCTGCATAGAGTAACCAGACCCCAGCAAGCATGACCCAGCGATAGTGCGTTGGTTTTCCTTGTACTTCAGTCAATGGATCCGTCACTTTACCGATTGGGTCATTCTGTTATGCTCGGCGCATACTACTAAGAGGCCTGACGAATGACCAATTTTAGCGAGATACCGTGGATTGCGTCCCATATAGAACTTTATAAAACGGACCCTGAAAAAGCCCATTATTGGGATTCCAGTGAGTTGGGAGGGCCAGGTGTATTGCCGACTTTGCTACTGACAACTACCGGTAGAAAGTCTGGTGAGCCTCGCCTAGCGCCGCTGATATACGGCGAGCATGGCACCAGCTTTGTGATCATTGCGTCAAAGGGCGGTATGCCTACGCACCCAATTTGGTATTTGAATATCGAAGCCAATTCAGGCTGTGAAATTCAAGTTGGTGCACGTCATTTCAACGTCAAGGCGAGGGTCGCCGAAGGCGAAGAGCGAGAGACCATCTGGAACCATATGATTCAGGTTTATGCGCCTTATATCGATTATCAAAAAGGTACGGATAGAAAAATTCCGGTTGTTGTACTAGATCCCATCTAGCATCTAACTTTTTGCAATGAACCACTAATACTGCGCATTTAGTACCGATGATTCGGTGGTCACGGTACTGGTATATGTTGAAAAGTGGCGGCAACGAGATCGCGGTCCTCACTCGATTTAATTTGACCTAAGGTATCCTGAGCTAATTGGTACAAGGTGGCATGCTGGACGATATCGGCAGTCAGTTTGGCCGCGTGTGCCAGGATACCGTGAGCCAATGCTAGCTCCGAGGGGTCAGTGGGATGTCAGGTAAAATAGTCGTGCATGATCTTGCCAAATCTGAGCGCGAGGGTGGGGCTTCCTGCTAAACAATGGGCCTCGGCTAAAAACATAGTCGCACGCATGTGATTCGACTCCGCGCCCGCTTCTTGCCAGTCAAGTGCTGCTGCATGGGCAAGGTCTAATAGCTGTTTGTCCTGGTCGGCTGTTCTTGCTGTCACCGTGAGGTCCCAGGCTAGATTGTTGCTCTTGATCGCGAAGTAGCGATGCCATGCTGCCTGGGTACTGTCTTGTGGGAAATTGCTCCCCAGTCAGAAGCGCTCAATTAAGCCAACTTGCCTCGAATTTCTGCTACTTCGGCGTTCAGGACGGAAATCAATTCGGCGGCTGGCATCTGGCGAAAAAGGCCGACACCCTGTCCAGCCCACATGACCAAAAAATCCGAGTTGTTTGCTTTAGTCGCCGCTTTTCGCAGTGGCGCCGACATTGAATAGTGTAATGGATAAGGTAGGAGCGGCTCGGTCAACGACTCCACCTCAGTGATGTAACGATTGCGTAGCCCTCGAGCGGGTTTGCCGGAGATGGCTCTAGTGACGACGGTATCTGACGCCGTTGAATGGGCTAACCCTTCCTTCCAGGCCTTGTTGAGGCCTAGTTCGTCACAGCCAAGAAATGCTGAGCCCATTTGTACGGCACTTGCCCCTAATGCTGCGCAAGCCACAATGCCACGGCCATCCATAATGCCGCCTGCGGCAATCACCGGAGTCGCCACTCGATCGACCACTTGAGGCACCAGTGCCAGGGTGCCAATCAATGCGTGTTCTGCTGAACCGATGAATGTCCCTCGGTGTCCGCCCGCCTCTGCCCCCTGAGCAATAATGGCATCCACGCCTAGGCTATCGAGATACTGTGCCTCATCAACAGTGGTCGCGCTGCAAAGCACTTTGAGGCCTGCTTTATGGATCGCATCAACTTGATGTGCCTCGATGCCAAAATGAAAGCTAATCACCGGAACCTGTTCGTCTATCAGGATCTGCAGCTGATCGTCGGCAGGGCCAAACAGAGATTGCGGTTTCGGTATGTCGCCAAGCTCAAGTTCCCGATGAAAGCTTGTTAATAGTTCAAGGTACCCGTCGCCAGGCGCTGCCCGGGCGTCAAATTTCTCAGTTGCCGTGGCGAACAGGTTTATATTGAACGGTTTAGCCGTGAGTGAGCGAATTGCCCGAATCGTTTCGCGGAGCGCATCCGTCGACAGTGGCGCTGCGCCGTAACTGCCTAGTCCCCCAGCATTGCTAATGGCAGCGACCATTATAGGGTTTGAACTACCTGCCATGGGTGCTTGGATGATGGGGTGTTCAATGTCAAGTAGGGTTTGGATACGTTTATCTTGCCACATCGGTATAGGTACCTTGCACGTTTAGCCTTGTATCCTACCAAGCTTCGAGATCTGCTGGCAGGCTCGACATGTTTTGACCTAAATGAGCCCTGCGGTGCGAAAATGTTAATTGATACGGATACTGCTTCTGATGGAGCACTCGGCGTAGCGGTTTGGGGGTTGATGCAGTATGTTGACGCTGTATGTCGATGAATTCCTAAAAATACCGGGGGAGACAGATGAACGCACATGACGAAGCCGGGCGGGCGCTCTTGTGCCAATGCCTTGTATCCGTATCTATGGCAGATGGTGATTTGGATGGTAGAGAGATTGCGACCATCGTTACAATCGTTGAACAAGTAACCGGCCAGGGTATTTCCGCTGATGACGTGGTGGTGGTGTCGATTGAATTGGGTGATTGGCGCGACTTTCAGGTCAGCCTGTCTGTTTTAGCAGAACCCCTCGAAAGCGGCTTTCGGTTGCAAATATTGAAAGCCTGCATACTCGTCGGCCGTGCCGATAGTGTGATGATCGATGCTGAAATTGAACGAATTTATGGTGTCGCAGAAGCGCTCAGTTTCACTCGCTCGGAGACAGACGAACAGTTTAAGGTTATCAAATGAATCACCTACATGGCGCGTGCCATTGCGGCTCGGTCAAAATTTCGGTGGCCAACCGGCCTGCTTGGCTAACGTCATGCAATTGTTCGTTATGCCACAGAGTAGGCAGCTTATGGCTTCACGATGAAATGGCCACCATCGAACTTGAGGTTGCTCCAGATGCCACCATTGGTTACCAGTCGGGAGACAAAACTCTGACGTTGCATACCTGCCGCACTTGCGGGTCTACTACACACTGGTTGCCAGTTGATCCGGTCAACACCACCCATATGGCAGTGAATGCCCGTATGTTTACTCAACAAGATATCAGCGACATTCCTATCAGACGATTTGATGGTGCTGAAACTTGGCAGTACTTGGACTAACGAATTCGTGAAGTTTGTTATTAAAACCAGCGAGCCTGGTGAATACTATTACTGCAACTCTCCTGAGCGGGTGATAATAGCTGAAAACCCAGCGAGCCTAAAGTCGGCTATCCGTGAAATCGAGGTATTGCAAAGTGAAGGCTACTATCTGGGTGGCTGGATCAGCTACGAAGCCGCCGCTGCACTAGACCCGCGCCAGAAAGTATTATCAGATCAAACTTTTCCTTTGCTAACAATGCTGGCTAGTCGCAAAGTTGAAAAAATTCGATTGCCAGTGGTTGAGGCAACGATGCCGATAACGAGTCGCGCTAGGATTCAGCAAGAGGCTTATGAGCAGCAGTGCGAGAAGCTTCTGTCGCTCATCGTCTCTGGTGATGTGTATCAGGCCAACTTCAGCTTTCGCACTGATGTGGATCTGATCCAAGACCCTTATGCTCTGTTCTGTCATTTGGAAGCGCAACATCCGGTTCCCTATGCCGCCTATATTGAGACTGATGAATGGCAGGTCATCTCTTTGTCACCTGAGCTGTTTCTTAAGCGGAGTGGTAGGCAACTGGTATCGGCTCCAATGAAGGGCACCATGGCGCGGGGGCTCACTTTTGCTGAAGACGAAGCGTTACGTGAATTGTTGGCAATCGACATAAAGAATCGTGCAGAAAATATTATGATTGTAGACTTGATGCGCAACGATTTTGGTAAAATCTGCGAAACCGGCAGCGTCCAGGTGCCTCGGTTATTTTCCTCGCAGCGATTTCACAGTTTGCATCAGCTGGTCAGTGAAGTGACAGGTCAACTGCGTCTCGGTGAGACGCTCGAAGACATTTTGAGCGCGACATTTCCGGCTGGATCGATTACCGGGGCACCGAAAATCCGAGCGATGGAGATTATCGAAGAGCTCGAAACGGATGGTCGCAAAGCCTATACCGGCAGCGTTGGCATTTTTGAGCCCGGTGGTGACTTTTGTTTGAATGTCGGTATTCGTACGCTCACCTGTCAAACGCAAGCGGATGTTGTCGTTGCAGAACTGGGAATTGGCAGCGGCGTGGTGGTGAACTCCGAGCAAGCCTTGGAGTGGCGCGAGTGTTTATTGAAGAGTGAGTTCCTGCACTTTCGTCAGATGCACACGCACGTTTTTGAAACCATACTCTGGCAAGGTGACTATCTTTGGTTGGATGCACACCTCAATCGTTTAGCGCAATCCTGTCAGTACTTTCTTATTGCGCTAGATTGGGAAGAGGTGATGAGCAAGCTGACGCAGCTTGCTCGGTCTTTCACGTCAGCGGCTTATCGCGTTCGACTGGCTGTTGATACCGCCGGTGGTACCTCTATCCAGAGTGATGTGAAGCTTACGCCCGGGTGGGGTAAAGCCAAATTGAAAGTTTTGTTGTCAGGTGACCATGTCAATAGTGACAGTCGCTATCAATACCACAAGACAGATTATCGGCCTGTATACGATGCTGCGTACAAGGGAGCGGTAGCGTCGGGGTTCGATGAGGTGCTATTTCTGAATCAAAAGGGTGATCTAACGGAGGGCGCGATCAGTAATGTGTTTATTCGCTCAGGCGGTGAATGGCAAACGCCGCCGGTCTCGGCAGGGCTGCTGGCCGGAGTTTGGCGAGAACAATTTCTTGCTGACTCGCAAGCAATAGAGAAGACAATGGTTGCCAAAACGCTTCAGTCAGCTGACGAAGTGATACTCGGTAACTCCCTGCGCCTAGCCGGCAGCGTAGGTGAAATCTGGTTTAACAACGCGTGTATTTGGGCAGAAAAAGGATAGGAAAGATGCCAACGGTAAATGCAAATGGGATGTCAATTTATTACGAATCGAGAGGTCAGGGCGATCCCGTTTTGTATATCGGCGGCACGGGCGCCGACCTCCGAGCAAAACCCAATGTGCTCGACAGCCCACTCTCGAAAACTTTTGAGGTAGTGGCTTACGATCAGCGCGGACTAGGCCAAACAGACAAGCCCGAGTCGCACTACACTATGGCGGATTACGCCGATGATGCAGCGGCGCTGTTAGATGCACTCGGCTGGCAAAAAGCCCACGTGATTGGCGCGTCATTCGGCGGCATGGTTGCGCTGAATATGGCGTTGCGCCACGCCCATCGAGTCAACAAGTTGGTTTTGTGTTGTACCTCTCCCGGTGGTTCTAGGCCAAGCTTTCCGTTCCATGAATTATCGCCCGGCATGTCTACCGAGGCACGTACCAAAAAGCTGTTGGGGATTAATGATACGCGCCGTGACGAGGCCTGGCAGATCGAGCACGCAGACCAAGTTGCCAAGATCATTCAGTACACAATCGACCACGCGATTGGTGAGCACAAGACCCCTGAATTTCGCGCGGGGGCCCGACGGCAGTTGCTGGCCCGAGCAGAGCATGATGTGGAAGCCCAACTCTCTGATATTACCCACAAGACGTTAATCTGTGCGGGTAAATATGATGGGATTGCCCCAATGGAAAATCAGGGCGTGATGGCGAAGGCCATGTCGAACTCAGAGCTACGCTGGTATGAGGGCGGGCATCTCTTTTTGACCCAAGATCGCAGCGCTTTGCCAGATGTCGTGCAATTTTTGCGAAACTGAGTGGCTATTTCATACTCTATGGGTCACTTCAAAATGCTGTAAAAACAAGCACTTGAAGTCCGAGCGTCGGGATACCATCGAGAAAATGCTGATTTAGTGTAAAAAAAATGGCTTTTTTCTGGCGAAATCTGAGGTTTGACTATACTTAAAAGCATGAACACTGGGAGATCAACGGTGAAATTGCTGACATTAACCTGCACCTTCATACTCGCCCTGTCGAGTATTCCTTCTCTTCTGGCCGATGAACTGCCGACCTGTCGTTGGCTGCATCTGGATCAGGGTACGCGTGTCTATCAGTGCGTTGTGTTGCCGCCGACTGAGGTGGCGGGACCAGTAGAGGTCGTAACCGAAACCCTGCCGGATCCCACGCGACCTATTGCGCAGCAACGCATCGTGCCGAGTGAGTCGCTGGCCAATATAATTCCTGACTTTCTTCTTGAGTCGATGGCAACAGTCGAGCCCGCCGCTAAAGTCGCGATCAAACTACCTGAAGCGCCATTCATAGAAATGACACCGACTGACGTAATGGTGGCGGAGGTGATGGTGGCGGAGGTGACCGCGTCTGAAACAAAGGCACCTGAGCCAAAAATGTCGAAGCCGCTGGTTGCACAAGCGCCGCTCTCTAGCGTTTCATCCGTGCAGAGAATTGTCGTCGTGGCGAATGGGGAAGTCGAGTCGGTGAAAGCAATAATGAAAGCCAGCAACGATGCGCATTTTTATGTGTTGCCTGCATCAGGTCGATTGTCACTAGGCGTTTTCTCATCGCTACCCAACGCGCAGCGTCGGCAAGCAACAATGCTAGTCATTGGAATCGATTCAGAATTGGTCACGCTAGGTGCGGAAAAATCTACCGACCTTGCAATGCAATCTTTGCAACAGCCATTGCTTCGATCTGCGCCACAATATAAACGTCTGGTGGAAGCTGATGTGACAAGCGTTGTGAAGTCAAAGCCACAGTCAATGGAACGAAAAGCCGTACAGGCTCAGCTTCAGTCACAGCCCAAGGTATCTGGTGCTGGCTATTTGGTCGCTGCGTTAGGAGATCAAAAAAACATCATCGCTGAGCTAAAGCGTATGCAGGTGACAGATTTTGTCGCGCTGACCATCGACCCGTATCGAGATCGTGTTTCTCTAGGTGTGTATTCTCTGTATGAGAATGCGTTTGCACGGCAAAGCTACTTCAAACAGCTGGGCATTGACTCTGAATTGATATCAAGAGGCGAGTCTATTGTGGTGCGCAGCACTAAACCCGCGAAGCAAAAAATTAAGGCTGAAGACGTACCTTATGACTACAATCAAATCGCGCTCCTACCGCTTAAGCTCTAAAAAAGCGTAACCATTTCCTCTCAACTTGAAGTTTATTCAAGCTCTAATTTTGTCGCGCGGTTTGGTGCTTAAGATTGTGATCGCCTAAAAAAAATGGTGTAGTTGAGCTTCTAACCCTTTCAAGGTGTGGCAAATGGAAGTCAGTAGCATTATCGCCTGGGTCGTCGTTATTGGCGCGGCAGTCTGGGCTATCGCCATTTACAATGAGCTTGTTCAACTCAAAAATCGTTTTCAGAATGGTTTCGCGCAAATTGAGGTCCAGCTAAAGCGCCGCTACGACTTGATTCCCAATTTGGTCGAGTCAGCTAAAGCCTATCTAGGTCATGAACGAGAGACGCTTGAAGCCGTTATCGAAGCGAGAAATATGGCGGCTGCCGGGCTGTCTAAAGCCGCGCAAGAACCTGGCCAAGCGGGGGCGGCGACCCAGCTTGTATCTGGCGAGAAAGCTCTTGGCGGAGCACTTGCTAGATTCAATGTTGCCGTAGAAGCGTATCCGGAACTAAAAGCGGATGCCAATATGCGTCAGTTGAGCGAAGAGTTGACGAGCACTGAGAACAAGGTGGCTTTTGCTCGGCAGGCGTTTAACGATCAAGTCATGAGTTACAATATTTACCGCCAATCTTTCCCACAAAAAGTCGTCGCTGGCTGGTTTGGTCACCCTAAAGACGCAAGTTTGCTTGAGTTTGCGGATAGCGTTGAGATTAGCACGGCACCTAAAGTCTCTTTCTAAGCGTGAACTTTTTCGAGTTACAAGAAGCGGCGCAGCGCAGCAGTCGGTTGCTGATGTTGCTTTTTCTCGTGGCGATTGTCAGCACCATCATTCTGGCTAATCTAGCGATCTATTTGATTCTTAAATTTCAATCTATGGGTACTTTCCAATTTGATCAGACTCTGGCGCTAGAAATTGCGATCGGCGTTGTCGTTTTGGTTCTTCTTGGAAGTCTGTATCGAATTTATTCCTTAAAACGCGGTGGCGAGGCAATCGCTGCGGCGCTGGGCGGGCATCTTGTCATCAATGGCGGCGAAAACGATTTCGAGCGCAGACTTATTCACGTTGTCGAGGAGATGGCAATCGCTTCTGGTCTGCCGGTGCCGCCTGTTTACCTCATTCACGAGGATGGTATTAACGCTTTTGCCGCCGGCCACGGATCGGGCGATGCCGTTATAGGGATAACTCAGGGTGCGATACTGAATCTGACGCGAGACCAATTGCAAGGCGTTGTGGCCCATGAGTTCAGTCACATTCTAAACGGTGATATGCGGCTCAATATTCGACTGGTTGGCGTACTGCATGGACTACTAATGCTGGCGATCGTTGGCCGCCTAATGCTCGAAGCCAAGCCAGGTGTAGCGCGACGTAGTTCCGCAGCTTTTCCAGTAATGTTTTTAGGGATGAGTCTGTTTTTGATCGGTTACATGGGCAAGTTCTTTGGTGACTTGATTAAGGCTGCTGTGAGCCGTCAACGGGAGTTTCTTGCGGATGCTTCGGCGGTGCAATTTACCCGTAATCCAGACGGGATTGCTGGTGCTTTAAAAAGAATTGGTGGCCATGCGGCTGGCTCTAACATTCACCGCACCGGCGCCGAAGAGTTCAGTC
This sequence comes from Candidatus Azotimanducaceae bacterium, assembly GCA_051278195.1. Classification (GTDB taxonomy): domain Bacteria; phylum Pseudomonadota; class Gammaproteobacteria; order Pseudomonadales; family Azotimanducaceae; genus JAHRVQ01. The sequence goes on from JBNMQM010000001.1 coordinate 128,397, forward strand.
ATCTGTTTTTTTCTAATGGCTTTAATAGCGCCTTTGTCAAGATGTTGGCAACTCATCCGCCACTAAAAGAAAGAATTCAAAGAATTGATCCGAGCTGGAGCGGAGAGTTTACATTTCAGTTGCCAGTCACTGAGGTTCCAGCGACTACCAGCGACGATCTGCTTGCAGGTGGGCAAGGCTTCGCGGCTAACATGAATCCTGAAACGGTAGCGGCGACGGTTGGAAACCCTGGCGTAGATGGGTTAGTCGCGGCAAGAAATATATTGGCTCAGATACCCGAGTTACTAAAAGAGGCTGTTCATGAACCTTACTCGGTTCGTGCTGTCGTCTACCTTTTGTTCCTTAAGAACGACACGAACCGCCGGGCGGCGCAGCTTGAGATTTTGCGAGGCAATGCTGATCTGTTTGTCCGCACCAGGCTCCGAGAGTTGGTCGATCAATCACCTGAAATTTCTGAGGTGACCCGGCTCCCGCTGTTGGAAATGGCGCTGCCGGCTCTTCGCCAACTCAGCAAAGCTGAATACCATCGGTTAACAATGAACCTGAGTGAGATGCAAAAAGTGAGTCAGCCGATAACGCTTAGTGACTGGGCGCTCGGTTACTACCTCACTCATCACCTACGTGAAGCATTTGGAGCAGATAAGGGTCTTTCCAAGCCCCTGTCACGCGGTGTAATAAGAGTCGAAATTGGCTATTTGCTATCCGTCTTGGCCTATTGTGATCGGCACAAGACGACTTCGGCAGAAGCTGCCTTTGCAGCCGGGCAAGCCTTGCTCGATTTCCCTGTGCAGTTGCAGCCCAAGCGCGATATTTCGATCTCCCGACTTGAAGCGGCGGTGCGCCGTTTGGCCAGTCTTAAACCCTTGCAGAAGCCTCGAATCCTTAAAGCCTTCGTCGCTGTGATTTCGGCAGACCAGAAAATTGAAACAGTAGAGGCTGAACTGGTGCGCTGCTTTGCTGATGCGATCGATTGTCCGCTACCCCCGATTGCGATTTAACAAAACTGCGCATCAGCTTTGATTCACTTTGGGTCCGCACTCCTTATCCCCAATCCCCAATCCCCAATAGCGCTCATTAAAGGCTTTACCTTCGTGCTACCCCAACCTTTAAGCTCCTGCCCATGAAAAATAAAATAGATGTTTTTGGTATGACCTGCGGCAAATGCGAGGCTCGCGTTCAAGATGCCGTTCAGCAGGTGCTGGGTGTGGCATCGGCGGTGGCTGACAGGGTCGCTAACCAGCTCGAAGTGGCCGGTGACTTCGAGCTTGAAGCTGTGCATAGCGCAGTCTTGTCTGCGGGCTATAAGCTAGCACCTGATGTTGAGATCCCGGGCGAGTCCGGGTTATCGACTACTGCTGAGCTCGCCAGTTATGATCTCGATACCTATTTGTTAAATGTTACCGGCATGAGTTGTGCGAGCTGCGTTCGTAGCGTTGAAACCGCACTCAAGTTAGCTCCGGGAGTTAGGTCAGCGAGTGTAAACTACGCCGATAGCTCAGCCTTCGTTTCAACCGGCAGCGATCTGAAGTCCCTGATTGATGCCATAACCGCTGCAGGTTATGGCGCATCCTTGCGTGAAGATCAGGATTTCATTAGCCGAGACTTGTCCATTCGACGACAACTTCTTTCTTCCCTGATCAAGTCCACAGTTGCACTTTCCGCTGGCGTGCTATTGATGGCGAACATGCACTTCGGACTATTGCCCGAGTCGCAGCTGTTCTGGTTGGTTGCAGGTCTCGTGGTACTGGGCATCATGATGTTGGCGGGGGGGCGTTACTTTCGCGGTGCGCTCACGGCGCTCAAACAGAAACAAACCACAATGGATACCCTGATTGCTGTTGGGACCGGGACCGCGTGGATATATTCCATGCTGGTCATCGTGTTCCCTGAGATGTTTCCAGAAGAGTCTCGCCATTTGTTTTTTGAGGCGGCGTTGTTCGTCATTGGATTTGTCAATCTTGGCAAGGCGCTGGAGGAGTTTGCCCGCGGTAAAACGTCACTTGCCTTGCAAAAACTCATGGACTTGGCTCCAGGTACCGCCACGCGCGTGACGGGCGCTGGAGAAGAGTTGGTATTGATTGGTGACGTAGTTGTGGGTGATCAACTGTTAGTTCGGTCGGGAGAGACAGTTCCGGTTGATGGTGTGATCCTCAGCGGGCATGGCGCCTTCGATGAACACATGCTCACTGGCGAGTCGATGCCAGTCGAAAAAACTCGTGATAGCCCGGTCACTGGCGGTACTGTGAGTATGGACGGGGTTGTCACGTTGCGAGCGACCCAGGTGGGACTGGATACCGTGCTGGCTAGGATGGTCGAGGCGGTAAAAGTGGCTCAGAATAGCAAGCCGCGTATTGCGGAACTGACTGATCAGATTGCCGCCATTTTTGTCCCCGCTGTGATTCTGATTGCCGTTGCCGCGCTGACCTTTTGGTTGTGGTTGATGCCTGACATTTCCCACGGCATCACTGCATTTATGAGCGTGCTGATTGTTGCCTGTCCATGCGCGATGGGTCTGGCTATCCCGATGTCCATTACGGTCGGTGTTGGGCGTGGCGCGAGCCTTGGCATTCTGGTGAAAAACAGCGACGCACTTCAGAGGGCAAGCCAAATCGATACGCTGATACTGGATAAAACGGGCACTCTGACCATTGGTAAACCGATCGTGACTAGGGTGATTCTTGCAGATGAACACGACAGGGGTGACGTCGCATCAATTGCTAAAAGTTTAGAAGCCCTATCTCTGCACCCGCTTGCGGTTACCGTAGCCAATTACTTTAGCGATGCACAAGCATCCCTGGTGCAAAACTTCGAGACTTTGCCCGGTGGCGGGGTAAGGGGAGACATAGACGGTAGGCTTTGTTTGATGGGTAGTCTGGAGCTGGTGCGCAATGAGGGATGCCAGATGATGGATCTGGAAAAGATACCGGAGGGTACGCTTATCTGCATTGTCCGCGATAATATCGTGCTCGCTATCTTGATGCTTGATGACGAAGTTAGACCAGAAGCAAAGCAGATGATTGCGGAGATCCATACACTAGGGATTCGTACCGTCGTGCTGTCAGGCGACCGATTGTCCGCCGTCGTCGGTGTTGCACGGCAACTCGGGATCGATGATTTTCATGGCGAAATGTCACCCACAAGTAAACAAACTTACATTGCACAGCTGCAAAAAGAAGGCCATCAAGTCGGCATGGTCGGCGACGGTATTAACGATTCTCTGGCACTGAGTTCGGCTGATGTGGGCTTTGCCATGGCAGACGGTATAGACATTGCGATTGAAAGTGCAGATGTTGCTTTGTTGTCGGGTGACCTGCTGGGTCTGCCTCGTGCGATACAGTTGTCGAGAAAAGTCATGGTCAATATCAGACAAAATTTATTGGCCGCTTTTGGCTATAACATTGTTTTGATTCCTATTGCGGCAGGCGCGCTTTACCCCTGGACCGGACAACTTATCGATCCAGCATTTGCTGGGCTAGCCATGGCAGCTTCTTCCGTCACCGTTGTCGCGAATGCGATTCGGTTGCGATTTATGGCATGATTCTATGGCAAAGATTGAGGGGTTGGCATGGAACGGTTTAGTGAACAGAATATTCAAGACTGGCGAGAGGAAGGGTTTGCCATCATGGAGCACTTTCTGACGCCTGATGAGTACCTGCCAGTTCGACAGGAGTATGAGCGGATCTACGGCTTGCCGGGTGAGGCCAGGCAGCAGGTTATGAATCTCAAGGAAGGCGACAGTATTGGTGAAATGCGGTCGGAGCAGTTTAAAAACATCGATGAGTTTCCGTATCAGGGCTCTGCTGAATTGAATATGCTCTCGTTGCACCCGCCGTTCATTGACCTCGCAAAGAAACTGTTGGGCGTTGATCATGTTCACTTGTATCAAAGCCACACGTGGGCAAAGTACACCGGTGAGGCTGATTACGACCAGATGTTTCATTGCGACTTTGGCAATCACACACTGGCTATTCCCTCTGATGATCGGCGCGCCCGATCTGTTGACCTTGTTATCTATCTAACCGATGTGACTGACGCACATGGCGCGTTGCACTATGTCACTAAGCCGGATGCGGATCGTATTCTGCGTGACGGAGCAGTGAGTGCGAAGGAAGAAGAGCAGCAACAATTGTTTGCGGTGCAACGTTCTGCGGCGGCACCTGCCGGAACGGTTGTTGCTCATGGTATAGACACTTTTCATCGTGGTACCAACCTTACGGAGCCAAGCGGTTATCGATTTACCATGACCCTTGGATTCAAGGCAGCGGGTAATGACTTGATAGGTTATCAAGTCTGGCAACACCGCATTGACCGCCCTTGGAGCATGATATTTGCGCACGCAACGCCGGCCCAACTAGAGTGCCTTGGGATACCGCTACCGGGTGACAGCTATTGGACGGCGCGCACACTAAAGCTTAGCCAGGCGCGTTGGCCTGAATGGGATATGTCTGAATATTTCACCGCGCCGAGGGTAAATCCCTAGCTTGATGGTGGTACAAACTTCATTGAAACCGAATTCACGCAGTGCCGGATGTTTTTTACTGTGAGCCCTTCGCCTTCAAATACGTGGCCCAGATGACCGTCACAATTGGCGCAGAGAATTTCTATACGCATACCATCTGCGTCACGCTCCTGTCTGACGGCACCTTCGATTTCATCGTCAAAACTGGGCCAGCCGCAATGAGAATGAAATTTATCCTCTGAGCTGTATAAAGGTGTATCGCATTGCCTGCATGCATAGTGGCCGGTTTCAAAGAATTCATCATACTTGCCTGTAAAAGGCATCTCGGTTCCCTTGTCGATTATGACGCGGCGTTCTTCGGGGGTCAGGTCATTTAGTTCTTCGGTCATTGTTGATTCATCATGAAAATCTGGAGGGTAATTCTGGCATAGCTTAGCGAGGCTGTTAACAGCGTATTCGTATCAAAATTGACATTTTAATTACTCTTAGTGACTACTAATTGCTGAAAGTGTGAACCACGTCATAAATTCATTCCTCAAGAGGGCTACTATTGAGAGTGTGAGGATTTCCATGCTACGCAAGCGTAGATGGTATCAGTAGAGGGAACTAGAGTATGTTTTCAAGCACGACTTATACAGCAGACAAAACGCAAGTTAAGCCAGTTCGTCAGCCACAAAGACGAATTGCCCGAATTGAGTTAGATAGCGGAGTTAACTTCACCGTTACCGAAAGCAGTCTACCTCTGCAGATTGGACGCGAGCGAGACTGCGATATCACTCTGCCTAATGGGCATGTTTCTCGTCATCACTGTGAGTTATTCATAGCGAATGGTGTGCTGTGCCTGAAAGACACCAGTTCTAATGGCACATTGGTCGGTAGCCAGAATATCAAGGATGGCACCGTGACGATTCACCAGCGTACTGCCGTCGTTGTGGCGGGTGATTCGCGTCTGGTGATTACGCCCTTGGATGAATTGGAATCAACAATGAGTCCTCGCAAAAATGCAGAAAGACGAGAAGACGAGCGTCGTGAGGCCGAGCGGCGTCACGAGAGCATTATTGTGCCGTTTGAACAGCGCCGGCAGTCGCGTCGTGAAAGAGAGCGTCGTAGCGGGCTGCATCTTTAGCTTGTAGTGGTGTTGGGTGCAGTTAGGTAGGACATCACAGGCAGGCATCAAGGATAAATTCATTCATAAAAAAGGCCGCGATATTCGCGGCCTTTTTTATGCTTAGACCACTTGTAGGATCATTTAACAGGTCAGTGATTTATATTGTCTTACAGATCGTGTAAACGTTACTTTCGTTGTACGGTGCGACGAGGGCAACGTTTGTTGGGTTGGTATTGGTACCATTCGTGGCACCCAGTGTTGCGCGAAGTCCGCCTGAATTACCGAGGCCATCATCCAATTGAAGGTCTAGTGCAGCCGCTGCTTTACCCGGTACTTGGCTCATGCATATTTTTGTGCCATTGAGTCCACCGCCCATGGCTTGCACGGTGATTCCCATCAAACCGCCCCAGGGGTTTTGAGGCAATGATGTCGCACCTGCATCGGCAGGGTTGCCGGTGATAAAGCCAGCAGCGCGAAGGTGCTGCCAAGTGTTGTCGTGTTCGCCACCGCCGTTCCAGGTGTTGTTGAGGTTGGCCGTCAGAACACCATTGTTGTTACCGAATTGAGTGACGCCTGCCCAGTCACCGCCTCGATCAGTCAAGGTGACGAGGTTGGGGCCATCGTCGCCCGGTAACCGTTTGTATCGGTCTTGGTAAGAAAGGAATGCAGCGTTGATAGAGCTAATGTCTGAACTCGCTTTCTTGATTCGAGAATTGTCGATCAGCTCGGTACCTTGGAGAATTGCGCCCAACAGTAGGCCAATGATCACCAACACAACGGCGATTTCGACGAGGGTAAAACCCTGCTGGTGCTGATAATTTTTCAACATATTTCAGATATCCCTTTAGTTCAGTACAGCAGTTTTATTCAACTTGCCCATAGGTTAAACAGATAAGTGAGTGTTGACCAGCACGACTTTGTAAGCGGCATGTGATTTTAATCCAGTTGACCGGCGCGCACCAGCTGGTATGTAAGTGTTGCAGGAGAAAGCCATTGTACATGGTCATTAAATTCTGCACCGCCTAGTTCTGAAAAGGTGCGGTTCACAAAGGTTGTGTCTCCATCTGTATTTTCCAGTTGATCTGGAGAAGTCGTCGCCGTGCCATCTTCGCCCAACGAAAATACTACGGCGACGACATTATCGGCTAGGGTTCCCGTGCAGGCAGATTGCTGGCATATTCGGAAATCAGGCGTCAGGGTTAACGTAATATCGTTGGTGTAAGCGCCAGTGCCCGCACCTGTGACGCTATACCGAATGGGGTTTAACCAAGGGTCTAAGAGCAGGCTATTACCATCAACGCTACCATTCAGGCCTAGCGTGCGAGCAGGTACGAAACCATGGTTGCTGGTGCAGGCCGTTGTTGCAGTGTTGGGGGCCGAAAGGCCGCTAGTAGCGGCTGTTGCGGGACAGGGCAGACGACCGTTGGTCGCGGCATAACCCAGTAGTGCGTCGTGTATATCGTTGACCAGGTTATCAGCACCGCGCCTTTTACTTGCCTCTAGTTGGCTGGAGAAGGGGGTTATTAGGCCGCCTAGCAGTACGCCCAGGATGACCAGAACGATCGCCATTTCAATCAGGTTGAACCCGGCCAAACGCTTTGGCAGGGCGTTGGTTTTAGAGGCCCTTTGTGGTGTCATTGTAAGTGCTCGAATGATTGATCGATGTCCTTTGACGATATTGGCCTTGGGGTAAACTACTGTTTTCGTTTTCAAAGTAGTCTGCCGGATCATTGGCAGGTCGGGTTTGTGTGGGCAAGGTTGAACCTGGTGCAATGAGTATACCAGCGACCGGCGAATCAGCACTCCCTAGAACGGTCAGACAATTGCCGGCTACAGAGGTGCACATCGCGTAATACAGCTGATCGCGCCAGTGGTTCACCAGAAACGCCGCAGGGACCGGTGCAGATCCTGTCACGCAAGCGCTACCCCATTCAATAGGCAAAGCGCTGTTAAGCGGTAGCGCGCCATTTGTCTGGCTCGCGACGCTCGAATAAGGGCCACCAAAATCAGCGGCCCAGGGGTATTCAGTACACGCAATACGATATTGACTGAGTAATTGGCTGGCTTCTGCGAGCACACGCCTTTCGATCGTGGACCAATATTGGCCGACATCAAGGCCCAGTACCCGATCGTTTTGGATCTCGGAGCTTGTACTCTCGTAGTCGTCAAGGTTTGCATCCGCGTTCACGCCTTCAAGAAAGTCCGCGATCACTAATTGTCGACGCCCCTGTGTGTTGATTGTGGCTCCGGGGGCAATGACGACGGCTGCTACGGGCCTATTGTCGAGCACCATAGTGGTGGTGCTGGAACTATTCTTCAATGCGGGTGCGAGGCTAACGTAGTTGAGATTGACGGCGTACCATAGCCTCGCGCCTGTGCCGTCGGTTAACTCTGGTAAATTGAGCGTACGTGTTGGCAGCAAACCGAGTTGTTGCTGGCAATTTGCCCCCGCCGCATTCTGAACGCCGTCTCCCGTTGAATCTGGGCAGGGTAAAGTGCCTGGTATCGTTTGACTTAGGGCATAGCCCATGAGCGCTTGCCGCGCCTTACCTAAAGCGTCTGCCGAATGGGTCGTTCGGATGTAGTAGCGATCGTTTACAGAAAGTTCCGCGACCAGTAACGTTGTGGTGGCAAGCAAAATAATCGTAATAAAAATTAGAACGGCGGCGCCGCGATCGTGACGTTGACCTTTATATGGACGGCTAAACGAACGAGCGGGCGGTTTCATAAGCACCGTGACTCAGAGTTTCGGCTTACGGTTAGAAAGGTAGCCTTCGGCAACGGTGTTGTCTTCTAGGGACCAGACCTGACCGGGTGCCATCCTCGCGCGATAGAGGTTAGTTTCGAGAATGGCTTTATTCGAGTCTTCGGAGAAGCGTACTCGCTCGACAGGTAAGTTGGGTCCGGAAAGCGCGCTGATGCCGTTGACCCACACAACGTACAGGCCGTCCGAACGCTTAACGTAGCCAGAAAATCTGAGTTGGGTGGGTAACACGTCAGTGCTGTTTTGCGTTGCCTGCTCGATTTTAAGAACAGAATCGATTGGTGTATCAGGTTGTTTCCGTCGCTTGTTGTCCAACAAGAGTCGTTCTTGCGGGCTGGTGAAGAGTCTGCCAAATTCTTCGGCGCTCACCGAGGGTGTACTAAGAGCGAAAATCATCAGGCTAATGAGTGCCTTCATAGTGATGCATCCTGCCAGTTTTCGGTTACGTCACCGACGGTGTACCAGCGTAATTCACAACTGCCGCGTAGCCGGGTCAGGGCAATATCTTCGTTGAGGTCTTTGAGCCAGCGTAAGTTGCAGCTCTGGACATTAAACAGACCGGGTGCCTCATCCTGCAGGCCTTGCAGGATTTTATAGAGATCACCCTCATGGCTAAGCAGCATGGTGATTTTCATGTTTGTTGCACGAATAGGCACTTCGGGATGCCAATAAGGGTCAATGTTCTGCTGGATGAGTTCGCTGCCCTCAAGGGTAAATCCGATGTCGGGAATCTCATTGTCTTCGCCGATTTTTCGCAACGTTTCTATCCACTGAAGACGTCTTGGTGCGCCAGCGTAGCCGCGAATCTGGAGTGCCCGGTAGTCCTCAAGAAATTCTTTTAGGATGTAGCTAGAAGCTTCTGCTTCGTCATTGGCGTAAATCCTAGCATCGAGATCGGCTTGAGCGTAGCTAAGCTGGTCCATTTCATCAAAATAGTAAAAAAGCACGAAGACTAGCAGTAGGATTGAGCCTCCGAGCTGGATGAGCGTCAGGATATGGTCTCGCCAAACAATTTGATCGATCAGCTCACGCATTTTTCGGCGGCTCCAATACAATAAAAATTTCGAACTTATCCGTATCAACGGCGACGCCAGATTCATCCTGGCCCACCTGGCCAGTGAACCTTGCAGAGTCTCGAACGTCGACGGCTGTTTCTATTAAGAGAACCAACTCGACCCCGGGTAACCGTTCAAGCGCCGTCACAAAATTTTGCATCGCGTCTATTGTGGATCGGTAAGAGTAGCCGTCAGTTGCAATGCGGCCGTTAAGAGAAAAGGTGGCCTGTAGTTTTGGTGCTGACTCCGATTGCATCTGTTCGTAGTATTCCTGCATTAAAGTTTCCTGCAGCAGCGTATCGCTCTGTTCGGCCAGTCTAAGTTTGTGGCTAATAATCAGTTGACCGAGTTCCGTGCTGGGGTATTTCGTCCATGCTAAGTCTTCAAGAGAAATGTTCGTGAACTGTGGTTGGCTGAAGACGCTGCCAAGATCAGCAAAAAAGCGGTGGGGGGCTTGAGCGGCGTCCCTCTCCAGTTGATCGATGAGTTCCACTGCAGTTTGAATGGTCACTGCAGTTTCTAACTGGTTAGACGTGGTGCTGTATTTGTCGTCGTACTCAATCTGCAATGTGTTGGTTTGGAGGTAAAGGATCTCCTGTTCTTGGTCCAGTTTGAGGCTGTTAAGCGCAAGAATTACCGCTGCTGTAATGCAAATTAGGCTGCCTATTTCTGTGGCTTGAGTGATTACTTTGTCGACTAGATATTGGTAGTAGGTCGACTTCTGTTCTTCAGTCCCGTAGTGGTCCGAGATGGGGTTGGTGCGAGTGCAAAGGTATGAAAACAGTGCGGCTGCGCCTTGCTGTTCGCAGCCTAGAATGCCAAAGTTGGTAAATAATCGTTCAATGCTGAAAAACGCGTAGTGTACTTCTGGTGTGTTGTGAACCAGCTGCCTAGCTTCATCCATCTGCTCCTCTTGCAGGATGCAGTACACATTTAGATAGTCATTAGACTCCATGATGCGTTGATTCAGTAAGAAGTTATAAATCTCGATTGTGCCGCGTTCTAGATTGGCGATGACGCCTTCAAAGTCCTCTTTGTCCCACATGTCCTTATCAAATTTTGCCTGCCGGGAAAGCAACAGTTTGCCGTCTCGAAAATAGCTGTTTCTGAGCGCGCTTCGAACCTGTCGGGAAACGATTAGCGCATGCTTGTCTTCGTTAACGATGGGTCGTAACAGTTTGTCGGTTAAAAGCGGTATAGACCAAATGCCAGCGAGCCTTGCATTGTATTTGTCAATTCTTTCAAGCCAAGGCGCTAGCAACGCGGTATTGGTTAACGCTGACAAAAGAAGCCGGTCGTCTTTACGGCCGAGTTTGCTACGATCCAGCACTTTGGCATGGACATAGGGTTCATCACGATAGTGTTTGTCTATCAAACGGTTGATTAGGCTGCGGCGGTCGAACATGTTGACATGGGGTATCGATTCGCGCCGAAAATCTTCTTCAATCATGTCAACCAGCAGTCTTGCCGGCATCTTGATAGATTGCTGCAGGAGATACTCGAAATCTGCAAACCCGACGGTGTTGGGTAAAAAATCGCGAGAATTGATTAACGTCTTCTCGTCCCAGTCGAAGACGGTCATTCGGTAGCCAGAAAAGTAGAATATTCGTTCCATCAGCTAATACCTGTCGCGGCGCTCCATACTGGACCTAAAACGGAGAGCATAATCCAGCCAAGCAGAGTGCCCATCACGACGGTCATGATCGGACTAATAGCGGGCTCAATGGCTTCGATAGTCTCCTGAATTTCTCGATCGTAAAAGTAGCTGACGTTCAGCATCGACTCATCCAAATTACCAGTGGTTTCACCCACCTTGAGCATGCGGATGACCAGTGGCGGGAACAATTGAACGCGAACAAAGCTGTCGCTTATGCCGCCACCTTCACTAATGGCCAAGCGAGCTTCCCTCATGGCCTTCTCCAGATACGTGTTGTCGATGAGCGCCTCGCAGATTTCGAGCGAACGGAGCACAGTCACGCCAGAGCTGTATAGCAGTGCCATATAAGTAGCGAACCGTGATAGGCGAATTTTGAGTGCCATCGCGCCAAAGAGCGGAATTTTGAGTTTTAGCCCGTCAATGGCATAGCGTAACTCCGGGCGCGTTTTGGCTGCAACTCGGATAAATATCGTCGCCCCTAAAGGTATCGATGCGACCAGCCACCAGTAGTCTGCAAAGAACGCCGATGTGGCAATTAAGGCTTGCGTATGTAATGGGATTTCACCGCCTAACTGGGAAACAAAGGGGATAATTTTTGGGACAAGGTACAGTAACAAGAAGGTCGTGACAGCAAATATTATAATGCCGACAATTATGGGATAGGTCATGACGCGTTTAGCGTTGGCCATGAGCTCGTCTGCTTTGCGCATGGTTTCACCCATTTGCTTTAAAACCTTCGGCAGTTCACCGGACTCTTCTCCAACGGCAATAAGGGCAATGAATACCTCATCAAAATCACGAGGGAATAACCTCAGCGCAGTGGAGAAATTGCTGCCGCCTTCGATGGCTTCTACTACACCGGCAAGGGTGTCTCTAAAGTAGGTGTCCGTGACACTGTCCCGGAGATCCGTTAAGCCAGAGAGTAGCGGTACTCCCGAGGCAACCAGTTGCTCCAAATGGAACACCATATTGATCAGTTCTCGCCGAGGAATTGACCCTCGGCCTATTCGAAAGCGTCGACGGTTAAATGGTTTGCAGCTAATCAGGTCGAAGCCCTGATTCTCCAGCCGAGACTCCACGTCGATATCATTTTTGGCTTGCATGACGCCGGTATGGATCTTGCCGAAGCCATCAATGGCTTTATAGCTATACTCAGCCATCAGCTGAGGCCTGCTGTTAGATCGACGACTCGACTCAGTTCTTCGATGGTGGTGCGGCCTTGTTTGACTAACCTTAAGCCATCTTCAGACATCGTCTTAAAATCGTTCTGTTTAGCGTGTTTACGGAATTGTTGCATGGTGGCTTTGGTTGAGATCATCTCGTCTAATTCTTCATTTAGCGTCAATACTTCCATTACCAAGGTTCGACCCCGGTAACCAATATTGGCGCAATGTTTGCAGCCTACCGGGCTGTAAAGTTCGATGACGTCGTCGACTCCGAGAATAACCTGTTCAAACTCTTCTGAGATCCTAGCTTGCTTGCAATGTTCACATAGCAGCCGAATCAACCGCTGACCGATGATACCGATAATGTTTCCAGAGAGGATGTCTTGTGGCACGCCGATATCGACTAGCCGTGGAATAGCGCCAATAGCAGAATTTGTATGCAAGGTGGTAAAGACTCGGTGTCCCGTCATCGCTGCGCGAAAGGCCATCTCAGCAGTGGGTCTATCTCGAACCTCACCGACCAAGATAATGTCCGGGTCCTGGCGCATGATCGATCGGATACCGCTCGCGAAGTCCATCTTTGATACTTCATTGATAGAGGTCTGGCGAATCATGTTGATAGGATATTCGACCGGGTCTTCCAAGGTCATGATGTTGACCTCAATGGAGTTCAGATAGTTCAACATCGAGTACAAGGTGGTGGTTTTACCGCTACCTGTTGGGCCGGTCACCAGAATGATGCCTTCCGGTCGGCTCATTAGCAGCTTGAGTTGTGTAAGTGTTTCTAACGGAAGTCCAAAGGCGTCGAGTTCGACCAAGCCCTGGGCGCGGTCTAGTACTCGCAAGACAATGTTTTCGCCATCCATCGTCGGTAATACGGATACTCGGAAATCCACGACTCGGCCGCCGACTCGAAGCGAAATTCTGCCATCCTGAGGGACGCGGTTTTCTGCTATGTTCAGGCCTGCCATCACTTTCAAGCGCACAGAAAGTGCAGACCAATAGTCTTTGTGCAGGCTACGAATCTGCATCAGGACACCATCGATTCTATAGCGTAGGCGCAAGAAACTGGCTTCTGGTTCGAAGTGTATGTCCGATGCTTCGCGTTTGACTGCATCCGACAGCAGTGCATCCACCAATCGAACAATTGGCTGACTGTATTCGTCTGCGCTGTCATCAAAACTATCGTAGTCGATAACGCCGGTTTCGACTTCTTTAAGAATGCCATCTACTGACATTTCGTAGCCATAGAACTGATCGAGTGCGCGACTAATATCTGATTCAGATGCCAATACCGGTACTAGTGTGATGTCGGCCGGAATATTGGCGTTGATCCGGTCTAGCACCATCACGTCGTAAATATCGGTCATTGCCAGCATGAGGCTTTTGCTGGCTTCATTGTAATTAACGGGCACGACGTTGTGGCGTTGTGCCAATTGCTTCGAAATCAAAGCGACTGCGTCAGCGTCCGGCAACATGCTTCTGAGATCTATACTGCCGCGGCCGAGTGTTTCGCCCAAGACCTCGCGCATGTCATTGTCGGAGATAAAGCCTAGGTCAATGAGTGCCTGACCTATCATCTTGCCGGTCTTTTTTTGCTCGATCAGGGCAATCGTGACCTGGTCTTGGGAAATCAAACCCATTTGAACGAGGCGATCACCCAGTCGTAATCTGGGTTTGTCTGCTATCGTACTCATAGTAGAAAGCTCATGGCTGTGACAACTCCAGCAAGCGTTGTTCGATTGCCGTAATGTCAAAATTAGCAGTGCGGGTCTTTGCTAGGTTAAGCGCACGTTCGTAGTAGACGCGAGCGAGTGGTGGTTGACGAAGGTGATCGAGAGAAACCGCAAGGTTGAAGGCATAGTCAGGGTTATTGTTGTCCAAGCTATAGGCTTCATAGAAAGCGCTTTGTGCTTGATTCCATCTTCCCTCGGAAGCAAAGCCCACGCCCTTCAGAAAATGCAGGTGTGAAGATTCTGGATTCCGTGCAAGCAGAGTGGCGACTTCGCGCTGAACGGCGGCGCGACTTTTGCCATCATTCATCAGCGCCAGTAAACCGGCCCGGGCAAAGCTATCTTTCGGGTCTGCATTGAGTCGTCTTTGATAGTAAGTGGCAGCGTCATCAAATTTGCCGAGGGCAGTCGCGGTTGCCGCAGCGCCGAGTAGTGCATCCCTTTGATTGGAATCGACTGCTAGTGCTTGATCATAGAGCATGGCTGCTTTTGGCAGTTGGCGCTGTTGTAAAGCGCTGTAGGCACTCTGCAGAACTTCGGTCAAACCAAGGGAAGACTGCGGGTGATGGATAATGATTCGCTTGGCCACACCAGAAGCTTGCGAGCCTCTATCGCTGGTCAAAATCAATGGGTTTAAATAGTCTGTCGTGGAGGGCGGTGAGTCATTCCTCTGCATGGCATTATTATCGGGCGCATTTTGAAAAGCGACTTCTGCTATCGCGCTCGGCTCTGATAGAGTGGCGGTTGTCAGGGCATTGTCGGTTTGACCATTCTTGTCGATTCGACCCTTTAAAGCGGCATTTTCAGTCGTATCAATTGCCTGTTCGGCTGTGCCTGATATCTGTGCTGCTGCGAGCGCCTCAAGCTCCGTTGCTTCAATAATTTCGGCGATATCGATATCTGATTCTGTGAGTTGCGGTTGTTGCAGTCCTGCAATTCCGCTATTGGCTGTCAGATAGAAGTAATAGGAAAGGATACCGCCTAGTGCGGTCATCACTAACATGGCATAAAGAAATGCCGAGCGTCGCTTCGAGCGTCGCTCGACGGCTTTACCGCTGGCAATGAGTTGGTCGAGGGACTGGCGGTTTCGGTTTTCTTTTTGTTTTGAATCAGTACCGGCTTTTTGCCTGTCGATCTCGGCCAGCTCTCTTGCCTTTTCGTCCCTCTGGTTTCGTTCGTCTTTCTGTTTTTGCTGTAAAGCCTCCTGTTTAAGTCTGGCTTCTTTGACACCGTGCTCTGTTTCTTCTAAGGCAAGAATCGGAGACTCTACCTCTGGCTCAGAGCTGGCGGGTTCAAAGTTAAAATTCTCGACCTCATGCCCATCCAAATCCAGCTCTTCCATTTCATCCCAGTCGGCCGCGAGGGTCTGATCTTCCTCGATCGGCTGAACTTCATCTTCTTGGTCAAGGGTATCGTTAAAGCCGTGGCTATCTTCGCTTGCCGCATCGACGGGTGTTGACACGTCAGGCTTAACGGTTTCTGCACTCTGGTTGATCACCTCCCGGATGGCCTCATCCGCAGTATCGGCTGCGGGCTGGCTTGCAGGTATGGGTGCAGATATGGGTGCAGATATGGGTGCAGATATGGGTGTCGCTATAGGCGGCGGCTCAATCCGGCTCTGCTTTTCGAGAGCGGCTTTCTTGAGAGCCTCAAGTAATAGGCTCATTGAATCAGCTCGCGAGAGAGGACTGTTGTGTTGTCAGAGAATCGAGTGGCGAGGGTACGTCTTTCAATTACGGTGGGCTTTAGGAAAATGACAAGTTCAGTTTTATTGGTGACGTTGTCGTCGTATTGGAAAGCCTTGCCAATGCCAGGCAAGCGGCTGAGCATCGGCACGCCTCTGTTGTTGCGTTTGACCTCGTCCTGCATCAGACCGCCAATGACGGCAATTTCGCCGCTATCGACCCGTAGGATCGACTCAACTTCCCGAACTTGAATGACGGGGATCTGGCTAACGACATTTGCGTCTGCAAGGGCTGGGTTTGGATCCTGAACGAAACTAATAACCCTAGAAATAGTGGGTCTAACGTTCAGAGTGACGCCACCATTTTCATCAATAAAGGGCGTAACACTCATGACAAAGCCTACGGGTACCGTATTAACTTCTGTTTCAAAGGTGGTTAGTGAGCCGCCTACAACACCGGACCCGGTGTCAATGTTGACCTCGACCGTAAAGTAAATAAGGTTGTCGACAACTTTGAGCAGAGCCGTTTGATTGTTCATTGCCATCACTTTGGGGCTAGACATCACGCTTACATCGCCGAAAGTCTCAAGCGCCCTCAAGGTTGCTTGTAATTGATTGCCGCCACCTATGTTGAGGTCAGTAAGAGATAGGTTAAAAGTTGGCGGTGATGCCAGCGTGACATCCGTGAGAATTTGGCCGACTTCTACGCTGCTGCTTGCATCTGGACTAATCAGATTCCAGTCAATGCCGGCTTGATAGGTATCGCTTAGATTGACCTCTGCGATGGTCGCTTCAATTAATACCTGGCGTTGGCTGCTGAGTTGGACTCGATCGAGAAACCTGGCGATATCTTCATGCTCTTTTTCTGTGGCGCGAACCGCGAGTGTGCCTGACTCACTGTTGACGATGATGTCTGGATTGCTGTTTTCTTCCGAGTCCGAGTTACTACCGCGATTGATGATTTTTGCGACGTTGCGTTCGAGGGTTTGCCAGAATGAATTCTCGCTGACGTTTCTGACGACCGTATCTGAACTGTTACCCGTATCACCTGAGCTACCGGATGAGCCTCCTGCGCCCCCTCCGGTCGAGCTTATTTCTGTTGAAACCGCGACACTACCGATGCTCGAGCGTGAGATATTTAGGTAGTCAATCGCATAGTTTCTTAAGAAAGGCAGGTCTCTCTGAACCCGCAGAACATTGTTGTTGATTTCAAAACGGATACCCGCTGTATCTGAAATTCGGTTCAAAATAGCACTGAGAGGCTGTTCGATTGCGTTCAAACTAATGGTGCTATTGATGTCAGGATCAATATCAAGATTCAGCTTCGAATCTCGCGCGAGAGAAAACAACAGTTCGTTGACCGGTACTTGAAAAACGACAACAGTATGGGTGGATTCTTCTTTAATCCGGCCGGGTTCAGGTAGAGATGCGGTCACTGTCACAGGTGCAGGGATGTTTCCCGTGGGGACAGTGGCCTCGGCTTCTAGCGGAGCTGGACGGGTGACCTGCAGATGATCCTCAGCTGTTTGGATCTCTGTTTTTGCATTCAGACAACCGCTTAGCATCAGAACAATTGATGTCAACGCTAAAGGTCTAACGGCTAATCTCATAAAGGTTTCCTGCAGGCCGAAAGGCCGAAGCGTTAATTTCATCATAAAAGTTCAGATTAGCGACGAGCATCATTACGGCGATTGCTTCCGACCAGGGCCAGCGCCTCCGCCGCGGTTGGTATTGGCTGTCTTCCGCTGCGACTTTGATGTCATGGCTGGTTAGATTATAGCTATCGCGGGTATAAGCGGTTAGGAGGGCTTTGTCAGCCAAAATGTTAATTCGTCGGATGAGCCCGTGTGAATACTTGTCGATAGTCGCAGCCACTGCGGACGAGAAAAGATCTGGTCCTGTGTAGCCCGCGGCACGAATCCTAAAGTTCAGGTAGGCGTGAATGTCTTCAAGTTGCAGGGGCGCAAGGTAGAGACTATGGGTGATTCGTTCGCGTAGCTGGCGAATCTTGCGGGCTGCCAGATTTTCATCAAGTTCGGGTTGGCCAAACAAGACGATCTGTAACAACTTGTGCTCATCGGTTTCTAGGTTGCTCAGTAGCCGCAGTTCTTCCAACGTTTCAAGTGGCATCTCCTGGGCTTCTTCTACCAGTACGACCACCCGGCGATTGTTCGCATAGCGCTGCAGCAGGGTTGTTTGCAGCTGCCTCATTACGAGTAGTTTGTCGGGGTACGGGCCAATATCAAGGCCGAGTTCTCTCGCAACTTCCTGCAGAATCTGGTCTGGTGAGAGGCTGGGATGGGCTAGATAAACCCAATCGATGTTACCTTGGAATTTCGTGGGTAACATGCGGCAGAGCATGGTCTTGCCAGTCCCTACTTCGCCAACGACCTTAATAATCCCTTCCCCATTTTCGATGGCGTAGATCAACGCGTTAAGGGTTGGTCCTCTATCACTGCCCTCAAAGAAGGCATGAGTGTCTGGCGTGATTCGAAATGGTGGTTTGGATAAACCAAAGTACTCAAGGTACATTTTGTGATTCTCCGGTCCCTGAGCTCATGAGTCTAGAGCTCATGAGTCTAGAGGTGACACTCGCTAGTGTAAGGTAGAATTACTTCAATTGCATTAGTAAAAGATCGCTGCAAGTTTATGTAACGCAAAGATTTTTGCCTATCTGATGGGCGTGCCATTTGATTGAAATTTTTCACGTTTGCTTGGTGTCGAGCAATCTGCTTAAATTTCATCCCTCTAGACTTCCAAAAGCCGAAATAATGACCGAAGAAAGAAGAGAATGCAGTGATCGGCGGGGAAACGATCGGCGTCAACTGAACCGCCGCGGTGACGGTGGTTGGCGTGTGAGCCCCGAAGGCCGGCGTAGCGAAGAGCGACGTAGTGAAGGCCGTCGCACAGCTATTGACGAACAGGCTCTTTAATCTCCGTCAAGGCCCACCTATAAATACCATAGCCAATTAGACCCGCTGCACTCGCTGTCAGGTAAGAGAGGCTATAGGAGCCGTTACTCGCGTATATCAAGCCGAGTATAAGTGGTCCGAAGGCAATCCCTATCGTCGTCATCATGTTCGACAGTCCATAAATTCTGCTGTAGTCCTGTTGGCCATAAGTGGTGGCGATGAGGAGTGGCTGCAGCATCAATAGATTGCCGACAGATATTCCAAATAAGGCCAGGCCCGCCACGAATGCCCAGGTCGATGTGACCTGACTTAAGCCCAACAAGGACACTGACTGCAAAACCATCATGGTCAGAGCGAATTTTGGTGCGGAAACACGATCTAGAAAAAAGCCTCCGGCAAGTCGACCGACGATGCTGGTGATTGGAATGACGCCGAGTGCGAGTGCCGCCGCCTGTCCGCTCAGATGTTCGCCGACCAGGCCATATTGGTGGGCGAGTGAGCCGACCTGAGCCATCATAAGAAACACATAGGCAAGCGAAAGCCCCCAGAAATAGCGGCTGCGAGCGGCATCCCTGAACAACGTGCCAGTGGCTGCGAGCGAATTGTCTTCCAATTTGGCGCCGTCGATTTGCAACCCGATATCGGCAGGTCTTGATTTCAGAAAGCAGAATGCCAGAGGTACGACGCCCAGTACGTATGCCACTGCGAATACCGTTACGGAGTAATCGATGCCTTTGGCGGAAATCAATAATGCGCTCGCCGGCGTTATTACGATCCCGCCGACGGACAAGCCGGTCGAGGCGATGGACAGCGCCAGTGCTCTCTTTTCAGCAAACCATCGTGTCACCAGTGTTGTCGCGGGCAGTAGTCCCGAAGCTGCGAAGCCAATGCCAAAGACGCTATACGCCAGCAAGACTTGCCATTCAGTAGTGACGAAACGGATGGAGAACAAGGCAATGCTCGCCAGAAAAGCTCCACCACAGACGACGATCCTGACGTCGTAGCGATCCAGCATGCCAGCAATCCAGAGACCGACCAGGCCGCTAGACAAAAAGAACAAGGAAACAGCGCTTGAGGCAATCTCGATAGATAAGCCTTTTTCACTCACAAGTGCCTGCAGGGTCACGGCATGATTATAGAAGCCCAGACCAGAGCAAAAAATCAAGGTAACAAAGAGCGTAAAGACAATTTTCCAGCCGTAATACAGGTGGGTCACCGAAATCTCTATTAGGACTAATTAATTGCGCATAACCCTACCACAGAGATTGGCATGGCTAGTGGCGCAGGCACGACAATGTGGGTAAGTTGGCGCCCTGATTCTTACTGAGACATGCCGCAGATGTTGTGTCGCGATACGATTACCCGCTTATCATTTAACGGCTGCGTGAAAAAGCTAGCGTACATCGCTTTGTTATTGCTCGCGGCGCCATTGTTGCAGAGCAGTGAGCCTGAGCCATTTGAGCTGGAGCTGCCTCGGGCAATAGCTTGGAGTGCCTACAATCTCGGTACAACCGGCTACAACCAAGCGGTGGGCATCTCCAAAATGCTGAAAGACCAGCATCGTGTCACGCTGCGCGTGATCCCCGGTAAAAATGATGTGTCGCGCTTGCTGCCGCTGATGGTGAATCGTGTTCAGTTTTCGGCGAACGGGGTGGCGACTTATTTTGCCCAGGAAGGTGCATTTCAGTTTGCGAGCCGGCGCTGGGGGCCGGTGCCCATCCGGCTGGTTATGATGTCTGTCGGGTACTCAAACCAGGCCATCGCTGTAACCGAAGTGTCCGGTATCAAATCCGTTGCAGAGCTCCGGGGTAAGCGAGTCCCTTTTGTTCGAGGTGCGCCAGCCCTTAATGTTTCAACAGAGGCACAACTCGCTTGCGGTGGTCTGGGTTGGGATGATGTACAACGAGTGGATTTTCCAGGCTACAGCGCCATGTGGAATGGCATGGTCGATGGTCAGATCGATGTGGCATATGCCACCACCGTTTCTGGCCCAACGCGCAAACTCGAAGCCTCACCTAAAGGCATCGTTTGGTTACCTATCCCCCATGATGATCAGGATTGCTGGCAGCGTTTGCTTGGCGTGGGTCCATATTTCACGAAACACATGGCCACCCGTGGTGCGGGAATCAGTGAGGAGCAGCCCCATGAAGGTGCTACTTATCCCTATCCAATGCTCGTGACACTTGCATCGCAAGACGCGAAGCTGGTGAGAAGTTTGTCTTTGGCGATTCATGAAGGCTTTGAAGATTTTCGGTATGCAGACCCGGGTGCAGAAGGCTGGGCGCTTGAACGACAGCAGTTCGACTGGGTGGTGCCATTTCATGAAGGTGCTATTGCTCACTTTCGATCATTAGGGGTGTGGGGGTCAGAGCAAGATGCTCATAATGATCGGCTGTTGAGACGCCAAGCGGTGTTGCAAGAAGCTTGGCAGGCGTTGCTGACACTCGGTATTGAAGAAGATAATGAGTTTCGTGAGACCTGGATGAAGGTCCGGGCTATCCGCCTTCGACTGCACGGTTTTGATCCGGTATGGGAGTAATCTGTCTTGATGATGTATCCGAAAACACGTTCGACGGATGGCTGGCTGGGTTACGGGCTGATGTTTGCCGCGTTGACAGCTTCATTTTTTAGTATCGATCAACTTCGCCTGATGGGTGAACCATTGCTATCGGAATGGCTTAGTTTAGAAACTCATTATTACTACGCGCTCATTGGTTTGTTGTTGCCGTTTGCTTTGCTTCTTTATCCCTTTCTTGCCCGGCGTGCAGCTCTAACTTTACCGTTAGATTTCGTGTTGGCAGGGTTGGGGAGTTTTTCTGCATTTTGGTTGTTTGCGCACGCCGAACCTATTCTCGATGAGGGTTGGGAGTTTGTCGCGCCAAACGACGCAATCGCCGTTAGTGTCATTCTGTGGGTGCTCGTATTGGAGGCTGTTCGGCGAGTAGCAGGGCTAACACTATTCGTTTTGGTCTTAGTGTTCTCTTTCTACCCTCTGGTGGCAGATCACATGCCCGAAATGATATCGGGCATGTCGATTGGATTGCGCGAAACTGCGGCATACCACGCGATGAGTATTGAGAGCATGTTAGGTTTACCCTTTCGTGCCTTTGCCAATCTGGTAATAGGGTTTTTGGTGTTCGGTGTTGCTCTTCAGTACACCGGTGGCGGTCAGTTCTTTATCGATTTTGCTTTTTCTTTATTTGGTAAGGTCAGGGGTGGACCGGCCAAAGTGGCGATTATTTCCAGCGGCCTTATGGGCAGCATGAGCGGTAGTGTTATTACCAATGTTCTGACGACCGGTCAGCTCACAATTCCTGCCATGATCAAGAGCGGGTTTTCTAAAAAAGTCGCGGCCGGGGTTGAAGCCTGTGCTTCAACGGGTGGCGTTTTGTTGCCGCCGGTAATGGGTTCGACTGCATTTGTGATGGCGACTTTTCTCGGTGTGCCTTACATCGAAGTTGCTGTCGCGGCTGCGGTACCGGCAGCCCTCTATTTTATCGCACTGTTTCTGCAGCTAGATGCCTATGCTGCAAGAGAAGATCTAGGAGGAGTACCCGCGGCGGAAATTCCTAGCCTAGGGGAAACCTTGAAACAAGGTTGGTATTACATCGGCGCTCTGGCTTTATTGGTTTGGTTATTGCTGGTGCTGCAGCGAGAAGCGCTCGCACCCTGGGCCGCAACCGCGGCGTTGTTGGTCGTCAATCAGTTCTCTACACGACATCGATTTGATGGGCCTCGACTTAAGAAATTTTTGGTTGCTACCGGTACTCTGCTCGTTGAGTTGCTGGTGATTCTGTGCGGCGTTGGGCTGATTGTCGGGGCGCTATCTGTCACCGGGCTTTCGGGGACGCTGATTAATGAACTGTTGTTTGTTGCCGGTGGGTCGATTGGCGTTCTGTTGTTGATGGGTGCGCTCACGAGCTTCGTTCTAGGGATTGGAATGACGGTAACAGCCGCCTATATATTCCTGGCTATTGTGTTGGCTCCGGCCTTGATTGCTGGCGGTTTGAACCCGCTGGCGGTGCACTTGTTCATCTTGTATTGGGGTATGTTGTCGTTTATCACGCCACCAGTAGCGCTGGGTGCTTTTGCTGCGGCGTCGATTGCGGGAGCAGGCGCAATTGAGTCAGGTTTTTCGGCTATGAGGATGGGTATAGCGACCTACCTAATCCCCTTCTTTTTTGTGTTGGCTCCGGCGCTGGTGCTGCAGGGTGATGAGCCCTTGTTACCACCTCTTATTGAGGTGTTAGTCGGTACGTGGCTGATTGCTGGTGGAGCGCAGGGATATTTATCTTGGTTTGGTCGTCTTGAAAGTACATTTTGTTGCACCATAGTGGTTGTCGCTGGCGTGCTAATTGCGCTGCCAGATCTGGCGCTGCTCGGTTTTAGCGACAGCAATTTGCCACTGAACGGCGTGGGTATTTTTGCCGTGCTGGCCTGTCTAGGAATCGAGATGGCTTATCGCTCTAAACAGCGCAAGCTAACTGCGAATAGAGCCTCGCAATAACCGACTCCTCTAAAGAAGTATTAACTGATCTCCGACACTAATGCTGCCGGGGGTTATGATGTTGCAATAGACGCCGAGATTGCCAGCATTGTGTTGCACCAGTTCGCGCATGACGGTGGGGTCTTTCGGTAGATCGCGAAATCCATGAGTGGTCATGACGCAGCGTGGACAGACCATTTCGAAGCGAAGCGTTGCGCTGCCTAGAGTTGCTTCACGACCGACCCATTTATCTTCGGGGAAGCCATCTTCGGGGAAGCCATCTTCGGGGAAGCTGCCAGACAGATCTATGACAAGATTTGGTCGAAAGCGTCGAAGATCGTAGTTCGAACCTTTTGAATGTGCTTGCATCGTTTCAAGGCTGCCAGTGGTCATCAGTAGCAGCGGGAAGGCATCAAAGTAGGTTCCGGGTGGTGACTCAAATTCGAAAATTTCTTTTGGAAACCCACTCAAATCTGGCAATGGCTCTTCTGCGGTTCGAGCAAAAGTTTGCCTCAGGCTAGCTTCTATATCTGTACCGGGTGTCATCGGCTCTCGGCGATAGTGCTCTAGTTGAGCCTCGGGCAGCAATGGCCATAAAGATACCGGCGCGCCGATGGCTGAGCTGAGTTTCTGGTTAATATCGTTATCGCCGGAACTCACGATCTGATCGTCAGGCAAGGTGATAGTTAACGGGGGGGAGTGGTTTGTATCATTGGGCTCAGAGGTAAAACTCGCTTTCATCGCCATCAATTCAGGGAATCGCTTGCCGCCCTTGATGCTGTTTCTGGTTTCGTCTTTTACCGCCCAGGCACGGTCTCCTGGAATGCCCCATCTGCCTAGCGTGGTTCTGTTGAGAAGGCTCCCGCCCATGCTTTTTACTGGATATCGATGTATTTCTTTTAGTTGCATTGTGATATTCCTAAACTTATATAGGGCTAAACCGTCGTGGTTCGCTTTTAGTTGCCAAGTCTCGTCATCGCAGCAATCGCGCCACGAATTTCAGCCAGGCCTTTGAGTCGCCCGATGGCCGTGTAGCCAGGATTAACCCGCCCCTTTGATAAATCGTCAAGCATCTGGTGGCCATGATCCGGTCGAATCGGAATTTGTTGCCAGTGCGAAGGCGGCCGATGTGCTTCCTCTCGCAGTAAGTTCTGGATGATGCCGAGCATATCAACGTCGCTATCTAAATGGTCAGCCTCGTGAAACGAGAGCGGGTTGTCCTCTCTTTTGGTGCCCCGTAAATGGGAGAAATAAATCCGGTCAGCGAACTCTTCGGCCATTGCGGCAACATCATTGTCTGCCCGCACGCCAAATGTACCAGCACATAGTGTTAGACCATTGGCCGGGTGGTCTACGGCAGAAAAAAGTTTTCGGA
Source organism: Candidatus Azotimanducaceae bacterium (assembly GCA_051278195.1). Lineage (GTDB taxonomy): Bacteria > Pseudomonadota > Gammaproteobacteria > Pseudomonadales > Azotimanducaceae > JAHRVQ01. The sequence goes on from JBNMQM010000001.1 coordinate 152,796, forward strand.
CATCTTCCGCCGTACACAGCACTCTAGGCATACCTAACATTGGGCGCGGGGGGTCGTCAGGATGGATCGCCAGTCGCACGCCAGCTTCTTCCGCTGCCGGTATGATTTGTTGCAAGAATTGAATTAAATTGTGTCGGAGTTCGTCATCGCCGATCGTCTGATAGCGCACCAGCGAGGCTTTGAAAGATTCTACTGAGTGGACACCTGTCGTGCCACCAGGTAGGCCCGCGAGTATGGTTGCGGTTAGTTGTGCTTTATCGGGTTCTGTCATTATTCGAAACAGCGACTCGGCCCGCGTCAGTTCTGGACCACTATAATCGGCCTGGGCGTTGTCTCTTTCGAGAATAAACAGATCGAATGCCGCGAACTTGTCAGCGTCAAAAGCCAGAGCGCGCGCGCCGCTCGGCAATACCATATTGAGATCCGTGCGGGTCCAGTCGATCAGAGGCATAAAGTTGTAGCATACGGTTCGGATCCCGGCACGGCCAAGCGCCCGCAACGTTTCGGCGTAGTTGTTGATATAGGCTTGATGACCGGCTGCTGCAACCTTGATGTCGTCATGTACATTGACGCTTTCGACGACCCGCCAGTATAAAGGCGACTTACTATTGTTCTCCCCTTCGATTTCCTGTTTGCGTTGACGTATGTCTTTATCGGACCAGACTTCACCCGTTGGGATATGGTGTAGTGAAGTGACAATTCCGTCAGCGCCCGCCTGCCTAATATGGTCAAGGGGAACGGGGTCGTCAGGACCAAACCAGCGCCAAGTTTGCAACATGAAGTTAGCTCCTTTTCGTGTGATGCATCATAGAATATTTCAATTGGGATTACCCACCGTCCTTCGAGACACGTAGAATAATGCCATGAAACCTCTGATCCTCCATCCAGATCGATTGTTTAACAGCCATCAAGACCAGCGCAACATTGCGAGGCGTCTTTATGAGGAAGTAGCCACGCTACCCATCATTAGTCCTCATGGTCACACCGATCCCCGCTGGTTTGCTGATAATCAACCGTTCTCAGATCCAGCCAATTTGCTCTTCACACCCGACCACTATCTGCTCCGCATGCTGTTCAGCCAAGGGGTGAAACTAGAAGATCTTGGTGTACCACGTCGGGACGGCCAACCAGTCGAGCAGGATCCGCGAAAAATATGGCAGCGGTTTGCAGATCACTATCACCTGTTTTTGGGCACTCCTTCACGGCTTTGGCTCGATCACGCCTTACATGATGTGTTTGGTATTGAGGTGCAGCTTGATCATGATTCAGCCTCCTCGATTTACGACATCATCGATACAAAGCTGGCTGATCCAGCTTATTTGCCGCGTGCACTGTTTGATCAATTTCAAATTGAGTTTTTGGCGACTACAGAGTCTGCTCTAGATGATCTCGCCAGCCACGACAAAATTATTGCGTCTGACTGGTCGGGTCAGGTTGTCACGACCTACCGTCCAGATGCGGTCGTTGATCCGGAATACGAAGGTTTTTCTGAAAATTTGCAGGAATTGGCGAACTTCACCGGTGAAGATACTGGTAGTTGGCAGGGTTATCTTGCTGCGCATCGTAATAGGCGGGCTTATTTTAAGCTGCGTGGTGCGACGGCGACAGACCATGGGCATCCGTCAGCGACCACCGCCGACCTGAATGCTAAGACCTGCCAGAAACTACTCAATAGGGCGATCAGAAATGAAATGTCACCGGGGGAAGCAGATTTATTCAGGGGACAGGTCCTGACAGAAATGGCGGCGATGAGCCTAGATGATGGTTTGGTGATGCAGCTTCATGCTGGCGTCGTGCGCAATCACAATCGGTTTTTGATGGACCAGTTTGGCCGGGATAAGGGCGCCGATCTGCCAGCTTCAGTAGAGTTTACTGCGGGCTTGCAGCCCCTCTTGAATCGGTTCGGCAATGAGCGCGGTCTGACGATGATCATGTTTACGCTGGACGAAACTGCCTACAGCCGGGACCTTGCGCCGCTCGCGGGTCATTATCCGGCACTCAAGTTAGGGCCGCCCTGGTGGTTCTTTGATAGTGTGGAAGGCATGCTGCGTCACAAGCGAGCGGTGCTGGAAACTGCTGGATTTTTTAATACTTGTGGTTTTAATGATGACACTCGTGCGTTTTTATCGATTCCCGCTCGCCACGACGTCGCCAGGCGAATTGATTGCCGGCATCTTGCTGAACTCGTCGCAGAACATCGACTAGATGAAGATCAAGCTCACCAGCTTGCGGTGTCGTTGGCTGTAGATCTGGTGAAAAATGCTTACGGGCTCGCGGAGGGCTAGTGGAGCAACTGTGCCAGCAAAATCTGTCCAAACTAGGTTCGTCTGTTGCGCTACCAGGCTATCTTTCGGCGCCGCCCAAAGCAGGCATTGTGCACCTCGGGCTCGGACAATTCGCAAAGGCTCATCTGGCCTGCTACATGGATTCTGTCATGGATGAGGGAGGTGGCGATTGGCGTATTGTGGGTGCAAGCCTGCAATCATCTACTGCCCTGGAGCGGCTGCAGCCACAAGATAACTTGTTCACCGTGACCAGCCAATCTGCTGACGTGACAGCCGTTCGTGTCATTGGCTCTGTTGCCGAAGTGATTGCCGTTTCGTCTGGCGGACGTGAACGCCTGTTGGATAGATTGACTGATCCGAGTATTCATATCGTTTCTCTGACAGTGACGGAGAAAGGTTATTACTTGAATGCTCTAGGAGAGTTGGACTTTTCACATCCAGCCATTCGTGCCGATCTTATCGCGCCAGATCGACCGAACACTGCGATCGGCTGGGTTGTGCTGGCAGCTAAGTACCGGCAGGCGATAGGCGCACCGCCTTTTACGGCGTTGTCGTTGGATAACCTAATTGGTAATGGTCGGGTACTTCGTCGAGTGGTGCTGGCGTTTGCGAGTCGAATAGATTCGACACTTGCCGAATACATTGAATCTCACGTCGCTTTTCCATCATCCATGGTTGATCGTATCGTACCGGCTCTGGATGCCGATGCTTTGGCCGCCACAAGGCAAAGTATCGGGATGATTGATGATGCTTGCGTGTTGACTGAGGCCTTCAGTCAATGGGTCGTCGAAGATCGGTTTGTGACGAGTCGGCCCGCCTGGGAAAAAGCAGGCGTGATCTTTTGTGAGGATGTTGCAGCATTCGAAACTATGAAGTTAAGGCTGCTCAATGGTGCTCACTCTGCCCTTGCCTATATTGGTATTTTGCTCGGTCACCGGACCGTGGCTGACTGCATGGATGATCCTGCTCTGCGGTCCTTTATTGAGTCCTTGATGAGAATCGAAATTCAACCAGAAGTCGTGCCGCCCGTGGGGTTTGATCTAGACCCCTATATAGGTCAGCTTCTCGAGCGGTTTAGTAACCCGCATCTTCGCCACCTTTGTTCACAAATTGCGATGGATGGGTCGCAAAAAATCCCCCAGCGCCTATTGCCGCTATTGGAAGAAAGGCTGCTGAAAGGGAGCGGCATTCATCGGTTGGTTTTTACGTTAGCAGCTTGGATGATTTTTATTGAGCAGCAAGAGCCACTATTAGACCCACTTGGGTCAAAGCTGAAGGCGCTTGCCGCGAACAACAATGATGCCGGGCTGGTATCGGCGTTGTTGACGTCTTCTGGTGTTTTCTCGAAGGCGTTGCGAAATTCAATGCGCTTACGACTGGCATTAGCGACGGCAGTCGTTGATATCAGGCAGTTAGGTGTCGCGATGGCGCTGACGAAGTGTGTTAATTCTGAGGGCAAATCTACCTAGTGCGTATCGTATGTTTTGGAGAATGTATGGTTGAGTTGTCACCCCAGGGGTCTGGGCTATATCGGCGCAACTTTGCTGGCGACACTTACAACACGGCTGTTTATCTGGCGCGCCATCGCCCCTCGGATCAGATCGACTACGTCACGGCGGTAGGCTGCGATAAGATCTCGGTTGAAATGTTGGAAGAGATGGCACGGCAAGGGCTCACCACTTCTGAGATCGTTCGTCACCCCAATAAAACTGTTGGTCTTTACCTGATTCAAACAACAGCGGAAGGAGAGCGTAGTTTTTCTTATTGGCGTGATGATTCTGCCGCAAAGATGCTGTTTGATATTAAGAGTCCTGAAGAACTGCTTGGTCCGCTGCAAGCCGATTTGATCTATTTTTCAGGGATTAGTCTTGCGATTCTTTTGCCCGATGCCAGGCAAAAGCTGTTGGACTTTATTGCGAGCACGCCACGACCCGTTGCCTTTGACCCTAACTATCGACCGCAACTTTGGTCTAGCCTTGAGGAGGCGAAGGCTGCGATCTCTAGTGCCGCCGCTAGTGCCAGTTATCTGCTAACAACCCTGGACGATGACCGCGCGCTCTGGTCCTTAACCACTATGGATGAGGCGACCGATCGCTGGCGATTGATCTCGGATGCTGAGTTGGTCATCAAGAATGGACCCGGACCGGTTCGACTTTCCCATTGGACGTCTGATCGAGAAGGCGGTAAAAGCGGTTTGCAAGACCTGCAGCCCCCTTTGATTGAGAAGCCGTTGGATACCACCGGCGCAGGTGATGCATTTAATGCAGTTTACCTTTCTGCCAGATTAGACGGGCAGCCACCTCGCGCCGCTGCCGTTGCTGCTGTGCAGTTCTGTTGCCAAGTAGTGCAGGCCAGAGGAGCAATTGTCGAAATTTGAGCGTTGTTTTTCGTGGCAACTTGGCGGAAAGTAGGTCGCAATCTAGAAGACAAAAGGGCGGCAAGGCGATGGCTTTTGACTATGGTAGCTCAGTTCGAACGGACATTGGCGATGCACACAAAATCTATTGGCAGACGCTAACCAAGCCAGGCAATTGGTTTACTTCTGCACAGCGAATTGCGATTGCGGCAGCGAGCCGCGAGGCGATCGATTGTGTATTTTGTGCCGCTAGAAAGACCGCGTTGTCGCCTTACACAATGAAGGGTGAACACGATTCTCAGGTGGACTTGCCACCACTGGTCTTGGATGCCGTTCATCGCATCATCACGGATCAAACCCGCATTACTAAGCACTATATTGACAGCAATGAGCAAGATGGACTTTCAAAGCCAGCATACGTCGAACTGGTCGGTGTTGTCGTTGCTATGTTCAGTATTGATGAATTTCATCGGGCCATGGGCTTACCGTTAGAAGTATTGCCTGAATCCGGGGCGGGAGAGCCAGACCATTATCAACCTAAGCAAGCGGTAATAGGCACGGGATTCGTACCCATGATTTCGCCTGAAGGCACAACCGGACAGGAAGCTGATCTATGGCGGCGAGGCAGAACGGCTAATGTTGTGCGGGCCTTGTCGCTGGTACCGAATGCTGTGCGAGATTGGGTCGCGCTCAGTAATGCTCAGTATCTTTCCTTTGAAGGGATGTCGAATTTCACGCAGCCAGAAGGACGAAGTATTAACCGCATGCAGATTGAGTTGGTTGCCGGCAGGGTGTCTGCCATCAACGAATGTTTCTACTGAACTAACGCGCATGCATCGATGCTCCGTGTGAGCGCGACGACAACCAATACTGAGATAAATCTACAAGGCATTGCCGGTGATCAAGCCGCTGCTGCAGAAGGGATTGAATTTGGCGCCGAGCTCATAGGGTTTGCGGAGGCGTTAGCACTTCGCGATGAAACGGCATTACGAGAAGCCCGCACCGTATTACGGGCGGCCGCTGGGGAAGCCGTGTTGGTTGATGCGGCTGGTGTGGCTGGGAACTTCCAAAGAATGGTTCGAATTGCAGACTCTGTCGGTATTCCGGTCGATGATATGCAGGGAGAGCTGGGCCAAGGCGTGCGCCAGGAGCTAGCGCTTGAGCAATTCCGTAGTGCAGAAAATTCACTCAACCCGGTCTCTTAGTCCGGTATAGGCCGCACAATCCAATTTACCTAACGTATACTCAGGGCTATGAATGAATTGTCTGTCATAGCGCTGATCCGTCACGGGGACTACCATCAGCCGTCCGGCGTACCGAGCGCTCTATTGCCTTATCGGCTCACAGACTTGGGGTTCCAACAAGCCCGGGATGCTGTTACCAGCTGTGTGGTTTATGCCGAGCAGCACGGACTGACGATAGACCCGGTTCTGGACAGCTCAATGCAACTGCGCGCCTGGCAAACTGCATCGCTAATGGCTGAATCACTTTCTGGAGAGTTATCGCAAATTGCTGGTTCGTTTGGTGTCCAGGAATTTTCGAACCTGTCAGAACGAAGTGTCGGAGCAGTGGCAAATTTGACGGTTTCGGCGATTGAGACTTTGCTCGCCGATGATCCGCGTTATTCAACGCCTCAGCCAGGTTGGAAATCCAATAGCCAATACTGTCTACCCTTTCAAGGTGCAGAATCTTTGCTTGTGGCGGGCAAAAGGGTTGCTGATCATGTTCAGTGGCGAGCAGAGCAGCTTGATGAGCCGCGTTTGAAAATACTGGTTGGTCACGGCGCAGCAATTCGTCATGCCTGTGTGCACCTCGGTCTGCTCGATCTTGATAGCGTCTCGACCATATCCATGCATCATGCGCGACCGGTCTTCATCTCGAAGGAAATTACCGGTTGGCGTATGGCGGGGGGCACATGGAAGCAACGCACTGCCAGCAGTGAAGGAGATGAGATTCGTGAAGGCTAGTCAGCAGCCACATCCTTTTCTGCCTCTGGTAGAAGAGCCGTGGCCAAGAAACCATCGTTTCTTTATTGGTCCTGATAATGATCAGGACGATATTCGACGCGAACAAGTTCAAGCCTACACTGGCGGCAAGATGTGGACCTGGAGCGGTCGAACTGTTTATTTCTTCTGTGACATTCACGCCGATGCGGATGCCTTTCTCTTCTCCTTGGAGGCCTCTGGAGGGATCATTAAGACGGGGCCGGCGGATACAGATTTTCATCTATCGGAAACCGGCAAGGTTGCCCGCTTCATTATCGGTGGCGACTGCTTTGATAAAGGTCCGCACAACCTGCGCCTGCTCGAGGCGGTTCACCAGCTTTACCTCACCGGTGCTGATATCGAACTGTTGGCCGGCAACCACGATATTCGCACTTACTTGGGGATCTATTACGCAGAGAGTAAGGATCCGTTGCTAGACCATTTATTTGTGCGCATGGGCAAAAAAACGGTGCCACTACTGAAAGAAATCTTTGATCAATATATTCAAGGGAATCACAAACAACAGCTTTTGCTCGAAGATCCTTCTATTCGTGAACTGCTTTTCCCCAGTGAGTCCTGGTATGAAAAATTTCCTGAGGCCGCAAGCAAGTGGATACCCGAGGCGAAGTTAGAGAAAGAGCAGCGTAGAATTCGCGAGAAGTCAGCTGAGTTTGAAGAGCGAGTCGCGGAATGTGGACTCGACTTGATGAAAGTTTACGCGGCAGTACTAAAATTTCGTGAACTGTTTTTTGAACCCGGCGGACGCTACCACTGGTTTTTCAGTAAAATGAAACTGGCCCATCGCGAAGGCTCATATCTATTTGTGCACGCCGGTATGGATGATGCGGTTTCGGAGATGATCTACGAGCACGGCACTGAGTATGTTAACGAGCAGTTTTTTGATGTGATTCATGCTGATCCCTTCGCGCTTTACCATGGTGTTCTGGGTAATGTGTTTCGCACAAAGTATCGAGATTTCGACTTTAAGTTTAGTGCTGCGGGCGTTGCCAACCTCCACCGAGCCGGTATCTATGCCATTGTCCATGGCCATCGAAACATCCTTCAGGGACAACGACTCGTTATCAGGGAGGGCATGCTGAATTTCGAATGCGACGCATCGGTTGATGCCAATACCCGGCAAGTTGAGGGGTTGTGTGGACCTGGGGCTGCGACTGTGGTTTTTACCTCCGATGGCAAGGTTAGGGGTATTAGTACTGACTATCCTTATATTAAGATTTTCCATCCGGGTTACATTACTGTTGCGCCCCTTCCGTGACATGCTAGATTGTCGCTCTACATGACGTGATGCCTAAACGGAGCTAAATCACTGTGTCCAAAAAAGAAGTATTTCACTATAAGGGTCGTGAAAGTCTTGATGCTGTTTTCAATTATCTGTCGTCGTTGAATAAAGGCTTGAAGACGCGCGAATTTTCGCTCGGCAAAAACGACAAGACAATCAACTTTGCCCTTCCAGATGACGTTGAATTGCACATTGACGCTACTCAACAGGCTTCCGGTGGTAGTCTCTCGATTGAAATCACTTGGCGTAAGGTAAAAGCAACAAAAGCGTCGAAGCTTGCGACTAAAAAGATCGTAAAATCTACGAAAGCTCTAGAAAAAGCTCTAGAAAAAGAACAGAAGAAACAGCTAAAAGCCCAGCAGAGTGTCGCGGAGACGGTCCAGAAGAATAATAGTAAGGACACTAAGAAAGACACTAAGAAAGAAAAGAAAACTATCGATGCCACCGGAAAAACACAGCAACAAGCCGACAAGGAAAGTAAGTCTAAAACGAAACTCACGAACAAGGTTTTGAAGTCAGAGATCAAGAAAGCTCAATCCGGGGAGAAAGCAAAAAAAGCTGGTGCCAAAATTAGGCCTGCACCGAGAGCCAAGGCTGCGCCAGAGAAGAAAGCGACAGCCAAGAAGTCGCTCGCTCAAAAGCAGCGTATAGCCCCGAAAACCGCACCCTAAAGTTTGGAAGCTCATAGTGCCCATTGACGAAGGTATTGATACGGACCTCAGGTTTCTAATCCTAGAGGTCAAAAAGCAAGCGAAAGCGTCTCTTGCAATCATCGAGCGCCCGACTGCCGGCAAGCTTGAGAAAATTCGGATCCGCGAGGATTACGTCGACAATCTCAAGAATACGCTTGAGAACAAAAGCTACTTCAACATTCATCGCCAGGAAGAAGGGGAGATGAATTACTTCCGCGCTGTCATCACCATTGCTTCCAATTTGGAACGTTGTGCTGATTTTTTCGAATCTATCGCGTTACAAATGGAATTTGTTAAAGACCCAAGGAACTTTGAAACATTTAACTTGCGCCGCTACTACCGAGTGATTTATCGAGCTATAGACGCCATCTATCCAGCGCTCAGAGAGCACAATCTTGATCTTGCGCAAAAAATCTGCGATTACGAGCAGACATTGGATGAGTACTATAAGGAATCCCATAACGAGATTAAGGCCTTTCTGCAGCAACGCAGAAAGGTCAGTGATATGTTGGTGCTGTTGGATATTGTGCGCTATCTAGAGCGCGCCGGGGATAGTCTACTTAATATTGGTGAAGCGATCTTTGATATTCACGTTGGTGAAAAGATGGGCATCGTGCAATTTAAAAACCTGCGCAAAGGCTTAGAAAGTCAGAATGTTGATATCAGTACAGATGTCATAGAGTTCACGCCGATCATGAACACCCGATCGGGTTGTCGGGTGGCCAAAATTTCTATTCCCGGCCGTGCCAGCAAAGCGCCTTTGTTTTATAAGGAAGGCCGAAAGGAAAAAGTCAAAGACGACATCGTTGGGCTGAAATTCTGGCAACAGAACTTTCCCGGTAAAACGCCTCGAATCTTGTGGGATAGCACTCGTAAAGATCATACGACTTTGTTGCTCGAGTATATCGATGGTGCCGATCTGATGGCGATTATGCTCAAGCCCCGCGCCGATCTGGAGCAGGCGCTATATTTGTTAGCGCAAAACGCCTCGCGCATCTGGTTAAAGGCTCGTCGTGACAAGGGTCAGAAGCCGGACTTTGTGAGCCAGCTCAACCGGCGTAAAGACGATGTCGAATCGGTACATAGCGCGCTGTTCGATCTCGACCATCTAGATGACATGCTACAGAGAGCAAGAAAAATCGAACTGCTGCTAAAAGTGCCGTTCACGACCATCATTCATGGCGACTTCAATGCCGACAATATTATTTTGCAGATGGAGCAGAAGAAGGTGTATTACGTGGATGTGCATCGGTCGCGTTTTGGCGACTATGTGCAGGATGTGTCGGTGTTTTTAGTATCGAATATTCGCATACCTATCTTTAGTTCAGATGTTAGATCCCGTCTGAATTCTGCGAATCGCGCAATGTACAACTGTGGCGCTGCATTTGCATCGAGACAAAAAGACCCGTGGTTTGACGCTCGGCTCGCGCTTGGACTATTTCGATCCTTGATCACATCGACGCGATTTATTTTCGATAAGAGTTTTTCTACAGCCTTGTATGACCGAGCCGAACTCATTCTCGATACGCTTGAGCAACACGACACTGACCTCAAGAAATTCAAACTGACCGAAGAGCTGTTTTTGTATGAGTAAGGCTTTAAATATTGGCGTCATTGGTATTCGTGGTGCCTGGTCAACCGAAGCGCTCAGTGCGCAACTGAAACGAAAAGGCGTAGGCGGTGAAGTGCTTGAGCTTCACGAGTTAGCCTATGATCTTGAGACAGGACGGTTTGATCATCACCACCATGATCTGACGGATTTTGATGGGTTTATTCTGAAAAAAATGGGTAAGCAATATTCAAGCAACCTTCTCGATCAGTTGGAGTTACTCGAATTGCTGGAGCGGCGTGGGTTTCGGTTTTTTTCCTCCCCAGCAAAGATACGTCAGATGATTTCTCGCCTCTCTTGCACTATCCGGTTATGGGAAAATGATATTCCAATGCCGCCAACTTTCATGACCGAAGATGTGGACGCCGCGATCGATTGGGTAGAGCGGCATGGTTCTGTGGTTTTGAAGCCGCTATATAGCACGAAGGCGCGCGGCATGGCGTTGATCCACAACGCCGCCGAGACGAGAGAAGCAGTGAGCGCATTGTACAAAAGCGGTGAAAAGATAATTTATCTGCAAAAAAAGTTAGATCTTTCCGGTGCAGACTATGGGTTGGTCTTTTTAGGAGGCGAGTACGTGGGCGCCTATTCCAGAGTGGGTGATGGTAGTAGCTGGCATACAACAACACAGCAGGGGGGCAAGTATGCGGCTTATGAACCTAGCGCGGAGATGATAGCGCTTGCGGCAAAAGCACAGAAGCCTTTCGAGTTAGACTTTACCTGTGTCGATATTGCGGAGACTTTGGAGCAAGGTCCGGTAGTTTTTGAAGTGTCTGCCTTCGGTGCATACCGCGGCCTGTATGAGAGTTCTGGCTTAGATGCCTCTGATCTTCTCACGGACTATGCGATAAAGAAGTTGCAGGCATGAATGTCGAAGCGTGCCTTGCAGCAGCCACACAAGCCTGTGACAAGCCGTTGTACTTAAATTTTGATGGGTTTGTGGTCCAGTTCAATACCAACTCCAGCGCCTTGATAAGCGAACTGCAAGTCTACTACCAACACTTTATGGTCGCGGACACGGCAAGGGTGGACCAAATCGTCGAGGGGTTGCAAACCCCCGATGAAATTCTGCCGTCTTTTGACTGGCAAATTAAGCAGCCAGACGCTGGCAAGTCCAAAGTCAAAGAACATTTGTTGTTCGCCGCGGAAGGCAAGGTCGTTCGTAAAGTACTGACAGGGGTGCACTTGTTTTTTATTGGTGATCGGCGTGTTTGCGTTGGGCCGCTGGAAGATAATCCGAATCAAGTCGTCAATTTCATTAATAACATGCATCTCGACCATTTGCTGGCGCCTCATGGTCAGCTGTTCCATGCTTCCGCCGTTTGTGCGAATGGCGTTGGGCTTGGTATGGCTGGGCAGTCAGGTAAGGGTAAATCGACTCTGGCTTTGCGTCTTTTGCAACAGGGCCTCGATTTGGTGAGCAATGACCGTTTGGTCGTGCAGGCTTCAACCACTAGCGGGCTAGATATGTTTGGTATTGCTAAGTATCCGCGAGTGAATCCAGGAACAGTGATCAATCAGCCAGAGTTAGTGGATATAGTGACGCCCGAAAACCTTGTTCGCTATCAGGCAATGAGTTCGGATATGTTGTGGGATCTTGAAGAAAAGTATGACGCCTTTGTCGAGCCGGCCTTTGGCTGCAAGTTCAAACTTACTGCGTCGATGAAGATGTTCGTGATTCTAAACTGGGACCGAAATGATCCGTCGCCACCCAGGCTGATGCGGGCTCAACCAGAAAGTTGCCCTGAGTTAGTAGAAACCGTGATGAAATCTCCTGGAGTTATGCTACCTGTATCAGCCGCAAGAATCGGAGAGGCGAAGGTTAAGCCCTATGTTGACCTGCTAAAGCACTGCGAACTCCTGATACTGTCCGGCGGTGTTGATTTTGATCTAGCCGCCAGTGAGATCAAGTCTTTGCTTCTCACTGGGTCAGCAAGTGAAGCCTACTGAAACCTACTGAAACCCTCACGTCCACCCTGCTACGCACAGGCACAAAAAATTCTTCGGTAAAATATAAGAACACTGCCGGATCGACGAGTCGCATGAGGAAAGGTAAACCGAAAAGATGCCCATAACAGCAGGAAGAATAGATAAGGAAGACTGGCTAGATTTTGTCATAGATTCACTCGAGGTTGCGGAAACTTCAGGGCCTCTAGAGAATGTTCGCCCCATCGATCCAAGGACAGCGCTTACCGATAACATGGTGCGGGAGTACTTTTCGTCGCACCTTTATCCCTACCCTGAACGTCTCGATATTCGTGAGTATTACCAACAAAAACTTTGGCTTCAGGTTGAACTCGTGAAGCTGCACAACTGGGTGCAGGAAACCGGTCAGCGTATAGTCTTGGTCTTCGAGGGGCGCGATGCGGCCGGCAAAGGCAGTACGATCAAGCGCTTTATGGAGCATCTCAATCCCCGTTGGGCGAGAGTCGTAGCACTCGAGAAACCCACCACCGAAGAGCGTGGTCAATGGTATTTTCAGCGCTATGTTAAGAACCTGCCGTCAAAAGGCGAGATCGTCTTCTTTGATCGATCCTGGTACAACCGTGCAGGGGTCGAGAACGTTATGGGTTTTTGCACGCCGGCAGAATATGAGGAGTTTCTGGTGCAAGCGCCGACTTTTGAACAGATGTTGGTCAATAGCGGCATACGATTGATTAAGTTCTATTTGTCGGTGAGTCAGGCAGAACAGGCGAGGCGCTTTGTTGAACGAGAAACGAATCCTCTAAAGCAGTGGAAGCTTTCGCCGATCGATCTCGAGGCGCAACAGAAATGGGACGAGTATACGTTAGCTAAGAGCGCTATCTTTGAGGAGACGGATTCAGATGCAGCGCCTTGGATTATCGTCAAGAGCGAGGACAAAATGCGCGGGCGAATTGAGACAATGCGATATGTCCTGAGTCAGTTTGACTACGAGGGCCGCGACACCGAGGTGGTGGGTCAGGCCGACCCGCTGCTCGTCACTCCAGCAAAAAACCTATTGGATGCAAAAGGTAAAACGATCTGGGTGGAATAGTCATGCGTTATTCTGTCAGTAAAGCGATCATCGTAGTCGAGCGTGAAACTGGCAGCCGTTGCCTAATGTCCGCCAAACGAGATCCAGGTCGGGATAATGACGGCAAGCTTGAATTCCTGGGCGGTCGAATCGAAAGCGGCGAGTCACCCTTAGAAGCGCTTTTGCGCGAGCTCTCTGAAGAAGAAGCCAGTGGCAATCTGTCAACTATCGCCAGGTGCCGAGAGATGTTACACGTTGAACATCGGCTTTCGTCTGGTGAACACCAGGGACCTGACGCTCTGTATCGATAGATTCACCGCTAAAACCAATATGATTATTCCGCTGTTGGACCCGTCAATGAGTCTTTGAAAGCTTAAACGCTAGAGCTCCTCGATATGATCGAGGCACCATTGTCCGCGGTCTATAGTTCGTTTACGTTGTTCCGGGATCTGCTTGTCCCAATTTCGATAGACCATACCAATGCGTGGGTTACGTTCGAAGCGGTCCCTGTGTCGTTCCATAAAATGCCAGTACAAGCTATTAAATGGGCAGGCATCGTCTTCGACTTTATTCGCGACTTTGTAGTGGCAACTTTTGCAGTAGTCGCTCATCTTGTTGATGTAATTACCGGAGGCAGAATAGGGTTTGGTTGCAATCAGGCCACCATCTGCAAACTGACTCATACCGCGGGTATTCGGCAGCTCAACCCACTCAAGCGCATCGACGTAGATGCCTAAATACCACTGGTCGACCTGGTCCGGGTTAATGCCTGTTAATAAGCTGAAAGTGCCAGTAATCATCAGACGTTGAATGTGGTGAGCGAATCCAAACTGTAATGACTGATCAATTGTTTTTGCCATGCAGTTCATCTTCGTTGCGCCGTTCCAAAAGTAGCCAGGTAACGGGCGGTCAGCCTCAAGATAGTTCAGTTCGCTATAGTTAGGCATATTGAGCCAGTACATGCCTCGGACAAATTCGCGCCAGCCCAAAATTTGTCTAACAAAACCCTCGACCTGAGCGATCGAGATATCCTCTCGGCCGTTGAACGCTGAAATCGCAGCGTCGATAACTTCCTTCGGGTTTAGCATCTTCAGGTTGAGAGAAAAAGATAACCTAGAATGATAGAGGCTCCACTGGTGTTCAGACTGGTCGGTCATCGCGTCTTGAAAGTGACCATACTTGATCAGCAGATGTCGGCAAAAATGCTGGAGTAGGGCTAAAGACTCCTCGCGAGTTATTGGCCAAAGGAGCGTTGTCGGTTCATAACCGATCACTTTGATCGCGTGTCTGTGAACCCTCTCCAAGATTTCACTCACATCGTGGCCGAAGACTAGTGGCTCTGGTATCTCGCTCAGGTCCTGAGGTTTTAGACGGCTGCGATTTTCTTTATCAAAATTCCATTGACCACCGAGCGGTTTGTCGCCTTCCATCAAAACTCTATGTTGCAGGCGCATTTTTCGGTAAAAGGCTTCCATCTGATGCTTTTTGTTAGCTTTGAAGTAGCCGCTAAGTGCTTCTCTGGGGATGATGAAATGCTCACTATCAACGGCCTTAATCGTCACGCCGGGCAGAGAAAGATTGGAGAGCTGCTGCATGAGTCGATACTCATCAGGTAGCTGATAATCAAAGGTTTCGATTTGGTACTGTTCGCCCAATCGCATGATTAGGTCTTGCAGTGACCGGTCTGCTGCGGTGTCGTCTAGCGTGAGATATAGAACATCGTGACCGGATGAAGTTAACCCTGTCGCGAAAGCCTGCATGGCCAAAAAAAACGCACAAACTTTTTGTACATGATGATCAACGTACCCGGTCTCCTGATGTAGCTCGGCGATAACATAGAGGATGGAAGGATCGCAGTCGGAGAACCAACTGTGATTTGGGTCGAGCTGATCACCGAGAATGAGTCGCAGTGTTTTATAAGGTTTTGTCTTCACAGGGGATGATACGTGCAGCGCTGCCATCTAGATGTGATCGTTTTGCTCTAGGCTTGATGCGTCTGCTGCTTTTGACCGTATCGCAATGAAATCTGCGATGCGCTGGAGGGCATCCTGTGCTTCGGGTAAGTCTGGTCCAAATCCCTGAAAGACATGCACCATCTGTGGCCAAAGTTGCAGCGTGACATCTATACCGGCAGCTCTCGCCTTATTGGCGTAGCGCTGCGCATCGCCGTATAACATTTCGTCTGCGCTCGCCTGGAGCAAAATGGGCGGCAGGTTAGACAACTCCCCTAGTAACGGCGACAACATCGAGTTGTTAGGTGCTGCGCCACCGGATAGTCGTTGAGCGAGATAGACAATAGTCCGCGGTAGTTTCAATAGTAGGCCGATACTGGGCCCAAGAAATGGGTCTGTTTTTTGATTAGATGCCCAGGTGGGGCTGCTCATAGTGGCGTCAGTTAGGGGCGCGAGCGCAATGGCGCCATCAACCGCTCTTTTTCCGGTATCCCGCGCCCAGGCAATCACTGAAAGTGTGAGATTGCCACCGGCAGAGTCTCCAGCAACATAGACTTCACTGGGCTTGCCGGATCCTTTAGGGCCATTTTCCAAAATCCACTGGTAAGCAGTGCGAGCATCAGCATGGCAGTGGATCGTTTTAAACTCCGGTTGCATTCGATAATCGATAGCGAGTACTGCAACGCCAGCGCGACGAGATAACTCTGCAGTGATATAGCGATGTGTTCGGGGGCTTCCGACTCGAAAAGCGCCGCCGTGGAGGTAGAGCAATCTTTTATCTGGATCAGCGTTGGTAGCCAACACCCACTCGGATTCAATACCCGCGACATCTACAGGGATAATTTGCGCGTCGACCTCTTGAAAGAATAAGGCCTCCATACGCTGCCGTTGATTTTCAATTTTGAGCCCGCTTTGTCGTTGAAAAGCTTTGAGTTTTTCGACCACAGTGGCGTGATTAGCGCTGATGTCTGCGGATGCAATGACGAGGGGGTCCTGCGGTAAGTCAAACTGGCTATGATCTGCAGCGCGATAGCCAAGGCTGATCAGATAGAGTGTCGAGATGACAATGAGCGTAATAATCAAAAACAGGTACATAGCAACATCCAGTCATTGGTCGTCTAATTTCCAAAATCCTGACACAAGAGGGGGATTAAAGGCAAACGGCTATATTGCACTGTTGCGGCAGAATGGTAATCTTCTGTCTCGAACAAAATACCATTCAAAAGAGTAGGAAAGAGTTATGCCGGATATTGATAGCGACCTGTTTACCCTCGCCATGTCAAAAGAAGCCGAGCCGCTTATGGCCTCGGTAAAGAAGCACATAAAAGAAAACGTTGAGCCAATAGAAGAAGAATTTCGGGCGTTGGAAAAAGACAAGGAAGATCGTTGGTCATGGCACCCAAGGCAGCTCGAGTTGTTGGATGGAGCGAAAAACAAGGCTAAAGCCTCGGGCCTGTGGAATTTCTTCTTACCAGAATCGGAAATCGGATCCGGTCTCACCAATCTGGACTATGCCTATATAGCAACAGAATTGGGCAAGGTTTCACTCGCGTCTGAGTCGCTAAATTGTAGTGCGCCGGATACCGGCAATATGGAAGTTCTGGAGCGTGTGGGTACAGCAGAACAAAAAGAAAAGTGGTTGACGCCTTTGCTCAACGGAGAGATTCGGTCAGCCTATGCGATGACAGAACCTGGAATACCCTCGTCTGATGCGAAAAATATTAGCACCAGCGCGGTGCTTGAAGGTGATGAGTGGGTGATTAACGGTGAGAAATTCTATATCTCTGGTGCAGGAGATCCCCGCTGCAAAATTATGATTGTGATGGTCAAAACCAGTCCTGACGCCGCGCCTTCTAGACAGCAGTCACAAATACTGGTGCCCAAAGACACGCCAGGGGTAGAAATATTGGAAGGCATGCAGGTGTTTGGTCAGGATCATGCACCCCGTGGTCACATGCACATACGCTTCAATAATGTTCGTGTGCCAAAGGACAATATATTACTAGGCGAAGGCAAAGGCTTTGAGATTTCTCAGGTTCGCCTTGGCCCTGGTCGAATCCACCATTGCATGCGTTCTATCGGTAAGGCAGAAAAGGCGTTGGAACTGATGGTCAAGCGATCTGCCACACGTGAAGCATTTGGTAAGCCCATCGCGAAGCTTGGCAAGAACCTTGAAGTGATTGCGCGCGCTAGGATTGAAATTGACGCCATGCGATTGATGGTGTTGCAAGCTGCCAAGGCGATGGACGTGCTCGGTAATAAAGAAGCGCGTGTTTATGTCAGTGCAGTAAAAGCGATGGTTCCCGAGAAGGTCTGCTTGATTATTGATCAGGCAATCCAAATGCACGGTGCCACTGGTATTTCGCAATGGTCCCCGCTTGCAGGCATGTATACCGATATGCGTCACCTGAGATTTGCTGACGGCCCAGATGAGGTGCATCACATGGTGGTCGGCAGGTCCGAACTACAAAAGTATGACCTCTGGTAATTAACGCATCGAGACAAGTTGACAGGCGTGCTCCGTCAGGATGCCACGCCAGTCAGCTACTGCAGATGATTTAAGAGGTTTGGCTCGATTAAAATATTGCCTAAAGGTTAGGGTCGCAGCTTGGGGCTCGCCATTTTCAATGGCGGGTCGATAGGCACTTTTCACGAGTGTGGTTTTCAAATATCGTTTCAAGCGGTTAGGCGCAGTTCCAGAAATTTCAACTTTACTGGCTTTCCCATTCGGGGAGACATCTATTGATACATCGACAAAGCTGTCGCCATTCATCTCTTTCCGCACTTTTCTTTGCACTTCGGACGCGCATAGCCGAACTGGGTCGCCAGTACTAAATTGCGATGTCACCTGGCGTGTCTTACCGAGACTGATGGTGGGTTGTTGCTGATAGTGGATAACTTTTCTTGACGCAAGGTGCGAAGCTGGATTTTTGGTTCTGTCGAGTATTAGGGAAATTTGATCTTTACTGCGAGGACCTAAGAACGCAACGGGGGCGTTTCCCAAATGACGGTACAAGGTCATCGCATCGGGTCGCTCGTGAATAACCGACATATCCGCAGCGTCCAAAATCGCGTCGCGGGTTTGTTGGTCGTCAATTTCGTGGCTTTGTTTGCTGAGTGACATCGCGGTTCTTAGAGTCACGTCGGCGCAGCACTTTTTGGCTAGATGTTCTGTCAGTGCTTTAGCGAACAGGGTTCTTGCCTGAAAGGCGACATGCATATCGTGCTTCTCGATAATGGTTAATGCCTTTTCGTAGTTTTCAAGTGCTTCCCGGTATTGCAAACTTGATCGCTGCCAATCGCTAAGTCGCCAAAGAGGGGAAATTAGATCAGTTTCGTTTTCTAGGTTCTGCTCTGCGACGCGAAAATGAAAACGCTCGATCTTATCGGCGTCACGTAACTTACCGAGCGTGGCGTGGCTTCGACTCTGTAAGCGCAGGCTTTCCATTTGTAGTGGTGAGTAAACGCCATCCGCCCAGTGGGTTAGGCTCTGCATTCTTTTGAAAATATCGATTGCATCGACATGTTGTTGGTTCGCTTGTTTAATCTGTCCGAGTTCACTGAGATAAGCGTACAGTCTGGGTTCGAATTTTCCATCGGTTTGCTCGATTTCTTCGATAATGAGTTCAAGGGCGCGTTCACCGCGATCTGCATTAGTCGCAAGGTCTACCATCCGGACGTTGAGCTGTGGATCCATTAGGTCGGAAGGGTTGAAAGCATAGGCTGAGCTATTGGACACGTCAGCCAGCGTTGACTGCGAAAATACTAGGCTGATCAATATAGTGACTGTGAAAATTGTCGTGGGCATGGGGTTGGTCTTTGTCATAACGATGCTTCTCCGGTTGCAAACGTCATACCAGCCTCGTAAGTTCCGGACGAGGGCCGAGGTACAGGTTTTGCTGTCGTGCCTGCAGGATTTTCTTGCGCCATTACGGTGCAAGCTTATGTTGTGGTGCACAATGTTGTGCCCGCGGGTTACACTTTTAGGTGCCGCTCAGAGCTTCAAGCAGAGTTCTACGCAAAGTTCTATGAAAAGTTCACCAGTGAAAAAGGATAAATTGTGAAAAATGCGACCAAGACCTTGCTCGGAATGACACTTTGCTGGGTGCTGAACGTCCAGGGCGCCGCAGTCTCGCCGATCGAGCGAGAAGTGATCCGTTATGCGAACGCAGAGCAGGAAAACGCAATCAACCTGCTGGAGAAGGTCGTCAACATAAACAGCGGCACCATGAATCATGCTGGTGTAAAGCAGGTAGCTGACGTATTCGAAGATGAGTTTGCAGCGCTGGGTTTCGCCACCAACTGGTACGACATGAGTGAAGTGAATCGCGCCGGGCACCTGTTTGCTGAAAAAGTCGGCGACGGACAGTGTCTGCTGCTCATCGGGCATCTGGATACGGTTTTTGAAGCCGACAGTCCGTTTCAGACCTTCGAGCGAGAGGGTGATTTTGCCCGAGGTCCAGGCGTCAATGATATGAAAGGTGGTGATGTCGTGATTCTGTATGCCTTAAAGGCGCTTCAGGCAGCCGGTGCACTGGAAGATAAAAACATCATTGTGGCGTTGATCGGTGATGAAGAAAAATCGGGGAACCCTAAGTCGATAAGCCGGCATCACCTGGTTTCGGCAGCCCAGCGCTGCGATGTTGCGCTAGGCTTTGAGATTGCGACTAGCCTCGGTGCCGCGACGATTGCTCGTCGTGGTTCTAGTGGTTGGATGCTAGAAGTGACTGGTAAAAGGGCGCACTCCGCGTCGATTTTTAATGACGATACTGGCAGTGGTGCGATTTTTGAAGCCGCGAGAATTTTGACTGGCTTCCACGATCAAGTAAAAGGTGAGCAGTACCTGACTTTTAATCCTGGCGTTATAGTGGGCGGCACGGATGTGCAATATGACCCTAATCAGAATCGTGGCGAAAGCTTCGGCAAAACCAACGTGGTGGCGCAAAAGGTGGTTGTGCATGGTGGGCTGCGAACGATATCGGCACAGCAGGAGGCCAGCGCCCGGGCCGCGATGAAAGCCATCGCAGAATCCAATCACTATCCCCAAACCAGTGCGCGAATATCTTTCCAAGATGGTTATCCAGCGATGTCTCCAACTGAGGGTAATCAGGCAGTGCTGAACCTTTTGAGTGATATCAGTGTCGATTTGGGGTTTGGTAAAGTCGAAGCCTACGATCCGGGTAAACGTGGTGCCGCTGACATATCATTTGTGGCGCCTTACGTCGATGGAATCGATGGCATTGGTGCTGAGGGGAAGGGCGCGCATACGCCGGACGAAAACATTGATCTCAGCACGTTACCTATGCTTATCCAGCGAGCTGCAATTTTGATTCATCGTCTCAGCACGCAGGATGGTGTCTAAATCTAAGCGGCTAGCAAACAGGACTTCGTTAGTCTGGCAGTCGGATCAATTGGCCGTAAGTATCCAGGGTCATTCGGCCGACAGGAACGGCCCGAGATCTAATTGTCAGATTAACGAGGTCGTAAAGATCGCCATTTTGGCCAACCAGTTGGGTCGGAACTCCGGCTGCGGCGGCAATGTTTGCATTCGCCAGCAGGTGCTTGGGTTCACCATGAACCGGGATCACGGCTCTAGGTGCGACCCATTCATACATTTGTGCAAGCTCAGGGTGGCCACCGTGACCAGACGCATGCAACGTTAGATTGCTGGTGTCGGCCTGCCGCACGATTACACCGAGTCGCTCGAAACGATTCATGAGCAACTCAACACTGCGCTCGTTGCCGGGAATGGTTTTGGCTGACAGTATGACGTGATCACCTGACTCGAGATTAAAGCTTGGATGACTGTCGGTGCTAAGGCGATGTAGTGCAGCGCCGGGTTCGCCTTGACTGCCGGTGGCAATCACGAGCACTTCGTTCGGCGGTAGATATCCTATGTCGCTGCTGTCAATAGGGTCGAAATTGTTTTTTAGGTATCCCGCCTCCTTTGCGCAGCGACTCATATTCTCCATTGAAAAGCCGAGTAGACCAACATGCCGTCCGGTCTGCTGAGCAATCGAGCCAAGCATTTGCAGTCGCGCAATATTACTGGCGAAGCATGCGACTACCACGCGTCCTGGCGCATCGGAAACTGCAGATAGGAGGCCCTCGCTCACTTCAGATTCTGATGTTGCGCTGGCTGGATTTAGCGCGTTGGTAGAATCGCAAACGACCGCGTCGATCCGCTGCATTTTTTGATACTGGTCGGTCGCCATGGGTTTACCGACGACTGGATTGCTGTCTAGCTTCCAGTCTGCGGTGTGAAATACCCTGCCGACAGGGGTGTCGATCACGAGGCCCTGTGTTTCTGGCGTTGAGTGGGTCATGGGGATAAATGTCACTTTAAATGGACCAAGCGCCAGTTCGCCGCCTTCCGCTACTTCCTGAATCAGAGCAGGGCAATTGCTCCTAGCGAATTTGTTGCGCAATACATTGCGAGTGAAGGGCGTTGTATAGATCGGGCAGCCAAGATGTTCCCAAAGATAGGGCAGGGCACCGATGTGATCTTCGTGCGCATGGGTTGCGATGATACCCACAATATTTTTCCTCTGTGCTGCTGCAAAGTCGATTAAAGGCATTTCTACCCTTGATCGACTGATGCCATTTTTAGGCGGTTGGTCTTCAAAAGTGATGCCACAATCGACAATGAGCCATCGGCCGTTGTGACCGTATAGATTGAGGTTCATGCCAATCTCACCGGTTCCGCCGAGGGGGATAAACCAAAATTCGTTGCTATTGGGTGTCATGTTGGGTGTCATGTTTGAAGTTAGGTCTGCTGTCATCTAACCATTGTACGCATGATTCTCAATCGAGGTTGACGGCGTCGCGCAGGTTACCTAACGTCCACGACAGCCAACGGAGGTCGAATGGAACTAGTATCAAGCATCAAGTGTTTTCAAGGGTCTCAAAACCAATATCAACATCAATCTACGAGCCTGTCGTGTGCGATGTATTTCTCTGTGTATCTGCCGCCGCAAGCCGTCACGGGTCCGGTGCCAGTCCTTTACTGGCTATCAGGGTTGACGTGTACGGATCAGAATTTTGTGACGAAAGCAGGGGCCCAAGCCGAGGCTGCAAAGCTTGGGATTGCTATCGTCTGCCCCGACACCAGTCCGCGTGGCGAGAATATAGCTGATGACCCTAACGGTGATTGGGACTTCGGTCTGGGTGCGGGCTTTTATCTAGATGCGACGGAATCCCCTTATTCGGAGCACTATCGGATGCAAGATTATGTCGTGTCTGAACTTTTTGAACTGGTTGGCGAACATCTGCCAGTGGACAACTCTCGTGCCTCTATTTCAGGGCATTCAATGGGTGGGCACGGCGCACTGACGATAGCACTCAAACATCCGGATCAATATCGCAGTGTTTCAGTCTTCGCCCCGATTGCTGCCCCGATTCAATGCCCCTGGGGAGTTAAAGCCTTCTCAAGCTATCTGGGAGAAGATCGAAGTGCCTGGCAAGCCTACGATGCTAGTGTGCTGATTGCGTCAGCGACCAAGCCGCTGCCAATGCTAATTGATCAAGGTGATGCCGACGTGTTTCTTGTTGATCAACTAAAACCGGAAGTGTTGCTAAAGGCGGCCGAAACTAGTGGCTACCCAATCCAGTATCGCCAACAGATTGGGTACGACCATTCTTTCTTCTTTATCGCGTCATTTATAGCGGAGCATCTACGGTTTCATGCGGAGCACGTCTAAGAAGCGCACGTCTAAGAAGAGCACGTCTAAGAAGCGCATGGCTAAGCTGAGTGCTTCCCAGCAGAGCACGATCACACATGCATAAAACTATGCCGGGCGTTTAACCTGCGGGCGTCAGCAATCCGATCGTGAAGTCGAGGAGCAGAATCTACCAGCTCAATTAGGCCAATTAGGCCAACTAGGTGAGCTAATTGATTGTCGAAATTGATCTCAATTTCGACAATCAAGATTCGAACCAGAGCTTCCTGATTTCATTTTTTAGTCTGGTCAGCGGCATATTTGCCCGAGAGCGATAAGCCAGATTCTTGTTGGGAACGCCGCGTTTCGGTGGAATCGTTAGGCCGCACCAAAATGGTGACTTTGTGTGTCGAAGAACCGTCTATCAAACTGTGTGAATTGTCTGCTGTGCTCAAGCAAGATCAGCTAGAAACCGCCCATCACTGCGGTCGAACGCTTGAGCGACGCTTTTCCCAGGTTTTTTAAGTTCATAGTGGTCCAGCAGCTTGGCTAATTCTTCAGCAGATTGTGTTAGCCTTTAGAATTCCGATCTTGCGTTAGAACCTATTGATTATTGCTGAAAAATTTCGTGGTCCACCTACTTCGGGTAATGGCGGCTACGTAAGTGGACTGTTTTCTCAACTGATTGAATCTTCCGATGCCGCAGAGGTCACGCTCCGTGCTCCGATTCCTCTGGACCATCCTTTAACGCCCGTGGCGCTAGGAAAAAGCGTGGCGCTAGGAAAAAGCGTGGTTAAGGTCGTTGATGGGGATATGCTGATTGCTGAAATCAGGCCAGTCGAGCTATCGCTGGAAATTCCAAAATTACCGGATTGGACAACCACACTGGCGGCACAACACTTGTCTTATTCTCTCGTCGAGGATTTGCAGCCAGGCTTTCCAGGCAAGCGTGGTTTTCATCCAATCTGTTTTTGTTGCGGTGCTGATCATGACACTGGTTTGCATGTATTTGCGGCGCCGGTTGGAGACAACCTGGTCGCGACGCTATGGCAAACTGAGGCCGGCTGGGCAGAAGCAGATGGATTGTTGCCAAATGAGTTTCTTTGGACAGCGATGGACTGCCCAGGCCAATTTGCATTTTTAAACGCCGGTATTAGAACAGGTTTATTAGGGCGAATGACTGCCCGTGTGCACGTTCGTCCTCCTGCAGGGGCATTGCTGTTGGTGACGGCCTGGACGATTCGAGTTGAAGGAAAGAAGCACTTTGCGGGTGCTGCGATTCACACAAAGGGTGGTCAACTATGTAGCGAAGCCGTCACCTTATGGATCGGTCGAAGGGAATAGAGGCATGATGAAATACCCGATAACATTGCTGTTCCTTGGCCTGCTAAGTGGCCTGCTAAGTGGTTCACTGCAGGCGGCTGAGCGGCAAGACATTTTGAACTTCTATCCAATTGAAGAAGGCTTAGAGACGGCCGGGCAGGTTCTGCCAGAGCACGTCGCAGGGCTCGTCGAGGCGGAGGTTAGGCTCGTGGTCAATCTGGCAACCGCGTCTGAAGAGCGCAATGCCAGTGAAGGTTTTTTGCTCACCAGCGAAGGCATCAGCTACGTGCAGATTCCGGTGCTATGGGAACAACCTACGGCAGAGGATCTGCAGCTTTTCTTTGCAGTGATGGATGCGAGAGGTGATCGAAGCACGCTTGTACACTGTTTTGCCAACTACCGAGCATCTGCATTTACTTACCTCTATCGAGTGCTGCAACTGAATGTCGATGAACAGGAGGCGAGAAAGGGCCTGGAGGCTGTGTGGAGCGAGGAAGCCTTTTTGGAGTCGCCCCAGTGGCGCTTGTTCATCGATGAACAGTTGGCTCAACGATGAGCGGGCTCTTTTTGCCAGATGCCGAAGACGCGATCTATTTTTCCCGTTTCGACCCGGAAGAACTCCTAGGCAGCTACCTGCCGCTCAGTTTCCTGCTGGAAGATACACTCTGGCCAACGGTTGAACACTATCTCCAGGCCATGCAATACGATGCCACAAGCGAGCAAGAACGAATTCGTCTGCTAGGCACACCGGCACTTGCGTACCGTGAACAAAAAGGTCGCTGGTTAAAAAGGCGCCGCAAAGGTTGGAAGACCGTTCGCTCTGTCTATTTGACTCGAGCGATATATACCCGCTGCAAAACCCATGAAGCAGCACAACAACGCTTGCTTGGGACCGGTAGTGATCAGCTAGTCGAAAACGATCAGTACGACTATTACTGGGGCTGCGGACGCGATCGCCGTGGGACCAATATGTACGGCCAGGTGCTCATGAATGTGCGGGAAAAAATTCGAGCCGAAACTAGCTAGCTCGCCCCGAGCATGAATTCGGTGAACTTGGAAATTCAATCCACTCTATCTGCTTGATATGAAACGCCCATTCCCGGCCGTCGTGTTTAAGGAAATTTCTGGGCTAAAAAAGCAGGGGCTTAATATTTGGTACGACGAGGGCATCGACCCTGGGCGTGAATGGCGTGAAGAGATCGCCACCGCAATTGGCGATGCCAGTATGTTGTTATATTTTATTACTCCGGATTCAGTCGAGTCTGAAAATTGCCGAAACGAAGTGAACTTTGCAGCGGATGAACAAATTCCGATATTGACGGTATACCTGAAGCCAACCGATTTGCCCGGTGGCTTGCGGCTGACGCTCTCAACGCGGCAAGCGGTTAGTCGTTTTGATCTGCCTGGTGATGGCTATGTTCATAAGCTGACTTCAAGCTTTAATGAGTATGTTGGGCTTACACATTAAAATGTCGGTGTTGCCCCCCGAACGCGACCCCGTTTCCCTGCGCTAGTTTTTTACGGTTGCTGCTGCTCTTTGTTGCTGGATTCACCGCGAGGCTGCGTTCGATTGCAGTGTTGCCGTTTCAGAACCTTAATCAGGATCCGGCATACGACCAGATACCCGATGGGATAGCACTTGATCTGATCAATGGCCTCTCGAAAATTCGCGATCTTCGCGTTGCAGCGACGACTTCTTCGCTTGCCTTCAAAAATCATTATTCGGATGTCAGCGATATTGGTAGAAAACTAAAGGTCGACACCGTACTGGAAGGTATGACGGCCTTTTACTGATGTGCTGGCGTTACAGGACGATGTGTCCGCATTGGTATTGAATTGGGTATGTTTGCATTTAATTGAGATTCAGAATACTCGCCTGCCTGGGCAGACCTGGCGCGCACCGTCATTTTGCTGTCTGACTTACAGTATGGCGAAGTGCCTTTCATTGAGGCAAAAGTTGAGGCCGAGCAGATGTTGTCGATGGCTTTTGAGCTAGAGCCAAATCTAGCCTCGGCGTATGCCACCCAAGGGTTCCTTTATCTAAATGGTGCTAATCAGATGGAGGCCTTGTCCAACTTTCATCGCGCTATCGGCAACGACCCTAACAATGCCTACGCACACCTTATGATCGCAGAGATAGTTGCCGAGAGTGGTAACTTTGATGCTTCTATGGAAGAGCTTGAATTGGCTCTTACACTGGACCATCGTTATCCGGTGATTCAATACCGGCTGGTGATTAACTCTCTTGCAAAACCTGATCTCGAAGCGGTTAGGCGCAGCGTCAGACCAGATCAAGCACTCTTGGCGGAAGCTTTAATCGATTTCCAGTTGCTCTGCCGGCTTGAAGTGCTGGCTGGTCACTATGAGGAGGCCGTTGGCATGCTTGAGGCGGCATTTGCGAACCGTGCCATCGATTGGGCGGATCTTGAGAGCCCCTGGTATGGCCCCTTGAGGCCGCGCAAAGACTTTAAGGTGCTGAATCAAGCCGTCCAAGATCATATGAATCGTCAGCGCGAACAACTTGGCTGGCAACCGATCGAGTCTTAATCGACGGACACCTAGCCGATTCGGTAGTCCTGCAAGCTATTCGGTGCCATCACATGTGTTTGGTTGTGCGGGCAAGGCTCAGGATTCCCTGTGACCGTCGTCAGAGGTAATACACCTGCCCAGACCGGGAAGTCTAAATCGCTATCCAAATCGTTAGGTCCGCCAGCGCGAATCTTTGCCGATGCTTCGCTTAGCGGCAGTGACAAAACACTGGTTGCAGCGAATTCTTTTTCTGTCATTTCGCGTAATGTCTGCCAGCGCCCCGGTAGCATCTTGTCAATGAGTGCGGTCAGCGCAGCCGTTTTCTCCACCCGTTCTTCAACGAGTGTGGGCGTGCCAAAAATCATCACAGACCGATAGTTGGCCGAGTGGTGGAAGGCAGACCGTGCAAGCACTAAACCGTCCAGATGTGTGACTGTCAGGCAAACCGGTGCTTGTTCTGACTCAACCAACGTTCTGCTAATTCGTGATCCATGCCAATAGATGCGGTTGCATTCGCGCCAGTGAATGGTGGGTGTCACGATGGGTTGACCATTGACCACGTAGCCCACATGACAAAGGGGTGTCGCGTCCAAAATGGTATGGATCGTGTCCATATCATAGCTGCCTCGATCAGGTGCACGCTTTATGGTGGTTAGATCGGTTTTTAATAACTGACTCATTTTGCTTCCGTAGAATCGTTAACAGACGTAATCTTGCGGAAATTATTGGCTCTATAAAAGATCCAATAATTCGAATTTGTATAGAACCAATAAAAATCGGAATTAGTTGGGTAGCATTATGATGATCAGCCTGCCACTTGATGGCGATGGTTCGCTCCAACAACAGATTTATCGCGCACTAAGACTCAATATCACCACAGGTCGAATGGTCACGGGGAGTCGGTTTGCACCATCAAGAGTACTAGCGACAGAACTCGCGGTTTCTCGCAATACGGTGGTGGCGGCTTATGAACAGCTCTGCGCCGAGGGTTATGCCGAAACTAAGCCAGGCGCTGGGACTTTTGCTGCAGGGGTGAAGGTTGAGCCACTTCAATCTTTGCTAACAGAAATTGAACCAACCTGGTCTGAATATTCAAAGCGCGTGGGTGAAGTCTCGGAGCATTCCCTGTTTCGACCGTCCCGGGCAAAGTTGCGCTATAACTTTCTCTATGGTGAGCCAGGCTACCTAGATCTGCCTATTGAGCAATGGGCTCGCATTATTGGCAAAAAGGCGAGGGGGCTTACTGAAGCCCAACTAGGCTACGCGCCAGCGAGTGGGCTTGGGGTTTTGAGAAAGGCGCTGGCAGAATATCTACAACGATCCCGTGGTGTGAGTTGCGATCCTGAGCAGGTCTTGATCGTGCAAGGTACTCAAGAAGCCATTGAACTGGTTACCCGTGCATTCGTGGAGCCTGGTGTTACGGCGGTGATTGAAGAGCCCCACTATCGGGGTTTCGAGAGATGCCTCCGGGCTGCAGGTGCAGAAATCTTGGCTGTACCAGTCGATGATGATGGATTACAAACCGATGCACTCAAGGCGGTTAAGCTTGCCCGAGTGGCTTACACAACACCGAGCCATCAATTTCCATTGGGTAGCATTCTCTCGCTACAGAGACGAATGGCTTTGCTCGATTGGGCAGCTGATAATCAGACAGTCATCCTTGAGGATGACTATGACGGTGAGTTTCGCTACGAAGGGCGACCGATTCCATCTATGCAATCTTTAGATCGAAGAGGTTGTGTGATTTACGTCGGAACAGCATCAAAGGTATTATTCCCATCCTTGGGGTTGGGCTGGATGGTATTGCCGAAATCTATGGTGCCGATGTTTCAGCGCATGAAAGCCTTATCTGACCGGAACTGTTCAACGCTGGAGCAGTTGGCTTTTGCAGAGTTTATATCGGAAGGGTATCTGGAACGGCACATTCACAGGGCCAAGAAAAAACACCGCACTCGTCGAGCGATATTATTGGATACATTGCAACGAGAACTCGGTGCCAGAGCTGAGATCGTCGGGACTCAAGCCGGTATTCATATATTACTTCGTCTTAAGCAGCTGCCAAACACCGCTATTGAGACGTTGATAGAGCGAGCAGCGGCAAATGGGGTTGGGGTTTACTCAGCTGCACCCTACTATTTGAAGCCGCCGCCCTACGTCGAGTTGTTGTTGGGTTACGCCTCTCTGACGCCAGCTCAAATTAAAACTGGCGTCAGAAGGCTTGCCGGTGTGATTCGTAGTCTTACTTCGTAAAAGGCAACGCCATTCGGATCGCTAAGTCTACAGTCAAACCTTTAGTTACTCAGCCTTCGACGCTGTTGTACCTGCTTTGTAAAGCGCGTCTAGCGATGGTGTGTTGGCGGTCGTCATGACTTTCCAGCCAGACTTCGTCAGCTGTTCGCTTGCGAGCTTGGAAGGCACTCCCAGCACCCAAAGAGTTTTTGTTTTGTCGCTTTTGATATCACTCATGCGGCTCTCGACGAGATCGGTCCAAAGCAAATTGTCCGCCGGCAACATCGCCAATACGGTACCGTCATCTGTCGTGCCATACGGAAGGCCATCGTCGCTGATAATCTCCGTCACTTCGTTGATTTCGGCGTTATACCAGGCCAGCAGGTTAATGGTTTGAAGTAAGAAGTGAGAGGCTTCAAATGACTCGGTTTTGGCGAGTAGTGCGGGTAACTTATCAATGCTTTCGATATCGTCGAGTCGAACCAGTGTATTGCAAAAGCCAGTCTGAGTGGTCGGAGTTAGATAACTGGCGGTTATAAATGCCTCAATATCTGCCGCTGTTACATTGAACTCTTCCAAGCAGCTGCGGTTTTTCTGTTCGAGTAATTCTGCGCTCTGAAGATAAACTTCGGTCTCGTCACCGAGCACGCCAACGGCAAGCCCAGCGCCCATGGGGAGTGCGATGTCGATTGGTAAACCACCGATAAACTCAACCACGGACATACTTGATACCATCTCGCGGAGTTTCATATTGGTGGTGTAAGGGTCGGTCTTTAGTTCAGATGCCCATTGCCGTTCGCTGTTACCGACAAGATAATTCATTTCCCTAAAGTCTTTTGGGTCGATCGTTGCTGAGTCCGATTTCCCCTGAAACAAGCGTTTGGTCAAGCCAAAGCCGCGGCGGGCGCCTGCGAACACGCGATCGACACCGCCTGGGATTCCTTTTACTGTCGTGACTGGCGATGTAAACACACCAGCGATAGCGCCGGCGGTCTCAACTCCGGCATCTTTAAGTGCGCCAACAAATACATCGGCTCTAGACAGCGCTTCAAGGTAGGCCATTGCATCGACTTCTGCGACTCGAGTCTTAAGGGCTGCTAGGCCTGTCGCTTCGAACTCGCCGAACTTTGACGAAATAGTATAAACATTTTGAAAGCCGTTACTCACCGCCATGCTGCTCACGGTGTGGTTGGGTCCAGTTTGCAAGGCAGTTGGCAAAAAGCCGATGCTGCTGACGTCGCTGGGTGATTCAAATTTTGCTTTTTCTCCATGGTGGTCGGCATAGCCGGTAAGAGAAAGGCATAGCAGTGTGAGAATTGTGAGCAGGCGCATAGTTTGTCCTTAGCGGGTTTTATTAGAATGACGTCTTTATGGGTAACGTTTGTTCATCTACTTGTTCAATTAATTGGTTATGTTCTTGTTCTTAACTAATCGCTCATTTAGCGACTTAGCCAGCAACTTAGCTAACTAATTAGTTAACTATATCTGGATTGCCGATGTGTCGTCTGGTCAACGCGGCAAAGGCGCTGCGGCCAATGCCAAGCTTCACAAGGTCATCTCTAGCGAAGCGGGCAGCTTCGGCCGATATAGGCTGTGGGTTGCGCGCCTTCATGTGACTCTCGGCAACGCGCTCCATCATAACGAACCCTCCGACTGCCTCAGCAACGCTGTCACCCACGCTGAGCAAACCGTGATTGCGGAGGATAATGGCGCGATTCGGCCCGAGTGCATCAGCTATTCGCTGCCCTGCTTCGACACTCTGTACCTGGACCTCTTCATCATCAAATAGCGCGTGATCCTCAAAAAAGATGCAGGATTCTTGCGTAATTGTATCGAACAGCTTGGCTTCTGCAGAAAAAGGCGTACCCCAGCCTGTGTGGACATGGACGGCACTGACTGCATCAGGGCGAGTGCGAAGAATAGGGTGGTGAATGTAGTAACCTGCAATATTGACAAAGCCCTCGCCTTCCACGAGATTGCCGTCCGGATCGACCAGTACTAGGTCTGCGACGGTGGCTTCGTGATAAGAAACCCCGTAACGCAACATCCAAAAGCAGTCTGTTCGCTCTGGGTCTCGCGCGCTAATGTGACCATCACCCGTATCACCCCAGCGCTGCGCTGCTAGGAGTCGATATCCTATTGCGCAGTCGCGCTTTCTTCTGGCGCGGACCTGTTCTGGTGTGAATTCTGGTTTTGCTGCCCTTGCTTGCGACATAATGCAGACCTCTCTAAGAATTCTAATAATGACTGATCATACAACAATCCTGCAGGCGGGCAATGCCAAGCCAATCGACATCAGCTTCGTTGGTGTTGACTGGGGTACTTCCAATTTTAGGCTGATGCTATTCGATGCTGACGGGCGCCGGTATAACGAAATTATGACCGCAGACGGCGTTACTAAGCTGGGTCCATCAGGTTTCGAAGCCCACTTGCTAAAGTACCTGACAGAACTCGGCGTGCCGCGCTCGGTGCCAATTTTGATGTGCGGCATGGTGGGGTCGACTCTGGGTTGGCAAGAGGTGCCATACCTGGACTGCCCCGTCTCAATAGCAGATTTGAGTTCGCATCTGAGTCCTGTGACGGCGTCTTGCGCGGCGCATATCGTACCTGGGGTTCGATCAATCGCCGGGCCCCTAGATGTGATGCGTGGCGAGGAAGTTCAGGTTTTTGGCTGGTGGCGGTCCACCTCCGCCGAGCAACAGTTCAGCGCTCGTTTATGTTTACCCGGTACGCACGCCAAATGGGTTACGTTGGTTGATGACAAGATCCAAAGCGTTGAAACTGCCCTGACGGGAGAGTTGTATGACCTGCTCAGTCGGCACAGTGTGCTGGTGCAAGGCGCTCAGGTCTGGCGCGCTGAGTCATTTGCTGAGGGTGTTGAGGCAGCGCAGCAGGGCCGAGGAATCCTGCATAATCTATTTTCCGTGCGCGCGAATGTTGTCGCTGGAGCAGGCTCCTCTAGCGCTGCGGCGAGTTACCTATCTGGAGTATTGATTGGAGCAGAATTAAGAGAACAGATGAGGGAGCAGATGAAGGAACAGAAAACTGATGGGTTGCTCCATCTCATTGGTGACGAGCAGTTGATTGAACGATACGCCGCTGCTGCAAAATTAATGGGCATTGAAGTCATGTGTTGGGATGGTGCAGAAATGGTATCTATAGGATTGGAAGCTTTGTGGAGGGCTAAGAATGAGACAGGATAACTTACCTCTCATTGCCATTCTACGGGGTATTACGCTGCCAGAAATTGAACCGGTTTCAAGAGCGCTGTTTGATGCGGGCGTTCGCTATATAGAAATCCCGCTCAATTCTCCCGACCCCTTCACCAGTATTGAAGCATTAACAGCCTATATCGGCGATGAGGCGATTTGTGGTGCTGGGACAGTGATGACTGTCACTGACATTGAAAGAGTCGCCAGCTGTGGTGGCAAACTGATTGTTTCACCTCACACCAACGTCAAGTTGATTGCCGCCGCACTGGCGCGTGAGCTGCTGGTTTTCCCTGGTGTTGCGACGGCCACGGAGGCCATCACGGCGGTCGATGCTGGAGCGACTCATTTAAAATTGTTTCCTGCTGGTGATCTGGGGGCGGGATATTTAAAGAGTATTCGTGTGGTGTTACCGGCTGATGTACATGTTTATGCGGTTGGCGGGATCGGGCTTGACGATCTCGGAGCTTTCTGGAATTCAGGGGCCAAGGGCTTCGGCATTGGTAGCGGCGTGTATCGCCCAGGTATGGCTGCCAGTCAAGTGTTTGAGTTGGCGACACAATACGTTCGAGCAGTGGAAAGCTTGATCTAGGAAGGTTTGATATGAACGAGACACAACAATATTGGTTTGACTCTCAAGGTTACTTTGTTGTGCCTGGAGTGCTAGATGATGAATGCTTGGCGTCCCTTCAGGCGACCATGGGCCCACCTGCCGAGCAGCATGCTCCTGGAGCGAAGGAAGACAATCCGCTGCATTGGTCGGCGGCATGGCGGTCGTTAATGGATCTACCACAGCTTCGCCCCATATTGGAGTCGTTGGTAGGGAATCATGCTTTAGAGAAATACCGAGCAGGCAGAGACGGTGAAGATTGCTTGCCGACCTACCGATTAGATCACATTAATGTTCATCAACATGTTGAGCAAGGATTTGCCGGCATGGATCTGCATGGTGGCTGGACGACGTCGGGTGGCTCTCAATTTTTCCGTTATCACAATGGTGAATTTTATAATGGTCTGATCGTTGTTGCGTTCGAGCTGTTCGATACAGAATTGAATGGCGGCGGTTTCTGTTGTATTCCTGGCAGCCACAAAGCCAATCTGCCCCTGCCCCAAGAGTGGGTGCAAAAGGGTGGCGATGCCGGCGGCCTACTCAAAGGCATACCGGCCAAGGCTGGTGACGCGATTATATTTACTGAGACCCTGGTCCATGGCACATTACCCTGGCAGGTTGATGCAAAACGACAGACAGCATTTTTTAAGTTTTCACCGCACGGCACAAGTTGGACCGCTGACTATTTCGATCCTTTGGATTTTGCCCATTACCCGGACGTCAGCGACCGACAATTAGCATTGCTTGAGGCGCCCAATGCTCGCTATCGTGGTCGCAGGAGCAGCCCAGCCAGGCGAAAACCAAAGCCCTAATCGCAACCCCAGGGAGGAACTCTATGATTATTGTTACCGGCGTTATTGAGCTCGAGAGCGTGGCAGAGTTGGAGCGTGTCAAAAGTGCTCTGATCAGACGAGCCAATAAGAGTCGTGTTGATGCGGGCAATATTGAGTATGTGTTTTCCGTTAGTCTCGAAAATCCATTGCAGATTCGATTAGTCGAAACGTGGGAAAGCGAAGTGTTGCTCGATGCTCATCTCATGGTGCCTGATGAAGAATTTAACGACCTGATCGCAACCGCCAAGATCACGCTGGCGACCGTCGACATGCATGAGGTGTCGGTATCTAGAGAACTACTTCGTCTTTGAGTGAAAGGTTGAGTTAGAATTTGAGCCAAAAATCCAAATAGTTCGTATCAAATCCAAGTCTTCAATTTGGCCTGTAATCCCTATGAGTGATCAAAATAGCTTCGACAGCGTGGTAACAGACCAGGTCATTGTCCCGATCAAGGCCCTTTGCGAGCTATTTCTCGAAGAGCAAGCCCACAGCGAGTTCGCCTTTTTCTCTAACATTCTTTTTATGCTTCGTGACCCGGATAACGAAATCGCCGTGCTCGAGGCAGTAATCGAATTGTCAAAATGTGCTTTTGTCGGGCTGACTTTTAGCGGCGAAGCGCAGCAACAAATCGACGGCATCCTAGAGCGCGCTATAACGCTCTCGCATACCATGAGCGCGGCAGATTTTTGAGACCAACCAGACTTACCTAGGAAGGCACCCAGCCAAGGCAATAGGCGACCAGTTTGTTGCCATCTAGATCGCGGAAATAGCCACCGTAAAACCCCATGCTGGAGCCTCGGTCTTCAGGTTTGCCTTCGTCGGACGCTCCGAGGCTAAGGGCTTTGCGATAGAAACGCTCTACAGTTTCGCCATTTTTCACATCCAGAGCGATCATTGCACCATTACCGACCGTGGCGCTGAGTTCGTCAAAGGGCGTGATGACAGAGAACAGTGGACCTTCGCCGGTACTCCATCCAAGCATACGGTCATCGCTCATCGCGCGCGTCGCACCGA
The DNA here is from genome assembly GCA_051278195.1 of Candidatus Azotimanducaceae bacterium. Classification (GTDB taxonomy): domain Bacteria; phylum Pseudomonadota; class Gammaproteobacteria; order Pseudomonadales; family Azotimanducaceae; genus JAHRVQ01. Next base: position 187,375 of record JBNMQM010000001.1, read on the forward strand.
TCTCTGCAAGTAGTTCATCATAGAATCTACCCGCCTGTTCAAGGTTGTTTGTACCGAGTGTTATGTATCCAATCATCTTGGCTTCTCCTGGCGGTTATCGGCAGAAACAAAAACGGCCCTTGCGGGCCGTCTCGGTTGTTAGCTTTTTTGACCGGTTACTTTATCTTATTAACCGTCTCAATATTGGCTTCAACTACGCCGACAACGCGGCGGTTGGTTTGGCGGCCTTCTGCCGTATCGTTCGATCCGATTGGTTTCGCTTCACCGTAACCCACTGCAGAAATTCGCTCCGCTGAGACATTGAAGTCTTGGACTAAGATGTTCGCGATCGTGTCAGCGCGACGCTGCGAGAGTTTCTGGTTGTAAACTTCCGCACCCTTACTATCCGTGTGACCTTCGACGGTTACCTTGGTTTGTGGGTATTCGGTCATAAAGTTGAAAACCTTTCGTGCCTCAGCCTGGTGCTCTGGTCGTGCCTTGGCGGAGTCATAGTCAAATTCGACTAACAGCTCTACGGAGACTGTTTCCTTAAGAATCTCATAACAACCACGGCTGTCAATGCGGGCACCTGCAAGATCTGTATCTGGGCAGGCATCTTTATAGTCAGGGACCGTGTCGCCGTCGCTATCAATGGCACAACCACTGCTGTCGACGGAAGCGTTAGCCGGCGTGCGTGGGCAAGCATCTACATCATCGGTGACACCATCATTGTCAGTATCAAGTGGTGCTGCAGGCTCGGGTGCTGCTACAGGGCGTGTGTCGCTAAAGCTGTGGTGCAGGCTAACGATAAATGCTGCATCAGTGTCACTGGTGTCAGACGTGCGAAATAGCTTGAACTCAGGTCGAAGTGCGGTCTTCTCTTTAAACCAGTACTTCGCACCAACGCCAGCTGAGAGCATGGATTCGCCATTCTCGCCGCCTGCTGTGTCAAAGTCTGCACGACCCACGCCAAACGAAAAGTAGGGCGTAATTTTGTTGATCGTTTCTAGGTGGTAGAGGCCATCCAGACGCCAGTGATCGCTATCGACATCGACGCCGCCATTTTCGGTTTCGCTATCCGCTGTAATGTAGGCGAATTCTATGCCCCAGGGGCTGGCAAAGCGGTAGCCAAGGCCGATATTACCGAGCACAGTATTATCCAGTTGGCGGTCGCTATCAAAGCCCATGACACCCAAACCAAATGAGGTTGTGACACCTTCGGCTTCATCGGCCATGGCTGGAATGTGGAGAACTGAAGCGGTTAAAAGCAGCGTGGCAGTAAGAATACGTCGAATCATGGAATGATTCCTCTGAAGTTGGCGCGAATAATAGCGAAATTTATGTTACTTCGCATGGAAATCAAAAGTTTTTTCTAAGTTTTTACCACCATTAGCCCGGTGCGCTGGCCGATGGGGACATCTGGATTTGGGAAAACAATTCGTTCGTTTATGTTGCTAGTGCGATAGTCCGTCAAGCCGTCGGTCTCAATCAGCGTATTGAGCTCGAATGGCGTGAAATTTTGCGTTGCGTCGCCAACATTGAGCCGATACTGCTTGGAACTCCTTACCAACTCATGCACCACCCTGAAAATTGCTGGTTCGGGAACCCTTAAGGGCTCTGGTTGGTCTGTGATCTGGTGGGCCAGGTGCAGGTGGATCGCTGAGAGTTCCAGCGGATTTTGGCCGAACGGCGCGGCCTTGCCGAGTTCAAAGGTAAACGCAGTGGCGGCAAGCGCGGCATGGCTAAAAAATGAGAATGTGGTGGCTGGCTGGTGATTCTGTAGGACCGCTTCTATGCCGCAGTTAGCCAGAAGGCTAAGCATTGAGGGGCTGAGTGTTTGGCCGAACGGGGATATCGCAAATTTTTCGTAAAGAGAAGGCCTAATGGCGGTGTGCAGATCGTAGTGAAAGCGATCTTCTTGGTCCTGAAAAAATTCGGTCATAATTCGCTCGAGGGCCACTGCCCTGAGCGTTTCATAGCTGTCCGGATGATTTCTATGGCCGCCAGAAAATAGCCGATTAAGATTTACCTGCACAAAGCGTCGACCGGCAACCGCTGCTGGTGGGTGCCCGATAATCAGTAGTAAACGGCTGCGTACCTCAAGTTGATCAGCCAAAATGGCGGTTACAATGCCGTTGAGCATTTCTATCGGTGCTGTTTCGTTGCCATGGATACCCGCTGAGATGACGATGTTTTTTTTGTAACCTGAGAGTGGAGTGATGATGAGTACGCCGCACTCAGGCTGTTCAATACGCAGTTTCGCAGTCTCAAAGTGTCTCTGATCGGGTTGCTTATTTGGGTTCTTTAGAACAGCGTCCAGCCAATCGCCAGTCTTGAACAGTGGCTTTTCAGTCCTAGGTTGATGGGTTTTCATTCGATGGGCGGCTGTTGCGTGTTGCCCTTATGATACAACGCCTGACAAACCAGTCGGGTGCATTGCGCGTATAACTTGTAAGTTTCTTTTCAGTGGATTGTGGTTATGTTTTCTTTTCTCAAGTCCGATCCCAGTCGTCGGCTCCGCGCAGACTACAAAAAACTCGTGCAGAAAGCTTATGATGCGCAACAGAATGGTGATATCCGTGGCTATTCGTTGCTCACGGCGGAGGCAGAAAAAATCAAAGCTGAACTCGACAAGCTAGAAGAGGAAGCGAAGTAGGCAGGCGAGAAGGGTCACGCAATAAGACGTGGCACGATCTCGACCTAATGGACTAGCGCTCCGGGCGGGGTGGTATCATCTGATGGTTTGAAAACCCCACTGAGGGAGGTTTCGAGCAGGTCAAAAATGGATTCATCTAACGCTTCTGATTGGGTCGGTACAATTCGAGTCCGGGTCGCCAGCGCCATCGCAAGTGCTTGTAGTACATCACCTGTCGCCGTATCGCCCAACACCCCAATTTCCCGATCCACTGCTTCCAAAACGGACGTCAGAATATGATTGACGTGCACAGCGGAAGCCGTTTCTGGATGCAACTCGAAGTCAACAAAGTAAACTTTGCCGTTAGCGGTCGTGACTTTGTAAGGCAATTTGCTCATGGTAATTTCTCTGTAAGCGCTAGATCAATGGCGCGACGCTGCATGGTTGTTGGCAGTAATTTTGCTGGAATCAGCTTTGTTACTGTATTGCCTCATGGCATGCTCGGCAGATGACGAGTAGACATGATGGAACATCATCGAAGACGAAGGCAAGTATCGCGCTGCTGATACTAACTGCGTGTCTGCTTGCCTGCGATCGGTCAGGGCTATCGTATGATGTCGAACAGTATGCTCTGTCCATGGCTAGAGTGTTGGATCAGCCTATCGGCGACGTTGAAGTCATGAGTCGCCCCAAATTGCCAAAAGTTCGCGAGTTACATCAAGAGATAGAATCGATCAATATTGATCTACTAGACTTCTTACAGCTTGGTGAATGTGAATTGCAGCAAGTTGTCGCGGAACAAAATAGCAGCCTCGGCAGGTTTGCAGCAGAGTCTCAGCTGCTAGTGCACGACGTGATGTTTATCGAGCTAGCAGGTCAGTGTATCGCTCGATTATCGGCTGAGTCTGAATTGGCGAAAACGCTAGAGCAGGCACGAGAAGACAAACGCCGCAACCTCGGCAAGCGACTGTGGAATGCCATTTTGGCTGGACCTGAGTACCGGCTTTTCTGGCAGGTTGAACTGGCTGATTACCCAGAGCGCATTGATAGCCGGGTCGAATTCGCATTGCAGCAGCTCGACCAGAGCGTCACAGACATCATGATGGGTCGCCAAACTGACTGGCGCTCAATGGAACACTCGCTTGAGGTTTTGCGCAATGGCGAAGGCGGTGCTTTGCTCGAAAGTTGGCGTGTTGTATCGATGCAGCTGGATGTGGCAACTGAACTCTTAAAAGCGCGAGCCGTTAGACGTCCACTTTGTTTTGCCGGCATGGTGAATCCTAAAGCTGAGATATTTCGAACGGTGGTGCTCAATACTTTTGTGAGTGGTATTCAAAGGGATCTTGCGGTTTTGAATCGGCGCTATTATGACTTGTTGGTGCCAATTCGAAATATAGAACGGCAACTTGAACACGAAGAGACTGAGCACTATCAACGCTATCGTCAGCAACGAGACAAAATGCTTGAGGTCGCACGGGGCAGTGTGACTGCGCATGTTGCAGCGCTTGAGCCTCTCATGGTGCAATGTGGCTTTCTTCCTGAACTCATTGAAGAGCCCTAATGATGAATGAAAATGATTTTTACCTGCGTTGGTGTGAGGTTGCTGCGGACCAGGAGCCCTCTGACATGGCCCGATTAGGGGGCGCCATAGCGACCAGCCCCGGACAAATTTTTGTCGCCGGTTATCAGGCTGCAATTCGCGTCACATTTCCAGAGCTGCAGCACAGCGGTTGGGTTTGCTTTGCTGTGACCGAAGACCGAAAAACAGACTCTCCGCTGCCTGGCGTGACGTTAAAGGATGGCAATGTTTCCGGATTTAAAACATGGATCGCAGCTGCGGATAGTGTTGATGCGCTCGTCCTCAAGGTGGGTAGCGGGGAGGCTGCGGCATACGGCTACGTGTCTGCCGAAGACGCCGGGGTTGTCATTACCTTGAGAACGTCTGGTTTTCTGGCCGATATGAGCCAGGGCGCAGCGCAATTGAGCAATGCCGCCTTTACGCCTTTGACAGACGCAAGCCGCGTCCACGACTTCCGGCATTGCGAGCCACTATATATATACCAGGCGTTCTTGGCATATCTGTCAGCGCTTGACACAGGCCTCGGTAGACGCGCTGCAGATGCACTTAACGAACTGAACGGCGATCCAGATCTAGTGAGGCTGGATCAAACTGTTTCCGAGTTGCTAACAATGATGGACCAAGCAGGCGTTACCCTTGGCGATCACTGGGACATTGATCGGCGGCTCTTTACCATGTACTCGAAAGGTATACAGGGCGCCTAGCTGGGGGCGCCTAGCTGGGGGCGCCTAGCTGGCGATGACTTCTTTGGCTAGAAATTCTTCATAACCACCCGGAAAGTCGAGCAACTTGCCATCGGCGATTTCGATAATACGGGTCGCCAGAGATGAGACAAACTCGCGGTCATGGCTGACAAAAATGAGAGTCCCTTCGAAGTTGTCCAGGGCAAGGTTTAAGGCTTCGATGGATTCCATATCTAGATGGTTCGTGGGTTCATCAAGCAGCATCACGTTAGGTTCGCTCATGACCAGTTTGCCGAATAATAAGCGGTTCTTTTCACCACCGGAGCAAACTTTCACTTTCTTCTCAAAGTCCTCAGTCGAAAACAGCAGGCGGCCTAATGTCGCTCTAACAATTTGATCGTCAGTGCCCGGCTTGCGCCATTGGCTCATCCAATCAAAGAGGTTGATGTCGGAATTAAATGTGTTGCTTGTGTCCTGAGGGCAGTAACCGATGGTGGCGTTTTCGGACCATTTGACTCCACCTTCAGTCGGCTCAAGCTCGCCCATCAAACAGCGCAACAGTGTTGATTTGCCGACCCCATTCTCGCCGACAATGGCGAGTCTCGCGCCCGCTTCAAGAATCAAATTGCCGCCACTAAATAAGGGCTCATCGAAGCTGTGGCCGATATTCTCTAGCTCAACAGCGTTGCGATGCAATTTGCCCTCTGGTGTGAAGCGTATATAAGGGCTGACTCGGCTGGTGGGTTTGATGTCCGCCAGTTCAATTTTGGTGATTTGCTTGGCTCTTGAGGTTGCTTGCTTGGCCTTTGATGCGTTTGCTGAGAAGCGACTAACAAAGTGTTTGAGTTCAGCGATTTGTGCCTTCTTTTTCGCGTTTTCCGACTGCATTCTTTCTCGTGCTTGGGTTGATGCAATCATAAAGTCATCGTAGTTGCCTGGATAAACTTTTAGCTCTCGATAATCGATGTCGGCCATATGCGTACAAACCGAGTTCAAAAAGTGCCGATCGTGAGAAATAATAATCATGGTGCTCTTGCGCGCGACCAAAACATCTTCCAGCCATCGAATGGTATGGATATCCAAGTTATTGGTGGGTTCATCGAGGAGTAGAATTTCTGGATTTGAAAATAGCGCTTGGGCAAGCAGTACCCGTAGTTTTCGACCCGGCGCGATCTCGCTCATGAGACCAAAGTGAACGGATTCTTCGATACCCGCGCCGAGGAGTATTTCACCCGCACGACTCTCCGCGCTGTAACCATCCATTTCTGCGAACTGGACTTCTAGATCGGCAACCTGAATACCGTCTTCTTCAGTCATATCTGGCAGTGAGTAAATTCTATCCCGCTCCACTTTTATGGCAGACAGTTCTTTGTGCCCCATGATCACGGTGTCGATGACAGAGTATTGTTCAAAGGCAAACTGGTCCTGACTGAGTTCTCCAACACGGGTATTCGGCGCGAAAGAAACATTGCCATTGGTGGGCGTGAGGCTGCCGTTGAGGATTTTCATAAATGTTGACTTGCCGCAGCCGTTGGCTCCGATCATGCCGTAGCGATTACCCTCGCCAAACCTTACGGAAATATTTTCAAACAGCGGCTTGGCGCCGAACTGCATCGTCACGTTTGCTGTGGTAATCACGAGTTTATGCTCTCAAAAAGTGCGGCATCATAGGCATTTGTATCGCGTTCGTCGAGTCTCACCAGCCGTTAGTGCCAGGTTCACCCTTAAAAGGCCCGACAATTTCGTGCGTAATCCAGCCACCATAGAACTCGCTGGATTGTGGTTTAACGGCTTCATCGTCAATAAAACAGTCGACTCTGCCCGGATAAAAAGCGAGATGGCTGAGCAGCCCTCCAAAGGGCGCAGAAGGCGTAGGATAGTCCCAGCCTACTGGTTGGCTGTGGCTGCTAAGCGCCCAATAGCGGGCAATGCCCTTCCACTCGCAGTTTGATTGTCCGGACACCACGGCAAGCAGGTCCATATCAATGTCGGCTTCAGGTAAATAGAAGGTCGGTGGTGCCGCGGTCTCGAGAACTCTGAGTGCCTGGGAGCTATCGGCGATAATTTGCCCGTCTGCCATAACGCGCACGTGCCGCGAGTCCTCTAGCAAAGCGGGTGGTCTGGGATAGTCCCAAACGGATTCCTGGTCGATCGCAGGCTCGATTGCGAAGCTGGGTCGCTGCTTTCCGGTATATTTCCACATAACTCTAGGTTACGAACAATATTTGATTTTGGTTGTGTTAAATGTATCGGTTGCGCTTAGTTGGATCTAAGCGCTCGCTATCGTTTCGCGGTCTGGCCCTGAAAAGTAAGGCAAATAGATCGTAATAGTGGTGCATCCAGGGACGCTGGCGACTTCAATCTCGCCACCATGTTGTTTGACAATGCCGTGTACCACCGAGAGCCCGAGTCCGGTGCTTTCACCAACTCCTTTGGTCGTGAAAAAGGGTTCGAAAATGTGCTTGATATAGGTTTCGTCTATGCCTGGTCCACTGTCTTCGACCTGAATAGCGACGTAGGGCTGGAGGTTGTTGTCTTTTGGTTGCAATAAAGCAGTCGAATTCGTCTCGAACAGATTGACTCGAATCACGCCTTTGCCCTTCATTGCATTATCCGCATTGAGGCACAAATTCATGAGGATTTGTCTGATCTGACCTGAGTTCGCGCGAACTAGGCGAGCATCGTTGCTAAGTTCTGCTGCCAGTTTGATGGTGGCGTTGACCTTAGGTCGAACACTCTGCAGGACATCTTCCATCACAGATTGTATGTCGACTTCTGGGTTATCGGTTTGTCGATGCAGGGAGAAGGTTAATAGTTGCTCTATTAAATGCTTTGCGCGCATACCGCTCTGAATTATCTGGCCGGTGTAAGTGAGCCGGCGGTCGCCTTCAGCAAAGTCCGTGGACAGCAGTTCAGCGTAGCCGATGAGTGGTGTGAGTAAATTGTTGAAGTCATGGGCGATGCCGCGAGCCAGGGTGCCGATGGTTTCCAACTTTTCTGCTTGCAGTAGCCGTTGTTGCAATACCTCGTTTTCTCTTTCGGCGCGGATGCGTGCTGTCACATCCTGAATGGTGCCTCTAATGACAGGCCGGTCGTCCAGCTTTGAACTTTGCGCAACGAACTCGCAGTATCGGCTTTCGTCGCCGTTGGCGGTGAACGGATAGATTCCTTGCCATATTTCGTCATCTGCGGTTGATGCTTTCTTTGCGTCATCTAAAAATTCTTGCCTTCTATCCGCTCTGACTCTGTTGTGCATCTCTATAATCGATTTTGGTCTGGCCCGACTCGTGTTTAGCACCTCTGCGATTTCGTTAGAGAAAACAAGGTCGTCGTCGTCGAAATACCAAATGAAGCTCCCGAGTTGTCCAACCTTGCGAGCTTCTGCAAGGAGAAGCTCGATTTCATCTAATCGCTGTCGTGCAGTCTGGTTCTCTTCCGCGATGAAAGCGACAGCGCAAAGGTCCGCGATGTAGCGTGAAAATTCAAGATCTTCTCTCATCCAAGTTCGTGGGCCGTCGGTATTTTCGAGACTCAGAATCCCGATGAGTTCGCCGTTGATGTTAATCGGCACGTGCATGGCAGCCCCGATATTGCGCCTAATTGAGTAGTCAAAATCGAGGTCGAGGCGGCTCAGTTCATCGTTCAAATCCGAGAGGGCGACAACCTGATTGTTGTTCAGAGCCGAAAAATACAGCGGATGATTCTGAACAACCATGGACCAGCTTTCGGTAGTGGGTTCGTTGTGGCGAATCATTAAGATGCAGTTTAGCGATGCCTGTTGTTCGTCCAGTTGCCAGATGCCAACCCTCGGCAAACCAAGCTGAACGGCTGCGACGCTCAAGTATTTTTGTAGAGTAGTATCCAGGCTCGTCGATGCATAACGAACCAGTTCGAGCAACATGTTTTGACTCATCGCCAGGCGTTGATTTTGTTCCAGCAAGTCAGCCGCTGTTTTTTGCTTGTTAGTCACATCCTGCTGGATGGCAAGATAAAATTTCGCGTCCCCAGCCGGATCTAATACTGGGGAGACGGTGATTTCATTCCAAAACAGAGAGCCGTCTTTTCGATAGTTTCTGAGTGTGACTGTCGCGGTGCTGCATTCTTGGAGTGCGTCCCGCAGTATCTCTATGCCGTTTTGTTGGGTGTCGTCACCTTGCAAGAAACGGCAATTGCGACCCTGAACTTCTTTGTGGCTGTAGCCAGTGATCATTGTGAACGTGTTGTTTGAGTAAATAATAGGATTATCGTCGAGGCTCAAGTCGGTGATTAAAACGCCTACTGGTAAGGTGTCAAAACTGGACAGATCGAGGTTTGAGTCCGCCACCTTCGACTTTTTGCGGCGTACAACGAGAAACGCCAGCGAAGTAAAAGCGCAGGCTAATATGGTGGCGGTTGCAAGGGGCAGCAGCGATTCCATCACAAGTGCTCTTATCTAAATATACATAACATCGTTTGACCCTAGCGTTATTCTTTGGAATCAGCAAGTTCATGCCGAAGGGCGCATAATCTGGTTTATTTTGGACTCAAACAGGAGAGGTACGATGAAGATTGGCTGGAATGGAACTGGGGTCGTGGGACATGCGTCGATAGATACAGTGTCAAAGGATATGCAGCGTGCGGAGTCTGCCGGCTATCAAAGTTACTGGTTGGCTGATCACCCGACCGGTGGTTTTGATGCTTTAACTGCACTGGCCCTGGGTGGCCAAAAAATCACCAACATGGAGATCGGCACTGCGGTGATTCCCACCTTTCCGCGCAACCCAATGTCGCTTGCGGCTCAAGCTTTAACGGTCGCGCAGTCGCTTAAGGTGCCGTTTTGTTTAGGGGTCGGTCTATCCCATGAAACGATGATGAAGGATCTTGGTATTGCGTTCGACAAACCTATTCGACACCTGCGCGAGTACTTGTCGATCCTCGTGCCGCTACTGACGCAAGGTGAGGTTGATTTTGAAGGTGAACTGCTGTCCTGCAAAGCGCAGATTTTTAAGCGAACGATGCCGGACATTTCGGTTGTGGTGGCAGCGCTGGGTCCACAAGCACTGAAAGTGGCAGGTCAGTACTCTGATGGTACAACCTTGGCGTGGGTCGGGCCGAAAACCATTCAGGAACATATCGTGCCTCGGATTCAGGATGCGGCGACCGCTGCTGGTCGGTCGGCACCTAGAATTATTGCTTCCCTACCCGTTTGCATCACCGATTCTGCGGATGAACGGCGAGCGTCCATTAGTCGCAATTTCGCAAGTTATGCTGAGCTGCCGTCTTATCGCGCTATGTTTGATCGTGAAGGTGCTGAAGGACCAGGTGACGTTGCGCTAGTGGGTACGAAAAGCGAAGTAGAGGATCGCCTGCAGTTGATGGCGGCCGCCGGTACGACCGATTTTGGCGCGACGGTCTATGCTGAAAATCCAGACGAAAAAGCCGCTACTCTGGCATTTCTGGCGGAGATGGCAGTCGCTTAGCATTAACGGGTGATTCGGTATCGATCTATTTGAATGTCGTCTTCACCTGAATCGGCGAAGTTATCGGTGACCCTGGCGCGGATATACTCACGCCAGGTAAATGATGCGTAGTGCGGCTCCCCGCCCAATTCGCCAAGTGGCTTGATGGTCGCGTCGAAGCGGGGCTGGTAGAAAAACGGGGTGCTATATCTTGCCCGCTCGGTCATGTTGGTGACCCGGTGTATGGCGGCTCTGTAAATGTCATTCGTTTGGACCTGCAGAGCATCTCCGAGGTTCACGACAATCGTCCCTTCAACGGGTGGCACATCAATCCAGCCATCCGCTAAAGACAAGGCTTGTAAACCGCCGGTATCGTCCTGCACCAATAACGTGACTGTGCCTGGGTCCGTGTGGTGATGCAGGGCCATATCACCCAGCGCGTTGACTTGCGCCTGCTCGTCTTTTGTCAGTGGGTCACGGGTTGGATAATAATTGAGGCGCATGGAGCTGGTGTGCTGTTCGCCATAGTCTGTATCGACTTGTTCCTGGGGCAGTCCCAGGCTCTGGTAAACCAGTTTTGTGGTATCCGCAGCGAGCCGAGTGCAGACTGAAAAATATGCCTGCATCGTTGTTTTGAAGTCTGGCAGGTCTGCGGGCCACTGGGATCGGATGTTAGAATTTTTTGACTGGTAGCCCCCGGCTTTGAAGTCGAATACTTCCTTTAAATCACGCTTTTGCTTGGTCAATTCTCTGTCGTAGTAGCCGAGCGGGTTGGTCTCTGTTCGCTGCACTGCAAGCTTTTCAGGACGCGCTAAGGCAAAAAAAGATTCTGTCGCCTGCCACATCGCTTTCATTTCATTGTCGATACCGTGATTGCTGAGCAGAAAAAAACCATGGTCACCGCACGCAACGTTCAGTGCGCTTAAAGCATCGGGGTCGCTATTGAGCAAAGCTTTAAAGTCGAGCGTGGGAACGGCACTCATTGGCACTCTCCAATCGGTTATCGATCTATTTCAACACACCGGCTGACCAGGCTCCAGCCGTGGCTGTTTTCTACAGGCCTATTTTGAATGATCCTCGGCACCAGCAAGTTGTGCTTTTAGGCTATAGGGAGATTGTCAAACGCGAGTTTTCGAAGTGGAGTAGGGGTTATATACCTGAATCCAGTGCGAGTGCTGATCTCCTTATGCGCTATTCGGGCTCGAAGGTATTCTAGCCATTCACTAGGTCTGGTGAAAATGCCCATCAAATGATGCTTGATATGTGTTCTTCGCTACCTCTGGTTTAAGTCGACGGCGTCTCAGCAGCGTTAGCGCTTTCCCGGTGGATGGATAATCCAAGCTGCTTTGGTCTCGCTAACCTTGGCCCAGGTCGAGCCGCTTTCTTCCGTGAGAAATAGATTAATGATCTCATCGGCAATAGCCTCTGGGGTCATAAATTCTGCTGCGTCGGTGCGCTGGGCATGGGGAATGATTTCTGTGTCAATACCGCCCGGGCACAGGGCATTGATTCTTAGATCCTGTTCAGCAAGCTCGCGTTTCAAACTTCGCACCAGGCCGGTGACGGCATGCTTGCTCATGGAATAGAGTGGGTCAATATCATAGGGCACAATGCCCGCCAATGAGCATGTCACGACAATGCTGCCGCCAGGCTTCATCTTGGGCAATAAATAGTGCAAACCCAACACCACGCCGTCTACGTTCACACCCATCATTTTTCTGTAGTGTGGTACCGAAAGATTTTTGAAAGCGTAGTTTTCTAATGGCGCTTCGGGTGGCGCACTTTGAATGCCTGCGTTCAGATGCAGATGGTCAATGCTTGCTGGGGCCAGAGAATCGGCGAATGTCTCCCAGTCTGTCTCGTTACTGACATCTAATTTTTGCGAGCTAACAGTATCGATTGGCTGCGATAGTGCGGCTTCATTGATGTCGAGGGCAGTGACGAAAGCGCCATGGTTTGCTGCAGCTATTACCGTCGCGGCCCCTACGCCCGAGCCAGCGCCGGTGACTATCACTCGTCTATTGTTAAGCTTTTGCATTCTATCGCCCCCTTTTCGCTTCTATGTTGTCCGACGAGTGTGTCATTCCATTGTCAGCCTGTATAGGTGCGGTGCTATGCTCCGTGTCTTTGGCGGTTGTAGAAGAATGAGCATGAAGCTATACACGGGTGACCTGAGCCCTTACTCGGCCAAGATTCGAATGCAAATTTACGCGATGGGTATTGACGACATCGCATTTGAATTGCCGGTAAGTTTCTATCGTGGCAAGTTGGCTGAATTTTCGCCCATCGGCCGAATCCCGATACTTGAGACCGACGAAGGGATTATCCCCGAGTCAGAAGTGATTGCAGAGTATCTCGATGATCTATATCCCGATAAGGCACTGCTCGGCTCAACGCCGAAGGTCAGGGCTGACGTTCGTTTGTTGTCGAGAATTGCCGATATCTATTTGATGAACAATATCTTTATGGCTTTACCTCAGATTCCAAGAGACACTCGGGTGGACGCGGTTCGCGATCTACTCATGAAGCAGGTCAGGCGAGGTATTGGCGCACTTGAAACGCACATTGGTGAGGGTGACTTCGCGGCGGGTAACGTCCTGAGTCGGGCCGACTGTTCTCTAGTACCGGCACTATGGCTGTGTGAAAATACCGTGCCCAGACTAGACGTCGAGAACCCTATATTGTGCAACGATAAAGTGGCAGCCTACTGGGCAAAAATTCAAAATAACCCCCATGCCGCCGCCATTCTAGACGAGATGGACAGAGGTCTTCAGGCGCGAATGGACGGCACCGAAAAAAAGAAGATTCAAGACGCGTTGGCAGTGTAAAAAGCCAAATAGGACTGGCTGGACTTGACCTCTAGTTCGGGTTTGGCTTAGGGCTGGCTTGGGTCAAGCTGAACTTTCCGGTACCCAATCCGGCAACGACCAGAAGCCCCGCCATGATGCCCAAGTTTTTAAAGAAGTTTTGGGTTTCATGATTTCGTTCCAGTCCCTCTGCATACTCCCAAAAATTGTGCATAAAGAGACTAATAACAAGCGTTAAACCGGCCAGCAAAAAAGCGGCAATCTTACCTTGAAAGCCAATGATCAAAGCAACACCGCAACCGAGTTGTAAAATGATGGTGATGACCAGCACGGCAGGAATAAAAGGAACATTGTGCTCTGCCATGTAGTCGATGGTGCCTGTCCAACCTGTGATCTTGCTAACGCCAGGGAGAATAAAGTAAATGCCGAGCAAAAATCGCCCTGCCAACAAGCAAGCGTTTTCGAGATATGACATGTTTACCCTTTGTATAATAGAAAATCGCGTTGATCATACGGTGAAAATAGCAGCGCTCCAACCTGTAATGGCCCTCTCTATAACAAATCGGTCCATAATAAATCGGCCGTTAATGACTGAGTGTTTAGTGACCCATCCCATGCAAGTCCAATTCGTAGCATCACCATCATGAAACACTGTCTGCAATGTGGAATGACCATATCTGCACCTCGTTGTCCGAAATGCGACGGTTTGATCGCCGTGCAAACCGATGGTTCGACGGTTCAGTTTGATATAGCACACCAAGGAGAAACCGTTAGAGAGGCGCTGGCAAAGCTCGAGCGTTGGCTTGACCAGGTCAGACAGGAACTGCCGCGCTATGTCAGGGTTATTGTAGGCACTGGCCGCATCCGAGAGGAAGCGCTGGGTTGGCTCCAGGATGCTCAGTTTCGAGGCGATGTACTGAGTGTTGAGACAACCGCGAACCGAGGACAAATTCTGGTCCAAGTTAAGCCCTAATTAGACCTGGGCGTGGTTTGTCGTCTAGCGTCCTCCTGTCAAACTTGGAAATGATCGTGTAAAACTGTTCAAAATATTAGGGAGAACAGTGCGATGGAGCTAGTCGGAGCGTTTTCAGATCGTGATCAGGCGCGAACCTTTGCTGAACGCCTTCGTGGTCGGCTAATCGCCGACCCTAGAGAGGATACGGCACACCTACCCTTTGCCGCTCTGGTAAGCGTGGAGACAGATCGTCCCGCTGCGTTTCTCGCCGCCGCTGATGTCGGTGCTTTCATTTGCCTGCGCCGGGTGATTAAACCCAGAGTCAGTCAGGAGCCTGGCAACGACGCTTCGCTACCCGGTAAGGTCGCCGTATTCCCAATGGTGCGGCGTCCTGACCTTGACCACGAACAAGCTGACGGCTACTGGCGAGATCAGCACGCGCCACTTGCTCTGCGCGTGCACAAGGCGATGAGCTTTTACACACAACTGAGCGTGGTTCATGTGATTCATGGCCCAGACTGGGATGGCATTGCCCATTGTGGTTTTGACAGCATCGAAGATCTGCGGTTGAGATTTTACGATTCGCCATCCGGTCAGAAAGAGGTTGCGAAAGATGTGGCTAAGTTTGCCGATACGAGTCGCTCGCCACGACGTCTAATTTGTGACGAAACTTTTTACGTCTAATAAATTTTTGTTCAATGACCCAGTCATCTAACCAGTCGAAGCCTTTCATGAAGTTATCAGATCAATTTCGTTTTCACAGCGTGGCCATCATCAGTTTGTTCACCGCCATTATTGGCGTGAGCTTTAACATCCTGCAAACCAGCTGGATTGAGGAGAATGCGACGCGCCGAGATGCAACTTTTGAATCTTTGTTGGCACTCGGAGAGCTCCAAGAAATTGTTCATTTTGCTCATTTTAAGATGGACGGTGAGGCAGGAGATCCCATCATGGGTTGGAGTAAGGTTTTATTGGTCAATGATTTGGCGATGTTGCTGCAGCCAAAGAGCAGTGAGTCTAGCCGACAGCTTAAGGTCGTTTGGCAGGCGCATTTTGATTCGTTAGATGAATCAGAATCCGAGTTGGCGGTGTCCGAAGCCATTCGATTGGCGCGTGAAGAGGTATTGATGGTGCTGCAAACCTTATGAGGCGTCTGCTGTTGATAGCTTTGCTGACTGTGGGCGTAGGTGTGGGATGTTCAAGCAATCCTTAGCCTGATCTTGCGCGCTTGTACGACTTTCAAAAATCTCAGCACCTCACCGCAGCCCAACCTCCTGTTGTTCCGATGCATGGCGCGCTTGGGTCGCGGCTCATGCAGCCGGGGGGCGAAGAAGTGTGGCCCGTTGGGTTGAGTCGTTTACTGTTCGATGAGTACAGGGATATCTGACTCGAGTCGGAGCCCAAAACTATGCTGCCAAGAGCGGATGATTGACTCCGGCTATGAAAATCCGCACTATTAGGTGTATATGCACTTTTATTGAGGATGTTCTTGGCAATTGATTCAAAAACCCAGCAGCTGCTAGACGCTAGCCCCTTTCCTTTGTTGGCCCGTATGGCCAGCCCGAATATGATGGCATTTCTGATTCAGGCGAGTGTCAGCATGGCGGAGGTTTGGTACATAGGTAAGTTAGGTACGATAGCCCTCGCCTCTATTGCGCTGGTGTTTCCATTATTGATGTTGATGCAAATGATGTCTGGCGGTGCGATTGGTGGTGCTGTAACGGCTTCGTTGGCGCGGGCGTTGGGCAGTGGCAATCGGGACAGAGCTGAGCAATTGGTCTGGCATGCACTCATCATCGCTGTTTGTGGAGCGTTGTCCTTTTTGCTTCTATTTGTATTGTTTGGTGAGTGGTTTCTGGTCTTTCTAGGCGGTGGTGGTGAAATATTGAGCAGCGCTATGATGTTTTGCTGGGTATTGTTTCCCGGTGCTGTTTTGATTTGGACCATGAACATTACCAGCTCGGTGTATCGCGGTATGGGCAATATGCAATTTCCGGCCAGCATGATGATTGTCAGTGCCCTGATACAGGTGCCATTGTCCGGAGCTCTCATTCTTGGTTGGTGGGGATTACCCCAGTTCGGAATTGTGGGCTCGGCTATCTCGACGGTTGTGGTGGCCAGTTTGATTGCGGTCATTTTACTGACTCGCTTGATGGCAGGTAAGGAGACCTTGAAACTACACACGGCATCGTTTCACCTGCAAACGGATTTGTTCAGAGACATATTCCGTGTAGCGCTGCCGGCTTCTCTGTCCCCTATCTTGACAGTGTTAACGATTATGAGTTTGACCGGTATTGTTGCCCGGTTTGGGCCGGCTGCATTGGCGGGTTATGGCATTGGTTCGCGGATTGAATTTCTACTCGTGCCGCTGGTGTTTGGTATCGGTGCTGCGATGACAGCAATGGTTGGCGTGAATATTGGTGCCGGGCAGTGGCAAAGAGCTGAGCGTATTGGCTGGATCGGCGCATCCGCCGCTGGTGCTTTAACTGGCCTTATCGGACTTACCCTGGCGTTGGTGCCTAGCCTTTGGGTGGATCTCTTTGCAAGCGACCCGATGACCGTTCATGCCGCAACGCGCTATTTACAAATTGTCGGTATTTGCTTTGTTTTTCAGGGTGCAGGTCTTTCCTTGTACTTTGCCTCACAGGGGGCAGGAAACGTGACCTGGCCAATAGTCGGAACGATTCTTAGGTTTGTTGTGGCGGTAGGCGGTGCCTTTGTTGCGGTGGTCTATTTTGACGCTAGTCTTGATGCGGTTTATGGCTTTGCCGCGTTGGCCATGTGTTTGTTCGGGAGTATTACGGTCGCGTCGCTCGCGCTCGGCGCATGGCGACCGAAACCCCTGCTGCCCCACTCGGATTAGTTTGGGCTAGTCAGCGCCTAAAATTTTATGAATCTGCACGATTGCGCCGTCCATGCTGGATTCGATAAAGGGTTCGAAGGCAACCGGTTCTACCGTCGTTTGCCAGTGCATTTCGCAGCCTTTGTCCGTTTCTTGAATTTTAATAGAGGCAAGGTGTGCTTCAAGTGGAGCCGGTGATTCGATGCAGGAGTACTGCATGGCCATTTCCGCATCGCTGTGGCTCAAAATCTTTTCTCTGATATGGCCAGCGCCAGGAAGCTTTAAACTGCGAACTTCGCCATCGAATACACAGTCAGTAACGCCAGGTACCCAATCGACACGATCTGGGGTGCCAACAATCGCCCAGAGCTGCGCGGGTGTGCAAGTAAATGTTATAACCTTTTCTATTGCCATCTGACTTAGACCTTTTTCTGACAATGTACGCCAAATTGGAATGCTGCACAATTTCTGCTCAAGGTTTACAGTAACGATGTTAATGAGTGAGTTTGATATGGAAGTTCAAGAAATTACCCCGGGCATTGGTGCCGAGGTTTCAGGGCTCGACCTGTCGAGGCCATTGCCAAACGATATTGTTGATCGTTTGAGAGCATTGTTTGTCCAGCGACTGGTGCTGGTCTTCAGAGATCAGCTGCTAGATCGTGATCAGCACAAGGCATTTGCCCGGTACTTTGGTGATCTCCATATTCATCCATCGAAGCGCAACGGCATGAACACCGATGATCCTGAGGTGTTTATTATTGATACAAAGCCCGATGCGAAGTATTCCAATGGCGAGGCGTGGCATTCTGACGTGTCTTGCGATGAAGTTCCGCCTTCAGCATCTTTACTGTATGTGTCAAAAACCCCTGAAAACGGCGGCGGCGACACCATGTTCGCCAATATGTCAGCAGCCTATCAGCAGCTATCAAAGCCGATGCAAACCCTGCTGCTTGGAAAGCATGCGTTTCATGACGGTGAAATAGACCTATGGAATTACGGAATCCGCTTGAAAGCGGGTCAAAGTTATCCTAAGGCGACACATCCGGTGATTACCAAGCATCCTGAATCTGGGTTACCCATTCTGTTTGTGAACGGCAGCTTTACTTCCCACATTGAAGAATTGCAGCGTTGGGAAAGCGACATGATTTTGGCCGGTCTACATCATCACGTGGCAACGAACCCCCGAATCCAGTGCCGCGTCAGGTGGACGCCACATACGCTGGTCATGTGGGATAACAGAAGTGCCCAGCATCATGCGATTCGAGATTATGAAGGGTATGCGCGCTATGGTGAGCGAATTTCTATCGTTGATGGCGTAAAGCCGCAGCCGTTCCTCAGTTGAGTTCGGTTTTAGATAAGGTGGTAGGATTCTGCGCGGTGTAGAATTCGAAAACGATATTGGTTTGGTAGGGACATGGATGACAGAGCTGCTGCAATTTCTCATTGAGTATGGCTATCTGGTGCTTCTGATATGGGTTGCCCTGGATCAGGCTGCCTTGCCAATTCCATCTATTCCACTTTTGATCGGGGCGGGTGCGCTCGCTGGCATGGGGCAACTTTCTCTGCCAATCGTAATCGGAGTGACTTTGCTGGCTTCAATACCGATCAATATGTTTTGGTTTTGGCTGGGCCGTTTGCGCGGTGCAAGAGTGTTGCATCTGTTGTGTATCCTTTCGCTCGAGCCGGACTACTGCGTGCGCAACACCGAAGATCTGTTTCGTCGTCTAGGTGCATTTTCCGTTGTGATTGCCAAGTTCATTCCCGGCTTGCAACTGCTCGCGCCCCCCATGTCTGGGTTGACGGGCATGAGCCTGAGCCGGTTTTTCTGGTTGAACGCTCTCGGCACAGTTCTCTGGGCAGGGACCTTTATTCTGCTGGGATACTTCACTCACGAGATTTTGGAGCAGGTTATTCTGGGAGTTTCAGAAGCGGGTGCGATTGCCGGAGGTCTGATTAGCGCTTTGCTGGCCATGTATATCGTCATCAAAATGATCAAGCGCCAGCTATTTGTGCGCTCGTTAGATATGCGGCGCCTGACGCCGGAGGCTGTCTATCAGCGACTTGAGAAGGGGGTTAGCACGCACGTACTCGATCTTCGCCATGATTACGATCTAAGGGCGATTCCCCACCTTTTGCCCGGAGCTAGTCGTTTAGCGATGGCGGACATCGCTACCAATGACCCGTTTATTCCGCGGGATAAAGATATCGTACTCGTCTGTAGCTGACCCAATGAAGCATCGAGCGCCCGTGTGGCGCTCCAGTTGAAGAGACTAGGGATTAAGAATGTTTATCCCATGCAAGGTGGCATTGAAGCGTGGCTGCGTGCTGGCTTTCCAACGGATGCGCATCTAGACGAGATGTAGCGGCGCGAATTGTGCAAATAAGTAGTGAAATTCGCCATTCGCCCTCTCCGGAAAAATTGTAACCAATTGATTGCTATAGACAATTCCTGATGGCATTGAAATTGCTATTATGAAACTACAGTACAATCGATAGAGTCCAATAGGAGAGCAGTATGCAAGATGAAACTCGAGAGCACATAGTCAACGGCAGTATCTGGTTGCGCGGCCTACACATGTTATTAATGGCAGTCGCTTATAACGTGGTAGAGGCGATGATTGCGCTTATTGCCGTTTTCCAGTTTTTCTCTGCGTTGTTGACGGGCAGTGTCAACGAACCGTTGCTCAAGTTTGCAAAGAACGGATCGATTTATATTCAAGAAGTTTTAGAATTCCTGACCTTCAATTCGGAAATTAGACCCTTTCCCTTTACCTCTTGGCCAGACGAAGCTCATACGGGTGAGGATTGGTTGGATGAAGCACCTCAAAATTCTGAGGCGGTTGAAACGACAGCCGAGGTTGTCGATGAGGCGCTTGGTGACGACCACAACAAAAATAAATCTGACTAGGGATCATTTTATCCAGCGTAAATACCAGCTCAGGATATTACGGCCAATCGCTTCCTCTGCTGATACGAGAGCACCAGGGGTGGCGAACAGCAGCAATTTGGGCTGTTTGGATTTTTCCAGCCACTTGCCGATGCGGTTGATAGCGACAACATTGCGCCATAGGCAACAGGAGCTCGGATTGCCATGCATGAACAACAATGTCGGTCCTATGCTGCTGCCCTTTGTATTGATGAAATGTGACGGGTAGGGCATGTCCTCGCCGGGCGAAGCAGCGAAACTGTTGACTAAAAATATGAGGAGCACAATGGCGCTTATGTTCTCATTGGTGCCTACTCTGTTTAGGTGGGGTCGGATTGAGTGCTGTGTCTCTCGGCCAACGCTGCGGTAATTCGTTGGTGTTCTTGGCGGGTGATCTTATATTGTCTGATCAAGCTAATCGGAATGAGATGCAGTAGAGGCACCACCACACCGACGATGAGTCCGAGCAAGAAAATTTGTTGTTCTGGCACGTCGGACGGCAATACACCGCTCGGAAACTGAATCATCGCAATGATAAAACCACCCATCACAATTCCGAGACCAGAGACCGCTTTTCCTGAAAAAGACAACCCCGCGAAAAACATCGCTTCTTGTCGCAAGCCTGTTCGCAGTTCGTGATCATCCAATGTGTCAGCGACGATCGACGCACCAATTATGCCGTGAACGACTGCGACCGCAGCTGCAAAAACCCCTGCTCCCACTAGGAGCATCAATAGCCGTGGGTCACCATTGTCAGGCAGGACATCCAAGAAGCGCAGATTCACGATGATGATGCCATCCAGCAAACTGACGATGCTGCACCAAAGTAAAATTGTCTTTTTGTCCCAGCGTTTCTGTATGACTGAGACAAGCGGGAATGCGAGTACCGCACCGGTCGCTGAGAGCGCGAACCAGCGAAGATCTTCCGTATTGAAGCCCCAAAAAAATGTGGTCATGTAAATGCCAATATTGGCCGTGGTGCCGCTGATCGCTGCTGATATCAGAACGACGAGAAACACTAGCCGGAACTGGCGATTCTGCAGTGCGGTTAATAATTCGCCGATAATTCTGCGGGGGCTGAAGGATTCGGTCACGGTGGTGTGCTGACGCAGGTAGGGGATTTCTCGCCGGGTCAGCAACGTGGTCACAATCGCGGCTGTTGTTAATAAGATACCCGCCGCAAGCGCGAGGTTAGGGTAACCGTTGGGGTTTAACTGACCGATAGGAAACGCGTCAGTGGTTGGGAATAAGTAGTTGTAGACGAATAGTGGAAAGCAGACGCCAATGATCCAGCCTATGGCGTAGCGGTACGCC
Organism: Candidatus Azotimanducaceae bacterium; assembly: GCA_051278195.1. GTDB lineage: Bacteria > Pseudomonadota > Gammaproteobacteria > Pseudomonadales > Azotimanducaceae > JAHRVQ01. The sequence goes on from JBNMQM010000001.1 coordinate 208,533, forward strand.
ATGATGGATGTCCGCTCGGTATAGTCATCGGAGAGTTCAGCGGCAATGGCGGCCCAGGGGACGAAGAATAAGGTCATGAAACCGCGGGTAAGCAGCACAAACGTTAATAACCAGGCAAAGCGCTGCAGGTCCGATAAGTCTGCAGGTGGTAAAAAAACGCCGTAAATGGACAATCCTAGTGGTATCGCAGCAATCAACATCAGCGGATGTCTGCGGCCCAGCGATGTCTTCAGGTTGTCCGAAATTGAGGCGACCAAAGGGTCGGTAATGGCGTCGAAAATGATTGCGATGGCTAGCGCCAGTGAAACCAATCTGGCGTCGACACCCAGCACTTGATTGTAATAGAGCAGAATGAAGGTGTTAAAAGCAAAGTTTTTGACTGTGTCGGGAATCGCCCCGATGCCCTGATACAATTTAGTCGAAAAGCTGACCTTGCCATCACGCTTTTGTCGCGCGTAGGTCGGCACATTTGACTCCAAGCCTGATTCTCCCCCATTTGCCTCACACTGATACTACCGCGAATTGTGAGCAAATGAGCCTGTATTCGAAAAAATGATGTGAAGTGCGACAGGGTTTTCTTGAGGGGCGAATGTGCGAAACTAGGGAGGTAATAAGCGGTGCTGTTACGCCGTGCTGAATTCTGCGCGTGGAGGGTTTTACAGTCGCCCTGATTAGTGGAAAAATTAGCGAGTTCACCTGCAGCGGGCAGGTGAAGCCCTGCGATACTAAGTCTGATAATGATCTAGAAGAGAGTTAGAAATGGAATGTTTTGCCGTCACAATTGAAAACCAAATAGCCCATGTTGTGCTAAATCGCCCGGATAAAAGAAACAGCATGAACCCGTCTTTCTGGCGAGAGTTACCGTTGCTGATCAAAGATATCGACGATAACGCGAAGGCGCGTGTCATTGTAATTTCCTCGACGGGACCGCATTTTACTTCCGGGCTGGATGTCACAGCATTCGCGGGTGGCGTCTCAAATAACTTGAGTGAGGAAGAGAAGCGCCATCAACGCTTGCAGGCCGGCACTGTATTCTATGAAAACGTGTTACATATGCAGGGTGCTTTCAATTGTTTAGAGCGTTGTCGTGTGCCTGTGCTTGTCGCTATTCAGGGTGGTTGTATTGGTGGTGGGGTGGATTTGATTTCAGCCTGTGATATCCGTTATGCCACAGAAGACTCGTTCATAACGGTGTTTGAAACGAATATTGGTATGACGGCAGACGTTGGTACGTTTCCTCGTTTAGTGAAACTAATTCCCGAGGGTTATGTGCGGGAAATGGCTTATACGGGACGGCGAGTGACGGCTGCCGAGGCGAAGGAAATGGGCTTAGTCAATCGAGTCTATTCTGACCAAGAAACGATGCTTGCAGGGGTAATGGACATTGCCAGAGACATCGCCAGTAAAGCGCCTTTGGCGGTTTATGGCTGCAAGAAGATGATCAATTATGCGCGAGATCACTCTACTGATGATGGGCTAGACTACATTGCTATTTGGAACGCGAGTCACCTTAAGATCGAGGAGATTCAAGAAGCGATGATGTCAAATGCCGAAAAACGCCCAGGCAACTTTGTGGATCTGCCGCTGTCGCCTTCGGTGAAGAAAGCATAGCGAAATGGAATCTTCAATTGACTCTCCTTGTATCAAAGTCTGTAAACTGGACGAGGCCGGCGACTGCGTCGGTTGCGGCCGAAATAGCCTCCAGATCCGCCAATGGCCCTGGGCCACTGATGAAGAAAAGCGCGTTATTTTGCTGAGTGCAAAGCAACGCTTATCCGCAGCAGAATAGTCTCGTGCGTTGACGAAGCCGGGTTTAGCTGGTTTAGTCGGGTAAGAGGGGACAATCCATGAGTAACGCAGTTAGTGTAGATCTCAAGACAGGTCTAAAACAGTTCAACACGCGGGCTGGCAAAGCCAGTGATAAAATTCAAGGCAAGGGTTACGCCGTCGTTGAAGACGAATCCTTAAAGACCTTGCCGCCCGAGCCTGTTGGTGCAGTGTTCAATGCAGCCGAGCAGGAAAAGTACCGAAATTTCAAAGAAGCGCGTGCTGGTGCTGCTGATTACATTGGCCTCGAAGGTCAGTTCAGCAAATACCTCAATGACGTTTACTCAGATGACCCTGTGCCCCGTGAAACGCTCGATGACGAATGCGAAATTCTCGTCGTGGGTGCCGGTTTTGCGGGTTTGTTGCTCTGGTACAAGTTGAAGCAGGCTGGTTTTACCGACGTTCGCTTTTGTGAAAAAGGTGGCGATGTTGGCGGTACCTGGTATTGGAACCGGTATCCGGGTATTGCTTGTGATGTTGAAGCCTATAGTTACCTACCGCTTTTAGAAGAAATGGGCTATATCCCAACAATGAAGTTTGCCGGTGGTTTTGAAATTATGGAGTACTGCCAAAAAATGGCAGAGAAGTTTGGCTTTTACGACCGTTGTCTATTTCACACGACCGTCGATAAGACCGAGTGGGACGAAGCGAGCGGTCGTTGGACCGTGAAGACGGATCGCGGTGACGAGATGAAAGCACGCCACGTCATACTGGCCAATGGGATTCTGACAACGCCCAAGCTAGCGAGAATTGATGGCATGGAGACCTTCGAGGGCGAAGCATTTCACACTTCTCGATGGGACTATAACGTTGATTTGAAAGGCAAGCGGGTCGGGATCATTGGTACGGGGGCGACCGCGGTGCAGGCCGTACCAGAACTGGCGAAAATTGCGGGCGAGCTTTATGTATTTCAGAGGACTCCATCGTCGATTGATATTCGTGATCAGCGCGAGACGACTCAGGAAGAGATCGAAACTTGGCAGCAGGAGCCTGGCTGGGCGCGGGCACGTCGAGCACGCTTCGCTAAGATCTCTGCTGGTCGGACTGCCATGCGAGCGAACGATGACTACCTGGCTGGGAAAGTTGCTGACTTCAAGGAGCGCAAACAGCACACAACAGAGTTGTCAGCAGAAGCTCTAGTTCAGAAACAGCTCGATACCAACTTTCGCATTATGGAGCAAATTCGTGCCCGGGTAGATGTTATCGTAGAAGATCCTGTAACGGCAGAAGCACTGAAGCCCTATTACCCCTATGGCTGCAAACGTCCGACTTTTCATGATGAATATCTACCGGCCTTTAACCGCCCGAATGTCCATCTTGTTGATACGGCGCCCAGAGGGGTTAATCGTATTTACGAAAAAGGCGTTGTACATGATGGTGTGGAATATCCGTTGGACGTACTGGTTTATGCGACTGGCTTTCAATGGATGGCGACCAGTACATTTAATATGATCGTCGGCAGAAATGGTATTTCGCTCCAGGATAAATGGCAGAACGAAGGCACCAAGACATTTCTTGGCTTGCATAGCCATGGTTTTCCCAATCTCTTTATTGTCTCCGGGCCTCAAGGCGGTGGCGGCAGCTTCAACTTTACCAATGCGATTGAAGAGCACGTCGATTATGTTCTTTGGATGCTAACAACAATGCGAGAGCGCGGTGCAACAAAAGTTGATGTACTCTCTGAGCCAGAGCAAGAATACGCCGAGCACTGCCGTCAAGCAGATTCGTTGACAGCACCGTTACGAGACTGCATCACCTACTACAATGGCCATGGTGAAGCAGAGCCAGGTAGCCTTGCATACTATGGCGGTGGTCAGTGGCATAAGTTTCGTGAGCGCGCGCAGAAAACCCTCGAGCCCTATGTCTTTGACTAAGTGCTCCTTTTTAAGAAAGGAGTCGCGATGAAGATTGTAATGCTGGCCTACCCGGGTATGACGCCACTCGATCTTATGGGGCCGCTGCAGGTGTTTGCTTACTGGCCAGAAGCCGAGACCGAGGTGGTTTGGAAGACGCTCGATCCAGTCATGACCGACACTGGTATCTGCCTTGTTCCTTCTCACACCTTTGAAACGGCAACACAGAACCCAGACATCTTGTTCGTGCCGGGTGGGACCAAAGCGACATTTGATTTGATGTCAGATCAGACGACGCTGGACTTTTTAAACGCCTGTGCGGAAAACGCATCCTGGGTTACGAGTGTCTGCACCGGTGCCCTGATATTAGGTGCTGCTGGATTGCTTAACGGATATAAAGCGACGACGCACTGGGCTGCAATAGATTTACTGCAGAATTTTGGTGCTGAACATACGTCGGGTCGGTATGTTATAGACCGTAATCGGGCGACCGGTGGTGGTGTCACCGCGGGTATCGATTTTGCTCTGGCTATGGTGGCGACTATCTCGGGTGAAGAAGCAGCCAAACAGATTCAGTTAGCGTTAGAATATTCGCCCGCGCCACCTTTTCAATCCGGGACGCCAGCAGAAGCCTCAGAGCAGACAGTGGCACGGGTGGTCGAAATTTTTAGTGCTTCGATGTCCTAAAAACCCAGCTATCGATGACCGCGTTACGCATCTCGCGCATTTCATCAAGGCTATCGATAAAGACCGCAAACAAGTCTGGATACAAATTGTATACCAACAAGATCATTACGTTCGTTTTGTGGCGGCTGAATTGATAGTCTTGTTCTACTCTCGTTTTGTCATGCTCTTGCTTGCCCGTGTCTGTTTTTCTTTTTTTGGTGGTCTCAATCGAGTTTGGCAGCGAGCGATAATAGGGCTTATTCAAAAAAGCAGTTAAATCACAGAAGAAATATCCTGTATAAAGTCGCTATTGTAATTAATCGAAGCTATGGAGTGAAAGATGTCCGAGTACGTACCACCGAAAGTCTGGGAATGGGACGCTGAATCAGGCGGTAAGTTTGCGAGTATTAATCGCCCAGTTGCAGGTTCGACTCACGAAAAGGCGCTGGAGACCGGCAAGCATCCGTTTCAGCTTTACTCCATGGGCACACCGAACGGTGTCAAAGTGACGGTCATGCTTGAAGAGCTTCTAGCGCTTGGACACGAGGGTGCCGAGTACGATGCCTTTGCCGTCAAAATTGGCGGAGGAGATCAGTTCAGTAGTGGTTTTGTCGATATTAACCCCAACTCAAAAATTCCAGCGCTGGTCGACAACAGCGGCGAGACGTCATTTCGAATCTTTGAATCTGGCGCGATACTGGTTCACTTGGCAGAAAAGTTCGGTGAGTTTTTACCAACAGAGCCTGCGGCGCGTGCCGAAGTCATGTCTTGGTTATTTTGGCAGATGGGTAGCGCTCCTTACCTGGGTGGTGGCTTCGGGCATTTTTATGCCTACGCGCCAGAGAAGTGGGAATACCCCATTGACCGTTATGCGATGGAAGTGAAGCGTCAACTTGATGTGTTGGATCGTGACCTTGCCGAGAACGAATATCTCGCCGGCGATGATTATACCATTGCGGATATCGCGACGTGGCCCTGGTACGGCGGTCTGGTCAGAGGTCTGCTCTACAATGCAGCAGAGTTTCTGGACGTGCAGTCTTACACCAACGTTATGCGCTGGGCCAATGCGATCAATGATCGGCCTGCGGTCAAGCGCGGTGCGCGCGTTAATCGATTTTGGGGCCCCGAGGAAGACCAGGTCCCTGAGCGTCATGACGCCAGCGACCTAGACTAGCGTTCAGCTTAGACCAGCCCTTTAGCCAGTGCGGCAATATCTCTTGCCGCATCACGGCTCACATCAGGACAAGCAATCGGGAATATTTCGGTACCGTGAATGGTGCCATTTGCCTGTCGACAGCGGGCTTTGACGCCTGCGCGAAGTAGCATTCTGTAAAAATTGATGCCCTCGTCTCGAAGGGGGTCACATTCGTTGACGCTAATAACCGTGTAAGGCAAGCCCGTGACGTCAGCTTCGGTAGCAAAGCCAGGCCAGGCAAGTGGATTACCAGCCTCAAATGCATCCATGCCATAGGCCATGGCGCCATTAGTGTCATGAAGATTGAGTAAAAGACCATTATTCTCGGTAGACGAGGGGCAGTCCGGTGAGGGCCACGCGCCTAGTATGTACGGGCAAAGCGCGAACAAACCCTGAATCAAATCAATGTCGCCGTCTTTAAGAAGTTTGAGGCCAGTCGCAAGTGTTAAGTTTCCGCCGCCGCTCTCGCCGGCGACGATAATATGTGCTGGGTCGACGTTCAGTTCAGCTGCCTGACTATGGACCCATTTTAAGCCAGAAATGCAGTCATTCAGTCCCGCTGGAAAAGGCGCGACTTCCTCGACTGACGATGGCGTTAAGGCGTTCCGGAAGTCAATCATCGCGACGGCGATGCCCTGTGCCGCCATGATTCTGCCCCATGCGCGGTAGTTGCCGTCGTAACAGGACATGGTTTGCATGCCGCCGCCGTGAATATAGTAAACGCAGGGTAGCGTGTCGTTTGAGTCTGGGCGGATAAAGCGCAGGTTGACCGTGTTGCCATCGGGTTTGGAGGTGATTTGATGCTCGGTTTGGCTAAGCCCTTGGCTGGGTGCGATCTCCTCCGTGTCACATAGATTAAGAAACCCCTTCATCATGTCTCGCCCGGCGATCGCCTCCGGCGTATTCACGAGCTCGAGTAAGGCATCTCGGCTAGGCGCATTCTCACTAGGACCAGTGTCGGGTAGGTTGCCGAATATGGCCTTGATGCGTGGATCGATTCTCGGATCGTCAACGATTCGATTGCCCAATGGTAGCTCCTTCTATTAGTGAATTATGAGTTGAGTCTTTGTTGGTAGAATTCCAATATTTCATCAAGGGCAGCACGGGTAGGTTGTCCTTCCTCGTCAATGAGATGCAATGTCATCACGCTGTGCGGGGTAGCTGGGCCGCCTGGGTTTGCCGCAGTATCTTCTAAAGTGTGGCCAATAAATCGATCGCCTAGTGCGGCTTCGTAGGCTTCGAATTTCGCGGCTTTACACATCGGGTCACCAGCAAATCGGTATGCCAGAACGGTAAGATCTTCATCCTCCATCCGTGCCTTGACCTGCGCGAGTTCGTCGGGTGCGATGTGTAGACCCGACGGATTCATCAAAGGAAGTGACGGCTGTGATAAAACCGGTGCAAGGACAGACGGCTCTAACATGAGGTTCAAGGCGAAATTACCCGTGAAGCACATACCAATAGCGCCGACGCCTGGGCCGCCGCACTCCTGGTGCGCCGTTCTTGCCAGAGCCCGCAGCCAGTCAACGATCGGGCTTGATCTATTCGCCGAGAAAGCAGCAAACTCCTTGCTGATACAGGCTTTGGCAATCGACTTTAGGATGTAGCCGCCAGATGGAGGTCGGCCAACCTCGCCGAACATATGGGGCATATAAACGGTGAAACCCGCATCTCGAACCCGCCGTGCAAACTGCGCAACATGGGAATAGATCCCCGGCATCTCTGACATGATTATGACGGCCGGGCCGGTGCCAGCTACATACACATCTTTTGCTGCGTTCATTAACGTTATCGAACGCTTTTCGAAATCTGAAAGTGGTTCTGGATAAATCAGATCAGGCATATTGAGCGGCTCGACATTCCAAGAGACGAGTAGAATACTCTTTGACAGTTCGGCTTGGCCATAGCTTGGCTAAATTACTCGTGAGATGTCGCGGCCGAGGGCGGTGGGCCTGCCCCACTTGAGTTACTGGTGTGGTTTGGGCAAAACTTTCTTACCATCGTTGGCATCGAAGATTAGCGTGCTTGGAATGGAGGCTGGGTTTAGTTTTCGACTTATAATGTCTGTCTAGAGTTTTGGAAGTTGTGATGATGCCGGTATTGCGGTGTTGAGGAGAGAGAAGCAAGGCCCGGCACCATCACAAAAAGCAAATCGATGTCTTAAATTTATGCCTTAAGTTTCTCCAGTGCGATGGGCATCGCGGCGGCGTACTGTTTGACGTCATCAATGATGCCGCAACTAACGCGAGACCAATGGTCATAATCTTGATAGATGCCCCGAATGAGAACGTTCTGGCTGGCCATTTCCTGACGGAATTCTTCAGCATTTAGTTTGCCGAGGTTAATAAAGACAAAGCTGGTTTCTGAGGGTGCTGCTATCAGACCGTTTTTCTTAACTGCATCCATAATAATGCCCCGCGCCTCAACGATCTTTTGCTTGGACATATCCAAAAATTTGAAGTCATCATAGGTGGCCACGGCGGCAGCAACACCGGCTTGATTCATGGCGTAGTTACCAAGACCAAAATTACGAACCAATTCTGAATTCTCCTCAGAAGCAATCATGTAACCGACTCGCATACCGGCCAGCCCATAAAGTTTTGAAAATGTTCGGGCAACAAAAACATCATGGCCCGCTTTGATGAGAGGGACCATTGAGTTTCCCGAGGGGTCGTCGGTAATTTCGTTGTAGGCTTCGTCGACCAGTACCGTACATTTCTTAGAAGCCTTGATAACAAAATCTTTCAACTTAGAAGCATCGACGACCATACCGGTTGGGTTATTTGGGTTACAGACCTGGACCATTGAGACATCCGGCGTAATGGCATCGTAGAGGGCGTCGAGGTCAACGCTTAAGTCCGCTGTCTTTGCGATGCGCTTCATTTCGCCACCCTGACGAAGCGCGGCTCGTGTTGTGGTATCCCAGAATAGGTCGGGCCCTAGGATCTTGCCTTCGCGTGCTTTTGCGACGGCCAGGTACGTCAGTACACCACTAGAGCCTGAACTCAGACTGATCTGTGTGTCCTTGATATCATGACGCTCTGCGATCAAGGAAAGTAGGGTGGGTACGGATTCGCCGACATAATAGGCCCCCTTTGATGCAGCGGCGTTCATTGCTTTGAGTGCCGCTGGGCTAGGCCCGTATGGGTTCTCGTTAGCATTTAGCTTGGCAATGCCCTTTGCTGGGCCGTATTTTAGCGCCGGCATCATTGCGGCTTGCGAAGCTGCCATTGGGATTACGCTGCCCGCGATAGCGCCGGCGACAATCGCAGAACCTCCGAGGAAGCGGCGGCGTGATAGTGGGTATGTCATGTTCTCTCCGTTCTTGGTTACTAGCTGATCAAGGACATGTTTTTATAAAACATGATGGCTGAAACGCTAAGTAGGTAGACACCAAAGGCGCGTTTCAGATGAATTTCACTAAGGCTGTGGGCAAGCTTGACCCCAAGCGGTGCGGTAAATATGGACATGGCGCTAATAGCGACCAGTGCGGGAATGTTGATGTATCCGATCGACCCGGCGGGCATGCGAGTATCGAACAGGCCCATGACGAGAAATCCTAAAGCGCCAGGCAGGGCGATGATGAACCCGACGCCAGATGCGGTTGCGATAGCCTGATGGAGAGAGCGTCCGCATATCACCATCGTGACAACAAATGGTGTGCCGCCACCGATACCGAGCAAAGCTGAAAAGCCGCCCAGCCCAGAGGCAAGCGCAGCGCGACCGACACCATTAGGTACGTCTGGGGGAGGGCCGCCAAAGGAAAATTTTTCGGGCATCAAAAAGTAGAAAGCATAGATGAAAACCCCAACTGCAAAGACCAGCACGAGTATGCTGGCATCGACCATAGCAGCAACGGCTATACCAAACATGACCCCTGCAACCAGCCACGGTGCCCATTCCCGTAAGAGTAAGAAGTCGACCGCACCTCGCTTGTTGTGAGCCTGCACAGATCGAGCGGATGAAATGATTATGGTGGCGAGTGAAGTCCCGATTGCGACGTAGATATGTTTTTCGCTTGAATCGCTGTAAAGCGGAAAGACTGCTAACAGCGCTGGGACGACAATAAAACCGCCGCCGACGCCAAACAGTCCTGCTGTGATACCCGCAATGCCACCAGTCGCGAATAACGCAACGGCAAGCAGGAGTATCTCAGTTGTTCCTTCCATCTATCCCTTACCCGCCAGATGGTCGCGCTCATGGAGGGCGACTAATTAATGTTGTCGTTCATACCACTAACAAGAAGCGTGCCATTAGCAGGCTGAGCGCGCGGAATTCTCTCTCGGGCGATGTAAACATCTAATAAAGCAGCAAGTTTTCTATCGAAGGAATTCGGCGGCTTGCCTTGCGGTCTTTTTACGAGGTGTTTGCCGCGCGCCATTTCGGTGAGATAGCTGTTTTGCCATACCTTTTTGGCGCGGTCGTAAGGGTTGTTTGGATTTGCTTGCAGACTTGGTCGATCTCTACTGCACGAGAGTAGTGCGCTGCTTCTGTTTGGTTTTGCACTTTAGCGATGCGCTTGCGCGCACCATAATAAAATCGAGAAGAAATTTCTTTGCAAACAAGGTAGTTAAGGCGCACACCAACTATTTCTATTTGGTGCGACGCCTAAATTGGTGGGCAGAATCCAGACTTGGCCCGCTTTCTGCAAATTCCTGAAGAAAACTCAACCTAGATCACCAGAGAAACATATGGGGCGTGATCATTTTTGGGCTCATTTTTATTGTTAGTCACAACAACTATCGGGGTTATTCATGAAAAAAACGTTTAGTAATTTTGGAGGGTCGCCGCACTTCAAGCTGAAATCTCTAGCGCTTATGGCCAGCTTCGCGATGGCATCTGTAGTCGCAGTTCCTGCGACCGCTGAAGACGAGGAACTTTCGAGTCTCGAAGAAGTTATCGTAACGGGTGTGCGTGGCAAGCCTCGAACGGTTGCTGATTCGCCAGTGCCAGTCGACGTGTTCAGTAGTGCCGATATCGATGCCGTTTCGCACACCGATACCAACGATATTCTACAAACATTAGTGCCTTCCTATAACGTTAGCCGTGAACCGATTAGTGACGGCGGAACATTTATTCGCCCTGCTACACTGCGTGGAATGCCAACAGATAAAACCTTAGTGCTGGTTAATTCTAAACGTCGACACCGAGCCGCATTGGTGAGCATTGGTGGTAGTGGCACGCAGGGACCTGACGTGGCGACGATTCCTGGCGCTGCGTTAAAAAGCGTCGAGGTGTTGCGCGATGGTGCCGCGGCTCAGTACGGATCAGATGCTATTGCCGGCGTGATCAACTTCATCCTGAAAGAGAATCGCGAAGGCGGTAGCCTTACGTTTGACGCTGGTGAGTATTTTGAAGGCGACGGCCAAGCTAACACGCTAACAGGTAATATCGGTTTGCCTTTAGGTGAGTCGGGATTTTTAAGCATTTCCGGTGAATATACGAAATCTGAGTTTACGTCGCGCTCAGTGCAATACTGCCGAACGGCGTTTTGCTTAGACAAAAATAGTCCCATTTATGACCCGGCCGCCAGTTACGGTGTTTTCACCGAAGATCCCGCTTTTTTTGCCGCGGCTCAGAACGCCTCACTTGAAGGTGATGTCGTGCAACCTTGGGGTCAACCAAATCATGAAGCAGCAAGGATGTTTTTCAATTCTGGGTATGAGTTGAGCAACGGCGCATCGTTGTATGCATTTGGTAACTATTCCGAAAGTGAAACTGACGGTGGTTTCTTCTACCGCTTCCCCGGTAACGGCACGATTGAAGATTTACGTCAGGAAGATGGTTCCATTTATTCGCCCCTGGAGAAATTTCCAGGTGGGTTTACACCTCGATTCTTCGGTGACGTCACAGATTATTCTGTTGTTGGCGGCATAAAAGGCGACTTCAATGCTGCTTTAAGTTACGACATCAGTGCACGTTTTGGCTTTAATGGTGTTGAGTACACTCTAAAGAACACCATCAACCCCTCACTTGGTGCGGCATCTCCAACAAGTTTCCGACCCGGCGATCTTGAAAACGAAGAAACTCAAATTCAAGTGGATTTCGCTTATGAATTTGATGCTGGCTTAACCTCTTCCGCCATTCTGGCATTTGGCTTGAGTTACCTCGATGAGTCCTATGATGTTGTCACCGGAGAGCTGAGTTCTTTTGTAGCAGGGCCGCATTCTGGATCCGACCCATTCGAATTTTGTAATGCTGGCGTTGCAACCGCTGCTGGTACTGCGGTGATTGCGACCGGCTCTACTTTGGATTGTGCAGACGCAAATGATCCCGCATTTACAGTCGTGGGTGTGGGATCAAATGGATTTCCGGGGTATTCACCCGCGTTTTCAGATCTCTATGAGCGGGACTCTTATGCGGTTTATGCTGACCTGAGTGCAGATGTGACAGAAGATTTGTTCCTGCAAGCTGCGATTAGATATGAGGACTACTCCGATTTTGATTCGGAAATCGTCGGTAAGATTGCGATGCAATACGACATCAATGAGACGTTTGGCCTGCGTGGTTCGTTTGGCACTGGTTTCCGAGCGCCGACTCCAGGTCAGCAAGGTACAACCAATGTGTCAACACGACTGCCGCAAGGTGTCCCAGTTGCGACGGGTTTATTCCCCGCTCTATCTGCCGTCTCGCAAGCCTTGGGTGCTACTCCACTTAAGCCTGAAACATCCACTAATTACACATTTGGCGTGACCGGTGAGTTTGACAAATTGAGTGTGACGCTCGACTTTTATCGGATTGATATTGAAGATCGCTTCTATGCAATCTCGACCCTAGGCGTGTCAACTGACCCGACCAGCTCCAATTTCGCCAACTTCCAAGCGCTTCAGGCTGCTGGTGTAGCAGGTGCCGAAACCATCGGTGGTGTTTTCTACTTCACCAATGCGTTTGATACGAAAACGACAGGCATGGATTTGGTGGCAACCTACCCGCTTGAGTGGAGCAATGGTTCGGTGACCAACCTTTCAGCGTCAATGAACTACAACAAATCAGAATTTGATTCAGACCCAAGTGCTGTCCTGAATGCAGAAGATCAGTTTGATTTCGAGAATAACGTGCCCCAGTGGAGAAGCGTATTTACGGCAACTCAAACTTTCGACCGGCTAACAGTGTTGGGTCGAGCTAGCTACTACGGGGAATCAGAAAATTCTAACAATAACGGTGCGCCGCTCAGCATCCAGAAATTTGATTCGACGATATTTGTCGACGTAGAAGGTTCCTACCAAATCAACGAGATGTTTAGAGTCAGTGCAGGTGGCCGAAACATTTTGGATGAGTTTCCAGACGAAGATGAAATTGCTGATTTCTGTTGTGGTCGTATTTACGCATCCAGCAGCGTTGTGGGTTGGCAAGGTGGTTACTACTACTTACGGATGAATGCTAGCTTCTAATTTGGCAAGCTAGAAAGAAATGACTAGCGGTACTTCGGTGCCGTTTTTTTTGGAAGGTCTAGAGAACCTTTCGCTCATCTGATAATGTCGCGCAAAGACAAATCGTAATTTAGTTATCTATTAGAAACTTCTGGCGGGGTCCTGCCGGAAGTCGCGGCAGGAGTAGGCTCATGGTAAAACTCAACATCAATGGGGAAATACGTAACATCGAGGTTGATGGCACAACGCCGTTACTCTGGGTAATACGAGAACAGATCGGACTCACCGGTACCAAGTATGGTTGTGGTATTGCTCAGTGCGGTTCTTGCACCGTGCATATTGATGGTCAAGCGGTTCGGTCGTGCGTGTATCCGGTAGCGGCTGTCACCGAGACACAAAAAATCACTACGATCGAAGGGCTCTCCGAGGATGGTGATCATCCTGTACAGCAGGCATGGGCTGAATTGGATACGCCCCAGTGCGGCTACTGCCAGCCAGGCATGATTATGGCGTCGGCGGCACTCTTGAATAACCAACCTAAGCCGACGGACGCAGACATTGATGCGCAAATTACTAACATCTGTCGATGCGGTACCTTCCAGCGCGTCCGCGAAGGCATCCACCTCGCCGCTGATATCGGTGCTGCTAAGATCAGTGCTTCTTACACCAATGCATCTGACACTACCGCAAAGGCAAAGGGGTAAATCTATGGAAACTGTAAAAATATCTCGGCGCAAATTTGTCATCGGTTCTGCCGCGGCGGGCGCTGGTCTTTCGATGGGTATGGCGTTGACCTTCGCCTCCAAGTTTGCATTGGCGGATCATCATGAAGAGATGAAGCCTGAGGTTAATGCTTGGGTTGTCATCGACCCCGACGATACCGTCACGATTCGAATTGCTCGATCTGAAATGGGTCAGGGTACTCTAACGGGTCTTGCCCAAATGGTGGCCGAAGAGCTGGAATGTGATTGGGATAAGGTCACTTGGGAATATCCAACACCTGGTGAAAACCTCAAACGGGACCGGGTCTGGCAGTCTTTCGCCACTGGCGGTAGCCGCGGAATTCGAGGCAGTCATCAATATGTTCGAGAAGGTGGTGCGGCTGCCAGAATGATGTTGGTAGAAGCCGCAGCCCTCGAATGGGGCGTCCCGATTTCAGAGTGCTCGGCGGCGGCGAGTGTGATCACTCATGCCGGTTCTGGTAAAACCACGACCTTTGGCAAGGTTGCGAGTGCGGCGGCAAAGCTATCACCACCTGTGGAAGTGACGTTAAAGGATCCAAAAGATTGGAAGCTCATTGGTCAGCCAGTGAAGCGACTTGATACGCTGGACAAGCTAACTGGCAAACAGGTGTTTGGTTCTGACGTGGTGCTACCAGGCATGCTGAATGCTTCGATCAAAGCCTGCCCGGTTCATGGCGGTAAATTAAAGTCTTTCGACGCATCCAAGGCAGAGAAGATGCCTGGGGTAAAGTCAGTTGTCGCTGTAGAGGACAATGCGGTCGCTGTGATAGCGGATACATGGTGGCAAGCGAACACCGCGCTCAACAGTATCGACATCGCATGGGACAAGGGTGAAAGCGAAAAGATTTCGAGCGCAACAATAGATAAAATGCTGGAAGAAGGCCTAACGGCAGAAACAAAGTTTGTAGGGAATAAAGTCGGCGACGTTAAAGAGAGTTATGCCAAGGCCGCGAAAACCTATACCGCAGATTACAGCTATCCCTATCAGAACCACGCAACGATGGAACCCATGAACGCGACAGCCGTCTGGAACAAAGATCGCTGCGAGGTCTGGGTGCCTACTCAGAATGGTGAATCTGCACTGGCGGCGGCGGCTGAGGCTGCCGGACTGCCCGTGGAGCAATGTGAAGTTTACAAAATCAGTTTGGGCGGCGGCTTTGGTAGACGAGGCCAAGGGGATTATGTCCGTCAAGCTGTGGCTATTGCCAAAACCATGCCTGGTACGCCCATTAAATTATTATGGACTCGCGAAGAGGACATGCTGCATGGGTATTACCATCCGATCACCAAAGCTCGAATGACGGCAGCGTTGGATGATGATGGTAATCTCGATGGTTTGCATATTCGCATCTCAGGACAGTCGATTCTTGCGACGCTTATGGCAGAAAGGTTAGGTGGAAATATGGACCCTGTGGTTTTTCAGGCGCTAGCACCGGATGGCGACCATAGTATTTCCTACACTGTACCCAATCTACTGGTCGACCATGCGATGCGGAATACGCACATTACACCAGGCTTCTGGCGCGGCGTGAACGTTAATCAGAACGCCATCTATATGGAATGTTTCCTGGATGAGTTAGCCCATGAAACGGGTCAGGATTCGCTAGTGTTTCATCGAAACTTGATGAAGCAACATCCAGAGGCTCTGGCGGTTTTAGAAACGGTCGCGAAGAAATCTGGCTGGGGTAAGTCTGATGGTTTGCATCGTGGGCTCTCGGTTTGTAAGGCGTTTGGTAGCTATGTAGCGGCTTGCGCTGAAGTGACCGTGACCGACGGAAAGTTAAAGATTCATCGAATTGTCGCGGCAACCGACCCAGGCTACGCGGTGAACCCACAACAAATTGAGGCTCAGGTGTTCGGTTCATTCGCTTATGGTCTGTCTGCGATGCTCTACGGTGAGTGTACCGTCAAAGACGGTCAGATCGAGCAGGAAAATTTCCACACTTACCCGTCCATCAAGATTGCGGAGATGCCGCACGTTGATGTAACTGTCATGCCTTCCGGTGGATTCTGGGGCGGCGTGGGTGAGCCAACGATCGCGGTAGCAGCGCCTGCCGTATTGAACGCGATTTTTGCAGCAACAGGAAAGCGGATCCGAAACCTGCCCTTGAAGGATCAGGATATCAGCTAACGATGATCGCTTTTGCACGTGCCTGGATTTTCCTGGTGCTGACCGCGCCGTTACTCGCGGCTGCAGCGACCTCGTCAGTGGCTGCTGCAACTCCAGGAGAAGTGGCAGCGATGGTGTGCTCTGGTTGTCATGGCCGGAGTGACAATCAAATGCCAGATTTATCACAGCATTCTGCGGCGCAGATAGAAGCCATGATGCTGGCCTTTCGGTCTGGTGAGCGGCCGGCAAGTTTGATGAACCGATTGGCCAAAGGTTATTCCGAAATTGAAATCCGCGCCATATCTGAAGCATTGGGAAAAATGTGATGCAGCCGACTCGCCGAAAAGTGCTAAAAGGGCTCGTTGCTACGGCGGTGCTGGGGACTATTTCGGGTTGTGCTTCCACCGGTGTCGGTACTTCAAGGGTTGTCGTCGTCGGTGGTGGTTTTGCGGGGCTAAGCGCCGCTCGGACTTTAAAAGCTCTTGATCCTTCTATTGAAGTGACATTGGTAGAGCCAAAGAAGCAATATGTTGCCTGCCCCTTCAGTAACCTTGTTGTCGCGGGTGAAAGAGATATCGCCTCGCAAACATTCGGCTACAACAAGGCAGTGGAGCAAGGCATTGTCCATGTGCCCCTCGCAGCAAAAATGATCGATCCTATTTCGCGCCAAATTCTGTTTGAGAATCATCCTTCTCTTACTTATGACCGTCTCATATTGGCGCCAGGCGTAAGCCTCCACTATGCGGCGCTGGAAGGATATTCTGAGCAGGCGGCGATCAAAATGCCCCACGCTTGGCAAGCAGGCGAGCAGACGCTGTTGCTAAGGCATCAGCTTGAGGCTATGCCCAACGGTGGGTTGGTGACCATTGTGGCGCCGCCCAATCCTTATCGTTGCCCGCCCGGACCCTACGAGCGGGCCAGTTTGATTGCGCACTACCTGAAGCGAGCGAAACCTAAAAGCAAGGTGTTGATTTTGGATAGTAAAGATCGCTTCTCGAAGCAATCTTTGTTTGAAGCTGCTTGGCAATCTGAATACGGCGAGATGATTGAATGGCAAGGTCTATCTGATGGCGCGAGGGTGATAGCCGTAAACTCTGACAACAATACACTGATGACTGACTTTGATACCGTTGAGGCTGATGTCGCCAACGTTATCCCGCCCCAACGAGCGGGGAGAATTGCACTGGACAGCGGTATGACTGATGAAAGTGGTTGGTGTCCAGTGGATGCCTTGTCCTTCGAATCAACTCTGGCGCCTTTAGTGCACGTGATAGGAGATGCGGCAATACTGAACGCGATGCCAAAATCTGCATTTGCCGCCAACGCCCAGGCCAAGTTGTGTGCTGTTCAGGTGATACGGTTGCTAGCGGGTAAAGCGCCTCTGGAAACAACATTGCTCAATACCTGCTATAGCCTGGTCGCGCCCCGTTATGGCATATCCGTGGCAGGTGTGTATCGGGCCGATGGTGTCAGTTGGAGAGGCGTTGAAGGAGCCGGTGGCACTAGTGATGCGGACGCTCCCGTCAGTACGCGCCAGCAAGAAGCTGATTATGCAAGAGGTTGGTTCGATACTATTAGCCGCGAAGTGTTTGGATAGGCTGGTGCTGCAATGGCTAATACTGCTGGCATCCTTCGCAGCTTCAAGTGTGCAGGCTGCTGATAGGGAGGTACCTCTAACGGAGCAGCGGGGCCGTGCTGAAGTTGGAGAAACGATTTTTAACGAACGAAACAAAGGCCATTGCTTATTGTGTCATCAGCTTGCAACCAATAACGAGCCTTTCCAAGGAAATATCGGCCCTAGATTAGATGGTGTCGGATCAAGGCTCTCAGCCGCGCAAATTCGTTATCGAATTGTTGATCCACGGCGACTAAACAAGAGTACTGTTATGCCAGCGTATTATAGTACGAAGGCGCTGGCACAGGTTGCGGTAGAACATCGAGGCAAAACGATCTTGACGGGTCAAGAAGTAGAGGATCTGGTGGCATATTTAGTGAAACAACTTTGATGGAAGGACAATGACTCGGGTAGTAATAACCAGGGTAGCAACAGACAGGGTAGCGGAGAGTGGGCTGAACCTTAAGCGCCGTAGTCTGCTAATCGCGGGCGTTTCTGGCTGGTTGTTGCAGTGTCTGCCTGTTCGATTGAGCGCCGAGGAAAGCTCCCTCATCAGGTCTTTTTATGGCAATCAAATAATTGAGCCTGCTCGCGTTTCACTCAAGACGCCGTCGCTTGCTGAAAATGGTAATTCTGTGAGTCTGGAGGTTGAAGCAGAAAGCCCGATGACCGCAGTTGATCATGTCACTGAAATTCGATTATTTGCGCCACAAAATCCTGATCCAGAATTAGCCGTTTTTCGATTTGGTCCAGGAGCCGGTCTTGCTCGTGTCGGCACCCGGGTTAGATTTGCAAATTCACAAACCGTTACGGCGGTCGCGACAATGAGCAACGGGCAACTGTATTCGGGTTCCAGTAAAACCATTATTACGCTTGCTGCTTGTGTGGAGCCTCTTTTGTGAAATGGTGTGTGAATAGACCACACGAGGCTAGGTCATGTCATTAAAGGTTCGTATTTCCCTGCCGGAAAATGCCACCTCAAACGATACCATTGAGGTGAAGACACTGGTGTCTCACCCTATGGAGAGTGGTTTTCGCCTGGATGCCATGGGTGAAGCGATGCCGCGCAATATTCTTCGCTCACTGCTCGTGACCTATAAAGGCGAGAAAGTCTTTGAAGCGCTCTTCGGGCCCGGTATTGCCGCTAACCCCTATGTTGCATTTTATCTGCGTGCAACTGAATCTGGGGATGTAAGGTTCGTCTGGGAAGAGCAGAATGGTGACGTAACCGAGATCGTGCGATATTTGGCCGTGATATGAAACGTTCCAGCGCCATTCTGATCTGTGCGTTCGCGTCACTGCAGTGGGTGCTGTATGCCCTAGCCGAACCCAATTCCAACCCCAACCCCAACCCCAACCCCAACCCCAGGCAGGGGTACGACTATCAGTCAGCGGATGTTCAATCGTTACAGGATGATGAGTTTAGCAATCCCGGAATGCTTTGGGTTGACGAGGGTCGGGATCTGTTTGCTGAGCCGGCCGGTGCTAACGATCAGTCCTGTCGAGATTGCCATAATCAGCTATCCAGAGTTGCGGCTAGTTATCCTCAGATCAATCTGAGGATAGATAAGCTTGTTAGTTTGACCGACCAGGTGCAAATATGCCGCGAAATTCATCAGAAGGCAGCACCTATTCAATATGAAAGCCGCACAGCACTGGCATTGACAGCTTATCTGGTTCATCTTGCCCAGGGGGAGCCGTTTCAATCTGTGCCTCAGCACCTGCAGTCGGACCTGTTAGCTGGGCGAGATTACTACTATAAAAGAAAAGGGCAGCTCAACCTGTCGTGTGCGCAGTGCCACGAACAGAATGCTGGTCAGTACTTGCGCGGCGATCTGGTGAGCCAGGGGCAATCTACTGGTTACCCTGTATATCGATTAGAATGGCAGGCTCTTGGATCATTACATCGTCGCTTTCGTTCATGCGACATAGGGGTTCGTGCAGAACCCTTCGATCTTGGAAGCGATGTTTATACGCAATTGGAATTGTATTTGCGGAGTCGAAGTCAGCCGTTGCCGATTTCTGCGCCTGCAGTAAGGAAATGAATGTGGAAACAATATGACTAGCTCAAACCCTATTGCCGCCAAGAAGGTTGTGGCTTTCGACTACGTACTAAAAGATGAATCAGGCATGGAGATGGAACGTAGTGAATCAGCCATGGTTTATCTGCACGGCGCCAACAATATTTTGAGGGGGTTGGAAGAGGCTCTTGCGGGTTATGGTGAGGGCGACCAAGTTGCTGTAACGCTGCCCCCTGAAAAAGCCTATGGATTGCCGCGACCCGACGCGCTTCAGCGCGTGCCGATTAAACATCTGCTGACCAAAAGCAAAAAATACAAACCAGGCCAGATTGTAGCCATCAATACTCAGGATGGTCGAAAAGATGCGGTGATCGTCAAGGTAGGCCGGTTTAATCTTGACCTTGACATGAATCACCCGTTTGCCGGCAAGACCTTAACCTTTGAGGTCTCCATTGGTTCAGTGCGTGATGCTACAGCAGAAGAATTGAGCCATGGTCATGCCCATGG
The DNA here is from genome assembly GCA_051278195.1 of Candidatus Azotimanducaceae bacterium. Classification (GTDB taxonomy): domain Bacteria; phylum Pseudomonadota; class Gammaproteobacteria; order Pseudomonadales; family Azotimanducaceae; genus JAHRVQ01. The sequence continues at coordinate 228,440 of JBNMQM010000001.1, forward strand.
CCCGGGTGGTCATCACGGTCACTAGCTTCTAACGAGCCTGCCGGGCCTTGCGCCGGTATCCTCATCAAATCGACGTGTGATCACGCCATTGATAATGGTGGCGTCATAGCCTTTTGCGCCCTGCATGAGGCGTGACCCGCCAGCTGGTAGGTCGTTCAGCAGCTTTAACTCCGTCAGTGCAAGTGCTTCAAAGTTAATCACGTTAATGTCAGCTCGTTTACCCACCTCTAATACTCCGCGGTCATCAAACCCAAATAGCTGCGCATTTTTCTGCGTGGCTCTGTGGATCAGATGTGGCAGTGGTAACGTGTCACCGCGGCTGCGATCGCGGCCCCAGTAAGAAAGTTGGTACGTTGGATTGACCGCATCAAAGATCAAAGATACATGAGCGCCGGCGTCTGAAAGACCAGTGACTGTGGCGTCATCCATTTGCATCTCTCTCACGGCGTCCAAGTTGTGTTCGGAGTAGTTGGTAAAAAACAAAATGGCCATTGGCAGAATTGAATCGGTTTGAATCAGGTGGTTGTAGAGTAATTCTTCTGCAGAATTGTTCGAAGCTTTTGCTCTCGCAGCGAAACTCTCTTCAGCTTTTGGCTCGTAAGTGCTTTGGCTCTCTAGAACATATAGCTGTTCAAAATTTGGCTCAATATGCGCGATGCCAAATTCCATCGATCCCACGGGGATGCCCTGAATATCGTTGGTCTCGGCGAAAATTCGGCTCCTGGTCGCCGGCTCGGCAAGCGCTAATTTTCGCTGCTCAAGGGGTAACGACTTCAAGGCGAGATAGCTGGGTCGCAGCATCCATGGGTGATAGGTTGAAAGGCTAAACACTAGCCCGGTGGGCCGACTACCAATCTGTGGATAAACCTGAGCGCCTTTGCTATTGCCTATTTTTACCTGAGCGATAACCTCGCGCCATTTTCCAACCCAGGCGTCCACCTGAAACAGGGTAAAAGTGGCGGGCCGGCCGCTGCTTTCGCTGACCCGACTAATCAGATCTACTTCCGCTTCGAGTGCACTATGCTCTTCCATTTCCGGACGGCCAGGACCCAGTGTGCTGGCCGGGATAATCTGGAATACCCCTTTGTCGGCTCGTTTGAGTGCCTGAGCGATAACCATAACTTCTGTATCGTTGGCGAAAGTTCCGGGTACCGGCTCGCCCTGAATAGAACGGTGACCGAGTATTCGCGATGTAGAGAAGCCAACTGCACCGGCACCGAGTGCTTCTTCTACAATTTGGCCCATCTGTTCTAGGTCACCTTCAGTGGCCGCCTGATTTGTCCGGCCTCGTTCACCCATGACGAAATTCCGAACAGCGCCATGCGCAATGAGAGAGCTGATATCGAGTGCATATTCTCGCGTGTCCAAATAATCCAGATACTCCGGATAAGAACCCCATGCACCCCATGGCATGCCTTCATGCAAAGCGCTGCCGGGGATATCTTCCACACCTTCCATAAGATCGATCAGGTCCTGAACACCATCGGGTTTTACTGGAGCGAAACCAACGCCGCAGTTGCCCATCACAATGGTGCCAACCCCATGACTGGCGGAGGGATTCATCTCTGAATCCCAGGTGACCTGGCCGTCATAGTGTGTGTGGATATCGACCCAAGCGGGCGTAATAATTCGGCCGTCCGCATCTATGGTTTTTCTGGCTTCGCCGGTGACTGCTCCGACCGCCGTGATTCGCCCGTCCAAAACGGCCACGCTGCCTGAAAATGGCTCGCCACCTTTGCCGTCGTAGATAGTGCCGTTCTTAATCAGTAGATCATACATAGGAGGAACCATTTGGAAGGTGCCTGCAGAATGTAGCACCTCAGGCGCGATTTCGCCTAGCATGAGCGTTGCTTCTCGATACCTTCTGATCAACATAGTATTACCAAAGGTAACAATATTGTGATCCGCATGGTGCAGTGCAGCGTAAGCTGCGTATTGGATGTTCAAACCCTACAAAGAAACACAGGAAGATGAAGAAATTTGCTTTTAGCCGATAGGCAGCTGTTTTTATTTCAACCTCAGCGAGCGCGGGCACCTACATAGATTACAGGTGATTTAAGGAATGCGAGCAGCTAGTCGATAAAGAATTTGCAGATTCTGGTTTAACATTTGGACGTCAGTACATGGTCAAGCGCAGCTAGAGCCTTCTTTACTAATGGCTATGCTTGGAATGACTCTGGCAGGCGCAAACAACTAGGCAGTACCTGCGTCACCGCGCCCAACGGTCGTAACGTCTTAGAGTTGGAGATTGATTTCGGTATTCACGTCGTAGCTAAAGAAATTTTCGCGTCGTTATAATTTGACGCAATGAAAGATAGTTCGAGATTCCCGACTCCCTCTTGTCGGAAACATGTGTGCCTCTGCCCCTCGGGCGATGCACGCACTTTATAAGGCTCTGCTTCGGCAGGGCCTTTTTTTTGCCCAAAAAGCTTTTAAAATCAGCCAAATTAGTGGTGCAGCAGTCGATCGCGGCCACATCCATGACGTTTGCGTGTCGACCGTTTGAGGCCAGCCTGTTGCGGATGATCTGACGCGATCTCAGCCTTCCTTTATAAGTATAGATCGACTTCTGTTTTTAGATTGGCAAAGGGTTGCCTCTTCTCTTTTAAAGGTTGAGGCGAGGCCTCGTTCTTAGTTACTATAGGCGTCCCGCAGGTTGCGCCCGGAAGGTTTAAGGCGTTAACAAACTAATTGAGAGCGAATTCAACCCCGAAGACAAAGGGTGCTCGACGTTATGGCTGTGAGCTAAGGTCGTGATCTAGAACTAAAACCGGAATGAAGAATTATAAATACCACGGTAGATCTAGCTCTAAAAAGAGATTTTGTTCGATTCAAACACAGAGAAGTCCTCATGAAATATGCTTGGAAGACGGCGTTAGCTTCGCTATCAAAAGCGTTCGCTTGTGCCTGCCTGTTAGTAGCCTCGCAATCACTGCTGGCGGCCCCCGTGGATCGACAGGCGATATATACCGAAGCGCGTGGCAATTTGCAGAATGGCGAGGCACAAAAAGCCTACAAGTTGCTCATAGAAAACGAAGCGGAGTGGTCCGGCGAGGATGCCTACGACTATTTGCTCGGGGTCGCCGCACTCGATAGTGGTAAGCCTGGTGAAGCCATATTTAGTTTGCAGCGCCTCATCGCAAGCAAACCAGATTTTGCCGGTGCGCGCATGGAGTTGGCCCGGGCGTATTTTGAAATCGGTGACAACGAATTGGCACGGAAAGAATTTACGCGCATTTTGAGCGAAAGCCCGCCGCCAAATGTGCTTGCTGCAAGCAACGACTATATGAAGGCAATTGACGTCCGCGCCCGGCAGTACAAATCTGATATTCAATACACGTTTGATTTTGGCTTAGGCTATGACAGCAATGCCCCTGCGGCCACTGCTGACGATGTGTTTCTTAACTTTAGGCTCAGCCCTAACAATCTCGAACAAAGTTCTTCATTTGCCAGTTCGTCGCTCGGTGCTGTTTACAATCGACCGCTCGGACCGGAATCTCAGCTCCTGTTGAATGCGCGTCTGGATCATCGGATGAACCCGTCTACCCATTTTGTTGATGCATCTAATGTTGACCTTGGTGTTGGCTGGATGTTTTCAAAGGGCGCCAACATGTTCTCGGTTTCAGCCAATAGAGTTTTTTCTTGGTTGGACCGTGATAAGAACAAAAACGATACCGGCTTAAATCTGACCTACAGCCGAAAGCTGAACGCTACTTGGAATCTGATGGCCTTTGTCCGTGCCAGCGAAGTAAGGTTCGACGAGGCAGTCCTTGAGATTCAAGATGTCGATCGGCTGAGTTATGGCTTAACAGTGAGCCAAACCTTCACGAGTGCGGTGATGAACTTGACCTTCAGCGCTGGCGAAGATGACGCACAGCAAGCAGCGTCACCTTTTTCGACCGATGTGTATGGCGTTAGTTTTAGTAACAGCTGGTACAGGCCTGGCGGCAAAATCTACTTTGTCGAAGCCGGTTTTAGCACCACTGAATACGATGACCCCTTCTTTGCGATCAATCGAGAAGATGATCTGTTGTCGCTCGCGTTGGGTGCTACCTGGTCGAAGTTTCCCATTGAAGATTGGACGACAACGCTCAGGGTAGGCTACAGCGAGAAGGATTCTACGGTGAGTCTTTACGAGTTCGACCGATTAGAAGTCGGTTTCACATTCCAAAAACTATTATAAGGAGAGCTTAGATGCGAATTTTTACAGTAAATAGCCTAAAAGCTCTCGGTCTTGCAGCGCTGATGAGCGCGATGATTTCGATGCCCGCCTTTGCGAATGTTGGGCGTGTGCTTTACACCTTTGGTGCCGTAACGGTAGAAAAACCGGCTATCAGTGTTTTACGCCGCGGCGGTAACATCGAAGAAGGTGATGTGATTGTGACCGGTCCCAAGGGATACGCACAAATCAAATTGGCAGACGGGACTAAGATCGCGATTCGGCCCGAGTCCCGTTTTGTGATTGAAGCACTAGAAGCACCCGCGACAGCTACAACGCCAGCTATCGGTGCAGGTACTGCACTGCGTGCGAGTTTTAACTTACAAAAAGGCGGCTTTCGAACTATTACAGGCGGCATTGCCAAGCGTGACCCCACGGCTTACCGGGTGTCGACACCTTCCGCGGTTATTAGCGTCCGAGGTACTAACTATATGGCGCGTATTTGTTCGGCAAATTGTGGCGGCGGTACTGACGATGGACTTTACGTCGGTGTTTCCGATGGCGCTGTGAGTCTCAGTAATGGTGCCGGTTCTCTGAACTTGTCCAACGACCAATTTGGCTTTGCGGCCAATTTCAATACACCTCCGGCTCGACTCATTGCTCCGCCAACATCCTTGCAAGATGATGGCCTTGGTGTGTTGGAGGGAGCCGCGGAAGAGGAAAGTGGTGATGAGGGCTCTGGTTCGAGTGAACCTTCCGGCTCGGAGACTTCGGGTGATGAATCGGGCTCCGAATCAGAAGGTGACTCGGCATCATCCGTTGCCTCGTCCAGAAGTGGTGCCGTCAGCACAAAGGCGACGACGACGGCCGCCGGTGGGACCACAACGACAACCAAGACTGGGCCAGATGAGGGTGACCTCGATCGGGAAATAATAGCTGTCGGTTCAGATGGTCAGCCAGTTGATCTGACAGGGGGGGAGGAAACGTCCGTTCCGAGAGGGTTGGCATTTGTTGTCGCCGGGCGTGCGATTGGTGTAAACGCGAATGGTGAAACCTTCACGTTCGATGAGGATAACAACCTCGCAGGATTTGACGATGTTGCAAGCGAAGGTTTGCCAACTTCTTATGCTCTGGGTGATGCGGTAAATAGGAATGTTGGTTTTGATCCGGTTAGCGCCATTAAGTGGGGTCGTTGGGGAGGTGGTGTTGCGACACAGTCAACGGCTGGTGAAGTGACCAATTTAGATTTAAACAACGAAAGTTTGCACTGGGTATCGATTGACCAGGATGAAGTCATTCCCACTCAAGCGATTACGGGTTCTGCGAGTTACACGTTGGTAGGTAACACTGACCCTACAGACAACTTGGGTAATGTCGGTATCCTTGGTTCGGCATCACTTAGCGCAGACTTCACGAATGCGACAGTGCAAAGTAGTTTGCAGCTTGGTATCAATAGTCAAAATTGGACGGCGACCGGTTCTGGCGCAATCACGACAAACATCTTCAATGGCTTGTACGGTACAGTCAGTGTCGATGGTGATGTCGGTGCTACTGGCTCGTTCGGTGGCGCCTTCGGTGGTTTTGGTACCTCTGGTGTTCCTACTGGAGCCGGGATGACTTACCAACTTTCAAATGGCACGGCGACAGTCAGTGGCGCAGCCGTATTTAATAACGCAGGCAATGCGCAATAAGAAATTTAACGAAAAGTTACCCAATATGACTATGAATAAAACGAGAAAAGTTTCGGCTTTGTGGAAGACTGCGACCGCTGCGGCCTGTGTCCTCATAGTGACTGCCTGTGGCGGCGGTGGTGGTGGTAGTGATCCAGCTGCATCGCCTTCGGCCTCGCCGCTAGGAGTTTTGCCGCCCGCGTCCGGTAATACGACGACGATTTCTGGTGCGGTAACGAAAGGCCCAGTTTCTGGAGCTGTGCTTGAGTTGTTTGATATTGATACTTTTGGTCAGCCGCTAGGGGCAGCTGTTGCGACTGGCACCACGACGCTTGATGGTAATTTTTCAATCTCAGTCCCGACCGATTCTGGCACTCTGCTGGTTGTGTCGAGCGGTGGCTCATTTATCGACGAGTCAGATCAGGAGCCCGATGTCGCTCAAAAGCGTCGAATTCAGTTAGCCGCCAATGAATCATTTTTTTCATTGTTACCCCAGGGACAAACAGCTGTTGCCGTCACGCCTATTACGACTGCCTTGGTGCTTCGAGGCCGGATTCTGGGTGGTCCTGATGGGTCCTTTCTCTCGAAATTTAATGCGTCAAAAGCTGTGCTCGACACGCAAGCAGGGTTTGATGTTCTTGCAACTATCCCAGCAAACCCGGTTGCACCGGAGTCGAATGCGACTGAGGCGCAAAAGCAATATGCTTTGTTGCTCGGCGGTTTGGCTAACCTGGCGAATAATGTGGCAATTCAGTTGGGTGCAAGCGCGCCCACTTACGACATGATCGTCGCTATTACCTTCGACCTTGTTGATGGCCAATTTGATGGTTTGTCCTTTGGTCAAGCGAATGTGCCAGGACCAATCCTGTTACCCACAGATTTAGATTTTGCGGCAGAAGTGAATCGATTCCGAAATAACAACTTCGATAACTTCAGCACCACAATTGTCCCTTCTATAGAAGTGACCACGTTCGCGAATAACGCACCGACTGCCAGTGCAGGCGCTGACGCAGCAACGCCACAAAATACCGCGGTGCAGCTCGATGGCACCGCTAGCACCGATCCTGACAGCGGTGTTTTTTATAGCTGGGTGCAAACTTCAGGTACGACGGTAACGTTGGATAACGATGCAGTAGCGGCGCCGTCTTTTAATGCGCCGCAAAGGCTGGTCGGTAACGAGACGTTGATTTTCGAACTAACGGTGATCGACACGATAGGTTTAACGTCGGTCGATAGCGTTGAAGTTCAAGTAATAGGTGCGGTCCCGGCGACCTTCTGGGTTGTTGACGACGCTGAAGCCGGTGATGGTATAGGTGTCGATTTTGATGGTGGTGGTCGGATTACGTTGAATACCGATGGCACCGGCAATCTTCTGGACGATGTGGGCACAAAAACTTTTACTTATGTTGTAGCAGCTAACGTACTCACCTTGAATTTCTCTCCTGCCCGTCTAGTTGACGATGAGGATGAGTTTTTCGATGTCGATGGCGATGGCGTTTTTGATGATCAATTTCTGGTCGAAGATTTCGCTGATTTCTTTGAGCTTACTCTCACTGCGGACACCCCGAATGGTGACGTGTTTAGCTTTCGTGAATCTGGAACCCGTACCTTTACGCCCATAATGGCAGACGACACAAAGGCTCCAGAACCCTACAATCTTACCGATATGGTGACGGCACTTGATCCTGGGCAGGCCACGCCTTTTAGTTTTGCGGACGGTGACCAAAGAACGCTGCTGTTTAATAGTTTTGCGACTTTCAACACGCTGCTCGAAGATGATGACCTTTACCAAGACCTCTTTACCTTCAACGCGAATGGCAGTGGCACGACCCTGAACAACGGTGTGAACTTTACTTACACCGTTGCGACTGATGGTAGTTTGGGTGTGACCTTTGTTAACGGTGAATCGGCGAAATATATCAACCTAGAGACACGCCCGTCTGGGGATATTATGGCAAGCGAATTCACTTTGACAGCACCACTTGTGACCGGCGATGACGCCTTTATCGGTGATGTTTCATTGTCGATTCCTGTCAATACCGCCGCGCCGGTTCCAAGCACATTGGCAGATGCAGCGGGTATTTATTCCGGCACGTTTTTTGATGACGAGATTCCAAATGCTAATCTTGATTTACGGCTGAACCCAGATGGGACGGGCTCGCTTAACTTCGATTCCGTTGCCTCAAGATTTTTCCTCTATGACTTCGATGACGTTGTCGTATTCCGCAGCAATTTTGGTGTTTGTTGGAATCTAGATGGTAACAACGATATTGTGGTGAATAGAGCCCAAAGCCTGAATGAAATTCCGAATACTTTTAGTAGTGAAACGACACCTGCGTTTTGTTCAGCATTGACTGAAGCGGGCACTGGTTTTCAGTTTAATCTGATCCAGCTAGATAACGATGGCACAACATTCAAGCATTTTGACCGAAGGCTCGACAGCTGTTCTCAAGATGTAACGCCCCCTTGCTCGGGCACGCCGACCTTGTCCCTATCGGACTTCAACCTTCGAATCACAACACGCACGCCACTGACAGCAACGCCACCGGTCGCCGCGCTTGATACAGGACAAACCCCAGATGCCATGCTGGTCGTCGTCGATCTGCTGGCGAATGATGTGGCGCGAGATTTAGCCATTGACCCAACCTCAGTCACGATCGTTCGTGGGCCATTTTTTGGTACTGCCAGTGTGGACGCGACTAATGGTCAGTTGAGCTACACACCTAATCCCGGTATTACTCAAGATGTTCTCAATTATATCGTGCGCGATACCGCGGGTAATCCGTCTCAGGTACAAACGATTGAAATCGTGATAAGTCCATGTGCTGAGATTAACGGCTCTAGAGGTTTCTTTGATCGCTTCTCTGGAGACTGTGATTACGCGGGTATTGTCGGTGCCGGTAATGCGGCAACCGCGAACGTGACGTTTGGACCGCTACCTATGGGCGGCGTGCACAAATTTAATGACTCTCTGTTTATTGGTCAGGATTTTAACACCGATGCAGATCTAGCTGGCGCCGGTATTACGCAAGGTGGCGACGGTCCAAGCTTGAATATCGGTGCGGGTACTGTGTTGGCTTTCTCCAACCCTGGTGCTCTGATTTCAGTACGTCGAGGCTCTCAGATTAACGTGGGTGGTACGGAGACGAACCCAGTTGTGATGACGTCCCAGGACGATATCGACAGTAAGCGTGACATAGCCAATGGCGGCACAGGGTTTCAGCCGTTTAATGCCACTCAACAATGGGCTGGTTTGACCATCCATGGTTTCGGTGTCACGAACGCCTGTACCTATTCAGGTGCGGTATCAACTAGCGATCTTGCGGTCTCCGGCGAATGCCATGTCCCAAGCGATTCGGCCGTTGGTTTTTATGGTGGCATTAATAATGCTGATTCTTCCGGCGCGATCAATTACCTACAGATCAAACACTCGGGTGCCAATGTGAATGGTGACGATACCGGTGGTTTAGCGCTATTTGCTGCTGGCTCCGGAACGGCGCTTGCCAATATTGAAGTCTATTCAACGAACGGCGACGGTATGCAGTTAATCGGTGGTGCGGCAAATATTCAAAACTTCGTGGGTCTTTATGCGCGTGCCGCAACCATCGGTATCGATGAGGGCTACCAGGGTGCCGTGTCGAATGCTCTGCTGATTCAAGGCGAGTTTTCCGGTAACCAATGTGTTGTTGCCGGTGGAATCGTAGACGCGACATCGTTGACGCCTGCGGAGATAGATGCCTTGATCACCCAGGGTATCAACAGCCGTCCCTTGCTATCGAACATTACCTGCGTCGTGTCGGCGACGGCATTTGATTCTGGTCGAGGCTTGAATTTCTTCGATGGCGCCTTTGGTGCGCTCGTCGATACGATTGTCACGGTACCGGGTATTGATGATGGTGCGACCTTGAATTACTGTATTGGCGTAGAAGACCGATCACTTCAAGGCGTTCAAGATCTTGATCTATCGATCGCGAGTAGTATCTTTGCCTGCCCTGATAAAACGGATGGCGAAGTTCTACCCAACTCGACGCCTCTGGATGCTTTTTTGACCGCAGCAGGTAGTCAGTTTACGAATACATTGATAGCGGGGTCTGTCAACCCGCCGCCTGTTGCCGGTACGGGCAATGTCTTGCTAGAAGGATCACCGCTGATATATGCAGTGCCCCAGGCGAGTTTGCAAATTGACGGATCACCGACCACCGTGACGCCTATGGGCACGTTTATCGGTGCGGTTCAGCAGGGTACAACTGACTGGACGCTAAACTGGACTTTCGGTTTGCATCCTGGGCTACGTCAAGTACCACTATGGTATGAAGGGCCAATCGTCGTGACCCCTGGCATCATCCGAGAGTCGAAAGGGCAGGTCGCTACATTAGATGCATCTGAAACGGTTGCCGCAGCAAGCCCAGTGACCTACCAGTGGACACAAGTTGGTGGCGACCTAGTGACCTTGTCAGATGCTACTGCGGTTGCACCTACTTTTACCACGCCTGGTGTGGGTACCAACCTCACGACCCCCGGTGGAGTGTTTGATTTTGAAGTAACCGTCACTGATGCTAACGGCCTTCAAGCCTCGAGAATGGTGACCGTTGATGTTGGCGCTTCTGTTCCGCAAGAGTTTTACTCCGTTGCTGAGTCGATTATTCCGTCTCAGTTTAACCGGCCTTTTGACGGTGGTGAGAGAGTCCAACTATCAGCTGACAACACAGGGACCTACCGTGATTTCGCCGGACCTCTGGGGCTATCTTGGTCCGACACGCCAACCACTTTCACTATGAACATAAACGGAGGGCTGTTTGGTCCGGTATTTACGACGTCTGAAGATCCCGACGGCGATACCATATTCGAGACCATCAACAACTCGGAGCGCATCGACACCATAGTGTCGACGTTAGTGGCCGATAACGGCCCCAAAAAGCTCTTTACGGTTACCATTTCTGGGGAGGTCATCAAGAGCAAGGCATCTGATAATACCGCGCTGCCAAGTGTGCCATTTTCTAATGTGGCGGAAAGCAACTCTACTCAGGCCATCGTGGCTGTAACAGATGGTATTGCATTCCCGCCGACATCAGCGGTACGCAATTTGATTACAAACGTAGCGACCGGTGTGCCGACATTGTTGAATCCTACACTGCTCCGCATGGATCTGATGACATTCAATGGCGATGGCACCGGTTTTGCCAAAAACAAAAATATCGCGTTCAACTACTCGAATACCGGCGCTACGCTGGTCGTCAATTTCCTCGACGGAGAGGTTGCTGAATATACTCGGATCTTCAACAACTCTCGCGGAGATGCCGTAGGCGTTCTATACACCAAAACTGACAGCACTATGGTGTCCTTTGTTTCGCCAAGCGCAGATACCACCAACCCAACACCTGCGTCGCAAGGTATCTACAGGACTAACCTACGGGTAGAACTCGATAACGGCACCTTTGTGGATTCCAAACTTTTCTTTCGCTTGCACCCAGAAGGAACTGGGCAAGTTGAGGTTGAGTCGGTTAACACGACCACGGGTCTGCTTGAAGCCGTAACCGTCAGCACCGCAGGTATTTGTTGGCAGCTTGACGCTAATAGTGATCTTGAAATTTCTCGGACACAGTCTGCTGATCAAAGGTTTGCCGGCAGCCGCGTACCGACGACCGCTCATTGTAGTGTCGTGCAATCGCCTGATAATACTCTGATCGATTTCAAGCGAACCGGGATAATGCTTAAGTTCAATCCTTCTTTTGAGCTGCTCAGTTATGTAGAGGAGCGCAGAAACCAGTGCCTAACGGGAACCATGGGTTGCGATAATACGATTCTTGAGCTAACGAACACGGAGGTTCGAAATTTTGATCCTATCGTATTCTTTTCGGGTAACCCGCCGCTTGCTGCTGTTGATTCAACTTCGGTCTCTGGCGGATTTGCGACGACGGTCGATATTCTCTTTAATGATATTGCCGGCGATTCTCCTATCGATCCGACCAATGTCACCATTGTGGCGGGTCCGGCTAATGGCATAGCGTCGATAGATGTCACGACAGGAGAGATTACTTACACAGGTAATTCTGGTTTTAGCGGTACCGATGAGATCTATTACCGAGTTAAGGATTTAGTTGGTAATGACTCAACAATTGGTACGGTGATCATTACGGTCCTTTAATCCGTTCTCTAATAAGGGAATACGATTGATAAAACGCGGCGCCTGCCGCGTTTTTTTTGTCCGCCATATCCTGTTTAATAGAAGCCAGATTTTTGCTTGAAACTAATACCCCAAAAGAGGATTCATCATGCCGGTAGAAATGCGTAAAGAAGGCCACGTGGCCTATATTGTTTTGAATCGACCAGAAGCGCGTAACGCGATTAACGGCGAAATGGCCCAAACCATGGAGGCGTGTCTGGATGAGTTCGAGAAAGACGACGAACTCTGGGTAGGCATCTTGAGCGCGGAGGGACCCTCTTTTTGTGCCGGTGCGGATCTTAAGGAAATCAACGCCGGTAATGGTGCAGCGTTATCTACCAAGAAGGGTGGCTTTGGTGGCATCGTCAATCGCGAACGTACCAAACCACTCATTGCTGCTATCACCGGCAGCGCTCTCGCAGGCGGGTGTGAAATTTCTCTCTGCTGCGATCTTATTGTTGCGGCGAATGAGACGGTGTTCGGTTTGCCTGAAGTGAAGCGTTCTCTTGTGGCAGCTGCAGGCGGCCTGTTCCGTCTGCCTCGCGCCATTGGCATGGCCACTGCGATGGAAATGATTATGACGGGTGACCCCATACAGGCCCAGCGGGCTTATCAACTTGGGATGATTAATATGGTGACAGAGGCCGACAACGTGATGGCTGAAGCCGGCAAGTTGGCCGATCGTATTTCTGCCAATGCGCCGCTTGCAGTGCAGGCAAGTCGGCGTGTCTCCTCTCGTGCCTTTATGGATGATGACGAAACGCTGTGGAAAAACAGCGGTAAAGAATTTGGCTTTGTTGCGAGAACGGAAGATTTCAAAGAAGGTCCGCTGGCTTTTATTGAAAAGCGCGCGCCCATTTGGAAAGGAAAGTAAGCAAAACACTCGGATGCTATTCTTGAATACTATTCCTGAATGGTATCCGGTTTTTGTTGCTCCGCGCGCTCCATTAATGGCTTTAGTGCAGATAACAATCGACCCGCGCTCTCCTTGCCTAGAGAGACGGATTCTTCGTAGTTGCCATTTCTGTCGGTCTGCCACTCGTCTTCTGGAATAAGATAACCGAGTGAGTCATCGGTCTGGCCGATGAGCACCTGATACGTCAAGGGCATCATCTTTTTGATTGCCAAGCCAAGTCTGGTAACGGCTTCGCCCGGGATTGTTGTGATGCTAACGGAGCCCCCTAGTCGCAAGTGACTGAGGCTGCTTGTCGACCTGCGGTTCCAGATTGGCCCTGCAATGTTTCCCTCTACAATCCCAAACAAATTGGCGATGGCAAGAACCGTGTTATCGACCGGTACCTCGAGTGTGGCGTGCTCGATCGAGAGCGTCGGTTTGATGGGTTCTAATTGGTCCATCAGCATTGCGGCTCGCTTTGCCAGATCTTCTCCGTAAAGCTCTGCATCTGACCAATAATTGTCGCTGCGGTCGCGCTTCGGATTGGCGTCGCCGATCGCGCCGTTGAAGTAGATGACGGGTGCTCGTAGTGTCCGTGAAAGTTTTGCTCGTAAGGAGTGGACAAAGTCACTCGAAATGTCGCGATTGGCCATCGGCGCGATGACCGGGTGAGCGGCGAAAAAAACAACCGCTCCCAATACTGTCGTATTGTTCACATCTCGTATCAGCATTAGGCCGAGGTTGTCATCCGTAAAGCCCCAGTCACGACGATTGTGCGCAACTCCTTTACCCTCGGCGAATGCCAGGGTCGAACTTACCCGGCCGCGGTACGCCGAAGCAACGGCCCCTGCGACCTCGCGTACGATTCTATTGCGATAATCAGTTGGGGAGCCCCCCCACAGACCCAGTAGATCAGGAGCAGCATGGGTATGTGTGGCACTGACCAAAATATTGCTGATCGGGACGCCAGATTTAATAGCAGCGGCTTGTTTAATTTGTTGTGCGAGTGGACCGGGAACGCCGAGGCTATCTATAACGACCAAACAGACTGCTGTGCCGGCTTCTATGCATATCACTCGGGCAGTGAGTGGGTCATGAATGCCGGTCGCGGGTCCGCGATCCTTCCAAGAGCCGTAGCCGCCCATAAAGTACAGGCCAGATTGGAGCTCAACGGACGTGGGTGTGATGTTGCCAATCGCAGTGCCGACCTTAAAGTCTTGGGCAAAACTCTTTGCAACGTTCTGGGTAAGACCCTGGGTAAGACCTTGGGTAAGGCTCTGCCCAAAACAATGTGCTGCTGAAAACAGCAGTACAGAAAAAAGTGAATAGCCCAGTAACGTTCGCACCGGGCTATTTTAGCAGGATCATGTCTTGCGGTATAAGCGCCGCATAAAGTTTAGCGACATTAAGCGGTGAGTTGATTCAAGCGTGAGGTCGCGCTTTGGTATTCCGTTGCTAGTCGATCGATAAACTCGGACGCGGGCAGAACATCATCGATCGCCCCAATACCCTGGCCACAACCCCAAATATCTTTCCAGGCCTTCGATTCAGAATCGCCACCTGAGCCAAAGTTCATTTGTGAAGGGTCGCTCTCGGGCAGGTTTTTCGGATCAAGACCAGCTGCTTCGATGGAAGGTGCAAGGTAGTTTCCATGTACGCCGGTAAACAAGTTGGTGTAAACGATGTCATTCGCGGCGTATTGAACCAGCGCATCCTTGTACCGTGGGTCAGCGTTAGCTTCTGCCGTCGCGATAAATGCGGAACCGATGTAGGCGAGATCAGCGCCCATCGCTTGGGCGCCTAGAACGGCGTGCCCATTGGCAATTGAACCAGACAGGATAAGCGGTCCGTCGAACCAGCTGCGAATCTCCTGAATCAAAGCAAACGGCGACAGTGCCCCGGCGTGCCCGCCCGCCCCCGCGGCAACGGCGATAAGGCCGGTTGCGCCTTTTTCGATCGCCTTCTTAGCGAAGCGGTTATTGATCACGTCATGCAAAACGATGCCGCCATAGGCTGTGATCCGTGAATTCACGTCCTCATTCGCACCTAGTGACGTGATGACTATAGGGACCTGGTATTGCTCGCAGAGTGCTAGATCTTCCTCTAGGCGGTTATTGGACTTATGTACGATTAGATTGACGGCATAAGGTGCTGCCGCGTCATCGTCCTTCAGGGCATCAATAATTTGCTGTAGCCAGGATTCAAATATGTCTATCGAGCGGGCATTGAGAGAGGGAAATGAGCCCACGATACCCGCCTTGCATTGCGCGATCACAAGATCCGGGTTAGAAATGATGAATAGCGGTGAGCCAATGACGGGCATGCGCAGACGCTCGAGAATTGCAGGTAGGGCCATGAGGTTTCCTAGTAGAGAACATGATATGCACATTTTTGCATATATAAATTCGAATGCCAAAATATTTATGCAATTAATTGCATATCGCTGCCGGTATTAGATAGTATCCACTCATGGCGCTCTCCCAAGCAATTATGACTGCACTACTCGACCAGGATTTGTCCGGATATGATCTGGCTAAGCAATTTGATGTTTCCCTGGGCTTTTTTTGGAGCGCGTCGCACCAGCAGATATATCAGCAGTTAAAAGTCTTGGCAGATGCCGGGCATATAGAAGTGACCGAAGTCTCCCAATCTGGAAAGCCTGATAAGCGTGTTTACGGCTTAACCGGAATTGGCCGAGCAGCACTGATGAATTGGGTGCAGGGCGAAACCCGACGCAAACCGGCTCGCGACGATCTTTTTGTGAAACTTTATAACCTCAAAGAAGCTTCCCCAGGTTTGCTCGTCGACCAGATCGATGTGCGTCGAACCGAGCATGTTGGAAGGCTCGCATTGTATGAGCGCATTCGTGTGCGGGGTTATGACAAGCCCGATGGTCTCTCTGTAGACCGGCAGGGTAAGTACTTAGCATTGCTTGCGGGGATCTACCAGGAACAGGCTGCTATTCAGTGGTGTGATGAGGCGCTTCTGATACTGCGATCCATCGCTGAGGAGTGACGTATTAACTGCAGACATTTCTACTATTCCGGTGAGGTTATGAACGTCATCAAAACTCTACTATTAACCACTCTCATTGCCGGCTGTGCCAGTGTGCCTACCCAAGCACCGATTCGAACAGCGGAACAGGTAGATTTGAATCGATTTTCTGGCGACTGGTTTGTGATCGCGTCCATTCCTACTTTCTTGGAAAAGAACGCTTTCAACGCGGTTGAAACCTATGCGCCTCCCGTGGATGGAAAAATTAAAACGACTTTTCGTTACAATGAAGGTGGCTTTAACGGCAAAGAAAAAGTTTACCACCCTACTGGTTTCGTTAGGAATGATGGCTCGAATGCGGTCTGGGGTATGCAATTTCTCTGGCCAATCAGGGCGGAGTATCGAATCGTTTACGTTGATGAAGCTTATGACGTAACAATCATTGGCCGTAGCAAGCGAGATTATGTGTGGGTTATGGCTAGAACTTCATCTATTTCCGATGTGCAATATCAGTCCTTGCTTAACATCGTGCGCGCCGAGGGTTACGATCTTTCCGCATTACGCAAGGTTCCCCATCGCAACCCCGAGTAGCTTTATGAAATTTATTAACAGCAGTGACTTTCGCCACAACGACCAGGATCGGATTGGTGTACTGGTCACCAATCTGGGCACGCCATCAGCACCAACCAAACAGGCACTGCGGCCCTACCTAAAGCAGTTTTTATCAGACCCGCGAGTTGTCGAAATCCCAAAGTTGATCTGGTGGTTTATTTTGAACGGGGTCATCCTCAATATCCGCCCGGCGCGTTCGGCAAAAAGCTATGCAACCGTTTGGACTGATGAGGGTTCTCCTTTGATGACCCATACTAAGCATCAGGGCGAAGCGATTCGCGAGCAGTTTTCCGGTGACGATAATGTTGTCGTGGAATTTGCTATGCGTTACGGAGAACCATCTGTCGCGACTGCGATTGAATCTTTTGCCCGGCAAGGTGTGCGCAAACTGGTCGTGTTGCCGCTATACCCACAGTATTCCGCCAGCACGAGTGCTTCTACGTTTGATGCGATTGCAGCAGACTTTACTCAACGGCGATGGTTGCCTGACCTCAGATTTATTTCCCATTATCACGATAGGCCAGCCTACATTGATGCGGTCGCTGGAAAAATCAAAAAGCACTGGCAAGACCATGAGCGTGCTCAGTTGCTCATCTTTTCTTTTCACGGTGTCCCCAAAAGCTATCTTGATAACGGCGACCCTTACCACTGTGAATGTCATAAGTCAGCGCGTCTCATTGCAGAACAGTTAGGTCTGAGCACCAATGAGTACAAGGTGGTGTTTCAGTCACGCTTTGGTCGTACAGAATGGCTGAGGCCCTATTGTGACGAAACGTTAAAGGCGCTGCCCGGAGAAGGCATTAAGTCTGTTCAAATGGTATGCCCAGGGTTCTCTTCTGACTGCCTTGAGACCATTGAAGAAATTGGCGTCGAGAACCGTGACTACTTTCTGAATGCAGGAGGTGAGCGATATGAGTACATCCCTGCTCTGAATGATGATGCAGACCACATTGCGATGCTGACAGATCTGATTCGTGAAAATTTGCAAGGCTGGCAGGCGCAGACG
Source organism: Candidatus Azotimanducaceae bacterium (assembly GCA_051278195.1). Taxonomy (GTDB): domain Bacteria; phylum Pseudomonadota; class Gammaproteobacteria; order Pseudomonadales; family Azotimanducaceae; genus JAHRVQ01. The sequence continues at coordinate 245,939 of JBNMQM010000001.1, forward strand.
GATCCAAAACATCTAGAGGATCGTCTTGAGCGCGCCAAAGCGATTGGTGCCACAGTTTAGCCTTTCTTGAGGGCTGCCTATATTGGTGCGAATTACTCCTTTTTGTGCGCTTGCGTGGCGCACCAAAATGGTTTGTCCGTAGCTGTTTTTCGCTCTATTGGTCAGCGCAAAATCAAATCTTTCTGTAAATGGCTGCGTGTTCTGGTTTGTCGTCTAGCCTCTTAAGTGAGGAATTGAATTAGGCGACATTGTGATAGCGGCACCCATTATTATTGACCTTGAGGCATCGGGGTTTGGCGCTTGGAGTTATCCCATTGAAGTGGGCGTTGTGATGCAGGATGGCGGCGCCTTCTGCTCGCTGATCATGCCAGCATCAGATTGGACTCATTGGGATGATGAGGCGGAATGTATTCATCATTTGTCGAGGCGCGCTCTGGAAACCTTTGGTCAATCACCCCGTGCAGTCGCCGAAGAGCTTAATACTCTATTGGACGGGAAAACGGCCTATTCCGACGGTTGGGTTGTCGATAGACCCTGGCTAACAAAGCTATTCAGTCGCAGTCGCTTAGAAATGTCATTTCGAGTTAGCCCAATCGAGTTGATCCTTTCGGAGGGGCAGATTGCTTGCTGGGACGAAACCAAGCAAAGCGTGATTGCTGATCTTGGACTGCAACGCCATAGAGCCAGCTTTGATGCCGTTGTGATTCAAGAAACTTACCGCCGTACGAGGCAGGGTGCTTTGCGCCAGTAGGTCGAGCAATCATTCGGTTGGCCCAAGCAGGCCCAGCCTAAACTTGGTCAATTCAACGCAGGTGCCACTAAACTCAACCAACCCAGACCCGTGCTGTGATGTAGCCGAAATATATTGCGAGGAATACAAGTCCTGTCTTGCGGCTCATAACTGCCTTGCCAAAGAGAAAAATCAGGACCAGCGCGATCGTGAGAAGCAAAGAGACAAAGATGTCCAGTGACCCCAGATTTGGTACTGATACAGGTGTAACTAATGCGCTTAAGGGTAAAGCCATCAAGCTGTTAAATAGATTCGAACCGATCACGTTGCCGACGCATAGGTCCGCTTCTTTGCGGGTAGCGGCGATGACTGATGTGACCAGTTCTGGCATGCTTGTACCAACGGCCACGATGACCATGCCTATGATGGCTGGCCTCATGCCCAGTGTCAGAGCCAATTCTGAACCGTAGCGAATAGTGAATTCGCCGCCTATGGATAGCCCAACAATACCAGCTAGAACAAACAGCCAATCGTTTCGTTTTGAGGTGGGGATATTGATGGGGTGTGCTGTCATCTCATCGATCAATACATCGCTATTCTTATTGGCAAAGTCCATGACAGTGATGTAGATAAAAATTCCGAACAGCAGAATCAGAACTAGCGCATCAGAGCGGTCGATTAAAGACACATCGACCAGGCGTAAGAGTGGGTCAAGCGTGAGCAGTAAAAGCGTTGCGGTCGCCAGCATCAGCAGTGGGATTTCCCGCTTTATAATTTGGCCTTCGATCGCGATTGGTGTGATGACCGCAGCGGTTCCCAGCACGAGGGCAAGGTTCGCAATGTTTGAACCGGCAATATTACCGAATGCCAGCTCAGTTTGGCCGCGTACAGCCCCGACGAGGTTCACGACAAGCTCCGGGGCGCTGGTACCAAATGCGACAACGGTTAGCCCAACGACGAGTGGTGGTATGCCATAGGCCTCCGCGATGCCAGTAGCGCCTTTGACCAGACTTGCGCCGCCCGCGAGGAGCAAAGCAACGCCTAGCAATAACAGCAACCACAGCATGAAAGAGCCTCTTGTTCGCAAAATGTCTTTTTAGTGTTCCTGATCGGATTGAAGAAATCCAGCGAGGAGGCCGGGCACGTGTTAAGTCTTTCCTAAACGGAATACATTAAATGCGAATTATTCCTTAGAAGTAGCAAGGCCTGGCTGGTAATTTGTATCTCGTTCCACTAACCAAATCTTTGAGAGCACACCATCATGAATACGCCTGAAATGGACCTACAGATAACGCCCGCTTTAGCGCTCGATATTCCAGAAATGAAAAAGCAGGTGCTTTACCGCGATGTAGATGAATCGCTTTCCGAATGGGAACGTGCCCGCATGACCAGCAAGACCTGGTCAATGGAACAAGATTAACGTTTGATTCAAGAATCGCCTGCAAATGTCTTGCGGCGATTCTTGATCCCCACCTGTCATCACAGAGCGAAGCTCTTTTCTCCGCATCGGCCCCTCTAGATGATAAAATTTGCGTCCCATGTAATCGGCGACGCGTCATATGAACCAAAACTACCGCAAATCTTTGCCCGGCAGCGACCTCGACTATTTTGATACTCGCGCGGCGATTGAAGACCTGCAACCTGGCGCATACGAAAAACTTCCTTACACGTCTCGTGTTCTGGCAGAAAATCTGGTCCGTCGGTGTGATCCCGAAATGCTCAGCGCATGCCTTATGCAGATTATCGAGAACAAGCAGGAGCTCGATTTCCCATGGTATCCGGCTCGTGTCGTATGCCACGACATTCTTGGCCAGACGGCGCTCGTCGATCTTGCTGGACTCAGAGATGCGATTGCGCTGAAAGGCGGCGACCCATCGCAGGTCAATCCGGTAGTGCCCACTCAATTGATTGTCGATCACTCTCTGGCGGTTGAGCATAACGGCGATGATCCTACCGCTTTCGAGAAGAATAGAGCGATTGAAGATCGGCGTAACGAAGACCGATTTCATTTTATTAACTGGACAAAAACAGCCTTCGAAAATATCGATGTGATCCCGCCAGGTAACGGCATCATGCACCAGATTAACTTGGAGCGGATGTCGCCTGTGGTTCAAGTCCTTGATGGCGTTGCCTTTCCAGATACGCTGGTCGGCACGGATAGTCATACGCCAATGGTAGATGCGTTGGGTGTGATCGCTGTCGGCGTTGGTGGTCTTGAAGCCGAGAGCGTAATGCTAGGTCGAGCGTCTTACATGCGTCTGCCAGAAATCATTGGTGTTGAACTCACAGGCAAACGTCAGCCTGGTATTACGGCAACAGACATCGTGCTCGAGATCACTGAGTTCCTGCGTAACCAGAAGGTTGTTTCCTCGTACCTTGAGTTTTTTGGTGCAGGGGCTTCTGCCCTCACCCTGGGTGACCGTGCGACCATCTCCAACATGACGCCAGAATTTGGCGCCACAGCGGCAATGTTTTACATCGATCAGCAAACCATTGAATACCTCACCATCACTGGCCGGGATTCTGAGCAGGTTGAACTGGTAGAGCGATACGCAAAAGAAACGGGCCTTTGGGCCGATGAACTCTCTCATGCGCACTATGAAAGAGTGCTGACGTTTGACCTTTCTAGCGTTGGCCGAAGTATTGCTGGACCCTCTAACCCCCACGCTCGTGTCGCAACAAACGCGCTAGCCGCAGCGGGTATTTCAGGTGTGGTGGATAATGAAGAAGGGCTGATGCCCGATGGCGCGGTCATTATTGCGGCGATTACGAGCTGCACAAACACCAGTAACCCACGCAATGTTATTGCGGCAGCGCTCATTGCGCGTAATGCGAATGCACTTGGTTTAACCCGTAAGCCCTGGGTAAAAACTTCTCTCGCGCCGGGCTCAAAAGCAGTGCAACTCTATTTGGAAGAGGCCAACCTCTTAACGGAACTGGAACAGCTCGGCTTCGGTATTGTCGGGTTTGCCTGCACGACTTGTAACGGCATGAGTGGTTCGCTTGATCCCGTGATTCAGAAGGAAATCATTGAGCGGGACCTTTACTCCACTGCCGTGTTGTCAGGTAATCGAAACTTCGACGGTCGAATTCATCCCTATGCCAAGCAGGCATTTTTGGCCTCGCCACCGCTTGTGGTCGCGTATGCCATCGCGGGTACGATCCGGTTTGATATCGAACAAGGTGTGTTGGGTCTAGACCAGCAAGGTAATCCCGTCACCTTAAAGGATATTTGGCCGAGCGATGAAGAGATCGATCAAGTCGTTGCAGCCTGCGTAAAACCTGAGCAATACAAAGCCGTCTATGATCCGATGTTTCTGCCGCTCAAAGACATTACCGATCAAGTTAGCCCACTCTACGATTGGCGGCCGAAAAGTACTTACATTCGTCGTCCGCCCTATTGGGAAGGCGCGCTTGCTGGAGAACTTGGACTTAAAGGCTTGCGTCCGCTGGCCGTGTTAGGGGACAACATCACGACCGACCATCTATCTCCTTCTAATGCCATTATGTTAGACAGCGCGGCAGGAGAGTATCTGCACAAGATGGGGCTGCCAGAAGAAGATTTCAATTCCTACGCGACCCATCGCGGCGACCATCTCACAGCACAGCGGGCGACCTTTGCGAATCCAAAACTGCTCAATGAAATGGTGACGGAAGATGGCGAGATTAAACAAGGTTCTCTGGCTCGAATAGAACCAGAGGGCAAGATCACCCGCATGTGGGAAGCGATTGAAACCTATATGGAGCGTAAGCAACCGCTGATTATTGTGGCGGGTGCCGACTACGGTCAGGGTTCATCTCGAGACTGGGCAGCCAAGGGCGTTCGGCTTGCGGGTGTGGAAGCTATTGTCGCGGAAGGCTTTGAGCGGATTCATCGTACTAACCTCGTTGGTATGGGTGTTTTACCGCTCGAATTTAAGTCGGGAGATGATCGTAAAAAGTACGCGATCAACGGGACTGAAACGTTTGATGTGCTCGGCGAGCCTGTGGCTGGCGCCACGTTGACGCTGGTGATTCATCGCGCCAATGGTGAAACAATCGATGTGCCGGTGACCTGCCGTCTCGATACTCAAGAAGAGGTTTCAATATTTTCTGCCGGTGGTGTCTTGCAGCGTTTTGCTCAGGACTTTCTTGAAGCCAAAGCCAGTTAGGAGTCGACATGAGCCATGTGCCTCAAATACGCATTCCAGCCACTTATATGCGCGGTGGTACGAGCAAAGGCGTGTTCTTCAAGCTTGAAGACTTGCCTGAAAATGCCCGAACACCGGGCGGTGCGTTAGATCAGCTGTTGCTGCGGGTGATTGGTAGCCCTGATCCTTATGGTAAGCAGACTGACGGTATGGGGGGGGCGACGTCTAGTACCAGCAAAACGGTCATTCTGTCTAAAAGCAATGAACCTGGCCACGATGTCGACTACTTGTTTGGGCAGGTTTCCATCGATCAGCCGTTTGTCGACTGGAGTGGAAATTGTGGCAACTTATCAGCAGCAGTGGGTCCTTTTGCAATATCGAATGGTCTGGTTGATCAGAGTCGAATTTTAGATAACGGTATTGTTGAGGTGCGAATTTGGCAGGCAAATATCAAAAAGACAATTGTTTGCCAGGTGCAAATGGCGAATGGCGAGGTTCAAGAAACCGGTGACTTTGAGTTAGATGGTGTGACTTTTCCGGCAGCTGAAATTCAAGTCGATTTTATGGATCCTGCCGATGACGAAGGTGGTTCGATGTTTCCCACAGGTAATCTGGTCGATGATCTTGAAGTGCCGGGTTTAGGCACGCTGAAGGCGACCATGATCAATGCGGGCATCCCCACCATTTTCGTCAGCGCCGACGATGTCGGTTATAACGGCACAGAGCTTCAGGATGATATCAACGGCGACCCCAAAGCGCTGGCGATGTTCGAAACAATTCGCGCTTACGGCGCAGTTAAGATGGGGCTAATTCAAAATATTGAAGAAGCCGCAACTCGTCAGCACACACCTAAGGTTGCCTTTGTCGCACCGGCTGAAGATTATGTTTGTTCTAGCGGTAAGCCAGTGACGACAGCAGATATGGACTTATCAGTGCGCGCGCTTTCGATGGGTAAATTACACCATGCGATGATGGGCACGGCAGCGGTGTCTATTGGTACTGCCGCCGCGATTTCTGGGACCCTGGTGAACTTGGCAGCCGGTGGCGGTGATCGTAGTAGTGTGATTTTTGGCCATCCCTCTGGAACTTTGAAGGTGGGTGCGGAAGCCGCGCTAGTTGAGGGAAATTGGCAAGTCACTAAAGTCAGCATGAGTCGCAGCGCACGAGTACTGATAGAAGGTTGGGTCCGGGTGCCGGGTGATTGTTTTTAGGAAAGCTATTTTGGAGAAGCCTGTTGTAAGGAGATGGTAATGGCTGGCAAGAAAAAAGTTTTGCGTTCTCAATCCTGGTTCGGTGGGAAAGATAAGGATGCTTTTATTCATCGCTCTTGGATGAAGAACCATGGCCTGCCTACCGATAGCTTCGATGGCCGACCGATCATTGGCATCTGCAACACCTTTTCAGACTTAACGCCCTGTAATGCGCATTTCCGAGGTCTGGCCGAAAAAATAAAAGCCGGTGTGTTGCAAGCTGGAGGCATTCCGCTCGAGTTCCCAGTGATGTCCCTCGGTGAAACGAATCTGCGCCCCACCGCCATGTTATACAGAAACCTCGCTGCTATGGATGTCGAAGAGTCGATTCGGGGAAACCCCATTGACGGTGTCGTCTTGATGACAGGTTGTGATAAAACGACACCGGCATTGTTGATGGGCGCTATCTCCTGTGATCTGCCGACAATCGTGATTTCCGGAGGGCCGATGCTGAACGGACGCTATCAGGGTAAGACGGTTGGCTCAGGTACGGATGTTTGGCGGCTGTCTGAGGAACTTCGAGCGGGCACGATCTCGCAAGCGGAATTTGATGCTGCCGAAGAGGGTATGTCGCGTTCTGCGGGTCACTGCATGACGATGGGTACAGCGTCGACCATGGCCGCAATGGTCGAGTCGCTGGGAATGGCGCTGCCGACGAATGCTGCCATTCCGGCGACAGATGCTAGACGAGAGCGATTGGCCTGGGAGTCAGGTCGGCGAATTGTCGACATGGTCGAGCAGGATCTAGTCCCTTCAAAAATTCTTAACCGGGCATCCTTTAAAAATGCCGTGGTAGTAAACGGTGCAATTGGCGGTTCGACTAATGGTGTGTTGCATTTGTTGGCCTTTGCCAAAAGATCAGAGGTCGACTTCAACCTGGATGACTGGGATGAGATGGGGCGGGATATTCCTTGTCTGGTCGACGTGATGCCCTCTGGTCGTTTCCTTATGGAAGATTTTTACTACGCGGGTGGTGTGCCTGCCGTGATGAGTCGCATCCCCGACAAACTTGATCTGGGTGTCATGACGGTATCCGGTAAAACCTTGGGTGAAAATATTGCTGATGCTAAAGTCTGGCAGGATGAGGTGATTACTCCGGTGGCAACACCGTTTAAACCTCACGGTGGCATATCGGTATTGAAGGGTAACCTCGCGCCACTAGGCGCGGTAATAAAGCCTTCTGCCGCAAGTCCAGAATTGCTAAAACATCAAGGTAAAGCGGTGGTATTCGAATCCATCGAAGATTTTAAGGCGAGGATAGATGATCCCGAACTCGACGTGACTGCGGACAGTATTTTGGTGCTGAAAAACTGTGGCCCTCGGGGCTATCCCGGTATGGCCGAGGTCGGCAATATGGCGTTGCCGAAGAAATTACTCGAGGCTGGCGTACGCGATATGGTAAGAATTTCCGATGCCCGAATGAGTGGTACTGCCTACGGCACAGTTGTACTTCACTGTGCGCCAGAGGCGGCAGCGGGCGGTACGCTGGCGTTCGTCGAAGAGGGCGATGAAATATTGTTAGACGTAGAAGCCAGGCGAATTGAACTTCTTGTCTCTGATGAGGTGTTAGCACAACGTCGGCTAAGCTGGGTGGCGCCGGTCAATCCTATGGTAGGCGGCTACCAGAGCATGTACGTTAATTCGGTTACGCAGGCAGACCAGGGTTGTGACCTTGAGTTTCTGCATGGTAAGCGCGGTGCGGCGGTACCTCGCGAAAGCCATTAGTTACCACCAATGCTGGTGATAACGTTGCGTATCTCATCAAGCGGAAATTTAGGTGTGCGGTCGAAATAGAGCACACCGTTAATTTCTTGTTGGACATCTGTTAACTGCGTCCAGACGAAACCTTTCAGCTTTTTAGCATCGCTAATTGTATCGGCGACTGCGCGAAATCGTTCAGCCAATTCATTTGCGTTTTGAGGTAGTTCGCCATAGGCAAACTCATCACCCTTTAAATGACCGGGGACAAAACCAACGCCTCCACATTCGGTGAGAATAATGGGTAAATCTTCAACATTGGCATTGGGCAGCGCGCCAACCTTTTTCCCCACTGCACTGTCGTCACCGTTAATAGCGGCGGATGGATCTGCCATTAAGCGATCGAGCCGCTCTGTAAGTGTCGAGGATTCACCCTCGTATAGATGGAGCGTCCAGAGGTCGCCGCTGGAATACTCCCAGCCGTCGTTGCCGATGACTAGGCGGCTTTGATCAAACGCGCGAGTGATACCGACGATCCCGTCGACAAATGCTCGCTGCTCTGGGCGATCAATTTGATTCCAGAGCCCCCAGCTTTCATTGAAGGGCACCCAGGCAATGATGCAAGGGTGTTGGCGGTCGCGCTTAATGATATCGGCCCATTCGTGACCGAGGGTCCTCACCAACTCGTTGGAGAAAACTCGGCCCGATGGCATCTCTTCCCATACTAGCAAGCCCAGTTGATCTGCCCAGTAAAGGTATCTTGGGTCCTCAATTTTTTGATGTTTGCGGGCGCAGTTAAAGCCAAGCGCCAGAGTCAGTTCGACATCCTTTTTCAATATTTCATCGCTAACGGCGGTGTACCAACCCTTTTCAAAGTAGCCCTGATCTAAAACGCCTCGAAGGTAGATCGGCTTGCCGTTGATTGTGATGCTTTCTTTGTCTGTGCCGATTTCTCTCAACCCGACGTAACTCTGAATGTCGTCAATGTAGTCGTCATCTTGATTGACCTCTTGATGGGCTTCCTTACTCAGTAATCGAAAGCGTAAATCGTAGAGGAACGGTGATTCTGGTGACCAGAGTTCGGGGTTCTTTATGGTCATTTTGGTTCGTGCTTCTGCTCGGTCGTTAAAGTTTGCTGTTGTGCTGGTGAGGACTTGGCCGTCGCGAATAAGTTCGACGAGCACATCTTTTTGATTTTGCTGGTTTGTTTCAATCCAGCAAGTTAACTCAGATCTTTCCAGGTTGAATTGGCTATGCAGTGCATTGATGTGCAGCTTGCCGACAGGCTCTAGCCAAACCGTTTGCCAGATGCCAGTGACAGTATCGTAGTCGATAGGCCATTTTGTTGTGCCTGCTTGTTTGCCACGGGGTTGGGTCCATGAAAGTGAATCCTCAACCCGAATGACCACCTGGTTGAGACCTGCTTCTAGGGCATGGCTAATGTCGAGGTTGATGGGTGAGTAGCCGCCTCGGTGCTGGCCTATTTCCAATCCGTTGACAAAAACTCTGGTCCAGTGATCGCAAGCCCCAATGTTGAGGTGTACGCAATCAGCTTGCCATTCAGCGGGTAGTTCGAATGTTTTGGCGTACCAATTGATCGTTGACGGTCTTAAGTCGTGGATTTCAGAGGCTTCTGATTCGATCGGGAACGGGACGACAATGGTGTGGCCAAATCGCGGCTCATCGTACCAACTATTCATTAATCCGATATCGGCTGGGTCTGGTTGAAATCGCCATTCGCCATTAAGATTCAACCACTGCTCTCGAACGATGGTCGGTCTTGGATACTCTTGTCTAGGCTGCTCCAGCCTCGAGGGACTCGGGATCGTCAAACGCTTAGTCTCCGGTATGAAGTTGTTGCTGGGTCATTTAGTGTTGTGATGTTTAACACACATTTACCCTGGCTTCGAACGCTACGAATAGCCGAGCGCAGCAAACAGCAAAGGAGGTGATATGGAATTAGCAAAAAATGCGATTGATATTGGCATCTACACCAATCAAAGAGAGCAACAACTCAGCTTCTGGCAGGAGCAGGTCGGACTACCTTTTGAAGAATTGTTGAAAGTAGGAGGTGGGTCCCACCAATTGCGTCATGCTCTAAACGGTTCGGTGTTTAAAATGAATCACACGCGAGACCCGCTGACTCATGATGATTCGTCGGGTTATCGCGAACTGATCATCGCGAAAGAGGGGCTAACGGAACCGGTCATGCTGGTTGACCCTGATGATAATCCTGTACGGCTGGTGCCTCCTGGTTGGCAAGGGGTTGATCAAATTGGCCTGGTGTTAAAGGTTTCTAGTATTGCGTCGTTCCAGGAATTTTATCGCAACATCCTGCAAATCGAAGAGGTCACAGACCGCTGCTTTCGCTGGGGCACGACGCTTTTTTTCTTGGAAGAGGCTAATAGTGTCCAACGATGTAGCGGCATTCGTGGTGGTCTAGGGTATCGCTATATTACGGTTCAAGTATGGCAGGTAGACAAAGAGCATCAGGCCTTTATTGATCGTGGCGGACAAGAGGCTCAGGCGCCGATGACGCTTGGCTCAACCGCCCGGATATCCTTTATCATGGATCCCGATGGCAACTGGATTGAAATTTCTCAGCGCGCTTCGCTCACGGGGAGTGTTGATGTGGCCGACTAATGGCTAGCATGCAGCCGTTAGGGTTAGGGTTAGGTGAGGTGCTCGCTGAAAAAGGCGAGTGTTCTCTCCCATGCGATGGCAGCTTGCAATTCGTTGTATCGGCCAGTCGAATCGTTGTGGAACCCATGCTGGCAGTCTTTGTACATATGCATGGCATAGTCTAGATTCTGAGCATTCAGTACCTTCTCGTAATCCGGCCAGGTAGAGTTGACTCGCTTGTCATTCTCAGCCAACTGAACCATTAAGGGGCTTTTGATATTCGGCCAGAGTTCTTTTGCTGCTGGTGTGCCGTAGAACGGCACGCCAGCGTCAATCAAATCTGATCGCGCAGCGGCAAGCATATTAACCACGTATCCGCCAAAGCAAAAGCCGACCGCGCCAATGTTAGTGGTGGCGTGCATAGCTCTCAAATAATCTGTGGCCGCAACAAAATCCTGTTCAATCTTGCTGCGGTCCATGCCGCTCTGCATAGAGCGGCCATCGTCATCGTTGCCGGGATACCCACCGAGTGGGTACAGCGCGTCCGGTGCAAAAGCGATAAACCCGGCTTTGGCGACTCGTCGCGCGACGTCTTTGATATATGGATTCAATCCGCGGTTCTCATGCACGACTAGTATTGCCGGTGCCGCGCTTTGCAGATTTTTTGGTTTGACCAGATAGCCGCGCCCTTCACCGTGGCCTTGCGGTGAATCGAAGGTGGTATAGGTCGCCAGAATATCGGGGTCATTGAAGGATATTTGGTCAGCCAAAGCGTAATTAGGGGTCAGTGCGCTCGTGAGCACGCCGACCGAGGCGCCAACCGCCGTGATAGTCGCTAGGCGGCGCAGGAATTCTCTGCGGTCGATAACGCCATGCGCGTACTCGTCGTACCAATCAAAGGCTTCCTGAGGAATAGGTTTTGTCTTTCTTGGTGTCGTCTGGCTTGGTGTCGTCTGGCTTGGTGTCGGATCTGTCATTTCAATTCGTATTTTTCGGTCAGCATATTACGCGTAATCTACGCGATCCGGACGCTATTCGAAAGTCATGTGTTGGGGTGTTCCAATTCGTCATAGGCTTCGATAGCGCCCTGCGTGGTTCTTGGTAAATCGACGAAAGGTTCAAAGTGTTTTGCGTCTGCACGATGACTATGAATTCGCCACCATGTCCAGCCGGCCAAAATCAACAGCACTGTTTCTGCAAAATAGAACATCGCCAATGGCGAATAGCCGATAAATAGCGACAGCAGCAGGGGCCCAATAACGGCCCCAACGCTATGGCAGAGCAGTATCACGCTGCCGACCTGCATCAGTGGTAATTCGGTATTGTCGTTGGCGTGGGCTAACAAGATCGAGTAAAGCGGTAGGGTCATTCCGCCAAAGATGAACATTAGCGTGAAGAGTACGATGGCGTTGATCCCTGAATATAAGATGGCCAGCTGAGCAACAATTGCGCCGGCGAAAGCGGCAACGACAATTACCTGGCGTCGGTCTCTGCGATCGGACATGCGGCCGAGTGGTAATTGGCAGATAGCCCCGCCGATGACTGTGATCGCCATAAAGTAGCCGATTTGGTGCTGATCAAGACCTTGTGATTGAGCAATGATCGGACCCAATGCCCAGATCCCAGAGGTTACGAGGCCCACCAGGAAAACACCTACCACCGCGACATGGGAGGCCTTGTAAACGCCCTTGAAGTTGAAGCTAATGGAAGGGATGGGTTTTGGTGCTGGGCTTTGGGTGAGGCCAACGGGTATGGCACCGACGGCGAGCAATATCGCGGCCAATGCAATGAGCTGGAGATAATTGAAGGGGAAGCCAATCATTATCTGCCCGATGCAGATAGCACCAAGAGTGAGCGCTGAATAAATGCTCAGCACGAGGCCTCGATTTTCCGGCGTGGCTCGCTCGTTGAGCCAGCTTTCGATTACCATATAAAGCCCGGCAAGCGTCCAACCCGTGATCAGCCTTGCGCTTATCCAGATACTGACGTTGTCAACGAGTGACAAGGTCAGAAGCGCGCCAGTTGCAGCGCCGGCCATCACCGAGAAGACGCGGATATGCCCGACTTTGGCGACAAGCTTTGGAATGGTTAGACAGCCAAGTGCAAAGCCAAGGTAGTAAGCGGATCCGAGATAGCTAATGGTGCTGTTCGACCAACCTAATTGCGAGGCGTAAAGGGGTGCTATTGTGAGCTGTAAACCGTGGCCAACAAGTATGATAAACACTGAGATTAACAGTGTAGAAATGGAATAAAGGACCTGTGTCATATCGTGCGTCGAATACTCTTAGGACTCGCAGCCTGTGGTTTGCTGCGGTCGCGGATTTTAGGTCTGAAATTCGTTTTGCTCAAGCGTTCTTTTGGCTAATTTTAACCACCGTGATGTGAATCCACGAAATTGCGGCGATCCGGACTCGGAGAATTAGATATCGGTTTCAGGTCGCTGGCGAAAATATGGTCGATGAGCCTAAGCGCGGTCTCGATATGCTCGACAGATTCTCATCGTATTCTCCTCTTGCCGTACTGAATAGAGTGCGGGCTAGAGTGCTGCCGTGCTGCCGTGCTGCCAACTTACAGCTTACTGCGCTATTGCCCCAGGTAAATTGCTTGGGTAATAACTGCGTGTCACGGCGGGTAGGAAACAGTGTGCATATATGGTGGATCACTCGTTCAGGTTCTATGTTGCACATGATGTCTGACTGCAGGATGACTCTATTGGGGTGGCTTGGATAAGGGCCGGTTTGTTCGGGGAAAGTGCGACCAAACAGAGAAATAATCGGTGTGTTTGTCGCCGACGCAATATGCAACACGCCACAATCTTGAGTCACAAATGCATCCATTCTTTCAACAGCGGCGAACAATGACTGGGCAGTGGTTTAGCCAATCAGATTGTCGTGATTCGCTGTTAGTGCCGTTGGTAAGCTACCTTCTGCCATCACGTAATGCCGGTATGATTAGTCGGTGGTCAACCCTAAAGCCGCCGCAGCAAACTCAAGAATGGTATCTGCCTGATGGTATTGATTCTGAGAATTCGGCGCGAACTGAACGGGAGATTTCGCGCCATCAGCAGGTCGACAGATTTTGGATTAAGGCAAAGTGCTATATCGGCTTGACGTGTCAGACTGCTTAGCCGTTGTCGGCTCGCGGACACGTGCAGCTCACTAATGTCTTAGTTGCCTATGAAGACCTCGCCGCTGAGTTTGTTAAGGGCGCCGACGGCTATGTTGCAGTTAGGAAATTGACCTCTAATCAGCCGAATGGCTGGCGTGCAAAACAAGTTGCTACCAGTATGTTTAGAGCACGCGAGGAGAATGCGCTGCGATACGGCGCACATGGTGATGTTCTGCCAATCACCGTAGTATAGAGGCTCGATATTAGAGGGGAAAAAGATGCATAAAGGACAGTGCCTTTGCGGCCAAATTCAATATGAGTTCGAAGGTGAGCCACTGATGTCAGGTGTTTGCCATTGCAAGAATTGTCAGCGCCAAGCGGGCTCAGCATTTTCGACCATCAGCGGTGTACCAAAGGCTGCACTAAAGCTCACCGGCTCGCCCAAGTTGTACCGGGATGACGAAACAGATTCCGGTAATGCTGTTGAGCGCTATTTCTGCGGTAACTGTGGTTCACCAATTTATTCAGCGGTTTCATCCCAGCCGGATCTTTTATTCCTGAAGACGGGGACATTGGATGATACCGCTTCATTCGCCCCGCAGTTTCAGGTTTATTGTGAGACGAAGCAGGATTGGGTGGCGCTTTTGGAGAATATTCCGCAAGCGGCGAGAGGTTCTTAGATGATTACAGTCCATGGTTCCCCCATCTCTCCATTTGTGCGGAAAGTGCTGGTCTGTTTGATGGAAAAGGGCATTGCTCATGAGGTCAATCCGGTGAGCCCGTTTCCGGCGCCAGCGTCTCATCTAAAGATTTCGCCACTGGGTAAGATTCCTGCGCTAACCGATGGGGACCTTGCCGTTCCAGATTCTTCTGCGATTTGCGGCTATCTAGAGAGGAAATATCCAGAACCCCCTATTTATCCCCTTGACGCCGGTGTCTATGGACGCGCGCTCTGGCTTGAAGATTGGGCTGATGGCGAGTTACCTAAGGCCACGGCATCATTGTTCTTCAATCGCGTCGCAGTAAAGATGATGAAGCGCGAGCCAGACGAAGTATTGATACAAAAGATACTTTCCGATGTGCAGCCTCCCATTTTTGACTATTTAGAGGGCGAGATCGGAGACAAGACTTATCTGTTGGGAGATCGCTTCAGCATTGCTGACATCGCCGTGACCAGTCAGTTTGTGCAGATGATGTATGCTGGTGAGACTTTGCCCGTGAATAGCCACCCCAATATCGCCCGCTATGTTAATCATCATATGCAACGCGATACTTTCAAGACACTGATCAATGGTGATCCTTTTCTTAAGTTGGAGTAGCTAGACTAACTCGTTAGGTCGTGTTCCTCGCTGGCCGCGCCAGGTATATGACGCTTATTCTGCAGATTGTTTTTCGCCCTTTTTTGCGGCAACCTAACAGGAACCTAAAGAGGATCGCGGCATGGTATCTATCCCAGCATTTGCGGAAGACTTTACAACTGACTGGTTGAATGGGGCACTAGCGCCTCACTTAGGCACTAACAGCGTCGTCAGTTGCCAAGCGCGAGACTCTGACATCCCCGGGCAAACCGCCGAGATTGTGCTGTTAGAGGTTGGTTATGAAGTGCCTGATGCCAATCTGCCTGACCGAATGGTGGCAAAGATTACATCTCGAAGCCCCTTAATCCTTGAGCATCTCATCGCCAACTATGATCAGTATCGGCGCGAGACTTCTTTCTACAGAGAATTTCCAGATAGTGGAATCCCGGTGCCAAAGTGTCTGTATTCTGATCACGACCCTGTGAAGCAAGAGATGGTTATCCTGATGGCTGACCTCGCACCGTCTATAAGTCCTTCTTGGGCGATATCGCCTGACCAGGTGCGCATGGCCTTGGCAAATCTGCCGGGTTTTCATGCCAAGTGGTGGAATGATCCTAGGCTCCGACAAAAGGACTGGATAGTCCAATTTGACAATCTACCTTTTTTTGAAGCGGCAGCCGGTGCAGCGAATGCTGCGGCTGGCGCATTAGATAAACTCTATGACACGCCAGACCTAACGAAAGAGGTGATGTCTTATTTTTCCTGCAATCAGGACCCGGTGCAGAAATTTTTTGCGTCGCGCCCCTTTACGTTTGTTCATGGCGACTACCATGCCAAGCAGATGTTTTTCCCGACGCAACAGGGCGGTGAGTTTGCCGTTATCGATTGGCAGTTCCCATTTGTTGCTCAGGGTGCGTGGGACTTTGCCAGGATGCTGGGTATGTGCATGCCTGCGGATCTGAGGCGCTCTGAAGAGCAAGCATTGCTCGGTGAATATTTGAGTGGTCTGGCGAGCCAAGGTGTTGAAGGTTATTCCCGAAATGATCTAGAAGTTGATTACCGTATGGGTTTGATCGTCAGCCAAATGATCATGTGCATAGCCGCGGCGGATTCGGATCCGGCAATCTTTGAGAAGGAGTGCGGTGCCCTTGGTTTGGATTGGAAAGAGGTCACTTTTAATCGTACCCAGTATGTGATGGAAGAATGGGATGTACTCGGTTTTCTTAAATCTCTATAGCGTCAACCTTTTAATGAAGACAATTGAATTATGAACCTGGACAAACTTAAGCGGGCCGAGGCGAGTTTTTTGCAACATTATCCTGGCGGTTTTAATGATCCAGAAATGATCGCTATTGGTAAAAGACACAACGTCGGCCGAATGACTGAGCTCAGCCAGGAACTTCTCGATGAAAATTCGTTCTCTAATGTTGGGCCAGTGTTAGACAGTCTGATCAAGATTGTCGGCCGTTCATCAATGGTGTCAATGTTCGAGAAACCGAAGTTTCGAGACTACGTTAACAGTCTCAATACCGAGACGCGCCAGATGTTGGCGGCAGGCTTTCAGCAGTTTTTACATGGCGATCAAGAGCAGGGCTTTAACCAGATTTTGGAGATACTGGTAGCTGGTAAGCTTGCCAAGTGGAGTCTGATGACGATCTGTCCGCTGTACTACCGGCCTAATGATGAAGTGTTCGTGAAGCCGACAACTGCCAAGCGTGTAATTGAACATCTTGAACTTGATAATCTGATCTATACACCCAGGCCCTACTGGGCATTTTATGCGGAATTTCGCGCGCAAATCCTAGAGATGAAACAGAGAGTTCACCCGAGCCTTTCGCCCAGCAATGCAGCATTTACTGGCTTCTTAATGATGAGCTTGGGCTGATCGGTAGGCCAGTTTTCGTGCGCGCCATAAGGCACTCGTCTAGTTAGGTGACTAGGAGCGGCGAGCGGCGCTGAATTTCCAGTGTCATCACAGCAGCACACGGCCGTGACTGCTGATATAGTCAACTGACGAATTTACCAGCTGAGGAAGCTACCAATGATTGATTTCGAAGTCCCTGAAGAAACCAAAAAGATACGCGCGGAGATTCGCAAGTTTGTGCAGGAGGAGTGTATTCCCGCCGAGCAAGACTGTACTGCAGACAACTTTGAGTCCGTGCTGCTAGAGCTCCGCGGTAAAGCTAGGGCTAAAGGCTATTGGTGCCCGTTTGTGCCTAAAGAATATGGCGGCATGGGGCTGCGGCCGCTAGCAAACGCATTGGTCCAGATGGAGCTAGGCGAGAGTTTCCTGGGTGCGCTTTCGATGAACACCCAGGGGCCTGATGATGCCACTATGTTGACCTTGCTCGAGCATGGCACTGACTATCAGAAAGAAAAATTTCTAGCGCCTTTGTTAGATGGCCAAAAACGAATTTGCTATTCAATGACAGAAAAAGCAGCGGGTTCTGATGCGACGGGTATGCAGACGACTGCTGTACTGGATGGTGACAACTGGATTCTAAATGGCGAGAAATGGTTCAGTTCTTCAGCCAGTGTTGCCGATATCGCCGTCGTCATGGCAAAGACCGATCCAGATGCTGCACGCCACGAACAATACAGCACCTTTATTGTCGAACTCCCGAATCCCGGCTATGAAATTGTTCGCAACATCGAGACCATGCAGCCACATACGGAGCTTGGTTTGAAACTGGGTGGTTCCCACTCAGAAATCAAAATTGACAATCTCATTGTGCCTCGAGAGAACCTCCTCGGTGGACAAGGGCAGGGCTTTAATATGGGGCAACACCGCCTTGCCTACGGTCGCCTGCGGCACGGTATGCACAATGTCGCGATGGCCCAGCGCGCTTTGGATTT
Source organism: Candidatus Azotimanducaceae bacterium (assembly GCA_051278195.1). Taxonomy (GTDB): domain Bacteria; phylum Pseudomonadota; class Gammaproteobacteria; order Pseudomonadales; family Azotimanducaceae; genus JAHRVQ01. The sequence continues at coordinate 263,631 of JBNMQM010000001.1, forward strand.
AGCTGCTGGACATGTGGTCCAACGGACTACTTTTGGCAAGCGGCTGGCTGACCGGCAGGGTGTTCGTTGGATGTTGGCGGACTGTGCCGCTGAAATTTATAAAGCGCGATTGATGTTGCTGCATATTGCCTACAAGGCAGAGAATGGGCTCGATCTCAGAAACGAAAATGGTATTGCGAAGGTGTTCCTGGCGAACATGGTGCATCAAGTCGTGGATACTGCCATTCAGTTGCATGGCGCTCTTGGCTACAGTCTCGATACCCCGCTCGCGCGATGGTATACCAGTATTCGCAGCCAGAGATTAGTCGATGGTCCAGATGAAGTGCATCGATGGCGTACTGGCGCGAATGTCATTAAGGCATTTGAAGAGCATGGTACAACGGCATCGGTTTGTGGTGGTGATCTGTTGTAGAGATGCACCTTGGTTCAGGTCGAGGCTAAGGTTGGCCTCTTTTTAAGGTCGGGCTAGATAGGCAGGGCGTCATGCCCTGCCCACGCCATGTTCTGGTATCGGTATATTGTGCATCAGTTCGGTGTTTAATCTCATTTAGAGCATTTGCCATGATTGTTGACGTTCTGGAATCATTCTTTGTGCTGGGCATGCCGGTCTTTTTCGCGACCTGGTATTTGTTTCGCAGGCTCTATGAGCGTGGTGATTTGAAGGTTGGTACAGACTATAAGACCATTAAGTCGAATCTAAAAACGATCAAGAAGCAGGGCGAAGACTCTGGTGACATGTTGCACAAGAGGTGGATGAAGTTCGGCGGTGGCTTTTATGGGCTCACCTCGGTGGTGACCTTAGTGCTGTTGGAGATCGCAGACATTTGGAATTTCTTGGTTCACTTCCCTGGTCTTGATATGTTGTTTGAGGACGGTTTGATCGGCTTTGTTGTCGGGCTATTGGTCAATCAACTTCAAAACTTCATTACCGCTTGTCTATGGTTTCTGCATTGGGGTAGCGGTGGGCCTAGTATGTTGGTTTGGGTTGTCGTCCCTTATGGCTGCTATTTGCTGGCCCTGAGGACTGCCGAACAACCTATTCAAGCTTGGCTAGACCAGTTAAAGCGGCGTTAATGCGGGTGCACGGCGACGGCCATGATAGTGTTCAATCAGCGTGCTATCCCTGATGGTTTACTCTGGAGAGAATCCTCGATGAAAATTCTAAAAATCGTGTTGTCTATTGTCGTTGTACTCGTTGTTGTGCTGGCGTTTCTTGCACCGATAGGTCCGTTGCCGGGCTTGTTGATAGGCGGCGAAGAAACGCCAGTCCCTGATAACTGGGGAGACACTAGCCAGCTGCACGAAATCAAACTAAAAGTGCCTGGCACCATACCCCGTGTTGTGACGATCTGGGTGGTTCAATACGAAAGCGATCTCTATATTGTCGGCAACAGCACCAGCGGCTGGGTGAAATTGTTAGGAACTGGTGGTCCGGTTTCACTCCGTATCGAAGGTAAGACTTTTGGCCTGAATGCCAGTCAGGTGGTGACCGGATGGCAACCCATTATGCTGAAATATGTTGATAAGTACCGACCTGACTATCCGGACATCATCGAAAGCTTTCCTTCGGTGGAGGACGCTGAGGGTGAGATTTCGGTATTCAAGTTGTCGTGAATGAAGCAGCGTCTGTAACAAATCGATGACGCTAAGGTCATAGTGAGACAGGTTATAGGAATGATGTGATGATTAAGAATGTGTTCGCGATTTTGTTCGTCTGCCTTCTGGCATTTGCCGGTACAGCGGAAACTACTAGTCAAGGACCGAGTGGTAATGCGGGTGAAGATGGCACTTCAGTGCAGAACCGTACCGCTGTTTTCGCCGGTGGTTGTTTCTGGTGTATGGAGCCACCCTTCGACAAGCTCGATGGTGTTGTTTCGACCGTTTCCGGTTATGCCGGCGGTCATCTTATTGCCCCCACCTATCGCGATGTAACAGGCGGGCGGTCAGGGCATCTTGAAGTTATCAGAGTAACCTATGATCCAGCTAAGGTTAGCTACGAAGCACTGCTCGATGTGTTTTGGGTGAATGTCGACCCGCTCGATGGCGGTGGCCAGTTCTGTGACCGGGGTGAAAGTTATACGACTGCTGTATTTACGACGTCAGATCGCGAGCAGAAACTAGCGCAAGCCAGCCTTGAATCGGTCCAAATGAGGTTCCAACAGCTGGTCAAAACCCAGATTCGCCCGCTTACTGCGCCAGGATTCTACGCCGCTGAAGACCATCACCAGGACTATTACCAAAAGAACCCGATTCGTTATAAATATTACCGGACGAGTTGCAGGCGTGACAGCCGGCTAGAACAACTCTGGGGCAGCTAGGCCCCAGAGCACATTGTCGGCTGCAGCATTACTGACGGGTGACTAGATTGGCGATAACAGATCGGGATTGGTAACCAGTTTACGCACACCATGAGCTTTGTTTTCTTCGAACTCGTTTGTTTCACACCACTGGCTCAAACTGTTGATATCGAGCTTGGCGCATTGAGGTCGAACGCTCCAAGTGACTTGCAACGGAGAACAGACTTCATCTGTATGTGAAGGGCCGGTGGTCGAACCTAAAAATTCAACCGGTGAACCGGTCGTATTGGGTATGAATTCTGGCTGGTGATAACCATTTACTATATTGTCATCGTAGTCCAAGTCGTCAAAGTTTAGCGCTGAAGGATCATTGACCATAGTAAACACCTGCGTCTCAACTCTGAGATTTGGATTCCCAGTGCCGCTATTTAAACATGCGCCTAGTCCTTTACCAGGAGAGACGTCTGCGCTGCTGAAGACCCAGTGAACTTCCACAGTGTCGCCCGGTTCAATGCCTTTGCAGGCATTATTTTTGGGCGCTTTTAGTTCGGCCTTGGACAGAGACTGGCTCATACCGCAAGCGAAACCACCACCTTTGCTTTCGCTTACTTGAAGCGAAAAGTCTGCTGCCTTGTGCTCAGCACCGGTATGGAAGTGGATGTTGCAAAGGTTCATGTTTTCGGGTTCTGGTGCGATAGAGAAAACTCGCTGGTTGTTACCGGCAAGATTGTCGATATCCCGAGGCGTCTGTGGCCCGAAACCCGTGCACGCCCCGGCGAATGCGGCGCTGCTAACAACCAGACCAATAGAAACTGATAACAATCGCAAACAACTCATAGGGTCATCCATTTATTAAGTTTGAGCGATAATTGTAGTTGAAGAGTCTCCGCGACAGCACAACGATTCCCTTAGCGAGGGTGTAAATTTACCTGCTTGTTTTGCGCCCTAATTATTTCTGGCGAAGTGAACCATTGCGACGTTGAAAAACCCTATGAGGATTGCTGAGCTTGTCGCTGTTTGGCTGAGAGAATTAGCCTATTTTTGGCCGGCGCCTTCGTCAGCCTGATTGTCCCTGTGGTATTGGAACTCTTGTCCTTCCAAGTCGATTTTTGGGATCTCTTCCTTCTCTCGCCAATAGTCTTGGGTGTGTTGCCAAATTTGTCGATCGCCGCGTTTAGGCATTTTGTGCATAGATCTCTGAAGGTAATTCGGATTGAAATTGTCAGAATCAATCCAACTGAGTCTGGTCATGCCTTGGTCTGCCGCTGGGATAGCAGGCACGACAGAAGTCTGGCCATGCCTATCCATATGGTTGAGTAACCGACAGACAAAGTCCGCGACAAGATCAACCCGCAATGTCCAGCTCGCACGAAAGTAGCCGAATATCCAAACCATATTGGGCACGTCAGTGAACATCATGCCTCGATAAGTCACAGTGTCAGCAAAATCTATTACCTTGTCGTCGACGCTAAACACAATGTCGCCCAGCACGCAAAGATCGAACCCTGTCGCCGTGACCACGATATCAGCCTCTATCTGCGTGCCGGATTGTGTCTTTATGCCGTGCTCTGTGAACGTGTCAATTTGATCCGTGACCATTGATGCTTTGCCAGAAGCGATCCCTTTGAAAATGTCACCATCGGGGACGAAGGCGATGCGTTGTTGCCAAGGGCGGTAGCGTGGGCTGAAGTGCTGCTCGACATCATAGTTTTCTGGTAGAAGAGCCCTAACGGCACCAAGCAACTCCTGACGCACAATTTCTGGCTCCGCTTCGGCACGTTTGGTGAACTCGTCTTGTGCGAACAGAATTTCTCGCCGAACGATTTCATGGATCCATTCTTCGGGGATATCAAGACTGCGTAAATGGGTGGCGGTATCGTTCTCGTTTCGACCCGGAATAAAATAAGTTGGTGAGCGCTGAAGCACCGTGACGTGTTTGCAGTCCGCCGCGATGGCCGGGACAAGCGTTGCGGCCGTGGCGCCGGAGCCTATAACAACAACGTTTTTGTCTTCGTAATCTAGGTCTTCGGGCCAGGTTTGGGGGTGTATGATCTGGCCTTTATATTGATCCATTCCTGGCCAGTCTGGTGTGTGACCTTGTTCGTGTTTGTAATAGCCCTGACACATCCAAAGAAAGTTAGCGGTAAAGCGAATCGGCTCGTCAGTATCTTTGCGTGTCCCAGTAATAGTCCATTGCTGGTTTTCGGTTGACCAGCTCGCATTCTCAATCCAGTGCTGATAACGGATATGTTCATCAAGATGATTGTCCTCGATGACTTCTCCCATGTACTTAAGTATTTCAGCTGCGCTGGCAATCGGTGCACCAACCCAGGGTTTAAACCGGTAGCCAAATGTATATAGATCGCTATCTGAACGGATGCCGGGGTAACGATGCGTCCACCAGGTGCCACCAAAAGAATCCATCCCCTCAAGAACTGCGAAAGTTTTGTCAGGGCACTGGGTCTGTAGATGATAGCCCGCACCGACACCAGAGATGCCTGCGCCAATGATAAGAACATCAAAATGCTCGGTCGTCACAAAGTCTTCCTTATAAATGGCTTGCTTTCATTCTACGCAGTGACGGGGTTGGTCATATGATCTAGGTCAATGAATGTGAATTCGTCTCGCGTGTTCTGTGGTCAATGATTGTTAATTAGCGCTGCATATGCGCAGGTGTCTATTCATCGCTGACTTATACCCTGCAGAGGGCGCAGATTTTATTGTCTGCAGGATCTCTTAAGTAGGCGAGGTATAGTTTGCCATTAGCGCTTTCTCTTACGCCCGGTGGGTCTTCACATGTGGTGCCGCCGGTGGCGATTCCCGCGGCGTACCAAGCGTCCGCTGTTGACGCGTCTTCTGCCGCGAAGCCAATAGTGCTGCCGTTACCATGTCCTGCTGGCTGACCATTGATCGGAACGCTGAGAGAAAAGGTGCCGGCCTCTGTTCGATAAAAACATCTGCCTTTAGGGTCTATAACACCTGGTGCATGCCCCAGTGCGCCGAGCACAGCGTCGTAAAATTTTTTGGACTCGTTGATGTCATTAGCCCCGATCATAATATGACTGAACATTTTGCTTGCCTCGATTGTCGCTCGATTACTGGTGTTGCCGTTTATAAATAATGCCGCAGCGTTCAGTCTAACTGGGTTGAACCACTGTCGACAATCCTTGGTGTTACTTGGCGCCCCACCAGGGATAGAAGTCTGGCATGTCATTGGTACTGCCGGAAAACTCAGGGTCGCGTTTCTCTAAAAATGACCGCACACCCTCTTTGCCATCGCTCAAGCTGCAGTAATAGATGGCGAGTGAATCAATTTTGTGTGCATCAACCGGGTGTGGCATTGCCGAATTACGGTACATCATCTGGCGAGCCATTGCGGTTGCCACCGGCGAACGATTTGTCGTGAACTTTCGTGCCATTGCAATTGCATCCTCCAGCAGGTTGTCTGGATCGCAGATTTTACTCACCAGTCCGCCTGCTTTTGCTTCTTCAGCGGACAATATCTCTGCGCTAAAAACCCATTCTAAAGCCTGAGACATACCGACGATGCGAGGTAGGAACCAGGTCGAGCAGGCCTCAGGGGTAATACCAATTTTGCCAAACACAAAGCCGATTTTAGCTTTGCTTGAAGCCAGCCGGATATCCGCAGCCAAGGTCATAGTGGCGCCAATACCCACAGCCGCACCATTGATGGCGGCGATGATGGGCTTGTTGCACTCGAACATGGCCAATGTCACTCGGCCACCAGTATCCCGGACGCCTTCAATCATCTCTGGATCTTCCAGGCGGTCGTTCAATTCCTGGAGTGTCGGCTTGAGACTTTCGTTGAGACCGAAAACGTTCCCCTCTGAGGACAGGTCCATGCCCGCACAAAATGCTCTGCCCTCGCCGGTGAGAATGATGGCCTTAACTGAATCATCATTGCTGGCATAGTTGTAGACGTCGATCAGTTCGTTCGCCATCTCGATCGTAAACGAATTCATTGCGTCCGGTCGATTGAGTTTGAGGATCAGAACACCTTCTTGGTTGTCCAGGTTCAGAGTTTGATAAGTCATTGGCAATACCAGATTCGGGAAGACTCAAATTTAACAAACCGCCTCTGTTTGGGCGAGGCTTGAATTGCGGAATTAACCATTTTTTTACACGCGGCTGGCGGTTCGCTGGTTAACCATTAGAGCCGACTGTTAGCAGCTAAGCCGGGCTCGACTTCTTGAGTTCTTTTTTGAGTTGTTTTCTTGCTGAAGCTTCAAACTCAGTCGAGAGATATCCAGACATGACATCAAATATTTGTTCGACGCCTTCGATCATATCCCGTCTTTCAATATCAGCCGAACCACGAGAGATTTCGAGATGACCGATCCAGTTACTCCAGATGAGCCAAGTATTTGTCGCAATCGATCGAGAGACTCGGCGCGGGTTTCGTGCCTGGAGATGACCTTCATCTGCGACTTGCCGTGCAATGGCTGCTAATCGATCCAGCGCCCAGCTTTGTAACTTTCGATAGTCGCTCGCCAAAATCGGGTCTTTGCGAATAAGGTACAACAGGTTGCTGAAGAAAAAACGGTGCCGCCATGCGACATCGAGCGTGCGAATATAGTAAGCCGAAAATACTGCCGGAGTAATTGCTGTTGGATGCTCTTGCAGGAAAGTTTTTCGGAAATCCACCTCCAGATCAGAAAACAGCGCAGACACGATCTGCTCCTTATTTTTGAAGTGGTAGTAGAGGTTGCCAGGGCTGATGTCCAGTAAAGTGCAGATGTGGTTGGTACTGACACTATGGGCGCCATAGAGATTCATTTGCTCGCGGCTGGTTTCTAGGATGCGTGTTCGATTACTCAAGTTGTTCTTGATTCCGCAAGAAATAGAGTAAATACTCTAAATATATTCGGACGGATGTACAAGCCCATGGCTGACATTGAGGTTGGAGAAAGACCAGACGAACGAATGGTTGTGCGCCAGGTGCCTTTTGATTTTGGGCGGGAAAATGGCCATTGGAATTCTGCAAGTCCAGAGATGTCCCACATTGTTAACTCGGCTTCTTTGGCTATGCCGTATCTTGAACCCTATTTGATTCGAACCATGCGAGCCGCGAGGCCGTTAATCAAAGACGAAACTTTGCAAGCTGAGTTAGACCTCTATATCAAACAAGAGGCGACGCATTACAAACAGCATCGGCGCTTTAACGATACTCTCAGCGCAAAAGGTTATACCTGTGTTGCCGAACTTGAATCACGCCTCAACAAAGATTATTCGCAGTTAGAAAGCAAACGTTCGCTTAAGTTTAATCTTGCTTACGCCGAAGGTTTTGAGTCAATGGCGCTGGCATTAGGTGAAATGTTGATCGAAGATCGAAACGAATTGTTTAAAGATGCGGCCCCGTCAGTAACCTCGTTAGTACTGTGGCACTTCGTTGAGGAAATTGAGCACAAGAATGTCGCTTACGATGTCTTCGACCATTTGCATGGTAACTATGGCTGGCGCATGCTCGGGCTGCTTTATGCGACCGGGCATATTTTTTGGCGTACCGGTCAGGGCTACAGAGCGTTACTCAAAGAGGATAGGCTCTGGAGTAATCTATCGATGCGCTGGCGACTGGCTAAGTTACTGGTAAAGCTCATTGGTCGAACTTTACCGCGTTGGTTTCGAATATGGCACCCTAACTACCATCCATCTCAGGTCGAGGATCCTATCTGGGGACGGCGTTGGGCGGCGCAGTTCGAGCGTGACCCGGCGAGCCTTGCGTTGCTAGACACGTCACGGTTGCAAGAAGACCATCCTGTTCTGAATACCTGAAAAGAGAAACCTATGGCAACTTCACTCGAGCACACGATGACTTCTCGGCTTCAAGGACTACTTTTTCTTAACGGCCTGGGGCTCTTTGTGGTCGGCATTCTATTTGGTTGGGCCTGGTTTTTTCACCTGTTGAACGAAATTGTACTTTGGCCCTTGCCGGTCCAGATTGATATTCAGGTGCCGGGTGATTCGCGGGCATTTCGAATGGGGCATATGGAAGCGATCACTCAAGGCTTACTGCTCATGGCGTTAGCCTTTGGCGGGCAGTTTATGCTGCTTCAAAAACGATTATTCTCAGTGCTGTTTTGGTCAGCATTAGTGACCGCGTGGTTATTCACCTTGCCGGCTATGGCGAATACTTTTTTTGGTACTCGAGGCTTAGCTTTTGGTGGTGGGCCTTTTAAAGCTAGCCTGGCGAATGACGTAATTTATCTATTCGGCTGGCCGCCTGTGATGGCGGTTCACATATTGTTCGCAGTCGCGGTGCTAGGTGTTTGGCGATTTCTTAAGTCTAACCCCGCCCAAACAGAATCATCAGAGCACTAATCGGGTAATCCCAATACGCGTTTAGCGATAATGTTGGCCTGAACCTCATTGGTGCCGCCATAGATGGTTACGGCACGACTTGCTAACCAGGATCGTGTGGCACCCAGTTCGGTATCGCTGAAGGCAGCTCCTTCCCAGCCCAGACCCTGTGAGCCCATCAAGCGCACAATGAGTTCCTGTCGCTCTCGTGCCTGAGATGCACCATAGAGTTTAAAGACCGAGGTCAGCTCACCGGGTGTTTTGCCGCTCTGACTTTCTTCGTTGGCACGTTGTTGGGATAACTTGAGCGCGGCATCATTCATGCGCCAGGTAATGACTTCATTGCGGAGTTCCGGTTCGGCAATACGACCCGCCTCAAGGCCAAGGTATTCTCTACCAACGTCTTCCACGTCAAGGTTGACGGTGACACCCACCGGCAAGCGCACACCGCCGCCAGCGCCGAGGCCTCCTTGCCCAGATCGCTCATGCTGCAACAGCCGTTTGCCTATGGTCCAACCTTCATTGAGCTGACCCACGAGATCGCTTTTTTGCGCAACCGCATTGTCAAGAAACGTTTCACAAAAGGGTGAGCTGCCGGATATAAGCCGAATCGGCTTTATCGTGACGCCTGGCTGATCCATGGGCAACAATATAAAACTAATGCCTGAATGCTTGGGCGCTTTAGGGTCGGTACGGACCAAGGCAAACATCCAGTCGGCATTTTGTGCACCGGAGGTCCAAGTCTTCTGACCATTAATAAGGTATTGGTCACCATTGTCTTCGGCGCGGGCGCGCAATCCAGCTAGGTCTGAACCGGCCCCCGGTTCACTGTAACCCTGGCACCAAGCTGCTTTACCTGCTGCTATTACGGTTAAGTGACGTTTCTTTTGCTCTTCTGTACCGTATTCCAGCAGCGTGGGTCCCAACATACGAGTCCCCATATTGATCAAAGGCAGTCGAGCGTCAATGCGTGCCATTTCTTCATACAGCACTTCGGTTTCCGCCTGGCTGAGTCCGCCGCCGCCATATTCTGCGGGCCATGCTGGAACCGTCCAGCCTTTTTCTGCCATGACTTCGAGCCATTGCTGAAGGTCAGTATCAAAAGTTTGTTTCGTGCTACCTGAGTGCACAGGACCGGGACCGCGAGCGCCCATTGGGCAATTCTGCTCAAGCCAGGTTCTAGTGTCTTGTCTAAAAGTTGTTAGGTCGGCCATGTTGCCTCTCATACTGGGTAGATGATGTTGATCCTAACGCTGGTCAAGCGCGCTGACAAACACCACAGGAGATTTTCCATGGCAGCGCCCAACGGATGAATCAAAAAAGGTTTGTGGAGTAGACGGCTCTGTTGTTTGTCCAACACTCCATTTCATAGAGCATGGCCTACATTGCCAGTGATCAGTAGCGTAGATGGTTGAGGAATACTTTCATTGCTTTGACCGGCAAGCCCATCTCCGTTTTTACTAACGCAGAGCTGAAGGACGTCACTTAGTTTTCGCTACTGATTGCTGTTAGGAGGCTGAGCCGAAACGTAGACTATTTTCTCTTCAAGTTGCTCCGGAGATACGGGTTTTGTCAGGAACTCTGTCATCCCTGCATCAAAGCATTTTCCCCTATCACTTGCCATTGCATTGGCTGTCAGAGCAATAATGGGAACCGTTTTGTATCGAGCGCCGGCATCGCCATTGCGTATCGCTCTTGTTGCGTCATAACCATCCATTTCAGGCATATGACAGTCCATCAAGATCACGGATATGTCACTCTGTTGGCGAAGTAGATTGAGCGCTTCGAGACCGTTGCCAGCCACCACATACTCCATCTCAAGGCTTTCTAGGTAACCTTCCACGACCAACTGATTGATTAAGTTGTCTTCAACCACCAGAACCTTCCTGTCGAGATTCTCAGAGCGTTTGCCGGGGTGACCGGTTTGATTGGGTGTGGGCGCTTTATCATCAAAAGATTGTAGGGCACGTGCCAGTGATCTCCGGCCAATAGGGTTCAATAGTACAGTGACATTTTCAGCAATCCTGGTGTCTAGAGCTGTTTTTAAATCTGTTTGCAACTCTGTCGTGTCTTTGGCGTCGATTATATAGATCGGGTGGAGTGTTTGGTTACTCCTGCTGAGTTCGCGTAACACCTGATGCCCAACCGCCCGTTGTTGTTGGTAGTCGAGCAGTATCGCAGACAGATTCTCTTTTTGCTCAATGTCGCGTAAAACATCACTGCTGAACTCGATGTTGACGCCAAGGGAAGCTGCAAACTTAACGAGTAGTTGGTCAGTTTCTTTGTCTGCGATGGTGCTGAGTACCGTGGACCGTTTTAGTGTTTGCTTTGAGTGTTGTGGCTGAATAGATTTGGTTTGAATTGAAAAGGCAAAGCGACTGCCTTTGCCTAAGTGGCTCTCTACTTTCAGGTCGCCGCCTAGCAGGCGGCAGAGGTTTCTGGTGATTGCCAGACCTAAGCCTGCGCCGCCATAAATTCCTGTGGTCGACGTATCAACTTGAGTGAATGATTCAAAAATATCGCCTAGCTTGTTGTTCGGAATACCAATGCCGGTATCGACGATCTCGCCGACCAGTAGCGATTGATCTTGATTCACGTCAACAAGTTTCAAGTGAATGTACACGTAACCTTTGTGTGTGAATTTGACCGCGTTTGACACCAGGTTGGTGAGAATCTGACGAATACGTCCGGGATCACCATTGAGCGTCACGTCCGCAATTTCCGTTGTGTCTAGTAGCAGGTTGATACCTTTATCTTGCGCCGTGAGAGCCAGTGGGTTGATAGCATTCGTGACGAGGTCTTCAATATCGAAGTCGCTGTTCTCGATCGCAAGTTGTCCAGACTCGATTCGGCTGAAGTCAAGAATATCGTTGATAACACCTAACAAGGAGTCAAAGCTGCCCAAGGCCATGTTGGTGAGATGGCTCTGGTGTTTATCAAGAGTGTTGCGCTGAAGTAGATTAAGCATACCCGTTACACGATTGATCGGCGTTCGTATTTCGTGACTCATGCTGGCCAGAAATTCGCCCTTCGCGTGGGTGGCCGCTTCCGCTCGGTCTTTGGCTTCTATTAGTGCAAACTCTGCCAGTTTCACGTCATTGATGTCCTGAAAAGAGCCAACCAATCTTTCGCAATGACCATCTTTGATCATTGCCTGGCCAAGTCCTCTCACCCAGACTTCTTCGCCAGTGGTAGTGGTGAGTTCAAATTCCTCATCCCAGGGTATGCCATCATTTACGGCGCGATCAAAGCAGATTTGTATGAGTTCGCGGCTAGCGCCTTCTTTGTAGAAGTTAACTCCCGTCTGTAGGCTAGGTTCGAAGTTGACTGGGACCTTGTGAATCTCTTTGGTCATTTCTGACCAATAGCACTTGTCTTTTTGCAGGTCAACTTCCCATGTGCCCACCCTGCTTTGTTGATTCATGGTTAGCAGTAGTTCGTTCTGCTGCACGAGTTGTTGCTCATGACGTATGCGTCGGTCGATGTCTAATCCGATAGACATGAACCCTATCTGTTGTTGCTGATCATCAAACAGGGGTTCGCATCTGAGCTCTACCCAATAGGCGCTTCCATCCTTCCGGTAATTGATGATCTCGACATGAAACGAGTTTTTGCTAGCAAGCGCCTGTGACATTGTGCTGACAACATCGGCTGACGAGTCTTTGCCCTGCAATAGGTCTCCTGGTTTTTTACCGACGATCTCCTCGGCAACATAACCCGTAAGATTGGCGAAGGCTTCATTGACCCACTCTGTTATGCCTTCTAGATCTGTCATGATCACAACATTGGCAGTTTGGCTGGCGATACGAGAGAGCTTTTGAACCATGGCATCGGCGACCTTTTTCGCGGTGATATCTATATTGGTGCCGACTATTCTCACTGGCGCCCCGTCAGCGTCTCTAAAGACCGATGTGCGGGACTCGATGTGTCGAGTTTCGCCGCTTGGCCAGACGATTCTGAACTGGCTATGAAATTGACTCTCATCGGACAAGGCTGAATAAAATTCGCTTCTGGCTTGGTTCAAGTCGTCAGGGTGTACGCTGTGTTTCCAAGCCTCATATGCGCTTGAAAAATCGCCCCTGCGGATACCGTATAGCTCGTACATGCGATGATCCCAGTTGAGTCGATTTTCTGGGAGCAGCAAGTCAAAGACGCCTATGCCCGAAGACGTAAGCGCAACGATCATACGTTCTAGAATAATATTGAGGTCGTCGTTGTTCGCCATGTTTCGCTTATTTTATGAGTCCGGTTTAGCATCCATGCGTTCAACTTCTCTGACATAAGCGTAGCAGCAAACCGACGTGATGCTAGCGAGTTCTGGGGCGGCTTGCGTGGCGAAGGTGGGTGTTTTTTGGCGCTGCTCCTGGTTAGGTCGCTAGAACCGAACCGTCCGCCCAGGTCGCATGGGTGCCGGAGGAAATTCGGTGAGGCAGAATGATCCGGCACACAGGGCCCGCCTCAATATCCTTAGCATCAACCAGAATGCATTCGGATTGGTCCAGTTTCATATCGGTGATGAAGCTGACCAGGTAGCCGTCGTCTTCGTCTTTGGCGTCGATTCTTGGCACAAACGGCGCTTCGCTACCGTAACGTTCGTCACCAAATGCCAGTTGCCAGGATTCTCCTGTTTCAAGGTCATGCTTAACGACGCCGGAGAATAGAAACCAGCCGGGCTTCGTCCAGGTGGAGTAGTGATATCGAGATCGTCGCCCAGCGTAACGCTGGTTGAAGGAGCCAAATTCTAGAATGCGATCATCCAGATGCTGTTCGGTAACAGCGCCGGTCTTGAGATTGAAACGCCATCGGTGCAATTTGGACTTGAATGATTGCTCGTCGATATTCGCCATAAACTTGCCCACCGCCGGCGGTAGGTCTGGTAAGGGCGCTGGATCCGGGTCTTCTTGAAAGTAACCGTCGAGAACAATCTCATCGCCGTCTTCAAAAGCATTGCCCCAGTGCAGAACGTAGGTTGACTCAGCTTCGAACCACTGGATGTCGTTCTGATTGCCAAAACGCGGCAGGATTGCGAAACGACTTGGCATGTCAGGGTAATAGGTCGGATGGTGACGACCTTTTACTAATAGTTCTGGGTCCCAGAACAACGGGAAGTCGGCGAGAATAGAATAGTTTTCCGAGAATGCCATATCGTGTGGCAGCCTGGGTCCTGGCAAAGGCACAGGAGTATAATGTACCAGGCGATTGTCCTTATTGACGACCCCGTAGTGCTGGTAGGGTGGAAATTTTGAGTAGTTAAAAAACAGCAGGTCGCCGGTGTTCTCATCCACTTTGGCGTGCGCAGAAATACCATCAATCGGCGTCCAGCTTTCGATGCCTTCCCCTTCCAGCGTCAAAGGATCCAACCGATAACCTTCCCCACATTGCCAAAAAGTGGTGAGTATCTTTCCTGCGTGCACGACAACATCGGTAGAAGAGGAGTCTTTTATGCCGTCTTGGGTGCACGATCCAGGTCTTATGCTCATTGCTGGATTGTTCGCGACTCCGGTCCAAAGTGCGGCGCCCGCTTCCTGCTCTGCTTCAAACCCTCTGGTGCGGATGAAGCGATTCTTGTAATTCGCCTTGCCACCCTTGAATGTCATCGTATGGAGCATGCCGTCACCGTCGAAGGGGTGGTAGTTACCGATGGGTTCTTGCACAGGGTTTTCTGTGTTACGGATGTACACACCGTCAATATCCGTTGGTATGGTGCCGATTACCTCAAGGTCTTCTGCATCAAACTCAGTAAAGTTCGGTGTCCAGGCGCCGCTCATATATGGATGCAGACTGGGCTGTAGGCTGTGCTGAACTTTGTTTTCGTAGGTAATTTTCATCTGTTGATTCGGGTTAACTCAATTGCTAATTGTGCGGCATAGGCCCCGTTGACCACAAGAACCAGTCATAAGAACTCGCCATAAGAGCTAGAACGTATAATATTAAACAGTTTTATATTAAACTAAATTTCTTCTTAAAATTGAGAGATCTGCTGATGAAATATTTAGCCTGGGGACTGGGCGTGTTGGTGCTTATTGCTGTCATGTTTATTGGTGCTGAGCGATTGGCGTCTGAGCGTATAGAGGTTGTTGAGTTGCACGCGATGGATGAGGCCGGTGAGCTGGTGACAACCCGCCTTTGGGTCGCGGATTATGATGGCAAGCAGTATTTGAGAGTCGGTGCTGACGGCTCTGGTTGGTTCTCGCGCATTCAGGCTAATCCTGCCGTCAAAGTGACCCGAGGCGACAAAACCATGAGCGCTACCGCGATCCCGGACCCATCCAAAAGTAAAATTATCAACCAGATCATGCAGGAGAAATACTCCTGGGGCGATACGCTTATTGGCAAGATGCTCGGCGGACGGGCTGGCTCTATTCCCATAGAGTTGCGACCATCACCTATCTAAACAG
Source organism: Candidatus Azotimanducaceae bacterium (assembly GCA_051278195.1). Lineage (GTDB taxonomy): Bacteria > Pseudomonadota > Gammaproteobacteria > Pseudomonadales > Azotimanducaceae > JAHRVQ01. The sequence continues at coordinate 278,644 of JBNMQM010000001.1, forward strand.
GTCTCGGCGATAGACTGCATCTGCTTACATAAGGGGCATACCTGTAAAGCTTCCATGGAAGGAAAACAGGACGCCATAGAGAATGATGCCTCCGATGACCACCCCAACATCCAGTACTATATTGGCGGGTTCTTGGGCCTTAAATCGGCCGGAGGATTCGACTAGAGCGATGTCTAGAATCGAAAAGGCCAGAAAGCTTGCAAACAATATTGTGCTTGCCAGATCACCATTTGCCGTCAGGTGGGTTGCGGCCCAAAGCGTAATACCAATCAGCATCGGGTGGCGAACGAAACGTTTGATGTTACCTGGTACGTTAGCGGCAATGACTAAAATCAACGCAATGGGCATTACGCCCATGGCGAAAGACCGACCCCAGGGCGCGGGTGTCCAAAGCGAGACAAACTCGGCCAGCTGAAAGCCATAGATCATCAGCCCAAGTCCGGCCAATGACACCAGACTAAAACCAACTTTGTAGGGCGTCTCGCCGATGCGATCTACCAGCATTGATTTAGCCGAAAGCGCGGGCAGCATATGGATGCCAAAAAATAGAATTACGCCGATGATGATTACAGTCATTTTAGATGGTCTCTTGGTTCAACTTTGCGGTTGAAATTTATGGTGTAGCAGATCGACTCGCCTCCAGTTTAGGCCGTGTATTTTGACGTGACGAGGCCGGCCGAATCATACTATTTGGCAGCGTGGTCGCGGGCTTCGCCCAGGAGCCGCAGCAAGTTGCCGCCCCAGATCTTCTCCAGGTCTGACTTGCTATAGCCTTCTTCAAGCAACCGAGCTGTCAAATAGGGGAAGGCTGCAATGTCATACATATCCTCAATGCCGCCGCCGCCATCAAAGTCGCCGCTCACTCCAACATGGTCTGGTCCAATCAGTTTCAGAACGTGCAGAAAATGCGCCATATACTCATTGAAGCTCGCGAGAGCGGGTGGGTGTTGGATGTTGATCTCGATGCGTCTGGCGCTGAATTGCGCTTGTTGTGTCGGCGTCATATCACCTGCTGCTTCTGCTTCTGCTCGCAAATCTGCGAATGCTTTAGTCCGCTCTGGTTTGTCCGGTAATTTTGTCAAATAGCCGCTGAAGGCATTCATTTGAATGACACCGCCGGTTTCTGCCAGTTTCAAAAGAATGTCATCTGGGACATTCCTCGGATGGTCATAGATGCTGTTAGCACCGGAATGCGACAATACAATCGGGGTTTTAGACAAAGCCATCATTTGTCGAACGAGCTCATCATGGGCGTGTGAGCCATCCAAAATCATCCCAAGGCGATTGGCCTCTGCCACAAGTTCTTTTCCCAGGGGAGAGAGACCCTGCCACTGCTGCCCTTTAGGGTCGGTTGAGCTATCGCCAAACTGATTATTGGCAAAATGAACTGGGCCGACCATGCGAACACCGAGGTCATAAAAGGTTTTCAGCATTGATATGTCTTCTCCCAGCGGATAAGCATTTTCAATACTTAAGTACACAACTCGTTTGCCAGCGGCGTGGATACGCGCGCCGTCCTCTGGGGTTGTGGCAAGTTCAAATACGTTCTGATGTTCAGCCGTCATCTTATGTATGGCGACTGTTCTTAATATTGCGGTATCGCGGCTCGTTTGAAAACCTTCAGTCGTAACCGGTCCTTGCCTCGAAAAAATGACCCAGAACCCTCCGTCCAGTCCGCCTTCTTGCATACGCGGATAGTCGACCTGAGAACCATCCTTGACCGGATCGTGTCGCGCCATGATGTCGAAATCTGGTCGAATGAGCAGAGCGGGCGTGTCCAGGTGTGAATCCATGACAAGAATTGATTCGTGAATCGCCGCCGCGCTCTCCGTGGTACTTTCAGCGAAGGCTGCTGCGGGACCTAACGCCATTGCAAAGGCTGTGTATCTGAAAAACTTGTTCAACCAATTTCTCCCTTCTGTTTGGCTTATTACTCGAGTGTGACTGTACCTTGAATGGTGCGCGAATTTAAAGGGCACTTTGCAGTGTGGTAATAACAGGGATCCCTCGTTCTGCTGTTACCTCAATTCAGGTCCAATGCTGGATTTGTAGGCGTGCACCAGATTCGTTGTTTTAACCGTCGCTGGTGGCGAATGGTCTCACGTTGCCCATTAATGGAGAGTTGATGGCGAACACTGTACGATCGTAGTTAAAAAGGGAGCGTCATGAAACGATATATAAAAGTTATTTTAATTGCCTGTATTGCGGTGCAATTAGCCGCATGCAGTAAATCAGACGTTTCATCAGAAGCCGTTCAAACGGCGAAAAGTGAACCGCTCAGCGCAGAAACCATTCATCAAAATGCATTAGTGCTGGACGCTCATGCGGATATTGAGATTCCAGGAAAAGAAGATCGGTACGCTGGGGCAGATGGAAGATCTAAGGTCGCGCCAGATAAAATGCGTGCCGGCGGTGTCGATGTGGTCCTAATGGCCGTTGCTGTTAGCCCTGGTCCAAGAACAGCAGAGGGTTATGCGGCAGCTCGTTCGAAAGCCGATGAGGAGTTGGCGGCTGTCGTGGCGATCACTGAAGATCTAGCTAACAATATGGTTCTGGCGCGGTCTGCAGAAGAGGTTTGGGCCGCACACGAGGCCGGCAAGGGCGCGCTAATATTGAGTTTTCAAAATGCGCTAATTCTGGGGACTAGCGTGTCGACGATCGATGAGTTCTACGCATCTGGTGTTCGAATGTTCGCATTAACACATATGGGACATAACGATTTTGCCGACTCGTCTCGCCCGTTGTACATCGCGGCGCAAGCTTCTCATGAAGCTGTTGAAGAACATGGCGGTTTGTCCGACCTCGGCAGGGCCGCGATTCAACGAATCAACGCGTTGGGTGCAGTCGTCGATATCACTCAGCTCTCAAAAGCAGCCGCTCTACAAGTGCTAGAACTCAGCACGGCACCTGTTGTTGCCAGCCATTCAAATGTGCGGGCACTGACGGATGTGAGCCGTAACTTGTCAGACGAAGAGATAGATCGAATCGGAGAAAATGGTGGTGTCATCCACATTGCTCCGTTCGGGGGCTATCTGTTTGATTCAACCAATGCCGATTTGGATGTGCAAATTCGCGCAGCGCGCCGAACGGCCGGTATAGAAGAAGACTCATACTATCCTTTTGAGCTTTACTGGGAGATCGATGATCCAGCTATTCAACAGACCTTTCTCTCCACTGTGAGTGAACTGTTAGGTCCTGGTAGCATTGATGCGATGATTGATCATATTGATTACATCGTTAATCGGATTGGCATCGACCATGTCGGCATCGGCACGGACTTCAATCACGGTAGTGGAATTGGTGGCTATGATGATGCCAGCGAAGCGCTAAATGTGACCAAAGGTTTGCTTGCACGTGGCTACAGCGTTGAGGACATCGAGAAGATCTGGGGCGGAAACTTCATGCGAGTATTCGCCAGAGCCGCAGAGAATGTCTCAGAGGTTCAGTAGAGTTAAGGCCTTGCTATCCATTTTTTTTGATGGGTGGCAGACTCGCTCGAAGTTCGTTCTTGGCTACCTTCTCAAGAGTCGAGCGAGGCAGTTCGCTGACGATATGCACGTCCCGAACCACCTTGAAGCTCGCCAGATTCAAAGTGCAATGATGGATTAGCTGGTCCTTAAGATCTGCTGGCTGAATCGCTCTGCCGGCAGAGTTTAAGATCACAAATACTACGGGTACCTCGTCAAGCATGTCATGTTTCTGGGCAACGACCGCACACTCATCTATTAATCCGGTTTGCATCAATACGCTTTCAATCTCTGATGCGGCGACATTCTCGGCACCTACTTTTAGCATGTCTTTCTCACGATCGCTAAAAAATATCCAGCCGTTTTCATCCATGCGAACTAGGTCACCCGTATCGAACCAGCCATGCTCATCAAACGCTAGGCTATTGGCTTCTGGATTGCGGTAATACTCTTTGAAAAGTGAAATGCCGCGGACACCGCGAATATGCAAGACACCCTTCTCTTCTGGTTCAGCGATTTGACCGTTAGGCTTGCGTAGCTGAATTTCGTATTCCGGCGCGACGCGACCCAGCGTCCCGTGCGGGCCCGGATGGTCCATGTCAGTAACAATGCCGTGGGTCAGTGTTTCCGTCATTCCCCACCAGCCAATGGTGTCCACATTAAAGTGTTTGCCAACCTTGGGTAGACTAGCCGGTCCACCCCAGAAGCGCATGTGGTGCTCTGGCACGGGTTGGCTCATGAGTGCTTTGAATGCAAACGGAATCATAGAAGCCCAGGTCACCTTGTGTTGCGAGCAAATGTCCCAGAACTTCGAGCTTGAAAATTTCGGCTGGATGACGACCGTGCCGCCGGACCAGTGTGTGGCCAGCATCGAATACCCCTGGGCATTGGTGTGAAAGAGCGGCATATAGATCAGGGTGATATCGTCGCGACGCAGGCGCATATGTTGAGCCGAGATCTTGCCTGCCCATAGGCCATTGGCATGTGTCCACAATACGGCTTTTGGCCGTGACGTCGTGCCAGAGGTGAATTGCACGCTTAGGTTTCGCTCCGGGTCAGTGTCGAGGTCTGGCAATGTCGTCGTCGATTGCAATTCAGAGAAGGGTAGACCGCCGATCTTTTGGATGATGTCATTTTGATCGGTTCTTGGCTGACCAGCGTCGTTATCAGTGACAGCGATAAAGGAAAGTGCTGGGCAGGCATCTTTAATCAGTTCCGCAAATTTCGGCTGAGTGATCGCGCAGACCGCTTCGCTAATCTCTGCAAAATATCTCATGTCGCGCGCCACGGAGTGCGTGTTAGTTGAAACCGCGACCGAACCGAGCAGTGCGCAGGCATACCAGGAGACGACGAATTCCGGTGAGTTATCCATGTGTAGAAACACAAGGTCGCCTGCCTTGACACCCCGGTCATGTAATCCCGCTGCAATTTTTAATGCATCGCGTTGCAGCTCAATATAGCTCCACTGTTGCGGTTTGCCTTCAAATGGGCACCAGATCATGCTGGCTTTGTCCGGCGTTCGGTTTACCCACTCCTGCAACATCCAAGGAATGTCCATGCCAACCATTGAGGCTTTTCGGCTAACGGTAATCTGATCGGTGAGGCTCATAGGCTGCCTAGGTAAGTTGTTTGATGGAGAATCCTGCCAGCTTACGCAGTCGGCCGTTATTTATCGCCTCGTAGTAGAAATTAGGCAGCCCGGTTTGGAGGTCGTTTGTGGACCTTAATGTGGTGGCAAGGGTTTGGTGCTGTTTACTTTGCTCACCTCGGTAAGCTTGCTGGCGGTTTTATATAGAGATCTCATCGAGGCTGGCTGGCGGCCGGCTATTCCTCAGTGGCGAAACGATAACAGTGGCTGATGGGCTGTGGGTGATGAAGGTCATGCGCTTGGATGAGTGCGGCTATCCGTTTGCTGAACTGTATCCCTGGGTGGGCGAGTGGTTTCAGCGGGTCAGTCAAAAAGAGTTGTTTCGTGCGGGTGTGATGGGTCATCACCATACTTGGCATCGAGGGTTTAAGATCAAAGTTGCTTTTGAGTCTGTGTTGGGCCTAGGGTTGAAGAAAGTCGTGCTAGAAGCAGCGTGATCATTAAGGTTAATGGTCGCGAAAACCACGCTAACTCCGACTGTTCTTAAGGCTTCCATTATGTGTATGCTCTTTGGCCGGGAAATTACCGAAGAGAGAAGTGTTTGGAGGTTCATAAGCTTAGGCTAGGTACCATGGTGAGCTATGGTTTTGGCCAGATCTCAGAGTCGGTCAAGAACGCCGGGTTCAATACGTTTTTACTGTTCTATTACAATCAGGTCTTGGGTGTTTCTGCGACAGGTACTAGCATAGCGCTAGCGGTCGCATTGATATTTGATGCTGTCACGGACCCGTTGGCAGGCAGTATTTCTGACAAGTTCCGATCTAGGTGGGGGCGCCGTCATCCGTTTATTCTGTTTGCAGCTGTGCCGCTCGCGATCACCTTCTATCTGCTTTTTAACCCGCCCCAGGGCCTCTCTGAAACGGGTTATGTTGTGTGGTTGCTTTTTTTCGCCGTGCTGGTTCGCGGTAGCATGACCTTCTATCACATTCCTCATCTCGCTCTCGGTGCGGAGATGGCCGCCGACTATAACCAGCGATCCACCATGTATTCCTTCAATACATTCTTTGGATTTATGGGCGGGGCCTTTTTCGTCCCCCTGTCCTATTGGTTATTTTTTCCGACCTCCGAAGAGTTCAATCCGGCGCTACTCAATCAGGCAGCCTATGGTCCCTGGACCCTTTTTGCTGGCGCGATCATGATTGTTTCGATCGTCGTTTGCATTATTGGAACCTTTAGTGAAATCCCGCGGATCCGGGCCAAGACTGTTCCCTCGCAGCATCGGTTTAGTCCTGCCGCGTTGCTTCTGGAGCTAAGGGATGCCTTTCGAAATCGTTCTTTTCGAGCGATCTTTTTCGGCATGATGCTCAGCACATTCATTCTAGCGGTTGAAGGCGTCTTTAATCCGTTTATGGGTTTTCACTTCTGGGGTATGAAGACGGAGCAGTTGGCGCTACTGCCCGCTGGGTCGCTGGTTGGACTTTGTCTTTCGTTGTTGATTATCCCACCATTGACGCGGCGCTTTGATAAGAAGTCAGTTTTGATTGGCAGTGCGGCGCTAACGATTCTGAATATTAACTTGCCGATCGTGCTGGCTTTAAGTGGCGTCAGCTGGTTTCCTGAGCGCGGCAGCGTGCAATTGTTGACGGTTCTGATTGCAAGTGCGACGGTTACGGCGACGTTGGGGCCGGTGATCTATGCGACACTGAATTCTATGTTTGCGGATATTACCGATGAGCATGAACTCGAAGTTGGAGAGAGGCGAGAAGGCGTGATTTTCGCAGCAAGAGCCTTTGCGGTCAAAGCGACCGGCTCGATGGGCTTGATTCTGGGCGGCATTATGTTGGATGTCATCGAGTTTCCTCGTGGTGCCGCCATGGGCAGCGTGCCGGAAGACATCGTATGGCAGCTGGGTTTTATCGTAGGGCCAGCGACATCTGTGTTCACTTTTTTTGGACTACTGCTCTATCTTGGCTATCGTATAGATCGGCAAAGACATAGCGAAATTCAAACTGAGCTTGTGGTCAGTCGTGAACGTCTTAATGCTGCAAAAAGTCATGGCGCAAACGAGTCGTGAAAGGTGTGCTGTCTGCTAAAAGTGCTCAGGCACTCGGTCGTGAGTCTGCTACAATCGACACTCGCTCGCCATAGCGACTATGGGGAAAATAGTCCCAGATAGCATGATGTTGTGTGCAACGGTTATCCCAAAAAGTCAGCGTATTGGGTTCCCATATCACCCGGCAGGTGAGCCTCGGCGTCTGGGCAATATGTTTAAAAAGCATATCGAGTAAGCCGCGGCTTTCAGCAGGTGTGAGGCCTTTGATGCGTGAGGTAAAGCCAGAATTGACGTACAACACTTTCTTGCCTGTGTCTGGGTGTGTGGTGATGACCGGATGTTCATGTTTTGGATAGCCACCTTCAGGGGGTGTCGATTTGTATGAGCCCACGTAAGGCAAAGCCCCGTCATGGACAGCCGTTAGCCCTGACAAAAATACTTTCATCGGTTCAGACAGCATCTCGTAGGCTAGGTACATGTCAGCCCATAATGTGTCGCCGCCACCCGATTCTGGTGTTTCGGTGATGTAGAGCATTGAGCCCAGTGGTGGATATTCATCGCAGGTCACGTCGGTATGCCAAGCATCGCCGGCGGTATAAGCCGATTTAGCGGTGGTTTTAACCTGAAGTATTTCGGGATCGCCGGTGCCGAGATGATTCATCGGGTGGACATGCAATTTACCAAAACGTTGGCCAAAAGCCTTGTGCTGCTCTCGATCGAGATGCTGATCTCGAAACACCAGCACTAAGTGCTGTTTGAAGGCATTTTGGATATTAGCAAATGTCTGATTGTCCAGGTTAGCCAGATCAACATTCGTGATTTCGGCGCCGATATGTGGCGTTAGAGGTTTGATGTCCATTTTGGTATGGCCTCTGGAGACGTGGGGCACAGATAATAACGGCTTATGTGTGAATGGATATTGGCGCAGCCTGACGTTAAAGTAACGCTATGAGTGATACCAAGCCAGTTTTTTATATGGAACGAACCTGTCGTTATTACGAGGCACAGGGGTTCGATAAAGCCTACCAGTACGCAAGTCATGACAGTGCGCCGTTTGCGCGGCTTCAAAAACCACTGGCGGAATCCAAAGTGGCTATCGTGACAACGGCCAGCACCTACCATCGGGAAGACCTAGAGCCGCGAAAAGTCGGTGTGGGTAGTACTCTATCAGCGCCACAAAAGCTTTTTACCGATGACCTGTCGTGGGATAAGAATGCCACCCACACCGATGATGTAGACAGTTTTTGCCCGATTGGTCCTATGCGTGAGTTAGAAAAGCAAGGCGTTATTGGCGAGCTTAGCAGCAGGTTTTTTTGTGCCCCAACAGAGTACAGCCAAAATGCAACCGTCGAGCATGACGCGCCGCGGATTCTGCAACACCTGCAAGAAGATGACGTCGATGTTGTGCTGCTTATTCCCTTGTGACCCATCTGTCACCAGACCGTGAGTCTGGTCGCGAGGCATCTTGAGGCAGCGGGAATTCCAACTGTTATTATTGGGTCAGCGATCGATATCGTGACCCAATGTAAGGTGCCTAGATTTTTGTTTGTGGATTTCCCTCTTGGCAACCCCTGCGGCAAGCCTGGCAACGGAGCTATGCAGCAACGCATTGTTTCTCATGGGTTGCAGCTACTGACGCGGGCCTCGTCGCCAGAAACCATTGAGTATAGTGACGAAAGCTGGGGCCACGACGATTGGAAAACTGCCTACATGGAAGTCAGTGATCACAATCGGGCAGCGTTACGAAAAACCGGTGACGAACTTCGAGCCAACCGGCAGGTTCGGCAAAAGCGCGATTTCAGTTAGTCTTGATTACGCGATTTTAGTTTGCCGATGAGCCGACTTCCCTTAAGACATGAAAAGAGGTTTACTCAAAAAAACGCTAAAGGAAATGTCATGTCTAGAATACTTATCACAGGTACCAGTAAAGGCATTGGTTACAATGCAGCCTTATTTCTTGCGCGTTTGGGGCATCACGTTATTGCCACGATGCGTAATCCCGCCAACAGTGACCTGGCTGAGGTAGCGGCGAAAGAATCGCTTCCCGTGGAAATTTACGCGATGGATGTGGATAGTGTGGCATCCGTTGCCGAGGTTTTCGCAAAAGTGGGCGAGGTCGATGTGCTGATCAATAATGCTGGAATCTTGAGTTACGACGCAATTGAAGATGAGAGCCAAGAGCGAATCGAGGCGGTGATGAACACTAACTATTTTGGTGTGGTGCGTTGTACCAAAGCAATTATTGCTCAGATGCGCGAGAGAAAATCAGGCGTGATTATTAATATTGGCTCAGTCGCCGGTACGATTGCGGCAGGCGCCAGCGCTGCATATTCCGCCTCTAAGTTTGCGCTTGAATCGTTTTCTGAAGTCCTTGCCCAAGAGCTGTACGAGTTTAATGTGCGCGTATATCTGGTTAAGCCCGGGATTATTGATACGCCTATGGCCACCACCGAGTTTCCAGCGCCGAAGGCAGATAGTGTGTATTCCAGCGGTCGTCGGATGACCGCGCTCTTTAAAATGGCGGAAAACATCGATGCGCCGGCAGAGCTAGTCTCAGAAAAACTTCAGTATCTAATTGAGTCTGGTGATGAGCGGTTACGCCATCCAGTGGGCCCCGATGCGCTTCAATTTATGGGTTACCGTAAATCAGTGGACGACCATCGATTCATTTCTACCTGGGGTGCTGCCAGCGATGAAGAGTTTTTGACCAAAATTCAGTCCGATATGATGATTGATTTAAGCCCGTTTATTGAAAAATAAACAGGCCTGACCGAATAAACAGGCCTGACCGAATAAAGAAAGATCGAAATGGCTACCCAGCTCGCCGAACCAACCAAGAGCGATGTGGCTTTTGGCCTAGGGTTTGGCGAACCCGATGCATTCCCTCTGGCGTCGGCGATCCATTGCTTCGTATTCATCCAGAAACCTTCAAGCCAGGATTGTATATCCGCGGCGGCTTTCTTCGTTACGACTCGATGTGCGACCACAGAACCGGTGAGCAACTTGACCCAGTGGCGTCGAAAACAATCGCCAAGGAACTGCTAAACCAACATAGGTGGCCAGAATATCAGCGTCGCTTTAAGAGGCAACCAGGGTCCATTGCGTTCTGGGAGAATCGCGCGGTGCAGCACGATGCGGAGAGCGACTATTATCCGCGCCGAAGGGTGCTCCGTAGAGCTGCTTTCAGTGGGGATAAGCCGTACTGCCATCCGGAGCCCAATCCTAGCTAACAGCTTCCATGCAAGGCATCTCTGTTCATGGGATACTTCGCTGATCCGATCCGGCTACCAATCCGTAGTCGGTAAGGCGAATCAAGCGATAATTATTTAATGGGAGACACCATGACGATACAATTACCAGAACTTCCTTATGCCAAAGATGCCCTAACCCCGCATATCTCGGCAGAGACTTTGGATTTTCACCACGGTAAACACCACAATGCTTACGTCACAAAGTTGAATGCAGCGATTGAAGGGACAGATCTTGCAGGCAAGGACCTAGTCGAGATAGTTCGAGCCTCAGAAGGCGGTACATTCAACAACGCTGCTCAGGTTTGGAATCACACTTTTTATTGGCACAGTCTGTCGCCCACAGGTGGCGGTGAGCCAACGGGTGCGATTAAAGACGCTATTGATAAGAAGTTCGGCAGCTTTGATGAATTCAAGACAGCGTTTGCTGCTGCTGCTGTTGGCAACTTTGCTTCAGGCTGGACCTGGTTGGTTAAAGATGCGGCTGGCGAGTTGGCTATTGTGAATACAGACGATGCTGAAACGCCAATCACGGACGCGGCGGTAACGCCAATCCTGACGTTGGATGTTTGGGAGCACGCCTATTACATCGACTACCGCAATGTTCGACCCGATTACGTAAGCGCTTATTGGCACTTAGTCAACTGGGATTTCGCGAACGCAAACCTATAAGTCTGTACCTGTGAAAACAATGCGAGCGCCCGTTCGGGTGCTCGCATTTTCTTCAATTAGCTTGTAGCGATTCCACGCTGGTCTCGTCCAAATTCGTTTCTTTCAAACTCAGCCCTTCTAGAAATACCAACACGTCTTGCGCCGATCTTTCAGGAATTTCCTCCATGGGTATGTGGCCCACGTCATCGTAAATCACGACTGATGCGTTTGGCAGTGCCTGGGCGAACTTGTCTGCAGTTTCGACCGGGATAAGCGAATCTTCTCTGCCCCACATCACCAGCGTGGGTTGGTCCAATGAGGATAAATCAAAGGTTTTGTCCTGGTTTCGTGTTCTGCCAAATCTCGCTAAGGTGGCGTCTCGGGTACCTTCGCGCAGACTCAATTCATAGTAGCGATCTATTAGTGCCTGATCGATGACAGGTGAATTGTTATAGGAAGACTGAACGCCTTGTACCACCAGATAGTACGGGTCTATGTATTTAGCGATGGTGCGAAACCAAGGGTTACCGAGAAGTTTAAAGGCCAGTGGCGCTTCCTTCTCATCATCCGTTTGCTCTGCTTGGCGTTCTGCCCTCCAGGCAGGTGGTCCAGAAGCATCAACGAGAATCATCGCCGTCACCTGACTGGGATTTTCCAGTGCATAGCGCCAGGTCACGCCACCGCCCATTGAATTTCCACCCAAGACAAATTGATCAATGCCAAGATGGGCAACGACAGCCGCAACCGTGTTTAGTTGTGCCGCGCTTGAATAGTCATTGTCTGGTACACCACCTGTAAGGCCGTGTCCGGGCAAGTCTAAGGTGACAACTCGGTAGTCACCTCCGATTTCCTCAATCCATGGCTCCCAAGCGTGCAGAGATGCATTGGAGCCATGGATGAGAACAATGACCGAACCTTCCGTGTTCCCTTCGTCACGGTAGTGAATACGCGCGCCATTGGTCATTTCAAGAAACTGGGATGCAGGGCTTGCGTACTTGGCGTCGACAACGTCTTTGGGGATCTCTCCTTTGTAGAGAAGTACCACCAGACCCATTGCGAGCAGTGCAAATATGAACGCTATGACTTTTAAGATCCTCATTGAAAATTTTCCCTCCTATCAAGGTATAGATCCTACAGTGCATGCTGCGCATATTAAACTAAGGCGGGGCACTGCTGGGGCGGGTCATGGCTTCCAAGACTTTCACAATCTGGATCGATATCGGCCGGTGCAATCAGATGATGCCTGGTTCAGGTTGTTCGAATTTATGAACCGTTACCTAAAGGAATAGGTCTTAGGTCATAACTCTAAAAATTCACGGGCGTGGTCGGCGACCTGTTCAAAGTATGCAGGTTCCAAATGAATGTGGTGAGTGCCATCCATCCTGACAATACGTAGATTTGGGTGCTGTGCTTTGGCATTTTCAATTTCACCCTGGTACCAGGTATCACCTTGTTCCGCGACAATCAGCAAGGCTGGGCTTGTGGCGTTCTGTAGCAATAGATCGATTTGACTGCGGCTATGGCGCAGCGGTGTGGGGTAGCGAATTCTCGGATCTGTGCGCCAGGTAATACCTTCACTGACGATTTTGTGGCCACGCTCAACGAGTGCAGTTGCCGCCTTGATCGTTTGATCGGTTGCCTCGGTGACACGTTTCGCCATGGCTTCGACGTTATCAAACACCCGGGCTTTGTGGTGCGGCTTTAGGATTTTTTCAATCGAAACACGGCTCTGTTCAATCCGATCCTGCGGTGTGTTTCCGCCGGTCGCTAGAAACCCATCTATGTGAATCGATTTGTGCACCCTGTCCGGAAACATCGCGGCCAGTTCGCTGGCAATTGATGCGCCCATAGAATGACCTATGACGTTGAACTGGTGCCAGTTAAGTTGGTTGGCGATCGCCAGCACATCTTGCATATCGTAAATTGGATGGTAGTGAACACCTTCTGCGCGGTGATCAGATTGGCCGTGACCGGCAAAGTCGATCGCGATCAAATTCAGTTCCGGTAACAGCGGTGCGAGACGATCAAACGTATTCGCGTTGTCCAGCCAGCCATGCAAACCAATGGTCGGCTCGCCATCTGGATTACCCCATTGTTTGGCACAGATTTTTAAGCCGAGTACGTTGAACTCGATTTCGGATCCTTGGTGTAGGTCAGTCATGGTTTGGTCTGGTCACTTTTGAGAGCGCGCTATGGTATCCCAACTTGCCCTCGAGGTTAACACTGCTTTGCAAGAGTCCTGGCCATAAGGGAGAGTGCCGTCATGCAGAGTCTCAATCGGTAGGCTTGGTGACGAGTGTTTGAAATTTTTCCGGCTCGCGAGTTTGGAGTTCAAGCAAGTCAGGATCATTGGCCAGTAGCTCGCTCGAAAACCCATTCTTAACAGCTGACTCGATATGCGCCATCGCGGTTGCGTAGTCACCGATCGCGAGAGAGCTCAAACTTGCGAAGTAAAACGCCGTTGAGTTTCCCTGGGCGATCTCCAACATCCTGATTTGATAACGGCGAGTATCTTCAGTCGCACCGGTATGAGCATGGTATAGGCTCAGTAAGCCCAATGTCTCCCAATCGTTCGGATTAACCTTTTCTGCCTCTAGGCCGAACAAAATGGCTTGATCGTATGCTGCCTGTTCCTGGCTGCTATCGCCTATGCCTCTGTAAGATTCAGCGAGGCGCCCCCAGTATTTGTGGTCTGTGGGTGCGAGACGCGTAGCGCTGAGTTGCATCTCAATGGCCTCGGTAAAGTTTTCTTCATAGTAATGGCGCAATCCCCGGTTTGAGTAGAGCGTTGCCAGAGTGCCTTTGTTTTCAGCGCTCTCTTCAGCTCTCTGCCAGGCGGATTCAGCTTCGTTAGGTTGTTGGTTCATGTAATAGACCGAGCCTAAACCAATCAGTGCACGCGCGTAGTTCGGCTCCAGCTCAAGTACTTTTTGGTATGCCGCGATGGCAGCGGGATAGTCGGGTGAAGGGCGGTTGTAGTAATAGTTCGCCAGCTCAAGATAAGCATCCCAGAATCCGGGATTGATCGTAATGGCTTTTTGAAAAGAAGTGATGGCATCATCGTGTAAGCCGAGCGCGCCAAGTGTCCGAGCTTTGCTAATGTGCATTTGAGGTAAATCGTTGCGCATCGATAGCGCCACCTCGATTTGCGCCAGTGATTCTTCTGCTTCACCGGCTTCTCGATACAAGTCACCCAGTGCTAAATGGACCTCCCAATTCTTGCTTTTGTGCCCTTGTCGTGTCAGTGCTCTGGTGCACGCAATTTCAGCTTCATCGAAGTCATCTGTTGAACTTTGAAAACGATACTCTTCCAGTTTTGCCTGGCACAATCCTGCGTAAGCCTGAACAAAGGCAGGGTCTAATCGTAGCGCTTTGTTAAATTGGCTCTCAGCGCTGTCAAGGGTGGTATCTGTCGGGTTCATTCTGAGGTAGTCGCGCCCGCGCAAATAGTGATTGTAGGCCTTTAAGTTGTCGGTCGAATAGGCGGCGATTTGCTCATCAGGATTTATAACTGGTGTTACTGACGTAACAATTCGGCGGGCGATATCGTTTTGTATCGCGAATACATCCTGTAGCTCGCGGTCATAGCTTTGCGCCCAAATAATAAAGCCATTCGAGACATCAGTCAGCTGCGCTGTTACTTTTACCTGGTTCTCGATCAAGCGGACGCTGCCTCGGAGCAGAAGCCTAACCGCAAGTTTTCGACCGATCTCCGCGTCGTTCTCGTTGGTGTTTTTAAAGTAGAACGACGCAGTTTTAGAGGCGACCTTGAGTTCCCGAACGCCAACCAGTGCATTGAGTATTTCTTCAGATATGCCATCACTAAAATAGTCGTTGTCTGGTTCAAGGGATTTATTTTCGAATGGGACGACACCAATGGTGTAACCCGTCGCGTGTTCAAATGTCGGTTTTGCTGTGGTTTGTCTCTCAATCATTAGCGCAGCGATCACTGCCACTAGGACGAAAAACAAAAGGATTTGGGCAAGGTGCGCTGGTCTTAGGCGCGGCAGTTCTTCGGCGCGGCAGTTCTTCGGCAGGAAAAGATAGAGTGCGGACAATGCCATCGTCTGTGAAGTTAAATATCCAACCAAGAATGACCGCAATCGGAAACCCGATTGCAGCAACGAGCAATACAAAGTTGACGGCAGTATCCGGCAGTCCGACTCGAGGGAAAACGAAACCAGAAACCTCAAGACAGAATCAGGCAATGGCTGCATAACCAATGGCAACCTGATGGACGTGCCTGTGTTTGAGTTCGCTTAGAAACTTTTGCATCGGGCATCGCAAAGCTAACCAGAGGCGCAACTAAAGCACCGAGATTTCTTGGGTGATACTCAGGATGCTTGACGACCCGTAGGCAGCCACAGGATTGATATAGAGCGCTAAAAAGATAAGGTCAAATAGGTACGCGGATTAAAATATTGGAGAAGTTTATGCAAGGAAGTATGCAAACGAACATGCAAAGGAATATGCAGGAAAACTAAGGTAACGATAATGCCCAGCCGGGACCACCCGATACGGCTAAGCCAGGCCGCCTGATACCGCCAAACCAAGACCGCCTGATACAGCAAGTTAGTTCGGAGTAGTGCGATGGCCAGACGGGCACTTCTGGTTGGTATCAACGACTACGATAACCTGAACGATCTGAGTTGCTGCGTGCGTGATGCAGAAGCAATGGCATGCCTGCTAGCTCGTGATGATGACTCTGCACTTAACTACGAATAATTCCTGCTAACGACTAATAAACAGCGAGTCACGATGGATGCACTGCGGGATAAAATAAAATTTCTCCTGAGTGATATGCCCGGGTATGCCATGTCAGAGTTGTTAGAGGTAGCAAATCAGGCGGGCGTTCGATCGGTCTTGATTGGAGAAAGGCTGACGATGATATCTTCTTCCACTGCTGGGCAACTATCTGCAGAAGATATGGAGCATAGTCTTTTTACTGAGTTTGTATTGGCAGGCTTGGAAGGTGGAGCGGCAATAGTCGAACAGCGGCTACCGATTGAGCCTTATGCCGCGGAGTGGCAACTGCTCCAAGCCGGCAAAAATAGCAAAGTGCATTTGCCACTCACAAAAGTAGAGTTACTGGTGCCAATTATTTTTTTTGGGGCTGCACACGCTAGTGCTGGTGGGCAGCTTATTTAAGCTAATAGGGGGTTTGTTATGAGCAAAGGAATTGCACTGCATATTGGTGTCAATGTAGTTTACCCAATTCACTATGGCTGTTGGTCTGGTCCGTTGTCCTGCTATGAGGCTGATGTTGATGTCATGCAAAAGATATCAGTTGCCAATGGCTACGCGGCAACAGAGTTGAAAACAGCGATGGCGACCAGGTTAAAGATGAAGACGATGGCAAAGACGAAACCTGGTGTTTGTTTGATAGTCAGTTTCTAGATGACGAAATGGATGTCCTCTGGTCTCACTTCAAGCCGGGAACAAGATTGCTTGTCTTGTCTGACAGCTGTCACAGCGGCACGGTGACAAAGGACCCCACTGAGGAGTCCCCAGTTGGCTTTTTTTCGTCACTCTATCGGGTTTGTTACCCCTCGACCAGACGGTCCAACGTTGCAATCTTGCGTTCGGTTCGAATCTCTTGCCACAGCTGTTCTGCCGAAGGATGGACCTGACGCAAATGATTGACCCATTGTTTGAGTCGACCAACGCTATCTTTGTCAGAAAGCGTCAGTTTGACCTCGTGCCAGAATTCACTGAGCAATGTGCTGACACTCTCCCATTCGGCTGTCGTCAATTGGTTGGTACGAATTCTCGCAGCAAGATCTGGGTTTCTTACTGCGCCACGCCCTAGCATCACGTCTTGTGTGCCAGATACTGCAACGCAGGCGTGATAATCCTCGACGGTCCAGATGTCTCCGTTAGCGATGAGAGGAATGTTGATGTGAGCTCGAATTCGCCCGAGTTCATCCCAGTGCGCTGGCGGTGCGTAACCTTGCTGACGTGTTCTGGCGTGAACGGTCAGCTCGCTAGCGCCAGCTGCTTCAACTGCCTGGGCGTTATCCAGCATCAATGAAGTGTCATCAAAGCCAAGGCGCATTTTTGCTGATACGACAACGGATGCTGGTAGTGCGTCGCGAACCGCCTTCACAACTCGATATAAATTGTCGGGATCCTTGAGTAATACAGCGCCACCCTGACGGCGATTCACGGTTTTACTTGGGCAACCAAAGTTAATGTCGATACCGTGGGAGCCAAGCGAAATTGCACGCTTAGCATTTTCTGCCATTGCTTCAAGATCGTTCCCCAAGAGTTGTACTCGAACGGGTGTACCGCAGCTGGTGCGTCCCCCATTTTGTAGTTCTGGGCAAGTGTTATAGAAAACCCGGTCCGGATAAATGCTATCGACCACCCGGACAAATTCGGACACGACCCAGTCGAAACCACCTTGGGCTGTCAGCAAACGCCTCAAGTGCACGTCAGCGAGTCCTTCCATCGGTGCTAGTACAATTCGCATCAGGTAAGTTGGTGGTTAAAACAGGGTAGGCATTGTACGGTTAAAGAGTTCGCATAAAAAGCACACAAACACGGCTAGTTCTGGGGAACTGGCAGTGGGTCAATTTTCTCTCTATTGTCTAATGTGTCGAATTCAAAATGACTCGCGGAGGTAATGATGGATAATTTTCCAGGTCAGCAAAGCTACCTATGCGGAGGCGCTGTCGAGCCTTTGCTCTATGAGACCATTGGTGCGTGTTTGGATCGGATTGTCGGTCTCCACGGTGATCGCGAGGCGCTCGTTGTCGGGCATCAACATGTTCGCTGGACCTTTGCTGAATATCAAAAGCATATTGAGGCATTGGCGACAGGGCTCTTGAGCTTAGGGATAGAGCCGGGCGACCGTGTTGGGATCTGGGCACCAAATTGTTTTGAGTGGTGTCTGACCCAATTTGCGACCGCCAAAATTGGCGCGATCATGGTCTGTCTCAATCCAGCTTATCGGTTGTACGAGTTGGAATACGCACTCAATAAAGTTGAATGCAAAGTGATCATTGCAGCGGAACAATTTAAGACCAGTGAATATCTGCGCATGCTATTGGAGTTGGCACCGGAACTGGCTCAGTGTAAGCCCGGTCAACTGAAGTCGGCAAAGCTTCCCCATCTTGAAACTGTCATTCGCATGGGCGATGGCGTGACTGCGGGCATGCTCAACTTTGATACGGTTTGCCAGATGGGTGACGAGCAAGACTATGTCCGCATGGCAGAAATTGCGCCGACCTTGCAGCCGGATGATGCGATTAACATCCAGTTCACAAGCGGTACTACAGGTAGTCCGAAGGGTGCCACCTTAACTCATTTCAACATCTTGAATAACGGCCTGCAGGTGGCGGCGGGAATGCGATTCTCCTGTGAAGATCGTCTCTGCATACCGGTCCCGCTCTATCATTGCTTTGGCATGGTTATGGGCAACCTTGCCTGCATGACCCATGGCGCATGTGCTGTTTTTCCCGGTGAGGGATTTGACCCGGCGCAGGTACTGAAGACGGTCGAAGTTGAAAAGTGCACAGCCTTGCATGGCGTTCCCACAATGTTTGTGGCAGAAACTGATCTGACAGAGGTTGGCCAGTTTGACTTGTCGAGCCTGCGCACGGGTGTAATGGCAGGTGCCCCTTGTCCTCTGGAACTTATGCACAAGGTGATCGAGACACTCAATATGAGTCAGATTACGATTATGTATGGGCAGACTGAGACGAGTCCGGTCAATCATATGACGCATATCGACGCGCCTGCAGAAAAGCGTTGTGGCACTGTGGGTAAAGTTGGGCCGTATCAGGAGATCAAGATTATTGATGAAGCGGGTCGGGTCGTCGCCATCGGTGAAAAAGGTGAACTCTGTTGTCGTGGCTACTCAGTCATGCAGGGTTACTGGAATGATGAAGCCCGTACTCGCGAGACGATTGATAGTGCCGGTTGGTTACACTCTGGAGATCTGGGACAAATGGATGACGAAGGATATGTGCAGATTGTTGGACGTATCAAAGACATGATTATTCGTGGGGGTGAAAATATTTACCCTCGTGAAGTCGAGGAGTTTCTTTATACCCATCCGGCGATTCAAGAAGTTCAGGTGTTCGGTATTCCTGATGAAAAATACGGCGAACGAGTGTGCGCCTGGATTCAATTGCACGAAGGCTCTGAGCTTTTAGACGAGGATGTTCGAGATTTTTGCCGTGATCAGATTACGCATTTTAAAGTGCCAAGCTTGATTCGTTTTGTCGATGAGTTTCCGATGACGGTGACCGGTAAGATTCAGAAGTTCAAGATGCGTGATGCCATGCAAGCGAGTTGAATATGGCAACCGGCTATTTGATCGAGTAATGTAAGTACTAAAATTTAAGCACTGAAGTTTAAAGAGGGAAAGTTATGGGCTACCACCATCTCGCGCTTGCCGCAAAAGATATGCATGCCATTCACCAGTTCTACGAGGGTGTAATGGGTTTTGAACTCGTAAAAGCTGAAGTGGGTCCTAATCCAGCGGGTGGCTGGGCCAAGCACTTTTTTTACCGTATGGAAGATGATTCCAAATTTATCGCTTTCTGGGAAATCCACGATACCCCCGGTGTTGATGCGGATTTTGAAACCAATATTTCTAAGGCCGCTGGCCTACCAGATCACATTAATCACATTTCCTTCGATGTAAAAGACAAGGCCGATCTCGATCTGCGCAAGCAGCGATGGGTCGACGCTGGTTGTGATGTGATGGAGATTGACCATAACTGGTGCCACTCAATCTACACAAAAGACCCGAACGATAATCTTGTCGAGTTCTGTTTGACCACCGGCGTCTTTACGACAGAGGATCGCGACGAAGCCTTGAAACAACTCGATACAGTGGAGGCCGAATTTTCGAAGCCGCCAGCGCAAGTTGAGATGCATCAAGCCAAAACGAGCTGAATCGAACATGCTAGATAAATTGGGTTTCTATACGCTGGCGGGTGCGCCTAAATCACCGGTCGAGCTGCTCGACGAAGTCAGAATGGCGGAGCACTTGGGTCTTGGTGCGGCGTTTATCTCGGAGCGTTTTAATATCAAGGAAGCGGCAACGTTATCTGGTGCCGCCGGGGCGGTGTCATCAAAGCTCCGCATCATTACGGGTGCCACTAATCACAACACCCGGCATCCAATGGTTAGTGCGTCCTACGCCAGTACGATGCATTTTCTCACGGGCGGGCGCTTTACACTTGGCATTGGTCGAGGCATACCTCAGATGCAGGATGCCTATGGCATATCGCGAATCACCACCGCTCAAATGGAAGACTTCGCCCATGTGATGCGTCGGCTCTGGCACGGTGAAACTATCGTCCGTCATGACGGTCCTATTGGTAAGTACCCGGTTCTAAGGCTCGATCCAGATTTCAATGAGGACATCCCACTTGGGTTAGTGGCTTTCGGCCCCAACTCCTTGGCGTTGGGCGGCCGCGCGTTCGATGACGTTATTCTGCATACTTTTTTTACGGATGAAACCACCGCCAATGCCGTCAAGATTGTGAAAACGGCTGCCGAGGCGGCGGGAAGAGACCCGGCAACGGTTCGAGTCTGGTCTTGCTTTGCCACCATCGGTGATCATATTTCTGAGGCTTTAAGGCTGAAAAAAACTGTCGGTAGGCTTTCGACTTATTTGCAGGCTTATGGTGATCTGTTAGTGAAGACCAATCAGTGGGATAGCGAGGTACTTAAACGTTTTCGTGCTGACGATTTGGTGGCGAACTTCTCCGGCGCCATTGATGGACAAAAAACGACAACAGCAGAGTTAGAACATATTGCGGAGCTAATCCCAGCGGAGTGGTTGGCACCTTCCGCTACGGGCAGTGTTGATCAGTGTGCAGCGGCGATACAAAACCAATTTGATTTGGGCTGTGATGGCGTTATCTTGCATGGCGCAACGCCAATAGAACTTGAGCCAATTATCAAGGCTTACGCCGCTCGATAGTGGCTCAGCAGGTTTAAGACTTTCGTTTTGCGGCTCGTGGCGAAGGCATGGTTGGACGATTGAGTTTTCGGTGCTCCTCGACCTTGTGTTGTAGTCGAGTGTATTCATCTTGAGCCACAGCTCGCTCTAACTGTTGGGAGACGAGTTGGTCGACGCTAATGCCACGTTTAGCGGCAAGCCGTGTGGTGCGATCAATCAACACTTCATCCAGTTGGATGCTAATGGACTGGGTCATGTCAGGTTTCTCCAAATCAGTGCGGATTATATCCATATTTTTGTGCTTGCGCATATAGTGGTTCTGCATATGAAGGTTCCACAGCGAGCCGTACGTTTCAGTCACATGTTCTTATCGATCGGAGAGTTTTATGGCGAGTCGTCAAGAATTAGCGGGCGTTAGCGATCAGGACTTCGTTCTGCGTATGGTCAATAGTCATCCGGAGCGGTTCGACGAGGGTTTTTGGCGTTATGTTGATGCTAAGGTCGCACCGCATCTGCCATCCAACCCGCGTATTGTGGACCTCGGGTGTGGTCCCGGTTTGTTGGTGCGAGATATGGGTGTGCACTTCTCAGGCGCTGATCTCCACGGTTTTGACCTGACGCCGGCAATGATCGATTACGCGAACTCAGACGTTGAGTTTGCTGGCGCCCGACCAAATTTTGGTGTGCTAGATCTCACAAAGAGTGCCGCGCCACTCGAAGATCATAGCGTTGATCTCATTACAATGACTGCTGTTCTGCATGTGTTAGATGGTCCACTTGAAACTTGTGCTGAGATTCTTCGGTTGCTCGCGCCTAATGGCCTGTTTTTACTCAGTGACTGGATTCGCCAGCCACTTGCGAAATATCTAGAGATGATGATGGCGAGCGTGCCACCTGAACGCGCGGAAGTTATGGAGAAAGCGATGCTGCGGCTCTCTGTTGCGCACAACAAGTACACGATTGAAGATTGGCTATGGTTGCTAGATAAGGGTGGGTTGAAGGTGCTTGATTACGCCCAGATCCGCGCTGAACATTTTTGCGCCTTTGTCTGTCAGGCGAAATAGGAGAATCAGAATGAACAACTGGGTTGAAGGTGATATTGACCTTGGTGGAATCAGTATCCACTACTATCGCACGGGTAACGGCGACAAACCGTCGCTGGTGTTGTGCCACGGTTTTAGTGATAACGGTCTCTGTTGGACGCGGGTGGCGGAAAAGTTAGAGCCAAACTTCGACATCGTGATGATGGATGCACGTAATCATGGATTCTCGAGTCGCGGTGACGCTGACCTTGCGGCGATGGCTGATGATTTGGCTGGTCTGGTTTCTGCTCTAGACCTTGATCGACCGATCTTGCTTGGACATTCAATGGGCGCCAGCATGGTCGCAGATATGGTGGCGCGATATCCGGAACGTGCATCGCGGGTGGTGCTCGAAGACCCGCCCTGGACAAAATATCAAGGTCCACAAAAGGAAGCGGATGTTGAGGCTCGAGGTACGGGTTTTCGAAAATATCTCACGTCCCTACAGGGCCGCTCTATTGAGGGCGTTATTGATTTTGGCCGCAAACAGAATCCTAATTGGCACAGGGATGATCTTCCGGCGTGGGCGGCTTCTAAACATCAGGTGAGTGAAACCGCGATGGATGGCCTGTCCCTAGGACAATGGTCAGATACAGTTAAGAACATTCAGTGTTCAGCATTGCTGATCTATGCGGACGGTGAAGGTGATGGAATTGTTAAGCATGAAGTGGCGCGACAGATAGTGGAGGCCAACGCGATGTTCAGGTTGGGACATGTTGAAAGCGCCGGCCACAATACTCGGCGCGAACAGTTTGAAGCTTATATGCTGTTGTTAGAAGACTTTCTGCTTGGAGTATAGTCAGGTGAGTTATAACTACCAGGCATACGCTTCTGGTGAGGTGCCGCAGGGTGGGAAGATACCATCAATGCGTTTGAGTACTTCTGGACTCAGACTGATATCAGGTACATGTAAAACAGAGCTGAGTTGTGCTGCTGCGCCTGGACCAACGATCGTCGCGGCAACCCCTGATTGATGTAGTAGCCAGGCTAATGCAATTGCGCTGGGCGATTCAGTTAGTTCATTGCATAGCATTTCAAACTGGTTCAGTTGATCGCTGCGAGCCTTGATCGCCTGTTGCATTTCTTCCGACCGGCGTCGACCGCCAGCAACGGTTTTTGATCCAGCAAGTAGGCCACCGGCAAGTGGGCTCCAGGGTATAAGCCCTAACCCGTACTCTAGGCAAGCCGGTAGTACCTCCATTTCTGCGCGACGTTCAATCAGGTTGTACAGCCCCTGTTCGGAAATCAATCCCAGTTGCTGTCGGGCGATGGCTTTTTCGTTTGCTCGAGCAATCGCCCAACCAGGGAAGTTACTGGAGCCCACATAGGTGATTTTGCCCTGAGCGATGAGCCGTTCCATGGCTTGCCAGATTTCTTCGATCGGTGTGACGCGGTCTATGTGATGCATTTGATAAAGGTCTATGTGCTCAACGCCCAAGCGTTTTAGGCTCGCATCACAGGCCATCTGAATGTGACGTGCGGACAAGCCGCGGTCATTGATATCGTCTGACATCGGTTCGTGAACTTTGGTGGCAAGTACCAGTGTGTCTCGTCGTGTTCGATCTTCTGCGAGCCAATTGCCAAGAATCGTCTCGGTTGACCCAACACCTAGTGCGCCGCCATATTGATTTGCGGTGTCGACGAAATTGATGCCGGCGTTTACCGCAATATTTAGAATCTCAAAGGAATCTGATTCAGATGTGCGAGGTCCAAAGTTCATGGTGCCAAGACATATTTGGCTTACTTGAAGCCCCGACCGACCCAGTTGTCTGTATTGCATAGTAGATTCCTTGACGCTTACTAAGGTGCCCGCAGCGTTGGGCCGGTGACCAGGGTTTCGCTAGAGTCTGCAACGCAAAATCGGGCCACTCTCTGGGCTTGCTCTGACAGTTTTTTAAAGTCTTGGTAGCTTATCCCAGGCACAATGGGTTCTCTAAACCAGGGTGCGTAGAGCTCGAGATTGGGAATGGCCCTGGTTGCACTGGACACGTTCGGTGTGCCGCCGTGCCAAGCGCGGACATCGCGAATCATAACAGCGCCAGCGGGCGCTGGGCATACGGTGCTGAGTCGCATCCACTCGGGCTCGTTCTTGAGGCCGGGTATGTAAGTGCGTGATTTCTGTGTGCCAGGAATCTGCCGAGTGGGACCGTTTAGTTTGGTGACATCTTGAGGCAAGAAGTTGACGCAAATATAGGGCGTCGGCAAATCGCGCACGGTGATTTGCCCCGATGGGTCATGAAAGGCACTAAAAGGTGTTGTTTTATCATCTTTCCAATCTTGGACATCAGAATGTAATCGCTGATAGTCGACAGCGCCTGCAAGGCAAAAGTCGCCACTCGCTGCGCGAAGTGAATAGTTGGGTGAGCCGAATATCGCCGTCACAATTTTTGTCACCGCTGGAATATCGAGCAGCATCTGCCACTCCGGCCGATGCAGCTGACTGCGGGTCAGACTGGAGCCGCCGAATGAATATCGATGTGATCCACGATTGCCAGCATGCCCCTTGTCTAGATTGACGATCTCACCGACGACCTCGTCACAGCCCTTTTTTAGGAAATCGATTTGTTCGCTATCTAAAACATCGCCAATAACGACAAAGCCGTCGCGTTGGAAGAGCCGGATCGCTTGCTCAATATCAGTCGGACTCAAAATTTCCAGTCCTTTAATACCGTTATTGGCGTCCAAGTGCTTTCGTAGGGAGATGACTTCTGGGTCGTCTTGCGACTTGTCAGCCCAACCGATCGTGTTATTTGTGTTTATCATATCAAGCCTCGAATTGCTGTCACTCGGCTTACACCATAATATAGATTTCGGTGCGGATGCCAATCGCATGTATGCTTGCGGTAAGGAGAATTATCTATGACGCTTCAAGACTTAGGCGCGATTGGAGAACTGATTGGCGGGATTGCCGTGATTGTTTCTTTTATCTATCTGGCGCTGCAGGTTCGGCATGGTATGCGGGGCTACAGAAGTAACATTACGCAGGAAGTGACTAATCACTTTTCTCGGTTACAGTTCGAAATCGCCAAAGATACTGAGCTCTTAGAGGTCTGGTATCGGGCCGAACGTGGCGAGGATTTGACTGACTTTGAGCAGCGGCGTGTGACTCAAATTGTGAGCAGTTATATGATCGCTTTCGAAAATATGTTCTTTCAATATCAAGAAGGCATGATGGATACTGATGGATATGAGGCGAGACGACCCAGCATGGCCTTTATTCTGAGCTATTCAGGGGCTCAAAAGTGGTGGAACAATTACGGCAGTACCCAACACCCACATAAGTTCGTGCAGGAGGTGGAACAGGTCATAAAAGAATTTCGCGAGCACGTTCAATCACCGTTAACGCGGCGGCAATTAAAAACCTGAAATGGTCGCGAATCGGACCGTGGGCTTCGTGTTCACCGCTAATAGATTCTGAATGAGGCGGTGTAAGCGGCTGGAGAGATCGATATTGGAATCGAATTGAGTGCCATTTGGATCAGGTTTGGGCAGGTCCATGCCGATGCATATAGATCCCGCTTGCATAACCCTGGCGCTGAAAAGCTTGTCAGCGCTTCGAAAAGCCGGGTCGCACAATAGAATTTTGACATCTGCGGTTTTCGCCAACATTCGGGCAGACTCGAGATCCTGAACCCACATAGCGGTCAGGCCGAGTGACTTCAGTACATCGTTGGTGCTTCGATAGGTTTCCTGATAGTCACTGACCAGTAGCACTTGGCAGTCATTTTGTCTCTTGTTGTGCACGGTGTTCTTTGACCTTTGCTCTGCTTTGTCCTAGTAAAAGCAATATTCGAGCCATATCTATAAGGTATTGAAAAATATCAATAAAACTAAAATATCCGTGTTTATGTCATTATCAAAGTGACGACTTGGTCACACTTTTCGGACCTATTGGGTCACGAAGCGCCGAGAGATAGTAGGTTGTCGACGGGTTCATAGAGCGCTTCCAGATACGCAATGTCCTCGGCCTCGAGAGTCAACTGAGCTGCTGCGACCAGGCCATCAAGTTGCTCTACTTTGGAGACCCCGACGACTGGGCATGTTATTGCTTTTTTGTTGAGTAACCAGGCGATGGCGATTTGAGCAGACTTAACGCCGTACTTTTCAGCGATGCTATCGACCCGTGCAGCGATATCAAAGTCCCTGCGACCACGGTAGAGGCTTTCTGTTCTGCTGCGATCCTGTCCACTTGAGCGGGTCGTGGTGCCCCCGTCGAAACTGCCTTTATAAGCGCCCGCCAAAATGCCTCTTGCGAGGGGGGACCAGGGCGTCACGGCCACACCTGACTTTTCGCAGTACGGGATCATTTCTCGTTCTTCCTCGCGGTAGATGAGATTGTAGTGGTTCTGCATCGAGACGAAGCGGGTCCAGCCCGATCGCTCTGCTAGCATCTGCATCTCGACAAATTGCCAAGAGAACATCGAAGATGCTCCCAGGTAGAGCGCCTTGCCAGCTTTGACGACATCATTTAGTGCTTCTAAAGTTTCTTCTAGTGGCGTTACTGCAGCGCCAGGTATCGAGTGTGGGTGTCTGTGAATGATGAGTTGATCTACGTAGTCGTGACCTAATCGCTGCAATGACTGGTCAACACTTTCCATGATGTGTTTCCGCGATAGGCCGCTCTGATTCGGCTTGCGTCCCATGGGAAAAGAAACTTTGGTGGTGAGGACATATTCGTCCCGGCTCAATAACTGGTTCAGAAGTTTTCCGACAACCTCCTCCGACGCACCAAGACCATAAACGTTAGCGCAATCAAAATAGTTCAGGCCATGGTCAATGGCGGCCTTAAATATCGGTTCTGCTGCTTTCGCGTCTAGTGTCCAGTCGCCCTGGTGGCCGCGTCCCGGCTCGCCAAAATTCATTGTGCCTAGGCAGAGTTCGCTTACCATTAGTCCAGAGCTGCGACCAAGTTGTATGGGTTTTAGCATGAGTTCCTCCTGTTCTTATTCGCGTTTGTCTCGCATTCTATGTCATGAGCTTTGCCATCGGATAGGGTGCTTTTAGTAATATTAAAATATACTAATTAAGTAATTGCTAATTTATAAATATCTAATATAATAGATACCGAGATGACATTTTGCTGCTGCAGGGGCGTATGGCGAAACTAATGATCAATATGGACCAAATGGCTGAAAATGCTGCGGCGGCGTCTTCGCTGATGAAACAGCTGTCGAATCAAAACCGACTCATGATCCTTTGTACGTTACTGGAAGCGGAGGTTTCGGTGAGCGAGTTGAATCAGATGATTCCCTTGAGCCAGAGCGCCTTATCACAACATTTATCTTCGCTGCGTGAAGCGGGGTTAGTGGCAACGAGACGGGAATCACAAACCATCTACTACCGACTAAAGGGTGATCATGCCCAGCAAGTCATAGAGGTTTTGCACAAAATATATTGTCCTCAACCATAATGCGTTAGCGCATTAGACTTTCATTTTAGGAGACCGAGATGAAATCAGAAAATACAATTCATGTTCAAACCTTCGGCTCGCTGAATGATGCACTTGTGATCGATGTCCGAACGCCTGTGGAGTACGCGCAGCAATTCTTAGCAGGGAGTCGCAATATTCCGCTTGCAGAGCTTCGGGCAGATCACGTTAAGGTGCTGGCACTTGAAGGCCAGGATTCAGTTTACTTGCTATGTGGTACAGGGATGCGTGCGAGTAAAGCTGCTGCACAACTGCGCGACCTGTTACCTCAGGCCTTGGTCGTAATCGAGGGCGGTATTGAAGCCATGGAGGCTGCGGGGCATGAGCTTGTCAAAGGCGCTGGTCGGGGCCGGACTTTGTTTTGCGAGTATCACTGACACTTGCGACATGGCTATGCTGTTGGTAAAGATGCCCTGGAACAACAATGCCGCCGCGACATAATTGTCTTTAGCCTCGCTAGGCTAATTTCCCCGATAGCTGATTTTACCAAAAAATAGTCAGGTCTATTTTTTGACCTCAGCGGCTGGTCAATTTCGGATGGTCTAAGCACTCGATGCTAATGTTCATTTTGGCGGCTGAATATGTCGGGTGGATAAGGTCGCTGCCATCAGTCAATGGATCCTGTTAGTCTGGGCCAATCAAGTCACTTTGGAGATAGTTCATGGCAGAAGAAGTCAGGATGGCATATCCGGATCTTCGGCATCCTTTTGAAAAGAAGCCGATTCATGGAGAGGGTAGCGCAACTGCCTTGTACGCAGGGAAGGTCATCGAAATTGAACGGACTCTGGATTCCGATAGTCTATGGGTGACGCCAGAAGACTTAACTCGCATTAATGGGTTTGAGTTAAAGCCCGAAGGCGCATGTTTTGAAGCGCTGTGTATCCCGCTCGGAAGTGGATCAAAGCTCATAAAGGTAGAGGGCGACCAACAATGGTTTGATCTCTTGGGTTTTGCTGACTGGCTTGAGCAGCCTTATGTTGCCGATTCTGAAAACCGGGTCTGGAGCTTCGGTGAGGTGCCGGCGAAACGTGAAAGCATGATGGCAAACGCGATGGCGCCGGAGTTTGAAGTGTTGGACCGTGAGGGCAAGGTTGTCCGAATGTCCGACTACAAAGGCAAAAAAGCGCTGATCATTACCTGGTCCTCCTGGTGAGGATGCCAACTTGATGTGCCCGTGTGGCAACATATCTATGAAGAGCTGAACGACCCTAATTTCGTCATTATTTCTGCGGCACAAGATACTGGAGGCGAGGCTGTAGCCGGGCCGATCTTTGATGCAGCCAATGCAACCTACGTCCAGATCGTTGATGTCAATCATACCATCAGCAGCGCGTTTAACTTTGTCAACGTCCCAGCAGCAGCCTGGGTGGACGAGTTAGGCAAGATCGTGCGGATTGACGAAGGCACTTA
This sequence comes from Candidatus Azotimanducaceae bacterium, assembly GCA_051278195.1. Lineage (GTDB taxonomy): Bacteria > Pseudomonadota > Gammaproteobacteria > Pseudomonadales > Azotimanducaceae > JAHRVQ01. The sequence goes on from JBNMQM010000001.1 coordinate 307,493, forward strand.
TGCCAAGACCCACCCGTTCGGTGGTAATGATGTCTATGCACCCGCCCTAATGGACTGGGTTAAAAACGGCGAGAACAGTGAGTATGTCCAAGCGACGACGACGGTAACGAAGAATATTCGTGCGCAAAGCTTTGACGAGCTAAAAGCTGAAGCAGCGTTTCGCTTAGGTAACTTCTTTCGTGAATATGGTGATGTGGATAAGACCGAGTTCTATTGGGAAATGGCCAAGGCGTTAAACCCCGGCAGTGTGAATTACATTCGTCAGAATTTGACCTTGTCAGCTGAAGGTTCGGCCGGTGAGTCTTTCATGAAAATGATAGGTGAGTATGTCGGCGAGGGTAGAGACTATTACCGCCCGTTGGACTTGTCTGAGAAATAGGTGGCTGAGAAATAGAAAGCCGGCTGTGAAGGTGATTGTGCCTTTACTGTCGACTGTGTGAGGTAACATTTCCTGACAACGCCAAACTATGCTGAAAATGCAGTTCAGCCTGACTTTCAATTTTAAGTTTTCAAAACCTTGGAGCTAGCCATGAATCGATCGACTCCACTTCATATTCTGCCGGCCGCAACACTAATCCTTGCCATCACGGCGTGTGGTGGAACAACTGAGCCTGCTTCTGAAGCTGTATCGGAAGTTGATGCTCCGACGGCGGTAGCTGCTAAGCCTGCTTACAATCCTTTGGCAGCCGAGCAGCAATTGATTCGTGACGCTGCGGCCGTCCAGGGGATTCTGGACAAAGACGCGGCGCGTAAGAAGCAAGCTGTAGAAGATGCTAACTGATCCTAGGGGCGGCGCTGCGGCATTGTTAGCCGCTTGGTTTATCTGTTGCCACCGTTGTTACCTGCCTTTCCAGTGAAATAGTTTTACGTCTAGATGGTTGCTATACATCCACTTTCCATCTGTGTGGGTCGTTCGGTGTGGGCGTGTTACGAACGAAAATCATTACCCGCTTAATACCCCCGGGTTTTTGACTGACAGTCTAAAAAAGTAGGTCCGCTGTAATTTTACGACCTCGGTTCCACTAACGCGTCATTCTAGTCGCGGTCGATAAAAATCAAAATCAATTCAGGGAACCAGTTTATGTCTATTCTTAGGAAATTTAGTTTACTGCTATTGGTCACTTTTGCATCTGCTGTCCAAGCAGAAGAAGTAACCCCGCTGCGCACGATTCATCCGGGTACAGTACCGGTGTTTGAACAACTTGTGCAGCGATATAAAGCTGCCGCAGAAAAATTAGGTAATCGACCAAACTGGTTTGCCTGTTCCCCAGGGATTGGCAACGATCTCCAGTAGGATCTCGGATCACCTGTTACGTCATTCGGTTTGTTTGCAGACATGTCTGACGATGTTTTCACCGCCTTCGGCATGGAAGAGGCGCGAAAAGTGGGCGCAATAGCCAACCATGCCAGTACCAGCACGGCTCAAGGCAGCCTTTGGTGACAAGAAGGGTGAGCGTATTTGGCAAGGCAATATCGACGTCGTTGAGTCTATGGAGACGAGCGTGAGTTGTCTTCGCTTGGACTTAAGTCACCTGCCAGAAAGCTAAAGTTTCATTCTTGCGGACCAGTGCTGGCTGATTTTTTATCAGCACAGTCGGCATTGATCGCACGTAAGTTTGAAACACTTTTTTCTCGTTAGTACGCCCGCGTTAATATGACTTGCCTAATTTCCCCTTTCTATACCATCGCCACGTCGTTTACTCGCAGCAGTTCTTACTCAGAAGTGTCTATTTAGAAGTGCTTATCCAGCAGTTGGCCATGCCGCGAAAGCTCGGTATGGCGTGGTAGGTGTATCCTTTGTCACTAAGCGCTAGGTTCGGATAGCGTCTTAGTAAGCCTAGGATTGCCTCTTGTGCTTCTACCCGAGCGAGGTGGGCGCCGAGACACAAATGCCTGCCGCCACCAAATGACTGGTGATGGTTGTCAGCGCGGGTAATATCAAACTTGTCGGGGTTGGGATAGACACTTGGATCCCGATTGGCGGCTGCGAGTGAGGTGTTTAATGACTCGCCTTTCTGGACCGGGCAGCCTGCGATATCGATATCGCGATTTGCAATACGTGCGGAGTTCACCACGGGCGAATCGTAACGCAGCATTTCCTCTACCGCATTTTTAATCATGCTGGGATCATCACGTAGACTCTGGAGTTGATTCGGGTTTTCCAATAACGCTTTCACGCCGTTGCCGATCAGATCGGTCGTTGTGACATTGCCTGCGATGAGCAGAAGATTGCATTGACGAACCATCTCGTCGACGGTGAGCTTATCACCGTCTGTTTTGGCTCGAATCATGTCGGAAATCAAGTCGTCTCCCATATCGTCGCGGCGAGTTTCAATTTCGGCAACAAAAAATTGCTCTAGGGATTTTCCTGCTGCGTCACCTACTGCCTTTTCTTCTTCCGAGGCAAAGGGGTTGAAGCTAACCTTTACTGCCTCATCCGACCAGTATTTAAATTTGTCATGCATTGACGGATCAATACCGAGTAGCTCTGCGATAACGACTGTTGGCACTGGTCCGGCGAAATCATTGATCAGGTCAAATTCTTCTGAGTTGATTTTGTCCAACGCCTGGTCGACCACGACCCTCGCTCGGTCACGCCATTGTTCGACTGCTGCTGGTGTGAAAGATGCGCTAACCAGTGAGCGCAGGCGACGATGGTCTGGTTCGTCCATTAACAGCATTGAGGGATCTTCATCATCGCGTAGGCCCTGACCGAGTAGTTCTCGCATAAAAGTTCCTGGATTACCCTTGCGCGGGTCGCTCCAAAAATTCGGGTCTCGTAGTATCGCCTTAACGTCATCATGGTGGGTATAGATGAAGCGCTTTAGTTGTGTGTCTTCGTGTACTGGCGTCGCTGTTTGGATGCGCTTGAGAACAGCGTAAGGGTCTAATCGGAAGGCATCATCCAAGGGCGTCAGCGCAATGCCTTCAGGCAGGTTTTTTGGGTCCTTCACAGTGTCAGTCATACGCTTTCTTCTCGATATCAATAGAGATGCTTTGCAAAAAAGCAGTTTGGCACTAGTCGAGGTGCTATCCAATGGCTTATTGGTGCCCTAAAGCCGTCTCGAAATATGGCGACATGGCTAGGTCCAGTCGATCAGTACGGTAGCTTCGAAGGCCCTAATTTGCGTCCCTTTTGGTCTTGAATTGGTTACAATGCGCGGCTTCCAGCCAACTAGCTAATTCCTTTGCTGACTTTACTGAAAAACGTTGATGTCTATGCCCCCGAATCCATCGGTAGGCACAATGTATTAGTCGGTGGCGGGACGATTCTATTGCTTCAACAAGCCGACATTACGGCCGATGCTGAGGTTATTGATTGTGAGGGTCTCCGATTGCTACCGGGATTTATTGACGCCCATACGCATATTACGGGTGGTGGCGGTGAATCGGGTTTTTCCACCCGGGTACCGGCCCCGTTTTTAAGCCAGTTTACGTCGGCTGGCGTGACCAGCGTCGTGGGCGTGCTTGGCACAGACGACACTACGCGAGATACCCGAAGCCTGGTTGCTCAGGCCTATGCGTTGCGAGAGCACGGTCTTGGCGCCTGGTGTCACACTGGCGGTTATCATGTACCTGCGACGACCTTAACGGGTAGCGTTAGAGACGACATTGTGTTTCTTGACCCTGTGATTGGGGTCGGTGAATTGGCGATTAGTGATCATCGGTCGAGCCAACCAACATTTGAAGAAATTCTGCGTATCGCCGCTGATGCCCATGTTTCAGGCTTGATCACTGGTAAAGCCGGGATCGTGCATTTGCATCTTGGTGACGGCAAGCGCGGACTAGATCTCGTTCACCGAGCGCTAGATGAGTCAGAAATCCCGGCTCGGGTATTTAACCCGACGCATGTCAATCGTCGTAAAGCGCTGTTTGATGAAGCCGTTCAGTTAGCGTCTCGGGGTAGTTCTATTGATATCACAGCCTTTCCTGTGGCGGAGGGTGAGGATGCGTGGCCTGCCGATGTGGCATTGATGCGCTATCTTGAATCGGGCGCGCCCGCGAATAAAGTGACCATCAGCTCTGACGGTGGCGGCTGTCTGCCGGAATTTGACGCGGATGGTGTGATGACAAAAATGGACGTCGGTCATTCAACTGCGCTGATGGTGACCCTAAAAAACCTATTGGAACAGAGTGTCCCGCTTGAGATGATCTTGCCTGCGGTAACCAGCAACGTTGCTGAGTTGCTGCGTTTTCGCCATCGTGGCCGGGTTGCCGAAGGCTTCCGAGCGGATCTGGTGCTGCTCGATGAAAAGCATAGTATAAATAGCGTCATGGTAGGTGGTACTTGGCATCTGCGAGAGGGTAAACAGCAAATCACTGGAAAATTTGAAAAAAATACTTTTTAGACAGACCAACTTTAGTCAGACCATTTTTAATTCGAGAAAGAGAGATAAGCATGTGTCCTGCAGAAAGCATCGAGAACGTTGAGCGCGGATACATCGTGCCGATTGGCGGTGCAGAAGAAAAACTCAACAACACCGCAATATTAGATCGGTTTATCAGTATATGTGGTGGCAATGATTCACGTATTGCGATTATCCCCACGGCCTCAGAACTAGAAGATACAGGCCGCAATTACGAAAAATTATTTCGAAAAATTGGTGTTAAGCACGCACTGGTGTTGAACCTCGCCAGTCGTGAAGATTGCAGCTCAAGCGAAGCGCTCGACTATATTGAGAAGGCGGACGGGGTATTTATGACTGGCGGCAATCAGCTCCGTCTGTCAACGACGCTCGGTGGTACGCCAGTGGCGCAAATGATTCGGCGCCGCAACGCGGCCGGTATGCATGTTGCCGGGACGTCAGCCGGCGCTGCGTTTTTGCCTGAGCATATGATCGCTGGTGGCTACGAAGGTCCCACGCCCTCGCCGGACATGGTCACGCTAGCCCCAGGACTCGGGCTAACCAATAACTTCATTATTGATCAGCATTTTCGCCAACGCGACCGAATTGGCCGTCTGCTAACAGCTTTGGCGTACAACCCTTTTGCAATGGGTATTGGCCTAGATGAAGACACCGCTGCATTTATCAGGCCGGGAGATGATCTTGAAGTCGTGGGTAGTGGGGGCATTACGATCATCGACCCCACAGACTTGTCACATTCTTCAATGGATAAGGCACGCCGTGGTGAGCCTGTTAGTTTGATTGACTTAAAAATGCATATTCTTGTATCTGGTGGTCGCTTTGAAATCGCGTCGCGCCAGGCGTATGAAAAATAACCTTAGTAATATGAAGGTCGCTCTATGAAAATCGTTAGTACTAACGTCTATGTCGGGCCGAATATTTATGCCCATTTTCCAGTAATTTGTCATGTCATGGATTTGGGCGAGCTGGAAAACTGGCCGACCGTAAAGTTGGGCACGACCTATGTCGACACGTTAATTGAGCGGTTGCCAGGGCTTAAGGAGCATGGCTGTTCATACCGTGAGCCCGGTGGATTTGTTCGCCGCCTGATAGAGGACGAAGGGACTTGGCTGGGTCATGTGATGGAGCACGTGGCAATTGAGCTGCAAAATATCGCGGGTTCTCCCGTCACCTTTGGCAGAACTCGCTCAGTGGATGATATGCCCGGGCACTATACGATGGTATTTGAGTATCTGGATGCTGAAGTGGGCCTAGAAGCTGGTCGCCTGGCGTTGGACACGTTACACAGTTTGCTGCCAGGCGAATTGAAGCCCGAGAAAGCCCCGGGTGCAGAGTGGTCCTTTGAAGCAGCGCGCGATGAATTTATTCGGTATGCCCAGCAGCGCGCGCTCGGCCCCAGTACTGCTTCCTTAGTTAAAGCAGCAGAGGATCGAGATATTCCCTGGATTCGCCTCAATAATCAGAGTCTGGTGCAATTTGGTCATGGTCGTTATCAACAGCGTATTCAAGCAACGACAACAGGCAAGACGAGTAATATTGCAGTCGAATTGGCTTCGGACAAAGAAGAAACTAACAGCATTTTGCGCGATCTGGGTTTGCCGGTACCTGCGCAACGTATGGTTCGATCTTTACAACAGGCACAGCGTGCGGCGACGCGAATTGGTTACCCCGTTGTACTAAAACCCCTTGCTGGCAATCACGGTCGGGGAGTGACGACCAACCTAAGCACGCCCGAAGAAATTGCAGTGGCCTTTGATGACGCCCGCAAACATGGGCGAAATATTATCGTTGAAAAGTACATCGAGGGTTTTGATCATCGTTTGCTAGTCGTTGATGGCAAACTCGTGGCAGCCGCAAAAAGAGTCCCGGGCCATGTGGTGGGTGATGGTGAGCACACCATCGAGCAGCTAGTAGAAATCGTCAATCAAGATCCGCGCCGTGGGGTCGGTCACGAGAAGGTGCTGACTCGCTTGGAATTTGATAGTGCGGCGCAGCTAATGCTTGATCATTTAGGCTATTCACCGCTAACAGTTCCAGCGCAAGACGAAATGGTCTTGCTGCGCTCGACCGCAAATCTCTCAACTGGCGGCACAGCTGTCGATGTCACGGACATTATTCATCCGGATAATCGCGAAATGGCGGAACGAGCCATTGCTGCTATCGGCTTAGACATTGGCGGCGTCGACTTTTTAACCCACGATATTTCTGAGTCCTATCGGGATGCTGGTGGTGGCATTTGTGAGGTGAACGCGGGGCCGGGATTTAGAATGCATGTCGCGCCAAGTGAAGGTACGCCTCGTGATGTCGCCGGTCCTGTCCTTGATATGTTGTTTCCAAGCGGTACGCCAAAGCGAATCCCGATTGCTGCGATCACGGGCACAAACGGTAAAACCACCACGTCTCGAATGCTGGCGCACATACTCCAGATGAGTAATTACACGGTCGGGTTAACATCCACTGACGGTGTCTATATTGACGGTCAGCTCACCGTTTCTGGCGATATGACTGGGCCGGTTTCAGCGCAGATGGTGCTGCGGGACCCTTCGGTGGATGCTGCTGTGATGGAGAGCGCACGGGGCGGTATGTTGCGCGGAGGGCTTGGTTTTCGGCGCTGCAATGTCGCTTGTTGTTTGAATGTAGCCGCCGATCATTTAGGTCTTAAGGGCATTAATACCCTTGAGCAACTAGCGCAGATTAAGCGTATTCCTATTGAAATTGCAGAGGATGCTGCAATTCTGAACGCGGACGATGTGAACTGTTTGCAAATGGCTGATTACACCGAAGCGAAACGGCTTTGCTACATCACCATGAACCCCGGTCACAGCCTGGTGAAGCAGCATATTCGGGCGGGTGGCCAGGCCTTTGTGCTGGAAGAAGGTATGAATGGCCATATGATTACGATCTATGACAATCAGGTGCATACGCCACTGTTATGGTCTCACCTGATTCCCGCAACCATCGAAGGGCGCGCTTTACACAACGTCCAGAATGCGATGTTCGCTGCAGCGATGGCCTACAACATGGATGTCAGCCTCGAACATATTCGTAACGGTCTACGAACTTTTGACTCGACCTTCTTCCAGGCGCCGGGTCGAATGAACATCTATGACGAGCATCCTTTCAAAGTCATTCTTGATTACGCCCACAATCCAGCCGCCGTTAAAGTCATGTGCGATGTGGTTGATCGATTCGACGTCGCCGGCCGAAAGATGGTGGTACTGGCTGCGCCGGGAGACAGGCGAGATGAAGACATCATTGAGATTGCGACAATTGCGGCAAGTCACTTCGACTACTTTATCTGCCGGTGTGATGATAATCGTCGCGGTCGCGGTCCGGATGAGGTGGCTAACCTCTTGAAGCAATCGCTTATGGCAGCTGGTGTGACCGAAGACAGGATTGAAGTTATTCCTGATGAAACAGAGGCGGCACAGGCGGCGCTGACAAAAGCGGGCCAAGACGACCTGCTTCTGGTCCTTGCAGACAATATCAAGCGTACTTGGAAACAGATTATCTACTTTAATTCGGGCAACACTTCGACGGAGAAAGAGCAAAAGTCTATCCCTGCCATTGATTTACCTGAGTCTGATACGTTTAGTTTTAGTGATGATGTTGAAATCATTACCGATGAACGGGGCGTTCGTATCGCACGCGAAGCAGGTGATTAGGCCGTGCAATTTCTTGATGCTCGGCGACTAACCGGACCCAATCTTTTGATGTCATCACCTGGCGCTATACTGGATTTGCAGTGTGACACCGATGAAGTGCCGCAGGTGATTGAAAGTTGGCAGCGCGCCATCCAGCAAGCAACTGACTCTCTTCGCTGGGAAAACACGCAATATGCCTCGCGCGTACTAACGGGCGGAGTAAGTCTCGCATTTTCAGCTCCAATCGATTCGCTCTATGCTGCCTCCGAAGTCAACCAATGGGCATATCAATGTATAGAGGCAGAATCCAAAGGCCAGCAGACAGTCGATTTTTCGATCGTTAAAGCAGCTGTCGAAAAAGAGTTTGAAGATGAGACGAACTCGCAGCTGCTGGCATTACAGGCAGCGGCCATCCGACACGGGGTAACATTACTGTGGGACGATGACGAAGTATCACTTGGTCTTGGTTCCGGTTCGAAAACCTGGCCGGTGACGAATTTGCCGATAGTTGATGACCTGAATTGGTCGAGCTTTTTCGATGTGCCGATTGGCATTGTGACCGGCACTAATGGCAAAACAACGACAGCCCGTCTGGCGCGGTTCATTCTGCAAAATTCTGGCATGGCTGTCGGAGTTAGTTGTACTGACTGGATTGCGGTGAACAACGAAATTATTGATCGCGGTGATTGGTCAGGCCCGGGTGGTGCTCGGGCTATTCTTCGCCGAACCGATGTCACCACAGCCATTTTAGAAACAGCGAGAGGTGGGCTGCTCCGTCGCGGCTTGGGCGTTGAGCGAGCAGATGCTGCTGTGATCACGAATATTGCAGCAGATCATTTGGGTGATTTTGGCTCTCGAAACCTGAAAGAGTTACTGGATATCAAGTGGGTCGTGAGTCACGCCGCTGATTCTGGCGGTGTATTGATTCTTAACGCAGATGACCCTCTTCTGGTCGAAAAGTCCCAGGGTTACCGGGCAACAATTGTGTGGTTCAGTCTGGTGAATGACAACCCGGTGGTCGTGAGTCATCTTGCCGCAGGTGGGCTGGCGTTTGTACTCTGTGACAAAGACATCATGAAGTTAGAGGGTGATCAGCGGGACTCTATCTGTCATGTCGGCGATGTGCCCATCACGATGGCGGGTGCGGCGCGGCACAATGTCGCGAACGCGTTGGCTGCTGCAGCATTAACTCATGCGATGGGGGTCAGTCTTGCGGATATTGCGTCGGGCCTACTGAAGATGACGCAACATGATAACCCTGGTCGCTGCAATCTCTACGAACGAGCTGATATTCGAGTATTGGTAGACTTTGCGCACAACCCTCATGCCATCAAAGCCTTGTTTGAAATGGCGAGCGCTCTGCCAGCTCAACGCCGGCTGCTGGCTTTTGCTCAAGCAGGGGACCGCCCTGATCCTCTGATTCGCGAAATGGCGGCCGAGGCCTGGTCGATTGGCCTTGACCGAGTTTTGGTGTCAGAGCTCGCGCATTATCACCGTGGCCGCGAGCACGGTGAAGTGTTTGAGATTATCAACGATAAACTTCTGGAGTTGGGTGCAAGGCCGGATCAGGTCGGGCACTTTGAATTGGAAACAGAGGCGCTAGCTGAGGCGTTAAGCTGGGCACAGTCTGGTGACCTGGTCATCATGCTCGCGCTGGATCAGCGTGATGAAGTGCAGTCAATGCTGCAGGCTCAACTCTTTAAGCCTGCGGTGTAAGACACCTATTTTTAATCTTGCTCCATTGACCAGGTCTTACTGGTCTCTCTTGCTCGTTCCCACTCGGACATAGAGTCATCCACTGGCCGGTATGGATAAGGTCGTTTGACTTCAGTGATTTCGGTTTGCTCCGTGGTTTCCGTTGTTGTCCTTTCGTTGATGGCATTTTGATTTTAGCGAGTTGTACGTTTCGTTTGTATGCACGTTTGCTAAACCAACTTGCATGCCAATCACATATTGTTTGTTAAATAGGTCATTTAGAGGGCTGTCTGGAAACGCTCGGAATGGACGTTGCAAATTCAAATTCGAATTACGAAAAATCATAGCAAAATCGAACTGATTGAGGGGCCTTGATTGTCAATAATATGGTAGAGTTCTTCGTCGTAATTTCGGGATAAAAATGTTGCTACCTAAAAAGCTAACACTCCTTCTTTTGCCAATCGTAATGTTTGTTGCCGCTCCCTCATTTGCGGACGTTTCGGCGCTGGGGCGGTTAGAGCCGCACAACGGCGTATTTAACATTAGCTCTCCTATTATTGCTGAAGCGGGTAACGGCGCTGTCCTCCGTATGTTGCATGTGGCGCCAGGTGATGAGGTAGAAGCTGGGCAACTACTTGCCGTCATGGAGAGTTTTGACCTCCTTGAGTCCCTACGAGATGAAGCCCGTGCCGGCCATCATGCAGCACTCAAGGAAGCACTTGCCTCAGATGCCGCGGCTGATGCCGAGTGTGTGCTTGCCGACGTGACCCGGCGAGAAGCCGACCGGCGTCAGAGCCTCTTAGAGCAAAACCTATCCTCCCAAGAGGAATCTGAACGCGCCTCCGCAGACGCAACTTTTCAAGCGGCTGCGTGCCGTGCGTCGAGGATTTCCGCAGAGGCGATGAGTAGTCGGGCAGAGCTCGCGGAATCGCGTCTCTCGGTCAGAAATAAATCTCTCGCCAGAGCTTCCATATACTCACCTATTAAAGGGCGCGTGCTTGAGATACACACGTGGCCGGGTGAGTCGATCGGTTTAAGCGGTGTTCTCGAACTTGGTGAAACCAGCAATATGTATGCAGTCGCCGAGGTTTATGAAACGGATATTTACCAGGTGCAGGTGGGTCAGTCAGCTTCTATTTCAAGTGCCGCACTGCCGAACGTCATCGTTGGCATCGTTGAGCGTATTCGTCCGATGGTGCGAAAACAAGATGTGACTGGAACGGATCCAGCAGCAAGAAAAGATGCGCGGGTGATCGAGGTCGAAATCAAGTTAGACGATGCGAAGTTGGTTGCAGAGCTCACCTACCTTCAAGTGGAAGTTGTCATTGAAAACTAATCTGACCTCCTCGTATCGAATCTGGCAATTCGGTCAATGAACGCCCCCTTAGGTTGGCAGCAACTTCGCCATAAACCGTTGCGGACGTTCGTTGCTGTGCTGGGTATCGCCTTTGCTGTGTTGTTGATCATGATGCAATTGGGTTTTCGTGAAGCCTTGTTCGAAAGTGCAGTACGATTTCACGAGCGGTTTGATTATGACATTGCCCTCTTTAGCCCCAACAGCGTGTTCATTGTTCGACCTGAATCGTTTTCGATTCGGCGGGTCTATCAGTCTCTTTCCGACCCTGACGTTGAATCGGCAACGCCCATTTATCTCTTTCCCGCTGTTTGGAAAGACCCCTGGGGAGAGGGCCGGCGAAGCCTCAATGCAGTGGGGTTTGATCCGTCTCGATCTGTGCTTTTGACGCCCGGGTTCGATGAGTCTCGGCATCTGTTGAAGCAGCGCGATGCGGTGATATTTGACTCGTTATCCAGACCTGAGTTTGGTGAAGTTGCTGAGTTTCTCAAAACCAACAATTCAGTTCGAACAGAGGTGAATAATCGCGAAATAGAGGTCGTAGGCTTGTTCGATATGGGCACCTCCTTCGGCATTGATGGCACGATCATGACCAGTGTTGATAACTGGCTTCGGCTTTTCCCGCAAAACAATAGAAATGATATCCATCTAGGCTTGATCAGTGTTAATGATGGCGCTGACATTCATGCGGTTAGAGATAGGCTTCGTGAATATCTACCGAAAGATGTCTTGGTGATGACCAAGCGTGAGTTCGTTGATCGAGAAACCAGCTATTGGAACCGGGCGACGCCCATCGGCTATATTTTCGCGTTTGGCGCCATCATGGGTCTGGTCGTTGGTGGGATCATTGTTTATCAAATTTTATTCGCAGATGTGACCGAGCACCTGAATGAATATGCGACTCTGCGAGCCATCGGTTATAACAACGGTTTTGTTGCGGGCATCGTTTTGCAACAGGCGGCGGTGTTGGGGGTGATAGGGTTCCTACCGGGTGTCGGGGCATCATGGTTTCTTTACGGTCGGGCCGCTGCAGCAACATCGTTACCTTTATATGTGACACCTGACCGAGCCTTGCTGGTGTTTGGGCTGACAATTGGCATGTGCGCGTTCTCCGCACTGCTTGCGGTGCGCAAGGTCGCGCGCATTGATCCAGCAGAGGTGTTTTAGATGAGCGCCATAATGTTGGAGTCAGTGAGCCATTACTATGGTCGTGGAGCACTTCGAAAACAGATCCTGTTTGACATTAATCTGGAAATTCCCGAGGCAGAGATTGTGATTGTGACCGGTCCTTCCGGTTCTGGGAAAACCACGCTGCTGACGCTGGTAGGTGCGCTGCGCTCAACGCAAGAGGGCAGCCTCCAAGTGCTAGGGCGACAGCTTCATGGGGCGAAACAAAATGTATTGGCTGAGGTTAGGCGCAACATTGGCTTTATCTTTCAACAGCACAATCTAATCGCCTCGATTTCCGCAGTGGAAAACGTCGAGCTGGGTCTGCGTGTCACCGGACGGTATAAGAAAAGCGACCTGAGAGCGCGTGCGATGACGATGCTCGAGTCTGTTGGCCTCGGCGAACGGATGTTCTATAGACCAGAGCAACTTTCCGGTGGTCAGCGACAGCGAGTCGCTATTGCCCGGGCGTTGGCGGCAGAACCCGCCATGCTATTAGCAGATGAGCCTACCGCCTCCTTAGACAAGGATTCTGGTCGAGAAGTCGTTGAACATATGCAGCGTCTGGCGCGTGAGCAGGGCACCACTATTCTGCTGGTGACCCACGATAACCGAATTTTAGATGTCGCCGACCGAATTGTGCATTTGGAAGATGGCGAGCTGATGTCGTTCACGGACTCTGTCATCTCGAATAACGATCAGATGATGAGTTTGTTGGCCGATGTAAATGAAAAACAAAATCTCTTGGTCGAAATCGACAAGCTCAACGACGATGAATTCAAAAGTATGTTGCAACGACTCTCTGAAGAATCTTTGCAGTTTCTTGAAGCCACCAGCCTTGCCAATGACCATGCCTATCAGTCGATGCTGGAGAGAAGCCTGTTTGCTTTTACTCGCAAGCTATCGCAAATGATCGGCGCCGAAAGAGCCTCACTCTTTCTCGTCGATAGTGACAATGAGAGTCTGATCTTAAGAGTGACAGAGGAGTTGCCGGTTCACGAGGATATTCGTATTCCGATCGGCTCCGGTATCGCAGGCGCTGTCGCGACCAGCGGCGAAGCTGTGATCGTCAAGGATGCCTATGACGATGATCGGTTCAATCGTGACGTTGATTTGAAGTTTGGCTATCGAACCAAATCCATCCTTGCCTTGCCAATTCACAATCGAAGCGGAAAAGTTTTCGCTGTTGTGCAGCTTCTCAACAGGAACGATGGTGGATGCTTTACCTTGGCCGATCAAAATAAGGTACTCAATGTGCTGTCAGAGCTGGCGTTAATTTTGGAAAGCTGGACAGCTTCGAATGGCTGACATGAATCGTATTAGCGAAACGGTATCAGGGGTCTTAGAAACCTATTTTGAGCTACCTGCCGGTGAGGGTGAGCTACTTGCAAGAGAGCTTGAGACCGTTTACCTCGAAGGTGGCTACACCCTTTTCCATCAGGGTGCTGAAGCTGACTCTCTTTACCTACTGGTGCGAGGTCGACTGCAAGTCTGGATTGACGCTGAAAAACCTATTTATTTGGGTGAGGTGTTGCCCGGCGAGAGTGTTGGCGAAGTTGGCTTAATCACAGGCGAAAGACGCAGTGCCGATGTGGTGGCAAACCGTAGCAGTGTGCTTGTGAGGTTGGATCGAACAGCCTTCGAACGATTAGCGGCGGCATACCCGTCTATGGTGATGAAGCTAACCACTATCGTGGCACGCCGTCTGCACCAAAATACGACCGGTGCCAATACAAGAAAGCGGCCGGCGCCGACCATTATCTGTTTGCGTCCGCTGGACAGTGCACCACGAAGCGCTCAATGCTCGGCTGACGTCATTGAAGCGTTAAAGGTACATGGCGATGTATTGCATCTTGACTTGGATCGATTACCGGATGTTGGTGCGCCAGATCCTGGTGTTTCAGATGGGAGCAAGGTGTCAGAGGCGTTCTATGATTGGTTTAGTGAACAAGAGTCACTACATCGATATGTGGTGCTGAGTTGCGCACCTAGGCAGTCGAGCTGGACTGATTTTTGTGAGGCTCAATCGGATCTGATTCTGTTACTCGCTGACTCTAATTCAAGTCCTCGCCTCCGTGATTTTGAACATGCGTCCCCAGACCTCAAGACTCACGTAAAACACCGAGTGCTGGTACTGGCTCATCCATCGCAAACAATTTCCGATACAAAAACCTGGATTGACCTTCGCACAATTGACTATCACCTGCATCTGCGTCGTGACAATCAATCAGACCTAGACAGGGTGGGTAGAGTGTTATCCGGCAACGCCGTTGGACTCGTACTGGGTGGCGGAGCGGCGCGCGGCTTCGCCCATATTGGCGTATACCGTGCCCTGCATGAAGCAGGTCAGCCGATTGATTGGGTTGGTGGTACCAGTATTGGTGCGATTATGGGTGTCGCAATTGCACTTTACGAAGAACCGCAGAGCATAGAAAAAAACGTGCGCGAAGCATTCGTTAACGGCAAACCGTTTGGCGATTACACGCTACCGCTGGTGTCAATCCTGTCGGGGAACCGTATGAATGTACTTTCTCAACGCTTTATGCCTGGGCAAATTGAAGACCTGCCTATTTCATTCTTTGCCGTATCCAGTGACATCAATAGCGGTGAGATCAATGTCCACGAATCGGGTCCTATCTGGCGCGCTACGGCCGCAAGTGCTGCTATGCCCGGCATGCTGCCACCTGTTGTGTATAACGGTTCATTAACCGTTGATGGTGCTGTATTGAATAACTTGCCGGTGGATGTGATGGCGACCAAGCCAGTCGGAAAGATCTTGGCGGTTCGTTTGTCTTCAGGTGACTCGCACAAAGTCGAGTTCGAAGACTTGCCGTCTGTGTGGAAACTCATCCTCAAGAAATTATTGCCATCTCGCGGTAACTCGCAAGTGCCTGGTTTGGCCACTTTGCTTTTTAAGGCAACTGAAGTTGCGAATCGCAAGAGAACGAATCAGCTTGCGGCCAGCGCGGACCTATTGTTCGAACCGCCCGTAAAAGAATTTAGTTTATTGCGAGTCGACCAATTCGATCAGTTGGTTGACGTTGGCTATCATCACGCTAAGACTATCTTGGAGCAGTAACCGCTCAGTCCAGGTTCTTTTTCTGGGTGACCCAAGAAATCGTCTTGATATCAGCCTGATACTTAATACTTTCCTGAATTGGCATCTCTCCTCTGGGTTGTTTTTCATTGCCAAATCCAGCCTCGAAAAGCAGAGCATCAATTGGCCTGAAGTTGCTACGAGCTTTTGATAAACCTTTTTGTGATAAGAACGCGAAGTTGCTGGTGGCAGCGGTTCGGCTTGCTTGGGTCGCAATTACGATGATTCTCTCAGTGCCGGTTGTATCGGTGTTAATTGTGCCGAGCTTTATGATCTTTTCTTCTTCTTCCATAAATCGATTGAACTGGCCTTTGCGGGGGAATGCGACGCTCACCCCATAGTCACTGCCGATAAACAGTACAGTGACGTCGAGTGGTTGTTCAAGAAAATTCGCGATTGTCAGTGTGATCTGATCGCCGGAATAGAGTGTTGGTATTTGGGAACCATCAAAATCTTCCAGCTTTCCGCTGTCGAATCTTTTGACGTTCAATGTCATGTCTAATGCGTCGCTGCCTAACTGAGTGCCGAGCCGCATTAAATTCTGTGCCTTTGCAATCGTCCTCAAGCTATTCGCAAGCAGCGTGGCGGTTTGTTGCGGCTCGCCTAAAGGGATTCGGATGTAAGAACGATCACAAACTGGCTCTTTGCAAGGCAGTGGCTCGCCATCGGTCAGCAGAACGATCTCATCTGGCGTGGCGAATAGCCGGATATCAGCAGCATCCTTGGCAGCTTGCCAATCCATGTGTACCGGTGACAGTCCCTCGTTTCGAAGTTGCTGAATGATGGCATCTACTTGTTTCGTGCTGGGTGCTTGCGGATTTTCTAGCTGCGAGATCGATAAGCTCATATCGACCTTTGACTCGATCAGCCTCGCGTGCGCCAGTGCAGGCACGCGGGTCAGTACTGGGTAGGTTTTGCCTTGGTAGAGGTGTTCGGTCATCGTGATCCTGCTGGTGAGCGGATCGATATTGGTTGCAATGGCGAAGCCGAGCGCTTTTTCTAATGGATCGGTTGGGGTCTTTAAGATGGCTAACAAGGATTGCTCGCCCAGTCCGACTAAACTGCCTGCTGGAATCTCGAAGCCACTTTCAGAGCGATTGATGAGCCACTGTTCAGTGCGCACGCCGGAACTCTCTGTGCCAAAGACCGGTGCATCTAGCCCGCTACCTGTAAACATCGGTCTTGAGCCATACCAAAGTTGAGCACCGTAGTTCTGCAAGATTTGCTCAGCGACTTGGCGATAGGTTGCGCCAGGTGAGCGGCTTAAAGACTGAATGAGGTGAAAAGTAAACAGTCCGTATCGCTTTGGTGTGTCTGATCTTCTGGGCAAGTCCATTTCAGGTGTTTCTTCGGTTGTTTGTGCCGCGAAGAACGCAACATATCCAGCGTCTCCTTGTTGGCTATTATTCTTTACCGGTGCGCCATTATCTAATTGGTTGCTGCGGCTCGACGGTACGCCTAAAGATGCTGAGGGTATTTTTCTCGGTTGCCACTGGGAGCGTGTCATCGTCCCGGAGTGGCAGCTGTCAAAGACGAGCCAAACGAAAATACCCTTCGCGCGGAACTTATCTAACCAATTTGAAATGTCGTCGTCGGTGATGGCATTTTCGATTGAGCGAATTGCGTTGTTCCAGTTTTTAGTGTCCGCCGGGAGGAAAGTCTCATCGAGTCCATCAATTTCATCGCCAGCGTTGGCGGCCGGTTGCTGTGAGCCATGGCCGGAAAAGTGCAAATAGACGAAGTCGTCTCGGCTTGCTCGCTCGAGCAGAATCTCCAGTTGGTTAAATATATTTGACCGGGTGGGTGCGATCGCTTTCGGATGATTTTCGGTGAGTAGATAGACATTGTCTTCAGAAAAATTCTGCTGCTGTAAAAGTTGATACATTAGCAAGACGTCGTTGCGAGGCCCGATCAGGTTAAAGCGTGGGTCTAGTTCTGTGTACTCCGAAACCCCAATCAAGATTGCATAACGATCGCTCGCAGCGGAAGGTAAACTCGTGATCAAAACAAGCAGCCCTATCATGGCACCACTTACCGCATTCTTTATCGCGCTATTCACTAGCGTCGTCCTCGATCAAGTAGACCGTCCAATCATTGTCGATATTTTCGGTACGAAATGTCGGTTGTTGTAAGCCGTTGGTGAGTTCGATGACTGTGGTCCGAACATAACTTTGCAATTCTGAAATTTTAATCTGCCCATCATGATCTAGATCAGCGAGTCCATCGCCGAGTCCCTTTAGCAGTGAGTAGGTAAACACGCCGTTGTTAAGTTCGCCATCTTCCCAGGCGAACTCCGCGCTTCCTGAAGCAGAAATAACTGTAACGCCTGTGTCTTTTCGAATATCAGAGAACAGCTGTTTGCTAAGGTTGAATGAACTCTGCAAACCAAGTCTCGGGGTTGGTAGTTCATCGTCGTCAAAGTCGAGGCCTCGCGCGCGAGCGAGGTTGTTCACAGAAAGCGCACCACTCGTGTCCAAGTTAGCAACCATCTCAACTGATGTCTTGTCTGCCTCGCCGGAATGGCAAGCATCAATCAACATCAATCGGTCGCGAGCAGGTATGCCGTCAAAAAGAAACTCAAGAGTTTTATAGCTAAGCCCGCTTTTAGCGGGCGAAGCAAAGTCGACATCATAGGTACCAAGGTAGTAGTCAAAGTTGTCCGTGAGCATGCCGTGCCCGGCATAGAACACGATTACTCGATCATCGACCGTGGTGTTGAGCAACAGCTGTTTTAGATCAATGACATTTTTTCTGGTGACCTCTTGATTCGTCAACATGTGGACAACGGTGTGCTCATCTGTGAGCAATGCTTTAACGTCTCCGACGTCTTTTACGGCAAAGTCCAGATTGCGGGATGACTGCTCATACTCACTTGCGCCAAGCAATACTAGGTGGGTGGTTGGCTGCGCGGTCGTTGTTGTAAAGATCTCGAAGGTTTCCCTTAATGAGTCAACGCCTGCTTGATTGCGAACAGCCAGTTGGACCTTATTGCGCCCGCTTGAAAGTTTGACGGCCAGACGGCCCTCCGATTTTCGAATGCGTTTCCCGGCACGTCCCAAGATCGGTACATTGTTGACCCAGGCATGTAGGCTTTCAATGCCTTTGCCGATTGTCTGATAGTCGATATCGAGTTCAGTCTTGTCCGTATTGATGGGGATCAAGGACTTGTTGATCGAAAGTGACGGCGCGGCGAGGTTGTTCGTCGGCATTGCTCCCATCTGCTGTACGCGCGTCAAGTAGGCTTGCGTGTAGGCTTCAAGTAGCTGAGGGTCGGTGATACCTCGGTCGACTAGCTTTTGGAATGTTTTGTCCGGTCGGTTGAACTGTAGATCAAACTGCTCGAACGGGTAAATTTGATATCCTTTGCGAAACGCCACACCAAGTTGCGCCGCGTTCTTTGTTGCATAGTAATAACCCTCGGCATTCATGATCATAAAATCATCGGCGCCCCGAGGTGCGATTGAGACAATTAGTTCGTCAGTGGCTAGGTCGTAAAGACTGATGACTTCATTGTTACCGAGTATGACTAAATGATTCCCGCTGGTTCTGAGCGATGAAATCTTGGCATCAATGGCTTTGTAGTGAGAGACGATGCCTCGATCCTTTAGTGATAACTTTTCTAAAAAGCCGTTTTCATCTGCAAGTATGAGGAATTCTTCAGCATCATCGAATACAAGATGCTCTAGGTCGCTGCGGCGACTGTTAAACAGCAATTGATTCTTTTCTAAATCAATCACCTTCAGATATAGGTCCTCGGAGTAGGCATAGTATCGATGTGAATTCGATAGTGCGGTGACGTTGATATCCTTGCGAGAGATGTATTGCTTTATTTCGTCACTCATATCGTATTCGACAGGCTCTCGCAGGTAAGTCATTTCCCCCGTCTGGTAGTTGTAGTGGGACAGTTGAAGCGTCGCAAACCCCGGTTGGCTAGGGGTGACCGTGTGTCCCATCACGCTGTGTGTTGCGGGGTCAAATGACAGGGCAGATAGCGTACTGTTTTCACCAGTGAGCCCATTTTTTTCTACCGTGGTTTCTTTCTTTCCAGTTTGAATATTGTAAACGTGGTTTTGATCTTCCATGCCAAAAATCAAGAAATTGTTATCTTCGCTGATGGTCGTACCTTTAGTCGTTTCGGCATCCCAGACCGTGCTGAGGATGTGTTGAGGTTTCATAGTGAGCAGATCCATAGCGTGATAGTCCTGCCCATCGCGAAAATAGAAGCGTTTGCTGTCAGGGGAGAAAGCGCCGAAATAGGGATAGTTGGTGCCATCGAGTGTTTGTTGATCCATAAGTCGAAGGTCGAGCAAGTGAATGCCCTGCTGGTTGTTATAAGCCAAGAATCGACCATCAGGGCTCAGTTCAACGGTAAAAACATCGTTGTCGAAACGATTCAGCGAGCGAAGCTGGCGATAGCTTCTGGCATCCCACGTGATGGTGTTGCCCCAGATGTCGGCTGAGATAAAGGTGTTTTCCTGCTGGTTGTAGCTGAGGGCGCTAATCAATTGATCATGATCGCCTTTAGAGATGATTTTCCTGTCTAGAGTTTTAAGGTCTATGACCGACAAGGCTGTGTTGGACTCCATGTAAAGCAGCTTGTGATCGGCAAGAAAGGTTGAGAGTTTGCCGGGTTCGTCGAAGATCGTTCGCTGGTTTTCGATGTCATACACGATAGTGTGATTGGGTGACCCAAAGCTGACGAAGTTCATATATCTTTCGTCGTGACTGAAGCCGACATAGGTGCGCCAATACTGATTAGTCACGCCGGGGTTTTTGCGAAGGATAGAGTCGATCGGTGTGAAGCTGAAAGTGCCCTGGTCTTTTTTGAAGAGGTGGATATTCTCTTTGCCAAAAACAGCGATGAACTTGCCTGAAGGCGATATTGTGATGTCCTGAGTGGACTCACTCGTTATGTTTAGCAGGCGCTCGTAGTCAAAACTCCCTTGTCTTTCCCCAGAGTTGGCGTGAATAAAGGTCGGGTCGTGCCAACCGTGGACGTTTGAAGCAAGCAGCAAATTAACGTCAGGAAAGGCGTTGACCTCATGGAAAGCGCTACCCATAAAACTGTGATCGAGCTGCTTTTGCAGTACGCCCGAAGCAGGATCCCAAAATTCCAGGTGGTTGCCGGAGACGAGCACCAGGCTATTGCCGTCCCGGGTGAAGGTGAAGTCGTTAACCGAACCGGAAGCGGGGAAGATTGTCGTTTGTAACATGCCCGATTTGATATCTCGGACATTGATTGATGTGCCATCGTTATTGGCCATTAAGCGAAAGGTAGGGTCGAGGACGATCTTTGCGACCTGACCAGTGTTGGCCTTTTGCACCGTGACTCGAGGTTTTGGGTTAACCATTTCCTCATAGAGGTCAGTGGCGTTCATTCTAAATGATCGGATCCCTGGGCCGAACCCGGTCACGCCTTGTTGGTCGTCTATAGCAATAGAAGCTAACCAGCCGGACTGAAACTTGAAGTTTTGGAGCAGCCTGGCTTTTTCGATATCCCAGAACCTTAAGGACTCATCATCGCCGCTGGTCATCAACAATTGCCCATCGGAGGATAAGGCCATGCTCGAGACGAAATTATTGTGCCCGCGGAGCATTTGGGACCAATCGGTATCAATAGACACGCCAGCAACGCGGCCCAGACCGCCCAGATAGACCCGTCGTTGTGGCGGATCTAACAGTATGCTGCTGACTTTTCCCGACAGGTAGGGCGTAGATTTGATCAGCTTGAGTCTGGGCAACGACCAGACGCTAAAACTGCCATCTTTAAAACCTGCTGCGAGTAGATTACCGCTTGAGTGAAGTGCGGTGACGTCAGTGTCGTTTTGTAAAACTCTAATTTTACCGTTCGGCTGTTCGACCTCGATAGCGCTGAGGTCTGCTGTGAACGTAAGTGCGTGTGTAGAGTTTTGCACGGCTAATGCTCGGTATTGGCTGCCTGGTATTAGTCGATGGCTAATGACGCCGGTTGTTGTTACCACCCGGATTTCGAATTCATTGAAAAGAATGAATCCCGCCTTTGAGTGAAACCCAAAGGCATCAAATTTGAATCCACCAAACGAAAATACAAAGCTTTGACCCTTAAGGTCAGAAAGAGCGATCTGGCTATGGCTTTCGATTAAC
Organism: Candidatus Azotimanducaceae bacterium; assembly: GCA_051278195.1. GTDB lineage: Bacteria > Pseudomonadota > Gammaproteobacteria > Pseudomonadales > Azotimanducaceae > JAHRVQ01. The sequence continues at coordinate 328,940 of JBNMQM010000001.1, forward strand.
AATTGATCTTTTTGCACGAATCTGGATAGGCTTACGTTTCTTTGTTGGAAAGTACGGGGTACCCAGAATTCATCGACGACCTCTGCTAATTCATTCAAGACTATGTATTTAACGCCCTTCTCTGGAGACGAATCAGGCGTTGAAATAGATGAAGCATCCAGGACCACCAATTGGTTGTCCATCACCAACTGTGAGCCGATATAAGTCTCAGAAAATTGACCAATTTGCTTAAAGTTTTTTGTTTCAAATGTCGTCACGACGAAGCTATCGGCAATAAATAGCGTGTCTCCGTTATCAGACAAATTTAGGTTCTTTAGCGACCAACTGGAGTAGATGCGACTCTGTTCACCTGTATTGGTGTCGATCGAGAAAACATCATTCTTGTCTGAGTAAACCAGATGCGGGTTGCTGGCGATCTTTACGATTAGCTTGGCCGCAGCTTTCGTTTCATAGCGCTGCAGAACCTCTAGTGTTTCTATCACGCGGATTTCCAAGTGGTCGGCGTAACCCAATATCAATTGATTTCCGCTCAATATCAGTTGCAGTGGTGCTTCGGTTAAATCTACGGAACGAATATATAGACCGGCGCTTGGGTTGAAGAGACTGATGCGATTGCTGGTTTCGACGGTGACGAGTCGCGAGCCATCATTATTAATAGCGAAAAACGAAAACTTGTCTGATTGGTTCTGATAATCAACTTCTCTTGATACCAGCAAGCTCGACTCGGTAAATGATCCTTTGTCAGAATCCAGTGCGCCCGCAGCTAACAGTAGGCTTTCGATGACTCTCTTGCTGTTGTTTCTGGCCAGTTGCAACGCTGACTCACCAGCGATATTGAGTTTATTAATCTTCACCCCTTGAGTGAGTAGGAACTTCACGACTTCTGGCTGTCCGGCTTTGCTTGCCAGGTGTAAAGGTGTGTTGCCTGACCCGTCAGGGAGATTGGCGTTGGCGCCGCCGAGCATGAGTTGTTCGACAACGTTAATGTTGCCCTCCACCACGGCGAGGTGAATAGGTGCGCTTAGCGCCCTGATGAAATTTTTCTGGTACGCGAGGCGGTTGAGATCGAAATCGCGGAGATCAGCCCCAGTTTTCAGAATCCGTTGCAGTTCGCTCGTATCATCTCGTTCAATGGCAACTTTAAGTTCGTTAAAAATGTCTGCCGCGAAAGTCGTGGCAGCACTAAAAGCGAGGAACAAAGAGAACAGGATATGAAGCGGCGTGGGTTTCAAGTAGAACGGCCATCTGGGCTGAGGGAATAGACTAACAAGTTGAATGAGAATCGGGAATCAATAGGTTCAGAAGGCATCGGTGCGCACTTCTGTTGTAGCAAGCGATAGTGTAGTTTTACGAGACGCTGTTGTGGTTGAAATGGAAGAGATGTACGCAAACTGGAATTACCCCACCAATATCCTCGTCGGCCCAGGAAGGGTTAACGAGATAGGAACGTTGTGCGCCTCGCAGGGCATCAAAGCACCGTTGGTGGTGACTGATCCGGGCATCGCCATGCTACCTATGTCTGGACAACTGCTGGCCGCTTGTGAAGCTGCTGGTCTTAACTCAGTGATGTTCAGCAATATTAAGGCAAACCCTACAGGACAAAACGTTAACGATGGCGTCGCGGCGTTTCTTGGTGGTCACCATGATGCGGTCATCGCGCTCGGCGGCGGCAGTGCGCTTGATGCTGGTAAGGCGATTGCTTTGATTGCGCAGCAGTCTTGTAGTCTCTGGGATCTAGAAGATATCGGCGACAATCACCAGAACGCCGACCCGCAAAAAATAGCTCCTATTGTTGCTGTGCCAACAACCGCTGGTACTGGCTCTGAAGTGGGTCGGGCCGGTTTGATCGTAAATGAAGCGGAGCGGCGGAAAGTTATTATCTTTCATCCGCAAATGATGCCAATGAGCGTCATTTTGGATCCGGAACTGACAGTCGGATTGCCTCCGCAGATGACGGCGGCAACGGGTATGGACGCCCTGTCACACAGTCTTGAAGCCTGGTGTTCGCCGGGCTTTCATCCTATGGCCGAGGGTATCGCGCTCGAAGGTATTCGGTTGGTGTACGACAATATTGAACGCGTGGTTACCGATGGGCAAGATCTTAAGGCGCGTTTGAATATGCTGGTGGCGTCGATGATGGGTGCGACTGCATTCCAGCGAGGGTTAGGTGCTATGCACGCGTTAGCGCACCCGTTAGGTGCGGTATATGACGCACATCACGGTTTGCTCAATGCAGTATTAATGCCCTATGTATTAGTCGCGAATGGCGCAGTAATTAATGCGAGGATTGCGAAGCTGGCGGGGTATATTGGTCTCACTCCGAGCTTTGATGCCTTCCTCGACTGGGTGCTGGCTTTGCGGCAAAAAATTGGTATCCCCCACACGCTCGCTGAGTTCATTGTGCGTGACGCTATCTTCGACCGGATAGGTGAGATGGCCGTGGCTGATCCCTCGGCTGGAGGTAATCCTATATTGTTTTCGGCAAGTGAATATCAGCGCGTATTATTGAATGCTTTTGAAGGGAGACTTTAAGGCGTCCTAGAGCGCGCGAAATGGTATGAACCATACAATGCGATTCCTACAATGAGGACCTTTTAGTGAGAACATTGAGCCTTTCATGCTTGGGCATCTTTTGCCTACTGTTGCTTGGCTTTCTGTTCGTGTTTTTTTCTCCGCGGCCGCCGCTGACAACGGAATCTGCGACGCTTGCTGGTGATGGGAGTTTGATCAACTATTGCGATCTGCCGTTACTGGATGGGAGCGGCAAAATGGCGGTGGACATTCCCAAAGGCAATACCCCGGGCTGTAGCTATAAGCATTTCCCCTTACCAATTCTGGCAGAATGTACGGAACCGTTGGTGCCTGGCGCCGCCGATATTCGAGGCTTGTGGCAGGCGATAGAGGGCGGCCACGTAGAACGTATAGAGCAGTGCGGACGACGGGTAGTCGTCACAACCAGCGGTATCATTCATGACTACGGACCTAACAGTACGCTGGGAGCCAATACCAACGATACCGAGGGGGTTGTGTTTCGGATTGCGGGGAGACCGTTCTGTCCCCGTACCTCGGCTAGCATGATTTGGAACGAGGGTGTTTTGGACTTCCATGCCCTTGGCTGGGGTCCGGTTGTGGTAAAACGATATCGAGAAGATGAAGAGTTGGTGTGGGAATACTTGAACGGGAGCGTCACCAGAATGCAGCGGCTCTGCCAGCTTCCTGGGGAAGAAAAGCTTCCGCGACGGTAAAGCGTCCGCGACGGTAAAGGTAATCCCACTTAGGCTTTCTTCACAAACTCTGATTTAAGTTTCATTGCACCGATCCCATCGACCTTGCAGTCGATATCGTGATCGCCTTCTACCAGCCGAATATTACGCACCTTGGTGCCAATTTTGACCACTGATGAGCTACCTTTGACCTTTAGATCTTTGATCACTGAGATGTCATCGCCATCCTGTAATTGGCAACCATTGCTATCACGCACAATATTCTCATCTTCTGCCACATCGTCCTTACCCCATTCATGCCCGCATTCTGGGCAGGCGTAGTTGGCACCTTGCGCATAACCATATTGAGATGCGCATTGGGGGCAAGGCGGCAGATCGCTCATTGGGCGACTTCGGTAGCTTGTGCCGCCTGCTGCGCCGCTAATTTTTCCAGGTTCTTTAGGTGGGCTTCACGGTCGATGCGGTACTTTGAGATCAAAAAGATCGCCAGCAAGTAAAGCCCGCAATAAGTTGGTAAGAAGAAGCTCGCAAGATTGCCCCGCATTTCATCGGTCATGTCCGCCACGTTCTGTATGCCATCCATACCGACAAGCGACACAATTGAGCCGGCTAATATAATGCCGAGTGCGCTGACGGCCTTGCTCGCAAAGCTGCGTGCCGCATAGAACAATCCCTCTGACCGACGGCTCGTTTGAACCTCGCTGTCCTCGACGACGTCCGCCATCATGGAATCCAACATAACCCCGCCAATGATAAAGCCCACAACTTCACACATGACGAACAACGAATAAAAGATCAGGCTATTCCAGCTACCTGTCTCTGGCCACAATCCAGCGATGGTCAAGAGGTAGGGTATTGGATAGAGAAAAATTGCGCCGACAAGTGCGCCAATGGCCGCATGCTTTTTGCCGTACTTTTTGCCCAGTGCGGGGGCTAAGAAGTAAGCGATTGCTGGTGATGCGAACACGAATACGCCGGTGACGGCGATTTGTTTGCCCGTAAAAGCGAAGAAATAGGTCACGTTGTAAAGGTACAGCGCTGTCGACATACCCGCTGCGGCTCCGACAATGAGTGAGTAGGTGAACAACCAGAAGAAATTGACATTTTTGACGGACTGGGCGATCTGTTTCAACTCTCGCCAGATTTCGTTGAACTTAAACGGTTCGGTCGGTGGTGGCATTGCCGCTGCGGCTTTTTGGGTGCCGAGCGACGAGACCAAAATGCTGATCGCTATGAGTACAGCGCCGACTATTCCGTAAATCGAGTACCCAGACTGGGAGGCAACGCCAGCAGCACCGACCCAGAATGCCATGTTGATGACGTGAATACCGTTACCGCCGTACCAGCCAAATGAATGTCTGAGTACCAGCCATTTGTTACGCTCATCATAGTCTTTGACGAGATCGGGTAATAATGCGACGGAGGGGACTTCAAAAAGTGTGACAGCTGTTCGGATCAAAATAGCCGTGCCCAGTAAATAGAACCAACTATTACCGTCGTTCAATTCGATGACTGGGTTAAAGAGTGCATAGAATGAAATCGGCAATAGTATAAAGCCGGCATACATAAATGGATGCCGTCTGCCTAATTTGGATTGGGTTTTGTCGGACCAATGACCTAAAAGCAGGTCTGAGACGGCATCCCACGCCATGGCCACTGCCAGAGCCAACGCGGCGAGATAACCGGGAATGCCCAATACTTGTGTGGCATAGATCAGCAGCAAATAGCTAAACGCGTTGTTTTTGATCCCAAATGCAATTGAGGCTGAGCCGTAGTACCAATACACGGGGTTTTTTTCGGGCCGGTTCATGAGAATATTCCACAGGGTAGCAAAACGCAGGGTAGGGACTAATAAAGATGGGTGCAAGGTAAACTGGTTGGCACTTGGCCGGCCACAACCAGTGGAATCAGCGCTTTTCTCGAATGGTAGGAATTGCTACCTTGTCTCTGGCGAGTAGGCCACACAATAAACCGACCATGAGGGAATGACATGATTGATGGCGATTGGAAAGTAACACTGAATTCACCTATGGGTGCACAAGATGCAACGCTCACTTTGGCAACAGCTGGCGCTAGCCTCTCTGGCAAGATGGTGGGTGCGCAAGGCACGCAGGAATTCGACGGTGGGTCGGTGGATGGCAATAGTCTTACCTGGAACGTTAAAATGACTCAGCCAATGCCGATGGATTTGGACTTTAGCGCAGATGTCGATGGCGACGCGATTTCTGGCAAGGTGAAGTTAGGCGCTTTCGGTGATGCGACGTTCGCCGGTTCTAGAGTTTAATCGCTCTACTCTAAAGCGCGGCTGCTAACGCCGCCGCGCTTTTCAATTTCAATTTTCAATTGACTACTGGGCATTATTTATCATGCGAGACGAAACCAAACTTATCCATTCAGGATATACCACCGACCCAACCACTCACGCGGTTGCGACACCGATATACCAAACGGTGGCCTACGAATTTGACAGCGCGCAGCATGGTGCCGATCTGTTTAACCTTGCCGTGCCGGGCAATATCTATACTCGCATCATGAATCCGACCAACGATGTGTTGGAACAGCGAGTTGCCGACCTTGAAGGCGGCATCGGTGCGTTGGTTGTGAGTGCAGGCAGTGCGGCGATTACCTACGCAATCCAAAACATCACATCTGTTGGCACCAACATCGTTGCAACGCCCCAGTTGTATGGCGGCACTTACACGCTATTTGCCCATATGCTGCCTAATCAGGGCGTTGAGGTTAGATTCGCTGAAGATGATTCAGCTGAAGCCGTTGCTAAATTGATTGATGACAAAACCCGCGCCGTGTTTTGCGAGTCTATTGGTAATCCCTCCGGTAACATTATCGATATTGAAGCGTTTGCAAAGGTCGCGCATGAGCATGGTGTTCCGCTGATCGTGGACAATACGGTGGCAACGCCAATGCTCATTAAACCGATTAGCTATGGGGCCGATATTGTTGTGCATTCTCTGACGAAATATATGGGCGGTCATGGTAATTCGTTGGGCGGCGTGATCGTTGACTCCGGGAAGTTCCCCTGGGCGGAGCACGCGGATCGTTTTCCAATGATGAGTGAGCCGGAGCCTTCCTATCATGGCGTTGTGTATACCGAGGCTATGGGGCCAGCAGCGTATATCGGCCGAGCCCGAACGGTACCGCTTAGGAATACCGGCTCGACCTTATCGCCGTTTAATGCATTTCTGTTGATGCAAGGATTAGAAACACTTGCCCTTCGAATGGAACGTCATTGTCACAATGCCCATGTCGTCGCGAATTACCTGGCGGGTCACGCCAAGGTATCTAAGGTCAACTTTGCTGGTTTGCCAGGAGATCCCTACCATGCGCTTGCGCAAAAATACTGTGATGGTAATCCGGCGTCCTTGCTGACGTTCGAAGTTAAAGGCGGTTTTGACTCTGCTGTGAAGTTTTATGACCAGCTTGGGCTGATCAAACGTCTGGTGAATATCGGTGATACAAAGTCACTTGCTTGTCATCCAGCTTCCACCACGCACCGGCAGATGACGGCGGCGGAACAGGCACAGGCCGGCGTCACAGAAGGCATGGTTCGGCTTTGTATCGGTATTGAGCACGAAGATGACATCCTTGCAGATCTTGAGCAAGCGTTGGCAGTGGCTTGAAATCAAGGCTAGTATCAAGACAGTAAGTGATAACTGAAAAAGGTAGCGACACGTGAGTGAGCAAGTAAAAGACCAAAAGCCAGAAGCGACACCGTTCTTGAGTCCTTTTTTGAGACCTGATGCACCGCCGGTGATTGTTGACCCCTATTCTGTTCCGATTGAAGAAATCAACATGATCGATGGGCGGCTTTTTCAGCAGGATTTGCACTGGGAGCACTTTCGTCGTCTCCGTGAAGAAGACCCGGTTCACTTGAATGAATCTCCAGAGTTTGGTCGCTATTGGTCTATCACCAAATTCGAAGACATTATGTTCGTGGATAAGAATCATGAACTGTTCTCTTCTGCCCATGGTATTTCGATTGGACCTAAGTTGGATGCTGAAAGAGATCCCGAGCAGTTTGCGATCAGCAATTTTATTGCAATGGATCCACCCAAGCATGATTTACAAAGAGCCACCGTAAGCAGTGCGGTTGCGCCTCCTAACCTAGCCAAAATGGAAGCAACGATTCGGAGCCGCACGCAGAAAGTTCTCGACAGCCTGCCAATCGGTGAAACCTTTAACTGGGTAGACCTTGTCTCTATCGAACTCACCACGCAGATGCTGGCAACCTTGTTTGACTTTCCTTTTGAGGATCGACGCAAGTTAACGCGTTGGTCTGATGTGGCAACTGCGCCCCCCGGTACCGGTATTGTCGATTCGATGGACCAGCGCAGAACTGAGCTGATGGAATGCCTTGAGTACTTTACTCGGCTCTGGAATGAGCGCATTGATCAGGAAGTGCCAGGCTCTGATCTGGTTTCAATGCTAGCGCATGGTAAAGACACGAAAGACATGAAACCTTTTGAGTTCCTGGGTAACTTGATTCTGTTGATTGTTGGCGGTAATGATACGACCCGTAACTCTATGAGTGCTGGTGTCCTTGCACTCAATCAAAACCCCGCAGAGCACGACAAATTGCGTGCTAAGCCAGAGCTGATACCCAATATGGTGGCAGAGACTATTCGCTGGCAAACACCGTTGCCTTATATGCGGAGAACCGCGAACCAGGATATCGAGATCGGAGGTAAGCAGATCAAAAAAGATGATCAGCTGCTGATGTGGTATGTTTCTGGCAATCGAGACGAAACCGTTATTGAGCGACCTGATGAGTTTCTTATTGATCGGCCCGCTGCACGGCATCACTTGTCGTTTGGCTTTGGTATTCATCGTTGTATGGGTAATCGATTGGCAGAAATGCAATTGCGTGTTCTGTGGGAAGAAATACTACCGCGCTTTAAGCAGATAGAAGTGATCGGTGAACCAGAACGGCTGCTATCGAGTTTTGTCCGCGGCATTACAGACCTGCAGGTCCGAGTGCATCCTCATTAAGCCGTCAGCGCCGCTTTGGCGGCGCTAGCTAGGCCGGTGTTATGACAACAACCCCTCTCATCATCGAAGTCTCGCTGAACGGTCAAACATCGCCCTCAGTTAATCCGAGCGTGCCATATTCAGATGTGGATATTGTTGAGCAAGCAGTCGCCTGCATGGCGGCTGGTGCATCGCTGGTCCACAATCATACAACCGAACCTATTATTGGCGGCTCAGGTGCGTTGGATGCAGAGTTGTATGCGCGGCCATGGCGTGAGCTGTTGAAGCGTCGTCCCGATGCCATACTGACGCCCACGATGCCAGTCGGGCAGGAAGGTGTCGCGGTCGAAACGCGTTACGCCCACATCGAGGCGTTGGCAGAAGAGGGTTTGATCACGATGGGCCTTTGTGATCCTGGTAGTTTTAACTATGCCAGTCGAGGCCAAGACGGTTTGTTCAAATCGAGCCATTACCTGTATCGGAATGATACCCACGACTCGCATTACTATGTCGAAAGCTGTCGTCGTCTCAATGTTGGATTGAGCATATCCATTTTTGAACCCGGATTTGTGAAGTTCATCATGGCTTACGTCAGGGCTGGAAAGCTGCCGGCAGGCGGCATGTTCAAATTCTACTTTGGGTCAGAAAGCCTGTCCTTTGGCTTGCCGCCGACAGAAAAAGCATTGGAAGCCTATTTGGAAATGATTGAGGGCTCTGACTTACCCTGGCTAGTGTCTTCTTTCGGCGACGACTGTGTGGGTTGCGGATTGGCGGAGCACAGCATCAAGCGCGGCGGGCATGTGCAGGTTGGGCTGGAGCCTCTCGGTAAGAGTCATCGTCAGCCAACCAATGTTGAACTGGTTGAAGAAGTCGTTGAACTGGCAAAGAAGTATAATCGTCCCATTGCGACGCCTGCTGAAGCGGCAGCAATATTGAAGCTGCCGGTTTATCCGGCGCCATTCGGCCAAAGCCATTAGTGGTTAAGCTAGTAACTTTCGGATAGCAAAAGTATGCAGACAAGACTTGCCATTATTATTCTGTTTATCGGTGTACTTCAGTGTGTATTGCTGTTGTTGATCGCTGACACCCCGGCGCCGGATCTTGTCACCGGCCTTGCCCATGACCAGTTCCCCGGTATGCGAGTAGGCGGCGATGGTGTCCTACGCCTATTGCCTATCGCCGACTATGCTTTCTATTTTCAATTGCTGGCGCTTGCACAAATTTGCGTGATGATCGCGTTAGGCGTGAGTCCCAGAAAACGCTCCCCTGTATTTTGGTTGTCACTTTTAGTCAGTTTTGTTCTCGCAGCATTGGTCTGGTGGCAAATGTTCACTGCCTATGAACAGTTTTTAAGTACTGGCAAAACCGAGTTTTTCGCTGGGTTTCCAATTGCAACTGCCTGGCAGGTTTATGCGACCTGGTTGGCAGGGCTTTCGCTAGTCGGCTTGTATGTGATTGGGTTCAAACATTACGTTTGGTCCGACGAGGACCAAGAAATGTTCGATCGCCTAGTGAAGTCTTCCAGTGAATCTTCTTCCAAGTGACAAACAGCCCGACCAACAAACTCTTTTAAAAGAACTTATTCAAAAGGATCCGCGTGGAACTATTTCGTCAGGAAATCATTCTGTCTGCCATTGGTGTTTATATGGTGTTCTGTATTGCCGTCGGTATATGGGCAATGCGTCGTACGCATTCTTCCAGCGACTTCTTCATCGCGGGGCGCAGCCTTGGGCCAATGGTCGTGGCGCTGGCGATCTTCTCCAGCACGCTTTCTGGCTTTGGCTTTGTCGGTGGTCCAGGTTTGGTTTACTCCCAGGGCGTCAGTTCTTTTTGGATGATCATCTTGTCTACCACTGGTTACGCCCTCGGGTTTTTTCTTGTGGCGAAAAAAATTCGCATGTTGGCAGAGCTTCGAGATGCCATATCGCTTCCCGATATTGTCGCTGCCCGGTACCGTAGTAACGCCGTTAGATTCTTGATCGCCGTGACGATTGTACTGGGTGTCATGGGTTATCTGGCGACCCAAATTTTGGCGATGGCAGTCGTGATGAAGGCTTTGCTAAGCGGTACCGAAATGTTTGCCGATATTAGCTTGGTCAGCTGTGTTGTGGTTTCGTCAGCGGTGCTGGTGTTCTATTGCGTCACTGGCGGGATCATAGCCTCGGTTTACACCGACGTGGTGCAGGGTGGCATCATGATGGTTGCGGGTGTGTTGATTCTATTCACTGCGATTCAGGTATTCGACGGCGGCTTTGCTGAAGCAACGTCAGTTATATTGAATGATGACTCTGAGGCAATGATGCCATTCGGAACCGCAGGCATAGTGGTCAGTCTGGGTTGGGCCTTTATCTTCGGGGTAGGGGTCGCAGGGCAACCACATCTTGTGACCAAGATGATGATGAATCGCTCTATTGCCGATAATCGTACGATCTTGCCGGTTGCCGTCATAGGGTATGCCTTTGCAGCCTTACTATGGATTTCTATCGGTACGGTCATGCGTGCATTGGTCATTGATGGTGAAGCGCCACCACTGGCTTCGCCTGACCAAGCTGCACCATTTTTCCTTTCGGTGTTCGCAAGTCCCATTTTGGCGGGGGTCGTGTTTGCGGGATTGTTTGCCGCCATCATGTCCACAGCGGATGCATTCCTTAATGTCGGCACCGCCGCGATTGTGCACGACATACCTAAGGCGTTTGGCGCGACAGAGATAAAAAACGAACTGCTAAAAGCGCGAGTGGTGACGGTGATACTAGCTTGCCTTGCGGCTGGGGTTGCCCTAGCGAGTGATACTTTGGTCGCGCTGCTGGGGGCGATAGGGTGGGCGACCTTTGCTGCAGCGATTTTCCCGGTACTTGCGATTGGACTGAATTGGCGGGGCGCTACCCGTCAGGGCGCCATTGCTGCCATTGTCTCTAGTCTCGCAATCAATATCGTGTTGAATGTATTCTCAATAGGCTTGCCTTGGGGCATTGATGGTGGGCTGGTCGCATTTGTCACATCGCTGGTATTGTTTATCGGTGTATCACTGCTGACCTCGTCTAGCATTCACGTCGATGAAGATGTCGATGCAATGATGTCAATTTGATGTTTTCGCTATGGGCCTTTTAGCTCTGCCAGGCTAACTGGTTTGGGCAACATCGAGTATGCCAGCCTTTTTTAGCAGTGCCTGATATCGCGCATCCTCTCTAAACTTGGCAAGCAGTGGCCAGGTCAGCAGGAAGTAGGTGGACGGGAATGAGTCCTCGTCGACGACTCTGTCCATCCAGTGAAACAGCCGATTGCGATCCGGAGCATCTATGCCAAAATACACCCAGAACAGTGCCTGGGGATCGACGTGTTCTTCTTTAGCGCGCGCCTCTAGCTCATCGGCCACTTTGAGAGCGCTATCGCGATCACCCATTAGGCTCTGAATCCCGGCAATCAGTCCCCGCTCGAAGTCAATGCGATTTGGGTTGTGGGATAAGCACGGTTTTAGGATCTCCCGTGCTTTCTCCTCATCGGCGTATAGGTAGTTGATACCGGCCAATGTTGCTCTCACACCGTCTGCCAAGAAACCGTCTCCGGCGATCTGTAAAGACTTCTCGTAGTTCGATATTGCGGCTGGGTAGTCGCCTTTTGATAGTAGGGCCGAGGCGTAGTAGTACCACAGGCTAAAGTTCTCAGGGTCTAGATTAATGCAGTGTTCAAACTCTTTGAGCGCCAAGTTGAGGTGCCCTACCGTGTATAGCAATGTTGCATAGTCGACATGAGGTGCGGTCCGGTCTAACGCCTTTGCTCGCTCATAAAGAGACAACGCTTCTTTGTACTGGTGGTCGCCGCGAGCTAATTCTGCAAGCTTGATGATGACTTCCGGGTCGTCTGGTTCGCTCTCTAGCACGTGACTCAGGGCGTTTCGAGCGAGTGCGTGGGCCTCTTCTCGAGGCATTCGGTAGCCCATACGATTCAGGTAAACGGTGGCTAACAATATCCAAGCGGGGACGAAGTCTCGATCAAGTTCAACCGCTCGTTCGGCATGAAGTCTCACTTTTTCCTGCGCTTCATTTCCGCCTTGATGCATGTCCCGGTCGTAATGGATGGCGATCAGGTACTCTCGATAGGCTTCTATGTTCGAGGTTCTATTTTTGGCGTGACGATTGAGCGCGCTTTCCCAGAGCGTACTCTTGAGTGCGCTGGCGACGCGTTTTGAAATCTGGTCTTGAACGTCGAAGATATCTTCTAGTGTAATATCGAAAGTTTTTGACCAGATGGCATACCCATCTGATACTTGGGTGAGTTGTACCGAAACGCGAAATCGATCTCCAGATTTTCTGACGCTACCATCAAGCAAATATCTCACGTTCAATTCAGAGCCGATCAGTTTCGAATCACCGTCACCTCGATCTCGAAAAAGAAATGACGAGCTCCGGGACGCCACTTGTAAGTCGGGTATCTTAGCGAGTGTGCTAAGGATTTCGTCCGCCAGACCTTCGGCAAAGAAGCCATCGTTAGGGTCAGGTGACAGGCTTCTAAAGGGTAGTACTGCTATAGATGCGCTAGAAGCTGGAGCGCCGGGGTTGCTAGCGACATCGTCTTCGCCTTCGTCATGGTCTGGGGCAATGGGTTCTGGGTGAACTCTAAGCCAGTAAAGCGTCGCGCCAAGAATTGTCAGCGCACAGACCAGTGAAGTACTCAGCAGCGCGACCAGCCCAACGCTTGAGTCCCAAGCTCGCCAGCTGCTGGTGAATACCAACAGCAATGATGCCACAAGTAGTGTCCCGCCAAGGCGAGTGAATTCTTGTCTTCCCCTTTGGCCGTGAAACCAGGATACCGTTGCCATGACCGTGAAGCCGGTGATGCCAAGTGTCGTGAGCGAGCGGATGATTCGGCTGTCCCATTCGTAAGTTGTGGCAAGGAAATCTAGAAATTCGAGTAAAAACCAGAGGACGACCGCATAGCTCACCATCCATTGTGCGAATGAGCGTCTAGAAAGCGCCAAAAAAATCGACTTAGGCTGTTCCTGGGTCATGTCGCCAAAGCACCGAATGAGATGTAAATTACTCTAGATTAGATACTACTCTTCATTCAGGTGCTATTACTTCTAAAAATTCTATGGACATACTGTTCTAGTATCGAGGTCGTATATATTATTCCTTCTTGATTAGGGGTAATAAACCTCACAGGGCCTCTTTCAGTGAACGAATTTTACTCTCAAGCCTCTAAAAGGCTCAAACCGAGAATTGCGCCCTTCTTTGTTCTCGCGAGCTTGCCAGGGATTGGTATAACACACGGATAGTGGATGGCAACGGTGTGACGGTGGGTGTGACGTCGCTGATTCAAGATTTTAGTGCTCGCGTGCTTGAAGAAAAAAAGTCTAAGACAACCAAGGATCTTCTTGAGTATTCTCAGTCCGCTGCAAAAGTAGGAGGATGGGAGCTTGATCTTGAAACGGGCCATCTCTACTCGACTGCTGAAACTTATCGTATTCATGATACTTCGGCTGAAAAATTTGACCCGATGGTAGGTGCTAGTGTCAGCTTTGATCTGCCTCAATCGCAGGAGGTTATTACGAGGTGACGAAAAATCCATGCTATGAAAAATATCAAATATCATATTGAATAAGCCGTTCCGCAGTAATGGCCTCGTGCGATGCGTCAGAGACGTGCTTGACGAAAAAGTCCACCCGTAGGAGACGCCCTATCCCGTTTAGCATACCCGTACTAGCCAATATTGAAGCGCTGACGACTGGCTGGTTAAGCGCTGCGCTAGAGACTGAAGTCTTGGATTTTTCTGCAAGCCAAATTGTCGGAGAAGGATATGCCAGTCGGATGTATCGGCTTAATCTTCGCTACGAGGCAATAGAGCATCACCCGTCAACGCTCATCTTAAAGCTGGTCACAGATAACCTGCAGATGTCTGAGCTATTAGAAGATGATGCGCTCTTTAGAGAGGTGTTTTTTTACCAAAACTTGGCCGATCATGTCGCGGACGTTTTGCCAAAAATTTATTACTCGGGATCCGACGCAAGTTCTCGTCAGCTCACATTACTTATGGAAGATCTCGGTGATATTCCTCACAAGAAGTTTTCCGAGTCGTTACCGAATTCCATTTCTGCAATGCAGATACTGGCGAGATGCCATGCCGCATTTTGGAACGCCGAGATCCTCAGTTCACCGTCGCTAACGCCATTAGACTCAGTGGTGGATGCAGATGCAGTTGAAACTTTATTCAAAGCCAACATAGAAATTGAGATGGTGGCAGATTACCGCTACCCGTATTTAAGAAAGTCCGTCCAAAATGTAGCGAAAGTCGTTAAATGGATACTGGGTGAGGCGGATCTATTCAGCGGCCCGATTACCTTGATGCACGGCGATTTTCACGCCAGGAACATCTATTTCACCTCGGATCGCGTGATGGTATTCGACTGGCAGCAGGCGGAGCGCGGTAGCCCCGCCCGTGATGTGATCTATTGGCTCGTGACCAGTGTAGAGCCCAGAAACTTTTTGGAATTTCAACCGCTGCTGATTGATGCTTATCTCAAGGCGCTGGACGACAATGGCGTGGACTACAGTCGTAAATCGTTTATGAAAGATTTTAGCGACACCGCAGCACAGCTTATTCCGCGGATCTATTGCTTTCAGTCACTGATTGAATGGAGTGATGAAGACCGACATGAACTGCTCGATTTTTTGACGAATGCGGACTCATTGGCAAGGCAGATTCATTTACTTGCGTTAGCGAGATTGGCGAGAATATTTGCGCCCTTGGCTGTCACGGTGCTGCGCTGGTTTGGTAAACGCTAGCATCGAGAGGTGCAGCGCTTGCATTCTGTCTATTGAGGGCGCATTCAAATCGATTAAACGTTAGGATAGCGTCCCTTCTGCACCGCTCATTCAGGCCAACTTTGTCTAATTCTGACGTTAACTCTGACTTCTCCGCTCTTAAGCTAAACCCTGCGTTGCTCTCTAATCTAGGGACGCTGGGGTTTCATTCAATGACGCCCATCCAGGCACTCGCTTTGCCCAGGATTATTGCCGGAGAGGACCTTATCGGTCAGGCGAAAACGGGGTCTGGCAAAACAGCCGCTTTTGGACTTGGTATTCTGAACAAACTTCAGGTTAAAAAGTTTCGGGTGCAGTGTCTGGTGCTATGTCCAACCCGCGAGCTTGCGGACCAGGTCGCCAAGGAGATCAGAAGCCTGGGCCGGCAAACCCATAACATCAAGGTGTTGACGCTTTGTGGTGGTGTGCCATTCGGTCCACAAAAAGGCTCTCTAGAACATGGTGCTCATATTGTAGTGGGTACTCCTGGAAGAATTGAAGATCATTTGCGTAAGGGCACGCTGAACCTCGTTGATGTCAACATGTTCGTACTGGACGAGGCAGATCGCATGCTTGATATGGGTTTTGGTGAGGTGATTGAGCAGATAACGACGCATCTACCGGTCGAGCGACAGACTTTGCTTTTCAGTGCAACGTTCCCGACCAATATTGAGCATCTGGCTCGAAAAGTCATGAAAGAGCCCAGTCGCGTTGAAGCGGCAGAGACACATGATTCGAGCACCATTAAGCAAGTTCTCTACCAAATCAACGGGCAATCTCAACGCACTGAAGCGCTAGTGTCACTGTTACAACAGTACAAGCCCACGTCCACCCTGGTGTTCTGCAACACGAAGTTGCTGACTGAAGAAGTGGTCTCTGAACTTAGAAAATATGGCTTTAACGCTTTGCCACTGCATGGTGATCTAGAGCAACGAGATCGTGACGTCAGGCTGATCCAGTTTGTGAATCAAAGTCTCTCTATCCTGGTCGCGACGGATGTGGCAGCCAGAGGGCTGGATATCGATTCACTGGACCTTGTCGTTAACTACCATCTTTCCAGAGATTCTGAAGTCCATACGCATCGTATCGGTCGAACCGGGCGTGCAGGAAACACGGGCATTGCTTGCTCTTTGTTCGACAAGAATGAAGAACATAAAATCAAGCAACTCGAAGCGCGGCTAGGTGAATCGTTAGAGCGAGCCGAAGTCGGCAACTACAATCCAGACATACGGCCCGATGGTCCGCCGATGGTGACCATTCAAATTGATGGCGGCAAAAAACAGAAGGTTCGAGCGGGCGATATCTTGGGTGCCCTCACCAGCAACGGCGGAATTGAGAGTGCTGCCGTCGGCAAAATTAGTTTGTTTGATACGTCGGCCTATGTTGCTGTTAAACGCTCAGAATCTAAGCGCGCCCTGGATACCCTGAGTGAGGGTAAGATCAAAGGTCGAAAATTCCGTGCGAGAAAGATTTAAAGAGATCTGATGCTGCGAGTTTCTGGTATCGGACATCTGGCTTTCAAAAACACAGGTTGTTATAAAGGCAGACCTGTCTAGCATCCACACGAGTGGCGATATGAGTAGCGATATGAATCAACTGCAAGCAGATTATTTGGTGGTCGGCAGCGGCGCCATGGGCATGGCTTTTACCGATGTGGTTCTAAAAGAAACAGATAAAACGGTTTTGATGGTGGATCTGCATGATCGACCAGGTGGTCACTGGAATGATGCGTATCCATTTGTTCGCCTGCATCAACCCTCCGCTTTCTACGGTGTTAACTCGCGAAAACTTGGTAACGACACGATTGATGCCGTTGGTTGGAATGCGGGTTTGTTTGAATTGGCTTCTGGTTCTGAAGTGGTTGCCTATTTTGATCAAGTGATGCGTGAGCAGTTCATCCCTAGCGGGCGCGTACAGTATATTCCCAACTGCGAATATAAAAGCGACGGATCAATTGCGTCCCGTGTGTCAGGCAAAACCTGGCAGGTAACCGCAGCAAAAACTGTCGATGCAACCTACATGAATGTCACAGTGCCTTCGGTGACCAAACCCAAATACGAAATTGCTGCGGACGTCACATGCGTGCCTCTAAATGAGTTACCGAAGCGTGCCAACGCGACTGCGCATTTTGCTGTGATCGGTGCGGGTAAAACCGGAATGGATGCTTGCCTTTGGTTGCTTAGAAATGAGGTTGACCCCGACCGCATCACCTGGGTGATGCCGCGTGACTCATGGATGTTGGATCGTGCCAATATTCAACCCGGTGAACTTGCGGGTAACGCGGCTTCAATTTTTATACAACAGATGCGAGTAGTCGCGGAATCAGAGTCCGTCGAGGATTTATTTGAAAAGGTGAATGAACTCGGCTCCCTAATTCGCTTCGACGACGAGGTAAAACCGACGATGTATCGCTGCGCGACTGTGACGACCGAAGAGCTAGAACAACTTCGTCGAATCAAAAACGTTGTAAGGCAGGGACGAGTGAAATCTTTGCGGGCAGGAAAAATTGTGCTTGATGAGGGCGATGTAGAGTTGCAGGGAGAAACTCTTTTTGTTGACTGTACGGCTGATGGGCTAGAGCGCCGCCCAGTAAAAAGTGTTTTTGAGGGTGATCGGGTCACACTTCAAGCCGTTCGTACTTGCCAACAAGTTTTTAGTGCTGCGTTCATTGCCCATTGTGAAGTTGTATTTTCTGACGAAGCAGAAAAGAACAAGATCTGTACGCCTGTGCCTCATCCAGATAACCACATTGATTTCCTGCGCACTACATTGGCCAATGCTATGAACGGTATGGTCTGGGCACAATATCCCGATCTGCAGACTTGGCTAGTTGATTCGCGTCTCGATGGGTTCTCTGCGCCGGACATGCCAGCGCCTGACCCTGCTGCGAGTTCTAACTTTGCGGCGGCGGCAATGGTGGCTGCGCAGAAATTGCAACAGTATATCGCCGAGGCTGAAGCCCAGGGGCTGTAGTCGGGGGTTAGGTGAGGGTTAGCTGAGGGTTAGGTGAGGCCTAGTTAAGAGACTCCAGCCTTACGCCACTAGCCAAGTTCAGCGACGCACCTTAAAGCTTCCGCCTGGTAAGATTTGCCTCTTTCGTTGAATAAGTCGAGCACATTGAGCGACGTCGGCACGTAACCAAAGCCGATCTGATGCTCAGGCTGCCACTGAAAGATTGATCCGCCGAGGCCCATCCAGCCAAAATATCCTTCTCGACCTGCATTAAATGCTTGTGCTGCAGCGCCTGGAGGCGCGATTTTTGGGAATTGGGCAAGCCCGCCTTGGGTGAAAATCGTATTTGAAAACCCCATATCTCTTTCTAACGGCTCGCCGTGCAGCGCAGTCCAGGCGTCGTCGTTTAGATATTCTGTGCCGTCCCAGCTGCCACCCAGTGACATAACCGCTGCGAGTTTAGCCAGCCCCCGTGCTGAACCGTTGGCATTTGCAGAAGGCGTTTCTCCCATCGCAACCGCTGGCTCGTTGAAAAATGCGATTTTGTCCATACCGGTAAAAGGTGGTGGCGTACCCCGCGTGGTGCCCTTTCTCATTTGCGGCAACAGCCGGGCAAGTTTGGCGATAATCTGAAATATATTCAGTTCCATTCTTCTGCCCATAAACTTGGGTATTAGGCTTTGTTTGAAAATGAAACCGGGTCGCACGGGAGAAACTTTTGAGATTCGAGAGAGTTCGTCTTGCTTGATGCCAATGATGATGTCTATGTCTAAGGGACCGCTGATATCTTCACGATAGAACTCGCCGATAGTGCGCCCGGCTGGATCAACGCGGCGAAAAACTTCGTTTACGATCCAGCCCCGGGTGATTGCGTGATACTCTCGGGTGCTGCCGCCATCAGGTCGGAATTTTTGCGGGTGCGCTTCGATGATGCTGCCAATCTTGTTCTGCTTGATGTTTTCGGTCAGCAAGTGATCGGGGTCGATTGAGACGTTAAACGCGGCTAGGCCAGCTTCGTGCCTCATAAGCTCAGCAACGGTAAGCGCTTCCTTACCGTTGGTGCCAAATTCAGGCCAGTATTCTGTTATTTTTGCATCGTAGCTCAGTAGCCCTTTACCCACGAGAGAGGCTATCGCAATTGTTTCGAGGCTCTTGCCGCTACTGAATATATTGGCGATGGAGTCACCTGAGAAGTCTTTGTCGTCAATGGCTGTTGACCAGAGGTCAACAACCTTCTCTCCGCGATGATAGATGCAGAGCTGGGTATTTTTCTCTTCGAGTGTCTGCATATTTTTCGTGTATAACGATTGCACAGATTCAAACCCCGGTGCTACCGAGCCGTTGATTTGAATATTGTCGCCGCTTTGATTGCTCATTGATTGACTCCGAGTGTTCTGTCTACTTTAGCACTTGTTTACTGCATGAAATTTTAACGGTAGAGAAATTAGGTAGCCTCGGCTGTCGTGAGCAGTAGTGCACCGATTCCGTAATTAATGAAGTACCGCTATCAGGAGTAGCCATTATAATGAGATCAGAATGCTGGCAGAGTTCGTTATGACCTGGCAGTTAACTGCACCATCAGTTCATCTGGTCCGCCTAAACCGCTCATTTCACTTCGGTCGGCTTGCACCAGTGAAATTTTGGAGAAGTTATTGACCAGCGAGGCAACGGCAATTTCACCTTCTAGTCTTGCCAGGTGTGCGCCCAGGCAAAAGTGAATGCCAAAGCCGAACGCGAGATGTGGATTTGGGTCCCGGTCGATGACAAATTCATCTGGTCGATCGAATACGCGTTCATCTCGGTTTGCTGATGCCATCATGGGGATGACGATTTCGCCCTTTGGAATCGTCACGCCGCCGAGTTCAACGTCTCGGGTGGTGCGCCGCGCGGTAGCGGAGAAGGGCGAGTAGAAGCGCAATGCTTCTTCGACAAAGGTGGGGATCAAAGCGGGGTTTTCATATAGCTGTGGCAAGGTCTCAGGGAATTCATCGAAAACGCGTACTGATGCGGTGATCAGTCCAGTGGTTGTTTCATTTCCTGCAATCAGCAGTAAGCGGCAAAAACTGAGGAGTTCCTCGTCCGTGAGCATGCCTTCTTCGGTCTCTGTTTCAACCAGCCGCCCTAGCAAGTGATTCATTGGGTTTGTTCTGATTTCTTCGATTTCTTTTAGAAAGTATGCGCCCATTTCTTCGCCTGCCTTGACGGCTTCGGGGCTAGGCACACCAAACAGGATGTCACCAATATTGCTAAAAATCGCATCGGACCATTTTTTGAAGGTTTGAATGTTGCCGTCCTGGACACCCAGCATATGTGCGATGACGGCGACGGGGAGTGGTGCGGCTAGAGCGCTAACGAGGTCGGCGGTCGGATGCTGCCGCATCTCGCTAATCAGTTCATCACAACGCTCTGTGATCAGTGCCCTTTGTTCTTCTATGTGAGACGGTTTGAAAGCACGGCTGACGAGTTTGCGCAGGCGATTATGGATGGGTGGGTCGCTAAACAACATGCTTGGCGTGGTGCGTTCTTCCGGTGGCCGTATCGATACGTCTGACGAGAATGTCTTATTGTCTTTCAAAACCGAGTGTACATCAGCGTGACGCATGACCTGCCAAGCACCGCCATCGAATTTAGAAACAGGCGCTTCTTCTCGCAGCTTTTGATATTGGAGATAAGGGTCGACTGCAACTTCGGATTCGCTCATGCCTAAGATTTTCCTGATTTTATGTTGGGGTAAGTTGATGTCTTGATTCGTGTATTGATTGGTTCAGTATACTAAAAATACCGAAAGAAACGCGCGTTAACTGGTCGCGGCGCTCGAAGTGAGGGTCAGGCAAAAGGTATTGATCCGCTCGAAAGTGTTCGCCAGTTCGCGGGCAATTTGCAGACGTTCATCAATATTAGGGTCCGACACTCTTAGCGTGACATGGGATAGCAGGTTGTTCAGGTTGTGCTGAATGTCACCAGAGGATATCGTTTGCTGGCTTTTAGCTGCTTCACGTTCTGAAATCGCATTTTGAAATCCAACGTAGTAGAACGCCTGTTTACGCTTCAATGGCAACATAACGAGTCGGTTCAAAAATGGTTCCTGAGATTGTCGATAGTTGATGACGTCGACGCATGCTGCCTCTTTTTCAGAAAAAGCTTTGCTCATGATCTGGGTGGTTTCAGGGCTGGTTAACGGGCCTTGAAGAAAACGAAGGTTCTTACCAACGGTGTCGTTGCTTTGATATCCAGTTTG
Source organism: Candidatus Azotimanducaceae bacterium (assembly GCA_051278195.1). Taxonomy (GTDB): domain Bacteria; phylum Pseudomonadota; class Gammaproteobacteria; order Pseudomonadales; family Azotimanducaceae; genus JAHRVQ01. Next base: position 350,137 of record JBNMQM010000001.1, read on the forward strand.
TACAGTGAACTGTCTGTTGACATATAAGCAAGGCTGGCGCGGGTCATTAATGTCGACGATTGTCAGACAATCGTGAAACAGATCGCCAGTTGATCTTAAAATTCTCAGCAACGGGTCAGTAAAATGTACCATCGGTGTATTTTACGCCAATGAATTCCTAATGTCTGTTCGCGTGTAGCCACAAATCCAACAGACTTATAGCGAGCCGAAGGCGATCAGTCATTCTGCAACAGTGTGACTGGCCGGAGGCAAATTACCGCGGTGAGTCCTCGCAGTCGTTTATCCGGTGCAATCTGCATTTGCCCTGCGATCAGGATAGACTTAGCCTCCGTTTTTAAATGCCGACAGCTAGATCATGAATGCTATCGAAACACCTGAACAGCGGACCAAAGGCGCAACGATGCGTCCTTTGCGAATGCTGGTGCCTTTCATTGCACCCTACAAAGGCACGATGCTGTTGGCAATGGTTGCGTTGCTGGTTTCATCTGCGGCAATGCTGGCCATGCCGATTGCGGTTCGTAATGTCATAGATCACGGCTTTTCCGTTGAAGACGCGGCGAATGTGAACCGCTATTTCCTCGTCCTAATGTTGTTTGCCGTGATGATTGGCGTTTTTGGCGCGGCGCGTTCTTACTTCGTTAACTGGCTAGGCGAGCGTGTTGTTGCCGACCTGCGCGAACGGGTTTTCCGTCATGTACTGCGGATGGATCCGACCTTCTTTGAGGTGACGAAAATTGGCGAGGTGTTGTCACGGCTGACGGCTGACACGACTCTGATTCAGTCCATCTCCGGCGTTGGTGTCTCGATCATCTTGCGCTCATCGATTCAGTTTGTCGGTGCGCTGGCATTATTAGCCTATACCAACCTGGAATTGGCGGGCATTTTGCTGATTATCCTACCGCTTATTTTCGCGCCGATTTTGCTCATTGGTCGCTGGGTTCGACAGTTGTCACGAGCATCTCAAGATCGTGTTGCAGATGCTAGCAGTCAGAGTTCAGAGATTTTACACGCGGTGCAAACAGTCCAAGCATTTGTGAATGAAGATCGGGAAGCACTGAGGTTTGCTGACACCGTTGAGCAAGGCTTTACAACAGGGATACTGCGCACAAGAGTCCGTGCGTTGTTCACAACCGTGGCGTCGACCGGTGTATTTGGGGCTTTGATTTTTGTGTTGTGGCTGGGTGCCAGAGATGTCCTTGCCGGCGAAATTACTGGCGGAGAACTGGGTCAATTTGTTTTGTATGCGATTTTTGTTGGCGTCTCCGCAGCAGCCTTAAGTGAAATATGGGGTGAACTGCAGCGCGCCGCTGGCGCCATGGAGCGGCTATCGGAATTGCTCATGCTAGAGCCTGCGATCAAATCTCCAGACCATCCTAAGGCGCTACCATCGCCTTGTGTTGGCGAGGTGACGCTGTCCAACGTCATGTTCCGATATCCCTCAAGACCACAAACGCTAGCTGTGAATGACTTCAGTCTGAGCATTAAGAGTGGTGAGCATATTGCTCTGGTGGGTCCCTCTGGGGCTGGAAAGACCACAATCTTCCAACTTCTATTACGGTTTTATAACCCGGATGCCGGCATGATCCTGCTGGATGGTGTTGATATCACAGAAACCGATCCACAGGCGATTCGAAGCAGAGTCGGCATTGTGCCCCAAGACACAACAATCTTTGGCGCCAGTGCGGCGGACAACATACGTTTTGGTCGTCCCGATGCGACTGACGAGGAAGTCAATGCTGCAGCAAAAGCCGCATCCGCTCATGAATTTATTGAACGCTTACCTGAGGGCTACGACACCTACTTGGGTGAGAAGGGCACACGTCTCTCCGGCGGTCAAAAGCAGCGAATTGCCATTGCCCGCGCCATCCTTAAAGATCCTCCAGTACTCCTTCTTGATGAAGCCACCAGTGCGCTTGATGCTGAAAGTGAACGGTTGGTGCAGGAAGCTTTAGATAAGCTTCAGGAGGGTCGCACGACAATTGTTATTGCACATAGATTAAGCACAGTACAAAAGGCTGACAGGATTGTGGTGTTGGACGAGGGCAAAATTCTCGATGTCGGCCGTCATCAAGAGTTGATGGTCCGTGACCCAATGTATAAGCGCATGGTGGAATTGCAATTCGGCCATCACAGCGGTGAACCAGTCGACCACGTAGTTTCTTCGTAGTTGCAGGCTCTGGGCTTTTACTTCTGGGCTCTTGTTTTTGAACTTAGATCTTCGTTCTAAGGTTTTAGCATTCAGCTTTTGTTGTCACGAGCGGCCTGGTCGTAATAGTCGAACTTACTGCTGGTCACAAAAGCTTCAAGTTTTTCTAATTCGCGAACCACTTCTTCCTTGTTGGCGTCGTTAGCCGCTTCCCCACGTGCCTGCATTGAAGCGATTTTATTCTGCGCCTTGACCAGATTTTCTTTGCTTTGCAGTAGATCGGGGTCGATGGCCTTCCAGTCAACGCTCGACAGAATGGCGATCAACGTTTCGGTTCGCTCAGAAATTCGATCCAACTCTTCCTGTGTTGTCGTCCAGCCCGTGAGTTCCTGCATCTTCCGCTCTTCCCATTTCGGACTACTAAAAAAGACCGAAAATGCATGGCAGACAATACCGATACCCCAGCCACCTAAAGGATAAATGAACCACAATGTGTGGGCGCCTGTTGTGAGGTTAATCGCGATCAAAAAGAGGTTCACCGCGACATAAGAGGCCAGGTGTGAGTAGAAGCCTCTTAGTTCCTCAACACGTTCTTTAGCCTGTTCTTGATTCATGATGCGTGCTCTTGGTTGGGCGTAAAGTTAGCTTGGCTATCTCTGCTGATACAAACTATTCCTGTCTACACCGGCGGTGCAATGCTTGTGCCAATCAGAAAAGCACAGCAAAACAGGGTGTTAGAGTTGAAAGGGTGTTGGGCGGTTGGCTCAGTGCACGTATTTTTAGCCATCTTCGCCAGTATCGGGATTATGGCTGTCGGGGCTGTAAGCCAGGATTTCTCCAGGCTGACAGTCAAGGTAAGCGCAGATTGCTGCCAGAGTTTCAAATCTGACACCCTTTACTTTGCCCCGCTTCAGCAACGAGAGGTTTGCTTCCGTAATTCCAATAGCAGCCGCTAAGGTCTTGGAGCTAACCTTTCTTTGGGCCAAAACGACATCAAGATTAACGATAATCATAACTAAATAAATGACTCGTTTTCTTGCTGAAGCCGGCTTGCCGCGCGCAAGATATGTACCACGATAAGCAACAACACCATCATGCAAATCTGCCCCGCGCGAATATCGAATGCAATGTCTTCCTGCTTCAGAAAATAGTAAGCGTAGATCGATAAAGCCTGATCTAACAAAAAACTTGTGAAGTACAACCAGCCGAGCCAGACAAAACAAGTGACGACGGGAGCATCGAAAAATACCCCCCGCGAAAATGTTTTGAACAATTGTGAAATCCAAAATACGGAGGTTAGCAACAGTAAGGCATTGAGTGCCATGAAAATGGTAAGACCTGGCTCGGACCCAGGTCCTGCTTGCCATGCACTGGCCAGCACCTCGTTGCCGAAGGTGGCTGTGACGGGGCCTAGTCCGCCGGTAATCAACAGGACCGCCGCACCAATAGGAAAAAGCCAGACGAGCCAGCGTAAGATGCGGCTCAGATTTTGAATGTATGTCATATGGCGAATAGTACCCCGTCAGAAAATATTATGGTACTGCGATATTTAATTATTGTTTTACAATAATAAAAAGTTGTTATACGATGCCGTGACTATTGTTGCCTGGGTCGCCTTATGTCTATCTTTCGATTACCGCTTGTCCTTGTGTGTGTTCTTCAGTTGGCCGGTTGCCAGCTATATGAGTTTGCCGCCATCCAGTTAAACAACCAGATGGTTGAGCCTGTATGGGGCGCGCCGGACCAGCAATCAACCGTGGGACTTAGCCTGCTTCATAATCTACCGATGGTTGCCGTAAACGTGAACGGTAAGCCGATGCGCTTTGTGGTTGATACCGGTGCTTCTGTCAGCGTCATGTTGGAGACCGCGGCAACTAGAGAGCTTAGCCTAAATAAAGTGGGTGAGATGCCCATCAGTGGTGCAGGAGAGGGGTTTGAGTCGGTCGCCCATGTGGTTGATGGCGTATCGATTGAGGTGGGTACGGTGGCGCTAAAGGATCTGCGCATCGTGTATATTCCATTCAGTCAAATTGCTTTGTTCGATCATCCGGACGAAGTTTTCTTTGATGGTATTATTGGTATTGATGTTCTGAAGAAGTTTGTCGTGAAGTTTGATTACGATGAAATGAATTTTCAACTCGCAGCCCCGGATCACCTTTTTGTTACAGATGGCTGGCACGAAGCGGAGCTGGATTTCGATGGCGCCACGCCTTTCCTTAAGCTGGAAATGCGGTACACCAGAGATGCAGATCCGGTCCAGATAGAACTGCTACTAGACACTGGCTCATCTGAGTATCTGGCACTGAAGGTTAATCCTGAAAAGAACATTGCACTACCCATGACTTATGTCCCCAGCACGGGCGTCGGTGTTACAGGAGAGATTACGAGTCGACTCACGACGTTAGAGTATCTAGAGATTGGCGATCAACAGCTGGGTTCGTTACCGGTCAGCCTGACAGTGGCCGGTGGTCCGGAGGACAGTAAAGATGGTGTTTTAGGCAATCAAACGCTGAGTCGCTTTAATCAGGTTTATGACTTTCAACAAGAGCGTGTTTGGTTACAAGCGAATCACAATTTGAACCAGCCAGCACTCCTGACCCGAACAGGACTCGGGCTATTGCCTCACCCAAAAGGCGCGCTTGTTAAGCGCATTACACCGGGTAGTGCCGCCGAGATTCATGGGTTTGTCTCGGGTGACCTCATCACATCGGTCAATGGCATAGACATATCGCAAGACAATTATGACCGGCTACGCCATGCAATGAATCATCCCGACCAGGCGACAGCTAACCTTTGCTGGCAGCGAAAAGATGAGCGCCAGTGTGGATCGCTTGCACTATTTGTTCCTTACACAACTGAGTCGGCGTCACAATAAATTCGATACTGTTCGATGATCAGCCCAACACATCATCCGCGACGAAATATTGTGGGTCTTCGATGACGTTCACTTCAACAAGACCGCCCGCTTTCTTTAGCAAGCGCCGGCACTCGTCACTGAGGTGAACAAGATGAAGTTGTTTGCCTTCATTAAGGTATCGATCCGCTAGAGTGTCAATGGCTTCTAATCCAGAGTGGTCGGCGACCCTTGAGCGCGCAAAATCGATGATGACATCTTCGTTGTCTTGGGTGGGGTCAAAGTGATCAAGAAAGGAGGTGACCGAGCCGAAGAATAATGGGCCAGTGACTGCGTATACCGTTGAACCCTTGTGATCTTCTTTCGCATCAATACGAATGTGTTTGGCATGTTCCCAGGCAAACGCGAGGGCAGACACAATGACACCCACGACAACGGCAATCGCAAGGTCCGTTGCAACCGTGACGCCTGAGACCAAAATTAACACCATGGCGTCAGTCTTGGGCACGTTTCGGATGACACGGAAACTACTCCATTCAAAAGTGCCGATCACAACGATAAACATTACGCCAATCAAGGCAGCGAGTGGAATCTGTTCTATCAGTGGTGAGGCGACCAGAATAAATAGCAATAAACAAAGCGCGGCGGTAATACCTGATAGCCGCCCGCGACCGCCAGAGTTTACGTTAATCATGCTTTGACCAATCATCGCACAGCCACCCATACCACCAAACAGCCCGGTTGTGGTGTTGGCAATGCCCTGTGCAACGCACTCCCTATTTCCTTGGCCGCGAGTTTCCGTCACTTCGTCAACTAATCTGAGGGTCAGCAATGACTCAATCAAGCCAATCGCGGCGAGGATGATTGAATAGGGCAGAATGATCATCAGCGTTTCAAACGTAAAGGGAACGACCGGCAAGTGGAAGGTCGGTAAGCCGCCGGAGATCGACGCAATATCACCAACCACGCGGGTGTCGAGGTTCATACCAAAAACGAGAAAGCTCACCACTAAAATCGCGACCAGTGATGAGGGTATGGCGGTCGTGATTTTTGGCAGGAAGTGGATGATTAGCATTGTCGCTAGAACTAGGCCCAGCATCATGTATAGCTGCGTGCCTTGCAGCCAGGCGACGTCGATAATACTGCCCTGCATAAATGTGCCATTTAACCAGCCCGCCTCACCAGCAATACCAAATTGGCTTAGTTGGGCGAGAAAAATTACGATTGCGAGGCCATTTACAAAACCCAGCATGACCGGATGCGGCACCATGCGGATAAATTTGCCCAGTTTCATTGCCCCGGCGGTAATTTGGATAATGCCCATTAGAACAACGGTAGCAAATAGATACTCGACGCCATGGTCGGCAACTAGGGCGACCATAACGACCGCCAGAGCACCGGTGGCGCCGGAGATCATGCCCGGTCTGCCGCCGATGCACGCAGTGATAAGTCCGACCATAAAGGCGGCATATAACCCTACGAGGGGTTCTACTCCGGCAACAAAGGCAAATGCCACGGCCTCTGGCACCAGGGCAAGGGCAACGGTGATGCCTGACAATACATCATTCTTAATGGATGTGACTTTGGAGGCGTGGATCTCGAACATCTGGAAAACCTATAACGACAGTGACTCTGCATAACGTGCGCAGAAGGTGATACCAATCGTCAACAAGGGATTTTACAGCGACAGGCAGACCATAGTTTAGACGATGTGTTGCAGTGCGACAATGAAGAGTGAGACATGGCTCGGCTTAATCGATGGAATCGTCGACAAACCAAGGCTCAAGACCCTGTTTTATACCGCCAGTGTGCCGATGCTGTTCACGGTCAGAGCCAGCCGCAGGAGAGATTTCTTGTCTGGTGGTTGAGGATAGTCATCGAGGATAGTCATCGAGGATAGTCATCGAGGATAACCCTGGAGTAATTCTCGAAAGGCTTCTAGAAACGATACGGAAGCTCGACCGGTGTGCATATAGTCTCCAGGTCGAACCGTGTGAAGTCGTTGGATGCTGCCTTGCCAAAGTATTTTGTCATCGTTGGCGGCCCTAAGTTCGACGATAATGCGGGCCATAAATCTCGTTTCGCCGCTTTCCTCAACGCTTTCGTCGAAGTCGTCACGAGTGCGATTTTCATTCCATTGTATTTGTTCCAACCTCAGCGTTGCGACGGCGTCACCATCCTCTGAAACTGGCTGCATACCATGTTCCGCCATCGCCACGCTGAAGTTACTAACGATGACCGGACCCAAAAACGCTGGTAATTGATCGGCGACGACATGAAATGACTTCAGTGTCATCGGCGTGAATCGCTCTCCATCGGCGACGTCTATGCCCCGAGAAGTCGAGGCGCAGGCGCTGAGTGCAAGAAGGGCGATGACAGTACAAATTTTTCTGATCACGGGAGTGCCTAGAATTATCAATAGAAGCAGTTTGTTTGACTTCAAGTCTGCAAACATTGATCGGGGTCAACTAAATGTTAATCCGTTGTCGTCGATCAAGACCTCTAACACCAACCGCTGTATTCTTTGCTTGAGCTTTCTAGTTGAGATCTCTATTTGAAATTCTAGGTTTGCGATGATGAGTCGACCGCTTATGTTTGATTGGTATTTTAAAGCGCTGCAGCATCCGATTCCGGTACTGCTGATATTTCTTTGCCTGTCTCTGGTCGCTGTATCCGGAGTCGTGCAGTTTCGATTCGATGCATCATCAGACTCGCTAGTGGTCCAGGGCGACCCCAAGCTCATCGAGTATAATCGGATGTCTACTCTTTTTGGCAGCGATGATTTTGTCGTCTTAACCTATCATCGAGAAAATTTGTTTTCCGATGATGCACTAAACGATCTAGCGGAGCTGCAGTTCAGTATGGCGCGACTGCCTGGCATCGCCAGTACCTACTCGATTCTTGATGCGCCATTGATAGAAAGTCCGCCGATACCGCTAGATATGATTGCGGAGAACTACCTGACCTTGAGCGATCCAGATATTGATCGGGCAATGGCCAAAATCGAGTTAACCAAAAGCTCGCTATTTGAAAACTATCTGATTGCCCGAGACGCAAAAACAACGGCGGTCAGCGGCACGCTCAAGCGAGATTTGGTGTTAGAGGCGCTTTCTGCAAAACGTGATGCGCTTTCAGATTTAGCGACAGAGGAAACCCGCGAAGTTGAGCTGGCTTATGCTGCCCAACTTGAAATATACAACGCTAAACGCGAGACTCTGATTGCAGGTCTCCGCGCAATAAGACAATCGCACCCCCAGCGTGATCAGATTTTTATCTCCGGTGTACCGATGATTGCGGCGGACATGTTGTCTTATGTTAAATCAGACTTGCAGGTATTTGGCGTGATCGTGTTTGTCCTGATAGTTGGTTTTTTGTTTGTCTTCTTCCGAAAACTGAGATGGGTTGCGCTACCGTTGCTCATTTGCATCACCAGCGTTGCTATCACGATTGGAGTGCTTGGTCTGCTCGGTACTCCGGTCACCGTTGTGTCATCGAATTTCATTTCACTGTTATCAATCATCAGCATTTCGTTTTCGATTCATCTCGTGGTTCGTTATCGCGAGTTATTTGCGCTGGGCAAGCTAAATCATGAAGAGATGGTGCTGGAAACGATGAGAAGTAAATTTGCACCTTGCCTTTATACCGCTCTAACAACTTTGCTGGCGTTCGGTTCTATGCTGATGAGTGGGATTGTGCCTATTGTCGATTTTGGTTGGATGATGTGCCTTGGGATTGTGATTGCGCTAGTGGTGACCTACATTATTTTTCCCACCGTGCTGCTGTTGCTGGGTGGTGCGCAGGCAAGTGCGACGCTCGGTGATTCAGTCAGGATGACCACCTGGTTTCAGAATCTATCGATTTACAAAACCCGATGGGTACTGCTCACTGGCGCTTTGTTGTTTGTTGCAAGCTTCGTTGGTGCAGCGAAGCTAGAGTTCGATAATCGCTTTGTCGACTATTTTCATGAGCAGACCGACATCAGACAAGGCATGGTGCAAATCGATCGAAATCTGGGCGGTACCCTACCGCTGGACATCTATATTCGGTTTGAACCTTTCGAGCTATATGAAGATGATTTTTCTGCGCAAGGCGATACTGTTTTTCCAGAACGATATTGGTTTACGCCTGACAAGATAGAAGTGTTGAGATCGGTCCAAACACGTCTGGAACAACAACCAGAAATTGGCAAGGTACTTTCGCTGGCGTCCGTTGAAAAAATTGCTCGGGGTTACAACGACGGTGAAGCACTCACCGGCATGCAGCTGGTCTACCTGTTGGGTGAGTTACCTGAAGCGGTGAGAAGTTTCTTGATTGACCCATACTCGGACCCAGCCTCTGGGTGGATGAGAGTAAACGCCCGAATCTCCGAAAGCCAATATGTATTCTCAAAAGAGGCGCTCGTCAAAGAGATAGAAGACTTTCTTATAACCGATATGTCGTTGGATGCTGGCGACGTCGTTGTTACTGGCATGATCGTCTTATTCAGTGACATGTTGAAGCAACTCGCTGACTCCCAGATAAGAACCCTTGGCTATGTGATTGGCGCTACTCTACTTATGTTTGCCGTGCTGTTGCGATCTTTAAAGCTGGCGTTCATTGCGCTTGTGCCAAATGTGTTAGCGGCCTTATTGGTACTGGCTTTTATGGGCTACGCTGGAATCTCGATGGACATGATGACGGTGACGATTGCCGCCATTTGCATTGGCATCGGGGTCGATGATGCCGTTCATTATCTACATCGGTTCAGATTAGAACTGCAAACAGCCGAATCGACCTCGGCAGCAGTGATCGCCTCGCACCAGACGATTGGTCGAGCCATGTACTTTACGACCATGACGGTCATGGGTGGTTTTTCAATATTGGCCTTCTCAAATTTCGTGCCTACGGTTTATTTTGGTCTGCTCACATCGATGGCAATGGGCTTTGCACTAGTGGCTAATATGGTGCTGCTACCAAGCCTGCTGATGACATTCTGTGCACCGACCAGGGGAGATCTATGACAACACTCAAGCGGACGCTTGGCCTACCTTTGTTACTATTATATGGCCTCGGTACTATTTTGGGCGCCGGTATTTATGTTTTAACCGGTGTTGTCGTGGCCGAAGCTGGTGAAGCCGCGCCTTTTGCGTTTTTCCTAGCGGCGTTGGTCGCGGCCCCGACTGCCTATTCCTATAGTGTGTTGTCTGCGCAGTATCCTCAATCCGCGGGTGAAGCCGTTTACGTCGATAAAAGTTTTGGTCGGCGCTGGTTGACGAAATGCGTGGGTGGTCTAGTGGTTGGGGTCGGGATCATTTCTTCTGCAACGATAGCCAGAGGATTTGTCGGCTATCTGAATGTGTTTGTTGAGTTACCTTACTGGCTAGTAATTCCTGCGCTTGTGATGAGCCTTGTGGGGTTAGCAATAGTTGGCGTGCTGGAATCGGTAGTAGTCGCAGCGGCCATTTCTATTATCGAAATCGGTGGCCTACTACTCGTTATTTACGGTGGCTTCACGTTTGATGAACTCAGGGTGGTGTCGGTCATACCTTCAATGGATAGCGCGATTTGGGCAGGTGTGCTGTCCGGTGCGTTTCTTGCGTTTTATGCATTTATTGGTTTTGAAGACATCGTTAACATGGCGGAAGAAACTCGATCCCCCGAGAGAAACGTGCCCTATGCGATTCTCGGCTCACTCGGCCTCGCTACGGTACTGTACTTTCTCGTTGCTTACATATCAGTGGCAAGCGCCCCGGTGTCGGAACTCGCGAATCATCCGGCGCCAATGTCCTACGTCGTCGCACAGCACGGTGTGTTCAATCCGGGGTTGGTCGCATTGATATCGATGTTGGCCGTGGTCAATGGCGCGCTGGTCCAAATCATCATGGCATCAAGGGTTATTTATGGTGTTGCGAGGCTGGAGGATGAGAATCATTTTTTAGCTCGGGTCAATCCGGCGACCCAAACACCCACCTTGGCAACACTTTTGGTTGGGCTTGGGGTATTGATTCTGGCGTTGTTATTCGATGTTCGGATGCTTGCCTCTTTGACCAGTGCGGTGACCTTGATAATTTTTATGATGGTCAATTTAGCGCTATGTCGTTTGCAGGGAACACCAAAGACCATAATGAGCTTCGTGCCCTGGCTAGCGCTGATGCTGAACGGCTTGTTGCTGATGCTTGCATTAGTGAACATCTGACGGCTGGTACAACAACGGAAAGTCTTTTATTGTGACTAGATCGGTGAATAGTGGGTCATCTGATTTCTTTCAGCCAATATCATCAATACGCCATTTACAGACGATCCAATGTTAACGAGAAGGTGCTAAATATGGATGTTGAAGCAATCTCAGCGCCGCTTGGTGCAAGAGTATCGAGTGTTGATGTGCGCTCTATTGATGATGCCGGTTGGCACCAAATCAATGAATTATTTTTGAAGTATCGGGTTCTTTCGTTTTCAGACCAAGATTTAACGCCAGAGGAGCAAATGAGATTTGCTTCACGCTGGGGGTCGTTAGTCCGGCATCCTTACGCGGGCATGAAAGCCTACCCGGATATTATTCAGCTGAAGAATGTGGGTAAGTCGAAGGACATTAACCAGCATTGGCACTCGGACATGACCTATAACCCGGCGCCGCCTAAATTGACCATGCTTTACGCGCTTGAAGTCCCGAACATTGGTGGTGACACGGCGTTCTCGAATCAGGTACTTGCCTATCAAGGGCTCTCTGAAGGTTTGCGTAGTGTCGTGGATGATCTCGTTGCTGAGCATAGTGCAGCAGGTTTAGCTGCTGCATATAAGGCAAGTGGCGAGGAGGCACCGCGAGCGACCCACCCGGTTGTACGCACTCATGATGAGACCGGCGAGCGAGCTTTATATGTCTGTCGCGCCTTTACCCAAAAGTTTGTCGGTTGGCGCCAAAAGGAAAGCGAGGCGTTGCTTGAATATTTATATGCGCACAGCGTGAGCCGAGAGTTTCAGAGTCGCCATCAATGGCGCAAGGGTGATCTTGTGATGTGGGATAACCGTTGTTTGTTGCACTATGCCGTCCATGACCATGCTGAGGATCAGCCCAGAAAAATACATCGCGTGCAAGTTGAAGGGACGCCGCCAGCTTGACGGACCTCATCTACGCTGGTCCAGTTTCGCCCCGATGTATTCACTGATGGTCCGCCGGTTGCTAGAAGGTTCGGGCGAATTACTAACGGTCAGTCTGATTCACTGAGTAAAAACGGTGTGTCCGGCATGATCAGTTTTACCGGTTGCTTGTCGAGCGTCGTGCCGAGGTGAATAAGGAAGCTGCCGATTCCAGCAGCACCCTGCATATAACCTGTCTGACGTTCCAGAAAGCCTGGGTTGCCCCGGTGTTCAGCTTGATCCCATGAGAGTCCGCCCGCTGCACTTGCGTCTGATGAATTGTCTGCCGATGAATGGGCATGTTCGACGAGGTGTCGGGCGATCCGTTCGGCAAAGTCTAAATAATGTTGTTTACCGGTTTCCTGATAAAGATACAGAGCGTAGTCACCGATGCCCGCGTCGCCGCAACATTGGCTGTGATTCTGCCACAGACCTCGGCTGCGTGTTTCCGGTGCGCCGGTTGACTCCATGCCGAGAAAGTTTTCCTCGAGCCAAGCAAAGTACTGGCGGTCTTCTGTCAGCATGGCGAGTAAGTACATCAGGCGGCCGGTACCGGCCGGGCCGTGACAGACGCCCAAATAGAATGTTCGTGCTGGGTCCTCTTCTTCGTTATGACAGACGAGAAAACCCTGATCTTGCTGGTGTGTTTTCGCCATGACATATTCAGCCGCTTTCGTTGCTGCATCTAGATAGCGTTGATCCTGCGTGTCCCGATATAGATCGGCGAAAAAATATCCGACACCAGCGCTACCGTGAGCAAAGTTCGGCGCGGTAAAAGGGAAAGCCATATCAACCATCATGAGCCATTGAGTGCCGTGTTCGGTTACCTCACCCACCTCGAGTAGTCTGTCCGCAGTTTCTATGGCTCGCGCCAAAGCATCGTCGCCGAAACCATTTCTGTGTGCATAAATATAGATGAGGCCTGCTCCGGCAGAGCCAACAGAAAAATCGATGAGCTCTCGCTCACCTTTTATGCCAGTGATATCAGAGAAGGGGATCGGTTCTATCCAACCAATCCCTGCGCCAATCTTGGACGATTGCTCTGTGAGTCTCGCAAGTGCGAGTTCTGCACCTTTTAAGTACTTGTCGTCGGTCGTGAGTTTGTACAACTGGTGAAGCGTGAAGACATAGCCTGGCCATCCGCTGAAGAACCCGCAGGTAACAAATACTTTTTCATCGGCTTGTTTTTGTACATAAGCAAGCAGGTCGTTGCCTGCTGCGATGGCGGTGTCGTGAAAGCTGGATTCTCCCGTCGCCAGATACAACTCGATGTAGTACGCGATGATACCGGCACTGCCGTGATAGAAGGTATGAGTTGGCTTGCTGTTTGGGATACGGTTCCAGCAGATGCCTGTGGCTGTTTCGACCTGATTGCTGGCGATAAAACTTTCGACGTTCAACGCATGATCTATATAGCTCACACCAATGTCCTCTTTGCTGGAATAGGTTCAGTGTTGGTGATAAGGACGGCTTAAGTCAACCGACGGCGAAGAGTCTAGTCAGACCGAAATTCGCGAATGGGTTTCCAGAACCACCAGATCAATGCAGTTGCAGTAATGGAAATAACGCCTCCGAGCACCATGGTGTTGCCTGCGCCGATCGCGCCTGCCCAGGTGCCAACCCAAATAGTACCGATGTTGTTGGCGCTTTGAGCTGCAAGGATCATTAGCGCATAAGCACGGCCGCGCATATGGTCCGGTGTTGTCAGCATGACTGTGGTTGCCCTAACTGCAACGGTGACGGCATCCGCTGCCCCTAGTAAGCCGATCATGAGCATGCCCAGCCAGAGTGAGTTGGCTAAGCCAAAACCGAATAGAATAAAGCCGTAAGCAAAAGAGGCATAGAGAACCAACATGCCTTTGGCTTTATAGGCAACAAACAGTAACGCGACAAAAGAGCCGAGAATTGCGCCCAGAGAGTTTGCCGCACCCAACATGCCGGTTGCACTTGCGCCACCGGCGAATAATCCCAGCGCTAGTACCGGTAGAATTTCTCGATAGAAAGATGCCGTTGTGATGCCGATGTCGAGTAAAAATAGCCCTGGCAATATTGGGTGGCGAGCGACATATTCGAAACCCTTTTTTGTTTGTTCAAGTTGAGAGGGTTTTTCTTCATCGGTTTCTTGGCCAGCAGCAACCCCCTCCGCTTTGACGAGAAAGGGCAGTAACGCTGCGCCTACCGCAATGGCAGCGGCAAGCAAAAACACTTCGGTTGATCCTGCGGTCACTGCGACAAATGCAAAAATTAGCGGGCCAATAACGGCTGCAGCATTTTGCGAAGCCGTATCGGTGGAGACGGCTAGCATCAATTTATCTTTAGGTATGACGATGGGCACCATTGCGGCCCGGCCCGGGCTTGCCAGCATGTGTGTCGCCGCCATGACCGCAATCGCCACATACATCAAAAAAGGTGTTAGAAGGTCGTTAGCATTGAGGATCCCGAGCGAGCACATCACAATAGCCGAAGCTCCATAGGAGAAGCTCATCAGCTTTTTCCGGTCTATGCGATCGGCTAGGTTGCCGGCCCAGAGTGTGACCGGGAGCTGCACAACTAACTGCACGACGCCAATCAAACCCACCAGATAAGCAGACCCTGTTTCGTCCAGCAACCATTGGGCCGTGCCGAGAATACGCATCCAGGACACGATGGAGCCGGACACTAGGATCAACCAGAGTGCGCGATAATCACGAAAACCAAAGGCTGCCCAGGGTTTGGACTTTCCAAAGCTCACAATTTATTGATCATCTAAAGTCATGATGACAAATGTCGGCGCGTCGTCTGGGTTGTCTTTGTTCTTACGCCAGAAGGGATACTTCTTCGCGAGGGCTTCTAGGCCCTTTTCAAATTCGTCTGGGTCGGTGACCAGTCTGATTTTTCGCGGGTAAAGCTTGTCGCCAATCTGGACTTCAACATTGGGGTTCTTGCTAACAATTCGATTCCAATATTTTCCTTCTGGAAATGTTTTTGGCTCGGCCATATAGATGGACGGTGTATAGAGCTTGTTGTCTGCCTCGGCAATGACGACGGTGACCGAATGTGGGATTTGATACCAGGGGTGCGTTTGGATAAAGATCTCTGGATGGTCGTTGGCAAATGACCAATCGTCGACCTTGGTTTCAACCAGCTCGCCTGAGACCCAGGTGCCGGGTCTGCGATCTTGTGGTTCACAGGCTGCTAGTAACATACAGGCTAGGACGAAAACGATTCGCGACAGTGTGCCCGTCAGCCGGCCGGTAGCGATGGAGATCTTGGTCATGGTTCATACTCTTTTAGTCGCGGGGGGAGTGTCTATCTCTCGTCGTTGTGTTGCAAGCCGGTAGATTAAGTCCGCTGGCTAAAACCGAAGTAGTCTGAAACGGGGTTCCCCTGTAGGATCTGTGAAGCAATGTATCAAGTTGAATACGATGACAGATCAGAAAACTGCGGACGCTACTGACGATCCGCTTTCTCACGGCGCTCTCTCGGGCGGACCATTGACCGGCGTTCGTATTTTGGACCTTTCGTCCGTTGTCTCTGGCCCTATGGCGGCGGTGATATTGGCGGACCAGGGCGCAGATGTTATTAAGGTTGAACCGCCCGGGTGGGGTGACGGGATTCGAGGTTTGGGCGCTAGCCGAAATGGCTTGTCGGCAATTTTTTCTTTGATCAATCGAAACAAACGTTCTGTTGGTATCAACTTAAAGCACCCGGAAGGCCAACGGTTAGTGAAGTTGCTGGCGGGTACTGCCGATGTCGTTTTGCAAAATTATCGGCCTGGTAAAATGGCGCGGCTTGGGCTTGGCTTCGAGGACCTTGCTGCTTGCAACAGTGATCTTATCTACGCCTCTATCTCTGGCATGGGAGAGGTGGGTCCGTATGCCGAACAAAAAGTCTATGACTATGTCATTCAAGGTATGAGTGGTGCTTTAGATGCACAAGCGGAAAACGGCGAACCCAAGATGATGCGCACGATCGTGTATGACAAGGTCACAGCGTTGACCACGGCGCAGGCCATCACAGCAGCGCTTTATGCCAGAGAGAAGGGCGCTGGTGGACAACATTTAAAAATTGCCATGTTACATGCAGGGATCTATTTCAACTGGCCTGACCTGATGTGGAACTATAGCTTTAAGGGGGATGACGTGCAGATGGCTGGTGATCTTGCGGACATGTATGAAATCAGCCATGCCAAAGATGGGGCCATCGTCTCTCATCATCTCGGTGCAGATACGTCGGAATATAGCACCGCGGACCTGCTCGCAATTCTTGCGGAAAATGACATTCCTGTTTCCAGAGTGAATTCACGTCACGAGGTTCCGGATGATCCCCAGGTGAAGGCTTTAGGTCTACTGGAAGAGCTAGATCATCCGCGCGGTGGGCGGATGCAACTGCCCAAAGCGCCGGTCACCTTCTCAAAGACGCCTGCTCAGCATCGATATCACTCGCCGGAAGTTGGTCAGCATACGGTCGAGGTTTTGACCGAGCTAGGATTGGAAATGGATGATATGCGAGCGCTGGCGCAAGAGGGCGCAATCGGATGATCGCGTCCTCTTTAGATGGGCCGGTAGCTAAAGCCTTATAGTTGTGCGGCGTCCGCCACTAAATCGGTATGCCCTTCCATATCGAAAGACATAATGACGAGGTCACGGGGCGTGCCATTTCTGTCTTCAACATAGTCTGCTAACAGCGCTTCTGGGACAAATCCAAGGTGTCTAAAGGCCGCCTGGGCACCGTGCTGGTCGGATGTCATGTTGGCCATGAGCTTCTTAACACCGATGCCGCGCGCGACATCAAAAATCTCAGATGTCATGCGCTTGCCAAGCCCACGCGAGCGGTAGGTTTTGTTGACATTGATGCGCAGTTCACCCACTCGGCGAGTCCAAGGCGCTATGTCCCTGTGCACCGTGGCGTAGCCAACGAGGCCGTCGCTATCGTAAGCCAGGATAGTTGTGGATGAGCCGAGCTTCGTATTTTGCACCCAGTCATCAATGACATTTGGTTGAGTGAGATCAAGGCGAAGAAACAATAGATCTTCCATTGGCAGTGCTTGTGCAAACGCGAGAATGTCGTCTCGTTCTGCAGCCGTCATCAAGCGAAACTCGATTTCAGCGCCATCTGCTAGGGTGACTGTTTTGGGATAGCGTTCTGACAAATTCATATCTGACATGTTTATTCCGGGTTTGCTTGTTGGATGGCTTCGTTCTTCTCCTGCGCAAGCCTTAATAGATCAAGGAACACCTCATCAGCGGCGTTCACGATCGTCTCAAGGTCTGGCAGGAGGCGCGGTTCACAAATGAAATTAAAAAAAAGTTGTTTGTTGTAGCTCAGGATCGTCGCACTAAAACCCGTAGTACCGGTCAATACGAGTAAGCCGATTTGATCGGTCAGTTCCGCGCCACAGAGATATTGAGGTACCTGCACACCTGGCACATTGGTACAAACGAAGTTAACACCGGGGTTTGGCGGTCGTCCGCCAAAACTCGGCATGATTGGCAAGGGTAACCTTGCTGCAAGCGCAGTGGGGTCGAATTGTGTGCCCACGAGTTGTGACGCCATCATGCCAGTTGGTGGAAATTCCGGCAGCGTGTCTTGCATTTGTGTCAGCGCCTGCGCCTCTCCAGCAGCTTTAATACGTTCGGTTTCGGCAATGACGGCATGCAGGCGGTCTTCTGTCCCCATGGGCCAAGCGGGGAACATAGGGAAGATCCCAGACACCTGATTGCCAAGAGCACCTTTTTGATCTTCGGTGCGGACGTTCACTGGGCACATAATACGCATGTGTTGATCTGCGACGTTTTCGCCATGGCTATCGATATATCGAGCCACCGCTTCAGACACAACGGCCAACACAACATCGTTTATTGTGCCGCCCAGGTGACGCCGAATCTCGCGAATCTCAGAAAAGGGTTTCTTCAGCCAAGCGACTCGTCGTCTCGGACCTACCATGCCGGCGTTAAAGGGCGCGGTAATGGCAGGCTGTGAAACAAACCGGTTCATGATCTCAGTGGCTTTTTGCACTTTTTGCCATTGTGCTGGCAGGTCGCTGACCGCAGCTCTTGGGCTGAACTTTGTCAGTGACTCAATGTTTTCTCGAACAGCCTCGGTGAATAGTTCGCTCGCGCTTGGTGGCGTTTCGGGTACCCATGGGGTTTTAGGCGGTGGTGGTGCCGCGGGGTTTTTTTCAAATGAATACATGATCATTTGCAGCTCAATACTTGATGCGCCATCAATCAATGCATGGTGTGTCTGCTGCAGTAACAAAGTTTTACCGGGCACACCGGTGTACACCACGATGCGCCACAGAGGGATAGTCCGGTCTAATAGGGCTTCATTCATAGTCACCGCTTCATTGACGCCGTCTTCAATAGAGGAGCCAGCAGGCAGTTGGTGATGAATAATATGGTTGGTAAGATCAAATTGGTCGTCATCCACCCATTTTGGATGGCCCACGCTGAACGGGATCTGCGCCAATTTGCGTCTAAATACCGGGATCAAGTGAATGCGTGCTTGCATCCACTGCATGACATTCTCGTAAGGGACTTCGTCATCCAATACATACACGCCGGCGATATGCATCGGTCCGCTTGCGGATTCCATATAGATAAATGAAGCATCAGTTTGTGTCAGTCGCATGAGAGTCCCCTCCCTCAGGGATGCCCACTATGCTCCTGAGGATAAGGCAGGTCAACGCACTCGTTAGATTGTGCCAAACAATGTAGGCTCGTCTTTATTGTTGCCGACATTTATGGCTTAAAGAGGGTTCGCATGAAAGATGTTGTAGGAAAAGTTGCCGTTATTACGGGTGGCGCCAGCGGTTTGGGATTAGCCATGGCTCGGTCATTCACAGCCGCAGGCATGAAGGTTGTCATCGCTGACATTGAAGATAAAGCTCTAGAGGCCGCAAGAATTGAGTTTCAGGACACCAATGCAGATGTCATTACTCTCAAGGTTGACGTGACAGACCGTGAAGCGATGCAGCAGGCGGCAGATGAAACCATAGCAGCGTTTGGCAAGGTCCATGTGCTTTGTAACAATGCCGGTGTTGCCCTGAGTGGCAACATTCTCGAAATGGCCTATAAAGATTGGGATTGGGTGATGCGGGTCAATCTTGATGGCGTGATTAACGGCATGGTCACGTTTGGACCACTGATCAAGTCCCATGGTGAGGGTGGCCACGTGGTGAATACCGCGTCCATGGCGGGTCAGGTCGGGATGCGGGGTTTGAGTGTTTACAATACCACTAAGTTTGCGGTTGTTGGCATGTCAGAAGCCATGCGCGGGGATCTGGAACCATTTGGTATTGGTGCTTCGGTACTCTGTCCAGGCTTTGTTGAAACGGATATCTACTCGTCGGAACGAAATCGTCCCGATGCATTCGGTGGTGAAGATGCGTCCAAATTTGCTCTGGACCCAGATACAAAGATCAGTGAATTGCCGGGTATGCTGCCAGCTCAGGTCATTGGTGACATGGTGCTGCATGCGATCCAAAACGATGTGTTCTATATTCTGAGCCACAGTGAGTTGAAAGAGGCGGTTTCCGTGCGCAGCCAAAACTTAAGTGACGCGTTTGATCTTTGGAGCAAGTATCGACAGACGCACAACATTTAGAAGCAATAGTTTAACTGTCATTAATAGCTGTGACCGGAACTACATTCGCAAGCATGTTTAAAACAACAGGCTAAAACAATGACTAAAACAATGGATTGGAAGAATAACGGCATCAAGGTGGTATCTGGTGATCATCTTGATGCAAATACGCCGCAAAGCCCAGGCATGGATAGGGCCGCCGCGATCACCCACGCGACGGCAGGTGCTAACAAGTTGTGGGCCGGCACGGTGGAAATTCATCCAGATGCTAAAACGGGTGCTCATCACCATGGTGCGCTTGAAAGTATTATTTACATTATTAGCGGTCGGGCGCGAATGCGCTGGGGCGAAAAGTTAGAGTATGTTTGCGAGGCAGGGCCTGGGGATTTTATCTTTGTGCCGCCCTATGTGCCGCATCAGGAAATTAATGCCTGCGAGGACGAAGCTTTGCAGTGCGTTCTGGTTCGGAGCGATCAAGACGCAGTGGTCATTAATTTGGATATCCCGGTGGTTGAAGATCCAGCCGGTCTGCATTGGATTGATCCCATTCATGCCGCACCGGAGTAGCTGCGCCCAATTAATGGGTCCGCGGCTCAGTCGTCCGAATGCAGTACTCGGATCAGAATTTGTGCGTGCTCTGCTGCCTGCATACCCAAAGGCGTTAAGTAGCCGCCGTCAATCTGGGTGACTAACTCCTTTTCAAAAAGGCGTTTTGCCGAAGCAATCCTTGCCGGTGCTGCTTCGTGATGAATTTTGAGTCCAGCCTGGGAGCTATCGAGCGTGAACAGGTTTAACAACTCAAGGTCGGCGAAAAATGCTTCGTTCAATATCAAGGTAGCTTCCAGGTTGAGATGGATATTCCGAGGCTATCATGGACACGGTGGATATTGGTATCTAATGCGCTATGCGGCTATTCAATAGCCTGCAAAGCTTCAGTCGCTGTCTTGAGTTGTTTGAGGCCAAATGGTTTGCTGAGATAGTGAGCATGGTGGTCATCTACTGGTATTTCTTTAGCTTCAGGGTCGTAGCCACTGATGATCAAAATCGGTAGTTTGGCGCTCTGTTGCCGGATGCTCTGCAAACATTGCCACCCATTCATTTTCGGCATATTGATATCGAGCGTGACCAACACAATAGAAGCCTTGTGCAATTCGAAAAGTACCAGGCACTCTTCGTCGTCAGCCGCCTCAATCACGTCGAAATCCAGGCCCTCGTAAGAAGCCTTGAGCATGTGCCGGATAATCGGTTCGTCGTCAGTGATAAGTACAAGACCTTTTTGCGTCTATCACTTCGATATCATCCTGCAATGCGGGCTAGATCAAAGGTATTCTGGTTACCATTTTGGTTGTGCGGGTGTCGCGAATCAACCAGTATCGTTAAGTTCTACCCGGCCAGTTTGGGTTGGTGCCTCCATCGACATCAACATCTGCGCCGGCATCGACATCAACGTCTGGTCTGAAATTTTTCTCGATACCGCGAATAAAGTTTCGCAAAATTTGGTCTTTGCATTCTCGATAGTGTTTGTGGGTTTTCTTTCGAGAGAATGCGCTCAGCTCAGGTTTGCTCATCACAAAGTCAGCGAGCCGCATGATGGCCAACACATCTTCTGCTCTCAGGTCGAGTGCGATTCTGAGTTTCATCAAGATGATGTTGTTGTTGAGTACGTCTTCCACCGCTGGAGCAGCACCTTCCTTTTTGCCGCGCATTTCGTTTATAAAGCCGTTAAGGAAGTAGGCCAAGGTTTTGTCGTCACACTCTTGTTGTGCCGGGTCGGCTTCCTTTTTGAGCCAATCGCTCACCTGACTGCGACTAACGGATAGATCTGCCTGAGAGAAAATAGCGATCATCTTTGAATCTGAAAAATCAAATGCGTAGCGGAGGCTGCGAAGGATATCGTTGTTGTTGATAGGTATGCCCTGTTTTGTTTGAGGTTCTGGTTGGGGTTATAAATCGTTCCGAAGGTGGATGCCATCGGCTTCAATGGTGATAACACGTTTGGCATAGAGACCACCGATAGTTTTCTTGAAGGACTTTTTGCTCATGCCAAATAGCCGTTGTATAAGCTCCGGGTCGGACTTGTCATGGACGCCAGCAAAACCATCGTTATCGTTCAGGTAGTTGAGGATGGTGGCGGTGTACTTGTCTCGGGTCTCCGGTGCTTGCTTTAGCACAAGGTCAATTCTGCCGTCAGCTCTGACGTACTTGATGACGCCTACTTTAGATTGGCCGAAGCTAAGTCGTTCGTTTACTTCGTTTTTGTATAGCAGTCCCCAGTGACTGTGATTCACGATTGCCTTGAATCCCAGATCAGTACTGTTAGCGATAATCAGATCAACAGACTGACCGACGGTGAACTCGTGCGGTGCATCATCATCCAGAAACTTTTCAATTTTCGATGACGCTGTAATGCGACCGTCAGCCTGATTGACGTAAACATAAACCAAGTAGGAGTGACCTGCTTCCATCGGTTTGTGCTGTTCGCCGAAAGGCACAAGTAAGTCCTTGTCTAGCCCCCAATCGAGAAAAGCACCAAAACCGGTATCTGCAATGACCGGTAAATAGGCGAATCGCCCCACCTCAACCTTGGGTGTTTGGGTGGTGGCAATCAGTAGGGAGTCAGAATCGTGATACAAAAAAACCATCAAGTAATCGCCCACAGCCAAATCGTGGCTGCAATGCTTCCTTGGCAAAAGTACTTCGCCTAGATCTTCCGCATCAACGTAAGCACCTTGGGGGGTCAACTTCACGACCTCTAGGTTATAGGTTTGTCCGATGCTCAACATGATTGTGTCTCTAATGTGGGATGCCCTGACTTCAAGCGAAGATGCCTAACGTCTTATGTATTAACCGTCGGCTGCGAGTAAAGACGAAACACCTTTTTTAAACAGCGCAACCGTGTCATCGCCGCCTTTGCTTTCCAAAAACTCATTCGTAACGCTAATGTATTGAGGAATCTGGTCAACCCCAATGCCCAGTGTTTTGAACTGAGAGTAAGCTTGGGTTGCCCCTTGCAGTGCAGTGCCGTACTTGCCAGCGCTGCCCATCAAAGAAGAGAGGCCCTTGGCATTTTCTGAGAGTGCAGGTGCTGCCGCGAGCAATATATCCATTTCAGGCACCATGCTGCTTAGTTGGCCAAAATCAGTAGCGCCTAATGTTGATTTCGCGAGGCCAAATATGGTGCCAAGACCGCCCTCAGCTTGAGTGTCGGTCACCCCGAGTTGGCTCGTGATCATGCTGGCGAGGCTACTGCCTGCGGCGAGCTTGCCCGCAGTGGCGGCTGCCGCGCTCATTGCATCGGCTGCGACTGCTGACTCTACCTTTGCGGGCTGTTTGAGTTCACCCGCTTCTGTCTCGTCAGAACCCATGCCGAGAAATTCCAGAGCACTGTCAAACCAGCTTTGCTCGGCATAGCTGTAGGGCGCAATCATGATCAAGCAGGCGAGTAAAATTGTGCGGCGCATGGCATTCTCTTATTTAGTGAGGCTCGTGAATCGGAGCTCTTGTCGTCAGCCTCGCGAAGTGAGACTTATGGTTTAAGATAGTGGACCAATTGGTGCGAATGTTACCTATTCAGCCACGAACAAGGTAGTGGTAATCCTATTGCTGCGGTCGCAGCATTTTCAATATCAGTGCTCGCATGACACTATTAATTGACCTGCATTTAATGGAAGCACCCATGAACCCACTCGAACTGCCCGGCCGACTTGGCAATCCAGAATCAACTCTACTTACCGACAAACGGGCAGATCCTCGTATTGTGGCAGCCCTTGAGGCAATGGGTGGTATGGCGGACGGGGTAAAAACCCCGGTCCTAGGTTCTTCTTATGAAGATTGCTTAGCGTATTGTCAGGCGTTCGAGGCCTCAATGGCAGAGGTCCACCCGATGATGGTGGCTGCGATGCCGGAATACCCTAATGTCGTCAGTCGAACTGAAACGATTGATGGCGTCGACGGCAACGATATTACGCTCTATATACACACGCCGGCTGCGGCTTCGGAAACCCCGCGACCTTGCATCCTCCATACCCATGGCGGCGGTATGGTGCTAATGACTGCTGCCGATCCTGGGTTTGTGCGCTGGCGTAATGATTTAGCCAATGCCGGCATGGTAGTGGTGGGTGTCGAGTTTAGAAATGGCGGTGGAGCGTTGGGTAATCATCCGTTTCCCGCGGGTTTGAATGATTGCTTTAGTGCCCTCCAGTGGACGCACGAGAATAAAACCCTATTGGGTATTTCTCACATCGTCATTTCTGGAGAGTCAGGAGGTGGCAATCTGGCAATTGCAACGACGCTGAAGGCCAAACAAGAAGGTTGCGTCGACCTTGTAGGGGGTGTCTATGCGGCTTGCCCTTACATCAGCGGCGCCTATGCTGAGCCGCCTGCGAATTTATTGTCCCTTGAAGAAAATGATGGCTACTCGATGGACTGCGAAGTCATGGCGGCTATGGTGACAGTCTATGATCCTCAAAATCAGCACGCGGTAAATCCTTTGGCCTGGCCTTATCATGCCACTTCAGAGGATCTTATGGGTTTGCCCCCGCATGTAATTTCAGTCAATGAGCTCGATCCGCTAAGAGACGAGGGTTTGGAATTTTTTCGACAGTTGTTGGCGTCCGGTACCTCTGCTGTCGCGCGAACGGTGCACGGTACACACCATGCCGGAGATTTGTCCTTGCCAGATGTGAATCCCGACACCTATCGTGAAACGCTCCGGTCGATTTGCGGCTTTGCTGAATCGCTCTAGGGCATTCAGTGCATGGTCAGTTGGGGCTGCAAGGGTGCGAGACCCCTAGGGCGGTGAGAGATCTATCACCTCCGTTGCCACATTGTTCACGAATGTTTCGTCGTGCTCGATGAACAACAGGGTCGGTGATGAATTCAGAATCGCCTGTTCGATCTGTTCGCGAGAGAAGATATCAATGTAGTTCATGGGTTCATCCCACAAGAGATAATCAACTTCCGAAACCAATGTCCTGCACAGATCGACCTTCTTCAGTTGACCCTGACTAAAAGTGTCTAGCGGTCGATCAAAGACGTCGCCGCGTATTTCGAGTGTGCCTAGCAGCTGTCGAAATCGAGTCTCGTCGATCCCCGCGGTTTCGATGTGCGCTTGGAGAAAACCCTTAGACCAGAGTGGATGCTGAAAAGCGCGATCGAAGCGAATATGCGCTGCTTGAGAAATAGAGCCGCCAGAGGGTGTTAGCTCGCCGCAAATTGCGTTAAACAACGATGTCTTGCCGGAACCGTTTGGGCCGGTAATGGCGATTCGATCGCCACTCGACAAGGTCAAGCTTAAGTTCCGGATGATGGGGGCTTGGTTTATTTCAAGTTCTAGGTTGTTAATGATCAGTAACGAGCGACTGGTTTTGTCTCTGGTCTGAATCGACAAAACCCGCTGCTTTTCCTGGTTTTTTAACAGGCCGCGCCTTTCATCAAGTTGGTTATTGATGCGCCGCTCAATCGCGAGTGCGCGCTTCATTTGTTTCGCTGCGCTATGACCGATGGCGCCCTTGTCAAAAACTGCGGCATCCCCTTTGCCCGCTTTGCCGTGTTGATACTTGTCGGACTCTCTTTGTTGAGAGCTGCTGCGCCGTTGCGTTGACGCTCGTGATAACTGTTTGACCTCCCGTTCGATATTGTCGCGTGTTCTTTGTTCGTGGAGGAGTGCTGAAGCCGTATCAGCCTGCCACGCGCTGAAAGCCCCTGCTGTTACTTTTATGTCGGATTTGTTGATGGCGATGACGTGGTCAATCGCGCCGTCGAGAAATTGTCGGTCGTGGGAGACGAGCAAAAAACCATTTTTTTCTGCAAGATAGTCGGCCACGTGTCGGCGACCTGCTTGATCAAGATGGTTGGTGGGTTCGTCAATGAGCGGAAAGTGTTGGTCAGAGACGAATAAGGCGGCAATCAAAATGCGAGTTTGTTCGCCGCCGCTGAGTGTCGAAAAGCGACGCGTCAATAAGCCAGGGTCGAGGGCAATATGATCAAGCTCTCTTTCTATATTGGCATCCAACTCGTAGCCACCGGCATTTTGGAAGCTGTCCTGTAGGTCGGCGTAGCGCTCTAGTGCTTTTGCAGAGCCATCTTTGAGACATTGCTCCATCTCGGCCTGCCAGTGTCGAAATGGCGCGATGGCATCAATCATCGTCTGGCGAACAGTGGCCGACTCAGTGACAGGGGCTGGGAAGTAGATCGTTGGGCGATGAACGTCAACAGTCCCGGAGGTGGCTTGCAGTTGGCGGTGAATAAGTTGCAGCAACGTCGTTTTGCCGCGACCATTCCGGCCGATCAAGCCAGAGCGCCACTGCGTATCCAGCACCAGGGAAAGGTTTTGGAATATTGGGTTGTAGGGTGTGTCGTAATGAAAATCGACGCAATTAAAAATTATTGCAGCCATAGAAGCAGCCTCCGGTAAGTAGGAGCGAATGAATGGTTAATTCAAATCTAGGCTGTTGTCTTCATGGGTCGCTTGTCGATGGAGAGAAAAACAACTGTAGCATGATTTCAAAAAAAAGGTTCTTAGAAATCGCAACGTAGTCTGTACGGTGCACAAGCGGTAAGATTGGCGTCGATGTCAAATTGAGAGCGATGATTGGATGGATAACCATCGGCACGAAGGCTATCGAGTAAGAATTGAACCTGTTGCTGCGCGAATTCGTGTGCAACTGGGCGGTGAGACTCTGGTTGACAGCAACCGTGCTTTGACGATGATCGAAACCCGCCAGCCTGAGGTGTTTTACTTTCCGCGGGAGGATGTGCAGATGGGCTTATTGCAATCCAATTCTTTGACCACCCATTGCCCATTCAAAGGGAATGCAAGCTACCTTGACTACCAGGGCGCAAATGCCTCTCTGCCATTGGTTGCCTGGAGTTATGAAGATGGTTTCGATGAGGCTTCGCTGGTGCGTGACTACGTTGCATTCGATTGGCGAAAAGTTGATGCGTGGTATCGAGACGACGAAAAAATGCTGGTGCAGCCTGCTGTTCAAAGGGGCCCGCAAGCGGAAGAGCCAGTCAATAACCCTTTTGTGCCTTGGTTGTTACATGATGGCTGGCGTTCCGCTTCCATACCCGACACGCTAGCGGATGTTGCTAGCATGCTTAGGGGGGCGGGTGTGCGTTTGTGGCGGCTCAAACTATTTATTCGGACGTTAAACCCGCAACTTTACGGCAAGTTTTATACTTGGCAGTTTGGTCATGATGATGTCGACGAGTCCCAGGCGACGCATAAAGGTATGTTGTCAGAGTCTTATCTGAATAGTCCATTCGCGACGATTATCGCGGGTGAAGGAGGCATTCGACGTAAGCTTGAAGGACCTGATCTAAAGCTGGACTATCCTGTTCTTGATGATCTGCTGGCGGAAGGCGCTACGGATTATGTGGCGCTGCCGATGCGCTTCTCAGATGAGCAGATTAATATCTTGAGCCTGGTGTCGAATGAGCCCGGTGGTTTTAAAACCGATGAACTCGGATATCTGTATGAAATTCTGCCGCACCTTGGGCGGTTGATTGAAGCACACGCTCAACGTGAGTCAGCTTTAACGTTGCTGCAGACCTATCTAGGCCGAAATGCTGGACGAAGCGTGTTAAGTGGGCGAGTCAAACGGGGTGATGGAGAGGATTTGGATGCGATCATCTGGTTTTCTGACCTACGAAACTCCACTCGCATGGCTGACTCAATGGATCGTGCCACTTACCTGAAGGGTTTAGATCAGTATTTTGATTGCGTGGCGGGTGCGGTCGTCGCTGCGGGCGGTGAAGTATTGAAGTTCATCGGCGATGCGGTATTGGCTATTTTCCCTGTCGATTCGACCACGAGCGGATTGCAGATGGCCTGTGCACGAACGATCAAGGCATTGCGGTCCGCCAATCGACAACTTGAGAGTGTTAATCAGTCGCGAAGCGCAGAGGAGTTGCCGGACTTGCAGTTTGGTACGGGTCTTCATCGGGGCACCATTACCTATGGCAATGTTGGTGCGGAGACCCGATTGGATTTTACTGTGATTGGGCCAGCAGTTAACGAAGCCTCAAGGATTGAAGGTTTATGTAAAAAGCTGGGTCAATCTGTTTTAGCTTCGGCTGCATTTGCCGCAGGATTGCCAACACTTCCACAATCGTTAGGAGGATTCGAGCTCTCTGGTGTCAAAAGTCAGTGGGAGTTGTTTGGCATAGACCTAAATTCGACGGACTTAGATTCGACGGACTTAGATTCGACGGACTTAGATTCGACAGATCTAGATTTGACAGGACAGGTTTAGACTCTGCGGTAACGCCCCACCCTGCGAGCGCGACATACTCGCATCGCGCCAGATTACGAATAACCGACAAGCAGATCTAAGTGGATTGCGATGACGTTGTAGTCAAAAGAAGCATCAGGAGCGATCTGCCAAAGCCGGTTCCGTAGGCGCTCATCTGAGAAGACAGTCCGTCGACGAGACGGTGAATTTTGTTGGTTTTGAAAAATGACAGTTGGGCTCACTTGCTGACGACAGTGGCGCCTAATGGTTGATCTTGGCCTGATATTCTATGAACTCGGGAATGAAGCGATTCAAAGTCGCTTCTAACGCTGCGCTCTGAATCGGTTTCGCGAGGTAGTCGTCCATGCCGGGGGCCATGCACTCAACTCTATCTTCTGGAAAGACATTTGCAGTGAGTGCTATGATTTTGCACCAATGATTAGGCATTTCGGCACGCACGTTGCGGGTGACTTCCAGGCCGTCCATCTCTGGCATTTGTAAATCCATAAAAACCAGGTCGTAGCCTATCGTGCGAATGGCATCTAGTGCGCATTGGCCGTCGTCAGCGATATCTGCGTTAAGTCCGTATCTTTGTAGTATTTTTGTGGCTACCAGCTGATTGACCTTGTTGTCTTCGGCCAGCAAGACTCTAATGTTATTTAGCGACAACTGACTTATTTCGATTGTTTCTTCTGCAGCGATCGATGCAGAAGATGTGAGTTCTGTACTGATGTTGTTTTCGACAATGCCAATGACGCCGTTCATTGGAGTGCGTATCTCATGGCTCATATTGGCGACAAAACGACTACGACTTTTTGCGGCGATTTGAGCGAGCTCTGTTGCCTCTCGAAGACTATCCTCCGTATCCATGCGGATCTTTTGACTAAAGTAGGTAAAGAAGCTAACTGAAATCAGCGTGCTGATAAAAAACAACCGATCTACTTTGGGCTCGAGCGTAATGCTCAGCAGATACATAACGACTAGCAGGTTGGTGCCAAGAAAAAACAGCAATGAGACGCGAGTGTGCATGAGTAGCGAACAGACAAAGGTTGCCAGTAGTACGGTAAAGCATGAGTTGGGAGAAAAGCTGGTTAGGTAGGCGAGATGAATCAAAAAGGCGCCGATAATTGATGCCAGAACAGCAATGCTAAGGTAAGGCGCACGATGCAAGTAGGTTGTCGTTACGGACAAAAAGTACCAAATGAAACAAGAACCCGCGACAAGGAATCTTTCTATTAATGGATCTTGAGCGGCTTGTTGAGTCAGTGCCCGGACGATCCCGAATACCAAAATGCACAGACCGCAAGCCATCACAATGTTGCGGTGGTTGCCTAGCGTTCTTCTTAGTTCCTCCTCGTTCAATTGTCGCGTTTCTGCCTAAGTCATCCTCTTTGAGGGAAGGCTAAATGACGAAATGCGCAACAGAGGTAGTGTCGAAGCCCCACCTAATGAGAGGCTAACCAAGCGCTATCGGCTATCCAACCAGACCCTAGAGCAGAATCATACGGTTCGGTAATTCGTTCTTCTGACCGGTCGCGGGCACATGTTCAGTGAGCAGTTCACCACAGGCTTCAACGGCATATAGAAAACCGTTAAGGGTCTGGCCGTTCTTCACTTTCTGGGTGAACTCAGCAACAATCGCTTCGAATACTTCGTTATCGACGACCTTGCTGATGCCCCGGTCGGCAATGATTTCGACGTAATGCTCGGTTTCAGAAACGAAAATCAGCAAACCTGAATCGCCAGCGGTGTGATGCAGGTTATTGTCGAGAAATTGTCGCCGGGCGAGGTTGGATGCGCGCCACACTTTCACTCTCTTCGGAATGATGTGTCGGAGCACAAAAGGAAGTCGCAAAACGACAGCAAAAAAGATGAAGACCGAGGCCTGGAGCACTAATAACTCACTGACACCTAGCCAGAATGGAGTCAGTAAAATGATGCCCGGTGAAACCATCGCTAACAGCGCTGCCCAGAGCGTGGGGATGTAGTGATAGTCGTCCGCCTGATGGGCGAGCACGGTGACCAGTTCTGCATCGGTGGATTGCTCTACCTTGTCGATGGCCGCCGCGACTTGCTGTATTTCAGATTCCGTTAAAATCGCCATTACCAACTCCCACTCGCACCACCGCCACCAAAGCTTCCGCCTCCGCCACCAAAACCGCCACCACCAAAGCCACCACCGCCGCGACCGCGGCCTCCAGATCCAGCCAAAGCGCTAAGGCCAATCAGTGCCCAGATGCTAGATCGGCCGAACAATGAAGGGATAACAAAGAAGAACACCACGAAAATGAGGAACACCCAGTTGGTCGGTGCGCCCTGTTTCTTGCTTGACGCCGTGCGCATCTGATACTCACCGCCGAGTGCATCAATCACCGAGCGTGTGCCCACGACGAAACCCGCATCGAATTGAGCACGTTTAAAGCTGGGCGTGATCTGAGCGTTGATAATGTTGCTTGCGATGGCATCGGTCAACTCGCCTTCAAGTCCATAGCCAACTTCAATGCGAATTTTCCGTTCTGCCTCACTGGCGATGAGTAGCACGCCATTGTTCTTGTCTGACTGGCCGATACCCCAGTGTCTGCCCAGTTGATAACCGAAGTCCTCAATGGCGTAGCCCTGCAAATCAGGCAAGGTCACGACCACCACTTGATTGCCTGTGGCTTGCTCGTGTGCCTCGCTGAGCGCTGCAATCTCTGCTTCGACGCTGGCGCTGATCATATTGGCCTGATCAACCACGCGCCCGCTGAGCTTTGGGAACTGTGGTTCGGCGAATGCGCTAAAACTGACGGCACAGAATGAAAGTGAGAGTGCGATTCGCAACATGAGGCGCATCAGAATGAGACCTTAGGTGCCTGGTCTGCATTTTCGGCAGTCGCCTCAAACGTTTCTCTCAAGGCCATTTCGCTGTACATAAGAGAGTGCCAAATGCGTCCAGGGAATGTTCGGATTTCGACGTTATAGAGTTGTACTGCAGCGATATAGTCACGGCGCGAGACTGCAATTCGGTTCTCTGTGCCTTCTAACTGAGACTGCAACGCGAGGAAATTCTGATTCGATTTCAAATCTGGGTAACGTTCAACCACGACCATGAGCCGGCTGAGTGCACCCGATAGTTGCTGCTGCGCTTGCTCGAACTGCTGGAGTTTTTGTGGATCGTTGATGAGGTTTGAATCAACCTGCATGGACGAGACTTTAGACCTGGCTTCGACCACTGCAGTTAACGTGTCCTTTTCTTGATTGGCAAATCCCTTAACCGTTTCTACCAGATTCGGGATCAGATCGGCCCGCCGTTGGTATTGGTTTTCGACTTGCGACCAGGCTGCTTTTACTTGTTCATCGAAGGTAGGGATATTGTTGATCCCGCAACTGCTGAGCAGCATGAGGATAGCGGATAGAAATGCGAGTCGGGTAAAGAGCACCATATGGCTGCCAAAAAATTCCAATTGGTGTGTAGTTTACTGGTTTTGAAAATTACTTCAGCCTTGCTTTGGTAATGACACTTTTCTGCCAACGGGCGTTTTGTCTTGATAGCCGCTCGTGCTAGTTTCTGCTCTCGGTTCTGGGTAACGATGAAGACATGAAAGAAACAGATCTACTAGCACATTTTGACGAGGATCCATTCCATCAATACCTCGGATTGAAGTTGGTCGAGTACAGGCCAGACTATGCTCGTTTGCGATTGATCAAAACGGCCACAACACCGACTGGAATTGGTGGCAGCGTCAACGGTGGGGTGATTGCGACAATGATTGATATGGCTGCCGTTCCTGCGGTATTTACCCAGATGCGAGAGGGTAGTTTGCCGGCTGGCACAGCCGATCTCCAGGTGACCTACTTGCGCCAGGCCCATGGCGAATGGATCGATGCTGAAGCAACGGTCATTAAACGCGGCCGCCAGCTTTGTACCATTGAGGTCAGCGTGGTGAATGATGGCGGTGATCTCTGCGCAAGAGGACGGGTGCTATATGCCTGCAGACCTAATTAAAGTCTGACCTGCTGTTGGCAAATTGTTGAGATATTCTAGGTTGATTTACCCATGAAGACATCGAGACGCTTATGAGCAAGACAATTTATGCAATATTAGCTGGAGTTACAGCGGCGATTCTTTTTGCTGGTCTGGTCTGGGGCTGGATCTGGTGGTTGTTGATCCCCGTGGTAACTGCTTGGATGTTATCCATACAAGATAGTTTGCAGCAGCAACATTCGCTGCGGCGTAATTTCCCTCTGTTGGGCCGGGCGAGATGGCTAGCCGAATTGATTCGGCCGTTTGTACGCCAGTATTTTATAGAATCGGATACGGATGGTGCGCCTATCAATCGTATGTTTCGGTCTATTGTCTATCAGCGTGCAAAGGGCGACCTCGATACCACCCCATATGGTACTAAGGTCGATGTTTACCGAGATGGCTATGAATGGTTGAGTCATAGTCTTGGGGCGCACACGGTAAAGCCAACAGACCTCGATAACCGGGTCGAAATCGGCGGGCCGGACTGCAAGCAGAAGTACTCTGCGAGCCTGCTCAATATTTCAGCGATGAGCTATGGGTCGCTTAGTTCGGCAGCGCTAACGGCACTCAACAAGGGCGCTAAGGCGGGAGGTTTTTATCACAACACCGGTGAGGGTGGGCTTTCACCGTACCATCTATGTGGTGCGGATGTGGTTTGGCAAATTGGTACGGGCTATTTTGGTTGCCGGACTGATGAGGGTGGTTTTGATCCTGATCTATTCAAAGAGAAGGCTGCACATCCAAATGTCAAAATGATCGAGATCAAGCTTAGCCAAGGTGCCAAACCAGGTCATGGCGGCATATTGCCCGCGTCCAAAAACACGGCAGATATCGCCAGAATTCGTACTGTAGAAGTAGGCACTGAAGTGGTCTCGCCCTCTACTCATCGTGAATTCAACTCGCCGCTTGGCTTGCTCGAGTTTGTTAAAAAGCTGCGCGAACTGAGTGAAGGCAAACCGATCGGTTTTAAACTTTGTGTGGGTCGTCGTGTTGAGTTGTTGAGTATTTGTCAGGCGATGGTCGAGACCGGTATCAAACCGGACTTCATTACCGTTGACGGCGGAGAGGGTGGCACAGGCGCTGCACCGCTGGAGTATTCCAATTCTGTGGGTATGCCGCTAAGAGAAGGTTTGGCAGCAGTCGATGACTGCTTAAGAGGCTTTG
Organism: Candidatus Azotimanducaceae bacterium; assembly: GCA_051278195.1. Lineage (GTDB taxonomy): Bacteria > Pseudomonadota > Gammaproteobacteria > Pseudomonadales > Azotimanducaceae > JAHRVQ01. The sequence continues at coordinate 383,223 of JBNMQM010000001.1, forward strand.
GCGTAAGAGGCGATATTCGCGTTATCGCCTCGGGCAAAGTGTTCACGGGTTTTCACATGGCGAAGAATCTCGCACTGGGTGCTGATCTCTGCAATTCGGCCCGCGGCATGATGCTAGCGTTAGGCTGTGTTCAATCATTGATATGCCATACCAATCATTGTCCTACTGGCGTTGCCACTCAGGACCCGGATCTGATTAGAGGCCTGGTCGTCGAGGACAAGTGGCAAAGAGTTCAGCGCTTTCATGCTGAGACCCTGCACGCATTTGTTGACCTGATGTCGTCTGCTGGTTTGCATTCGGCATGCGACTTAACCAGAACGCATATTTATAGGCGTTGTGGTCACGATAACATTAAGCGTTATGACCAAATTTTTACGCCGGTCACGGACGGTGCGCTGTTGGGCGACGCTTGGCCAGAACCATACCGGGAGATGCGGCCGGCGGTGGTCACCGATAGCTTCAGTTAAGTAGCCGGTAGCTTCGGTTAGGTAGCCCTTTGCTTGATCTCGGTCAATTTGTTCGCCGACCAAATCTATTATTCTATTTCTGTGAAATAAGAGGAGAGGATGATGGACAAAGAATATGGTTTGCTAACGCGCGCTAACGGCTACATCACTGCCATCATGGAACGTGATGTCGACGTTCCTATCGATGCGGTTTGGCGGATGCTCAGCGAGGAATCGAATCGAGTCAAGTGGCTTGCGCCAGGCGCTATTGATCTAGTGAAAGGCGGGCGAGCAAAACTCGACTTTAAGGACAGTTATGTCATTGTCGACAGTGAAGTCGCTGCCTGCGAAGCGCCAGAGTTGTTGGAGTTTTCCTGGAGCGGTGTTGATGAACCGATGCGCCTCATTCGATTTTTACTCAAAAGTACCGAGGCAGGCTGCAAGATCCATCTCGAGGTCAATATCCCGGAGGATGAGGTTGCCGCCCGGTCTTGTGCAGGTTGGGAAGCTCATCTGACGATGATGCAAACGGCTTTGGCGGGCGTTCCAATCAAATTCCCACTCGATCGCTTTCAGGTCTGTCGAGAAAATTTCGACGCACAGCTACTAACGCTCATGATGTCTGAAATGGAAGTACTCCGACTTTAAGTACTCCGACTTTAAGTGCTTCGAATGTAAAAACAAAGCGTCAGTAAGCTTTTAGTTCTTGAGTCTATCGACCAGTTGTTCGAGATAGTCGATGCGCTGTCGTAGGCGTTGGTTTTTGTCGGTGAGTTCGAGTGCTAGCGCAACACCGTGAAAGTCCAGCTCTAGATCGTGGCGCAGTCTCTCGGCACGTAGGCAGCGTGCTAATGCTTCAGTGGGAAACAGCCAGTGGTCTTGGTCCGATTCTGGTTCAAGGATACCGTGCTCGACGAGTTCGATGACGAGCTGTTCGTCAACACTCGCAACTACACAAAATTCTATCAATGTGTATGAGGGTTTACTCATACTTGTCTCGCCATGGTGTCTCTAGGATTGAAGTTGAAGCTAGACTTTAATGCCTCGTATGCAGCTTGATCTGCTTCGGTTTCAATGGGTGGATTGACCAACTTGAGCATAACGAACTGGTCGCCAGTTGCCGAACCTAAACCCTGACCCAAACTAAGACCGCGCCCCTTCAATCGGAGTCGCTCACCATTTTGGCTATTCGCAGGAATTTTAAGATTTACCTTGCCGCCGAGGGTTGGGACTTCGACCCTTGTGCCTAGTGCTGCTTCCCATGGCGTGATGGGTAACACCAGCGTGATGTCATCGCCATCAGCCTCAAACAGAGCATGTTTTGAAAATGAAATTTTAAGGTAAAGGTCACCTGCTAAATCTTGTCCTTGAGTAGGTCCACGGCCTGGTTCACCCTGGCCTCGTAGTCTGAGTTCCTTGCCCGGTTTGATACCTTTTGGGATCGTCACATTGATGGTTTTGTTGCCACTGGGGGTCGCGAGGCGTAATGCCCGCTTACCGCCGGCATGCGCTTCCTCTAGCGTGATCGCAAGGTCATAGCGGATGTCTTGGCCGCGCTGATTGAAACTTCTGGCCTCGCTCGCACTAAATCCGTTCGATCCAGCATTGAAGCGGCCCTGGTCACCAAAAATCGACCGGAGTAAATCATCGAAACCATGTTCGGCGGAGGAGTCAGAATTAAACCGTGCCTGTCGCCCGTCGGCTCCATTGAATTGATTCGGATTATTGGCGTACTCGCGTAGCTCGTCATATTCGGCCCGCTTGTCCTCATTTTTAAGGACCTCATAGGCTTCACTGACCTCCTGGAACTTAGCAGTGGCATCTTCTTCTTCGCTCACGTCAGGGTGGTACTTGCGCGCTAGTTTCTTATAGGTGCGCTTAATTTCCTCTTGCGTTGCAGAAGGCGATAACTCAAGTATCTTGTAATAGTCTTTGAAATCCACAGCCAAAAATCTCTAAAGTTCACAGTTGTTTATCGGGTCGATGTGGCCGGATTCAAGTACTTCGTCAATTCTAATCTGTTCACTGCCTCTACCGGTGTCATCTATAGTGGTGCTGTCTCCACTGGTGCTACAGTGCAACCGACTAGTCGTTAAATAAGAGGGCGCCATGGATCTTTTTGAAACAATGTACAACTGTCGAGCAATGCGCAGATTGGATACAAAACCCGTGCCTGAAGGAGACCTGTTGAGGTTGATTGAAGCCGCCAATCAGGCGCCTTCCGGTTCGAATATGCAAAATGGACGTTGGCTAGTTGTGCAAGATCCCGCTCTTAAAAAGTCGTTAGCGGATTTGAATCGCACCGGCGTAGAGGCCTACATTGGACCTCAAATTGACAACATGGGCAGTTTGCCGCACCAGGCAGAAGACAAGAGAAGGCGGATGGCTGATGCCGTGGTCTGGCAAATGGAGCACCTGCATGAAGTCCCTGCCCTTGTTATCGCGTGCTTAGAGTATGGTGAAAAGGTAAAGGATGCGGCGATTAGCCGCGGTGCCGGATCGATCTGGCCCGGTATCCAAAATTTATTACTCGCGGCTCGAGCGCTGGGATTAGGCGCCGCGCCAACGACCCTAGCATTGGGTGACCAAGATGCCGTGCGCAAAATTTTGCACCTACCGGATACGATGGCAGCACTCTGCTTGATCCCCGTCGGCTACCCGTTGGGTAAGTTTGGACCAGTTTCACGCAAACCCGTTGACGAAATCTTACGATTTGATCGCTGGTCTTAAAAAATTGAACGTAACAGCAGGTGTGCCTATGGCTGGTCTAGCGCTCGGCGTTCAGCTACTCGACAATAAGAGTGCGTCGGGCATTTTGTATGCGGTGCTAAGTGAGACAAGAAACGCGTTTCCGGGTGAGCTTGGATTGGACTCATGGCCAAGAGATCAGGCTGGGTTTCGAAAATTGTACGCGAGCCTGGTACCAGAATTTGAGGCGGCCCGGCTTGCCAGTTCAAAGCGACACGAGATCGCTCAGTATCTAGCGAACGCGATGCAGCAACAGTTGGTTTGGAATTCGGCAGGTGCTTCTTGCACTTTGTCGGAGTGCCTCGCTGTGGTCGCCGACCCCTTTCCTCTAGAACATATTGCGGGTGCAGGGACCGGCGGCTGGAAGCCAGAGTTTATCTATCGTGAGACCTCCTGGGGCGATTTTGCTGCGCTCGGGTCTGAACTCGCGAAGCGAAACGTGATCACCCCTGCTGGGGCTAGCGCGCTTAGCTGGATCGAGCAGTATGGATTGGCGCACGGCGAATTGAAGCTGGTTGGTCGCAAAATTGCGGTTCTAGGCGCAGCCGCTGAAATGGCACCGACCCAGGCGATGCTGGAGACGGGTGCTGATGTACTGTGGATTGATCGTGCTCCGCCGCCTGCAGAATGGCGCCAGTCGGCGGAGTTTGCAGGTACGCTCCACTATCCCCCGAACAATGCTGACCTGCTCACCCAGCCGGGTGAAATTTTAGCGACTCTGCTGGCCTTTGCGAATGGCGATCCTATTGATCTCTGTCTCTATGCTTATGCGCCTGGTCAGGCTCGAGAGATGCGCTTGACGGGCGCAATGAATGCCATTGTGAATGCGCTGCCGCGAGAATTGATCGCGAGCGTCACGATGCTAGTATCTCCGACGACACCTGCAGAGCTTCAAGCAGATGATCGGGACGCTATGCAGCGCCGTCGGGATCAACGGCCGGTTTGGGAGGCGATGCTTGAGATGCTGGGTTTGCTCGGGCGGGGTGGTGGTTCTATTAAAAAAGACCAAGCTGCGGTGGTTCGGACGGTGGTGAGTATTCAAGGCGCGAGTTACCAGGCCGCTCAATACTTTGGCAAAGTACTGATGGCAGAAAATTGGGCGAATCAGGGCTTACGAGTGTCGGCCAATACGGCAGCGATCACGAAGACGCGTTCGTTGGATCATCCGGTCTTTGACGCGGCATTTGGCGGCGCAGCGGCGCTGGGCGTTGAGACATTTACCCCCCAACAATCGCAATGTTTGAATGGTCTGCTGTCGATTCACGACTGGTTGCACGAAGACTTGCCGGTGCCAGGGCGGTTGAGGGTGCACGGTGGTATTCACACCCTGCCTTATCCATTGGAGGCTGCGTTGCGGCCCGCTGCTGCCATTGGCTTTGCGAGGTCGCCGGTACTCTTTATAGGGTTCTTAAAAGGGCTTCTTAGCAGGCAGTAGTGTGAGTGGGCAGGCGAATTTAGCAATTTTTACATGACAAAAGCTGCCTTGATGGCCTTTCTGCTGACTGCCCGCTTACCGTTTGTGATTGCTTACTTCTTCTGCGCGGCTTGCAGAATAAGCGCCCGTAATGACAGGCGCGATGATCGGGATATCTTGGTCGGTCTGTTTATCTGGTTCAAGTACTAGCCCGATCAGATAGAAAGGGCTATGGCTGGGTCTGGCTTTCGGCGGCTATCACTTTGCTCGCTGGCTGGCTGAGTAGTTCCTCAGCCGCCGTGACGAAAGTTAGAGCGCTTATAAAGCGTGTTGGTGGGCTTCATTGCTGCGGCGGACCAATTTTCCAGGGAGTGCGCCGCTGTGTTTGCCGTTTCGGAAGATGATTTCACCCGCTTTGATGGTGACATCGTATCCCTCTGCCCGCTGTACTAGGCGTCGGCCCCCAGCGGGTAGATCAAAGATTGCCTCAGGTCTGTGCAGTCTCATGGCGTCAAAGTCGATAATGTTGATGTCCGCAATCATGCCAGGTGTTAGCTGGCCGCGATCGAACATGCCAAAAGCTTGCGCGGTACTTGAGGTCAGGGATTTGACGATGAACTCCAGGCTCATCTTGTCACCGCGGGTTCGGTCACGTCCCCAGTGGGTCATGATGAAGGTGGGCATGCCGGCGTCGGCGATGACACCGCAGTGGGCGCCGCCGTCGCTAAGCCCAAACAGCACGTTTGGATGCTCGAGTAGTTTCTTTTGACTGTCCAGAGAAAAGCCTTGATAGCCACCGAGTGGTTGATAAAACAGCTCTTTACCGTCGTTATCGACCAGCAGGTCATACATGACCTCCATCGCGTCTAGACCGCGCTCTTTAGCAATGCCGTCGATGCTGTCCTTGGCCTCGGGTTCGTAATTTGGGTTCTCGCCGAGCGGAAAAACCTGCCCCATGAGTTTGGGTAGGTCTTGCATAGCCCCGCCCTTAATATGGGATTTCTCAGAAAGTAGTTGCGCCTTCATCGCCGGATCACGAAGTCTCGCTAGCAATGCCTCATGGTCCAGTTCGGCCAGTTCTGCGCGCCAGGTGGGGTGGCCCACAAAAGCATGGAAGCTGGACTGCAAGCCGTGTAAAACACCGGTAGGGCGACCCGCTGCCTGGGGGCGGATTTCGCGGCCTTCGGCTCTTGCTTGTTCTGCCAGCTTGTACATTTTGCCGTTTTGGTAAGCGGGTGCAGTAGTGGCAATCAGCGTTACCGCTAAACCTGTTTGCTTTTGAAATTCGGTGACCCAGGCCCATTCTTCATCATCGCCCAGATGGTCAGAGACGAGTTCAAAGACCGAGTTATTCAGGCCTTTCATGCCAAGTCCCAGCGCCAGCATTTCTTCGTTGCCAGAGAAAGTGCCAGGCATATATTCGCCCTTTATGTCCTTGTGTAATAGGGTTTTGGAGCTAGAAAAGCCCAGTGCACCAGCTTCGACGCCTTCTCGAACCAGTGCGGCCATCGCATCGACTTCTGCCTGCGTGGGTGCATAATCGGTATTGCAGCGTTCGCCCATAACATAAGCGCGTATTGCCCCGTGTGGAACCTGAGTCGCAACGTCGATGGCGCGTGGAAACGCTTCAAGCGCATCAAGATATTCTGGGAAGCTTTCCCACTGCCAATCGATGCCTTCCGATAACGCTGCGCCGGGAATATCTTCGACGCCTTCCATCAGTTGAATGAGAAAATCCCGATCAGCAGGCTTTACTGGAGCAAAACCAACACCGCAATTGCCCATCACAACGGTGGTCACGCCGTGCCAACTAGAGGGCGCAAGTATTGGGTCCCAGGTCGCTTGACCATCGTAATGGGTATGAATATCGACCCAACCCGGCGTGATCAGTTTACCCGTGGCATCGATCTCGTTGCTGGCGGGATCCGTAATCTGACCAATGTCAGCTACCTTGCCATCTTTAATCGCGACATCGGCAACGAAACGTTCGGCGCCGGTGCCGTCAATCACTGTGCCGTTTCTTATGATTAGGTCATACATAGCATTGATCCCCCAAGATGTAACAGATGTCGCTTGAATATGCTGCTCTCGCCAGCAGTATACAAATAAATTTCCGCAGTCTGTTGGGTCTTGGCGCCAGTATCGACGAAAAGTCGGGCTAACTTATCCGTGATGCGAAAATGTTCTAGTTTATGCGCCTTTTTCTGTACCAATTTAGGTTTCGCGCTATCAGACGCTATAAAAACCGGACGCTATAAAAAAAAGCCCAACATCTGTGCACAGAATTTGGGCTTTTGTTTTAATGTGTACTGACGACTCCGAGACTCCCTTGGAGTTTTCAGACCTCGGCGTCTTTCGTACACTGGCAGATTTCAGTTGTCCGCCTAATTGTGGGAGTGTCGCCACTCCCCAAAAACACATTACGCCGAATCCTAGTGTTTGTTAAAGACCGATTGCTTCTCAACAATAACCGCTTATGAGTTTGACGACTATGGCCTATAAGCAGTCCTTAAAAGTAGGCCGGCGAAACAAGGGTGGGATTGGTAAATTTTAGTTGAACAGCTGATCAGCTGAATAGCGATTCGATACGGGTAAACACACCCTTCGATTTGAACGGTTTGTAAAGCTTGCCGTCAATTAGGCCATAGTGTTCTGCTTGATCATCGTCGCGGTCTAGCGTTGCGCCGCCGGTAATAATGACCAATTTTGGTTTCTGAATCTCGATCAAGAACGCCACACCATCCATCTCAGGCATTTGCATATCAGATATGACGAGGTCGATGGGGTCGCTTCTGCTGATATAAACCGTTAGCGATTTTTTTGCACTGGTGTATGGGTAAACTTCAAAGCCTTTTCCGTGCAATACCTCTGTCAAAAGTTCGAGTATTTCTTGGCTGTCATCGACCAGCATGATCTTGATTTTCGACATCTCGTTCTGGATGGGTTCGGGTTCGATGCCTGGAAGTTCAGGTTCTTTTCGCTCGGAAAACTTCGAGTCTCGTGCTCGAAGCTTTGTCGCTTTTGTCAAAACCGCTTTGATCTAAGTCGCTGGCGCCGCTAGGGCTTGTCTAACAGGGGTTGGCTAAGGCTCAACCGGACAGAACTTGGATTCCAGGTCCAGCACCATAAGTAGCCTACCAAACCCAATGAACTGGCCAATCATCATGCCAAGCTCTAGGATTTGTTCATCGCTATAGTGCTTTTTGAGTCTGTCGAAAAACTCGTCACCCATATTGTGATGGTCGGTTGCCATTCGGTCGGTATATTCAAGGGCAAGCTGTTCGCTGTCAGAAAAGCTCGAGAGCGACTTGTCGAGATCTAGCTGGGAGATCTTGTCTTCGGTAAGGTCATGTCCTGCATCCTGCAGGAGCCGAGCATTGAGTCAGGTAAAGCAATCATTGTGGCGAGCAATGCGAAGTCTGACTAGCTCGATTAAAGTTGCGCTAACGGTCTTTCCCTGACGCGCCGGAAAGTAGAAGCCAAAGTAGGCATCGAACATATCTTGCCGGTTTGCCAAGCCTCGCAGCGTCGATGTGTCGCCTCCGCCTGCCTCAATCGATTTTGCCGCGGCGAGTGTCGCTTCAGAGAGCTCGTGGTCTTCTTTTAGTTTGATTCGTGCCATGCCATTACCTGCTCGCAACATTTTTGATGTGAAAATTTTTGACCCGCCACTTTGGCGTTATTTGATTGGTTATGTCAAATTTGTACTTTCCTACACTTCTTGCAGACAACCATGCCCATTGATACGGACACCCTTCTACGACTTGGTCTGGATAAAACGGTTGCGGCGTCGGTGAATGGGCGCGTCAACGGTGCTCTCAACCAACCGGAGTGGGATGCGGCTTATCATCCTTGCGCAGAAGCGTATCCAACAGAAGATGTGCCCGTTGGTGCTGTGGCGCGATTTGAAGATTGGTCGGAGACGAAAGTCTATACCGGAACCGCACGAGATATATGGGTCTACTTACCCGTTTGTCAAAGCGACCACTATCGGCTTGCGATATTTAACGATGGCGGATGGTACATGGGTCGAAAGGGGCCCGTGCGAGCCACCAACGTCTTAGACGTACTTCACGCCAGCGGAGAAATCGAGCCCACCATTGCCATTTTCATCAATCCCGGTAGGCCTGACCACGCGGTTCGAGCGCCCATAGAATCCTATGATGATCATGCTGCTCAACGCAGCCTGGAGTACGATCTGCTTTCTCCTAATTACGGGCAGTTTGTTTTTTTTGAGGTGTTGCCGTTTGTTGAAGCGCACTTTGGTATCAGCATCAGTAAGGAGCCCACCCACCGAACCGTCTGTGGTATCAGCAGCGGTGGCATCGCCGCTTTTATGGCTGCATGGCATCATCCTGATCAATGTCAGCGGGTGATCAGCCATTGTGGTTCTTACACCGATATCTGGGGTGGGCATAACGTGCCGTCGTTGATTCGTCACAACCCAAGCAAACCCATTCGTGTGTTCCTGCAGAGTGGTGCAAATGATGCCAACACCCCTTTTGGTAGCTGGGCGCTTGCGAACCAAACGATGGCGAGTGCTTTGACGTGGGCAGGCTACGATTATCGATTTGAGTTTGGTGTGGGTGGGCACAATTTGGATCATGGTGGTGCAATTTTTGCCGATACACTGCGTTGGATCTGGCGGTCCGAGACCGACTGATTTCCTACGCTCGTCAAAATCGCGATAGACTCGCTACTTAATATTTTTGAAAGCTTTTTTTGAGAAGCCCCTAGTTTAAAAACCTTTATTTTGAAACCCAGACGATCGGAAAAATCTATGAGCAAATATAAGTTGGTTGTGAACGGTGCAGACCATGAAATTGACGTCAGGGGAGACATGCCGTTGTTATGGCTGCTCCGGGATCGGCTCAAACTGACTGGCACCAAATATGGCTGTGGTATCGCCCAGTGTGGCGCATGCACAGTACATGTTAATGGTGTTGCGGTGCGTTCTTGTGTGCTGCCGGTTTCTGCTGTCTCTGGCCCCGTCACTACCATCGAAGGGCTTGCCGAGGGCGGCGCTTTACACCCGCTGCAGAGCGCATGGATAGATCATGATGTGCCCCAATGTGGCTACTGCCAGTCAGGCCAGATCATGAGTGCGGCAGCACTGCTCGCCACCAAATCGTCGCCCAGCGACACAGACATCGATGAGGCGATGGCAGGAAATTACTGTCGTTGCGGCACTTACATCAGAATCCGCGCCGCCATTCATACCGCTGCCTCTTTTTATAACGCGGACCTCAGTAGTGCTAACCCCTCCACATCTAATGAAGGAGCAGGCGAATGAGTATCGCGAATATCAATCGTCGCAATTTCCTCAAAGTATCGGCGCTCGCTGGTGGCGGACTGATGCTAGAGCTCAATCTGGCCACAGCCGCAATCGGTGCGGAGCTGGGCACACTGGTGGGCTCGAAAGAGTTAAATGTCTACGTCAAGATTGCCTCAGATGGACAAATCACCATTTACTCGGCCACTCCGGAAATGGGCCAAGGTATTAAGACCGCGCTACCCATGATCATTGCCGAAGAAATGGGCGCCAAATGGGAGGACGTCGTAGTCATTGATGCGCCGCTTGACGCCAAAAAGTTTGGTATGCAAGGCGCCGGTGGATCGACGTCGATTCCGCGAAATTTTGACACCATGCGCCGTATGGGTGCCTCTGCACGAGAAATGTTGATTGGTGCCGCGTCAGATTCAATGGAAGTCGACCGGCAGGACCTTGAGGCACGTGAGAGCAGGATTATTCATGTTTCCGGTGAAAGCCTGACTTTTGGTGAACTCGCAGCACTCGCCGTTCGACAGCCAGTGCCCGATCCAGAGATGCTGTCTTTTAAAGATCCGCGCTCCTACACCATTATTGGGACTTCCGTGGGCAGTGTCGACAATCTCGTCATCGCGACGGGTCAATCGGAGTTCGGCATTGACGTTGATATACCCGGCATGAAGTACGCGAGTTACACCCGTTGTCCGCGGATAGGCGGCACAGCGATCAGCTTCAATGATAAAGCCATTAAGAAACTGCCGGGAATTATCGATGCCTTTATCCTAGCGCCGGATAGCAGCGCGGGCAAAGCCTCAATGGCGTTCCTGGAAGGTCTCGCGGTGTTGCGCGGCGGTGTTGCGATTGTGGGCGAGGACACCTGGTCGGTCTTGGATGCCAAGAGTAAATTGCAGATCAAGTGGGATGAGTCATTGGCCTCTCAAGATGACTGGGGAGAAATGATTGAGCAGGCGAAGCAAATTGCCGCTGATGGCACAGGCGAGGTACGTCTTGGTGGTGCCTCGGTGGACGATGCACTTGCGGACGAGAGTAATCAGGTCCACGAAGCCTTTTACCAATTTCCTTATGTTGCGCATGTTTGCATGGAGCCCATGAATTGCACCGCTAGCTTCTTGAAAGGCAGCGCCGGCCAACCCGACAAGATGGAAATTTGGATTCCAAGTCAGTTTCCTGGACAGGTCAAAGAGATCGCAGAGAATATGTTGGGTGTTAAGCAGGAAAACGTCAACGTCACGGCAACTCGCATGGGTGGCGGTTTTGGTCGCCGCGCGGTGCACGACTTTGCGAGCGAGGCGATGGCAATTTCACATCATGCGGGTGTGCCAGTGAAACTAACTTGGACGCGTACCGACGATATCCATAACGATTTCTTCAGGGTAGGTGGCTTTCAAAATATGAAAGCGGCTATCGATGCTGATGGCAAGCTAGCGGCATGGGATCAACACTACATTGGGTTTGCGAACGAGGGCAGGCCGGTGATTGGTTCAGGTCTCAGGGGCAATGAGTTTTCTATGGTGGCGCTCGACAATGTCCGGGTTCGACAGGCAATGATGCCCGTTAAAACGCCTTGTGGTGCATGGCGTGCGCCTGGCTCCAACACTAATGCATTCGTTGAGCAGGGCTTTATTCATGAGCTATCCGTGCTTGCCGGTCGTGACCATGTAGAATTTCTACTCGAGCTTATGGGCAAACGTCGCTGGATCAAGGACGGCAATGTCAATTCACTGAATACGGGTCGTGCCATTGACGTTATTCAGTTGGCTGCAGAACAGTCTGGCTGGGGCAAAGCGATGCCTGCAGGCAGCGGGCTGGGGTTCGCTTTCTATTTTTGTCATGCCGCACACGTTGCAGAAGTGGCGGAAGTGGTTGTTGATGACAATCGAAACTTCAGTGTGAAAAAAGTCACCGTTGCGGTCGATGTTGGCCCGATCATTAACATGAGTGGCGCCATGCATCAGGTGCAAGGTTCTGTCATAGATGGTCTCAGTACGATGGCGATGCAGCAGATTACGATGCAGAAGGGGGTTATCCAACAAGACAACTTCCATCAGTATCCTGTGATGCGAATCGCTTCAACTCCCGACGTCGATGTGCATTTTTTGCAAAGCGACAACCCTCCGACAGGGTTGGGGGAACCGGCATTACCACCGCTGGCACCGGCGGTGACCAACGCTATCTTCGCCGCGACTGGCGTTAGGATTCGGTCGATGCCCCTCAGCGAGCAGGGATTTACGCTGATATAAGCCTAAGTGTGCTGGCTTGCTGTATCCGCATATAGCCGATGTTTCGATTTGCGCGCTCGTGCTTATCGAAACATCGGTGTTCTGCCTGTTTTGATTCGTCTCCACAAACTATACACTCAGCGCTCTCCATCAATAATAAACAGAGGGTTGCATGAGATACGAATCACCGACGACCACCAAAGAGGCCGTCTCCCTGCTTTCTAAAGAAAAGGGTAAAGCCTACGTTCTGGCTGGGGGTACTGACCTTTTAGTGCGACTTAGAATGGATATGATCGAACCGGACTTGATGGTCGACATCAAACGTATTCCGGCGATGACTGAAATTACTAAAACGGCAACTGGTTTCAAGATTGGCGCCGCAGTGTCTAGCGCTGCGCTCGCCAAAAATAAGGCGCTGGTTAAGGCCTGGCCAGGTGTTGTTGAGGCTGCCAATTTGATCGGTTCAGATCAGATACAAAGCCGCTGCACCATAGCTGGAAATCTGTGTAATGCGTCACCAGCGGCCGATAGTGTGCCAGCGATGATTGCAGCCGGTGCTAAAGCGATTATCGTCGGCAAGAAACGCCGCACAGTCGCGCTAGAAAATTTCGTCACCGGACCGGGCAAAACCGTTTTGGAAAAGGGCGAAATGATCGAATCGATTACGCTGCCAGCGAAAGCACTGCGATCGGGTGATGCTTACCTTCGGTTTATTCCTCGAACAGAAATGGATATTGCTGTAGTCGGTGTCGCAATCAATCTGACCCTGATGAAGGGTGTGATTGCCTCGGCGAGAGTATCGCTAGGTGCCGTTGCGCCAACGCCGCTTTTGGTCAAGGAAGCAGCAAAAGCCATTATTGGCACAAAGTTGGATGACGCAGCGCTAGACGCGCTCGCAGCTGCCTGCTCAGCCGCGTGTAATCCGATTGATGATAAGCGAGGCACAATAGAATACAGACAAAGGATCGCCGGGGTATTGGCGAAGCGAACTGCAAAAATTGCTTATGAAAGAGCGGGAGGCAAGTGATGACTGGTGTACACGTATCAACCACAATTAATGATGACCCAATAGAATACGTCTGCCCAGCAGATGAGTCTCTGTTGGATGTCTTGCGAGACCGCCTTGGACTGATGGGCGCGAAAGAAGGCTGTGGCACCGGCGACTGTGGCGCTTGCAGCATCACGCTAGACGGCCAGCTGGTTTGTGCTTGCCTGGTACTCGGCGCCGAAGCAGAAGGTCGCGCGATCACCACGATCGAAGGCATGGCGACTGGCGAAAAACTGCACCCACTGCAGGATCAGTTCATCAATAACGCAGCGTTGCAGTGCGGGATTTGTACCCCAGGGTTCCTGATTGCCGCCAAAGTGCTGTTAGATCGCGAGCCAAATCCAACGGAAACTGAAATTCGCTACGCCCTTGCCGGCAATCTTTGCCGTTGTACTGGCTACGACAAGATCGTAAAAGCCGTACAGGCTGCCGCAAAAGATCTGCGTAAGCAGAACAAGAAGAAATAGGAGGCATTAAAGATGGGCGATAAAAAATATACAGGGCAAGACTTCAAAGTTGTTGGTACTCGTGTCAAACGACCTGACGGAATAGACAAGGTAACGGGCCGTGCAAGGTATGGTGCAGACATGAACGCACCGGGTCAGCTGGTTTCGTTGATGCTGCGTTCTCCTCACGCGCATGCTCGAATCATCAAAATTGATACCTCTAAAGCTGAAAAGCTTAAGGGTGTGAAAGCGGTTATCACGGCCAAAGACCTGCCTGATTTAACGAATGGCAATACGGGTCTCTTTGACACGCTTGAGAATTGTATGGCACGAGATCGTGCGCTCTATGACGGCCATGCGGTTGCGGCCGTCGCAGCTATTGATAAAACCATTGCCAAGCAGGCGATCAAACTCATCAAGGTGACCTATGAAAAGTTACCACACGTGACGGATGTTGATGAAGCGTTGCTACCTGGCGCGCCAGCCATTCAACCTCGCTATGCGCAGGATGGACAACCAGCCAACTTTATGGGTAAAGCTGAGTTCGGTCATGGCGATATTGATAAGGGCTTTGCTGAAGCTGACGTCATTGTAGAACGCAGTTATAAAACCGGTCAGACGCACCAAGGTTATATCGAGCCCCATGCCTGTCTTGCCAGTGTCAGTCCAGATGGCACTGGAGAACTTTGGGTAACCACCCAGGGTCATTTCTCCTATCGTAATACCTGTGCCCAACTGCTTGGCATGGACATCGCCAAGCTAAAAGTGACCTCATCTGAAATTGGTGGTGGTTTCGGCGGTAAGACCCACGTTTGGATGGAGCCTATCGCGCTCGCACTATCTCGCAAGGCGAATCGCCCAGTGAAGATGGTCATGAGTCGAGAAGAAGTATTTAAGGCTTCAGGGCCGACCTGTTCCACTTCTATGGAAGTCAAAATCGGCGCTAAAAAAGACGGTACCATTGTGGCTGCCAGAGCCGAGTGTCGTTATATGGGCGGCGCTTTCCCAGGTATCTGGGGCACGCTGGGTGGCATGACAGCATTTGCTTGTTACGACATCCCTAATAATAAAGCGATTGGTGTGAACGTCTTATGTAACCGTCCCAAGGTTGCTGCTTATCGCGCGCCTTCCGCACCCATGATGGCGTTTGGCGTTGAGAGCACGATGGATCAGCTGGCGAAAGAATTAAAAATCGACCCTGTTGAATTGCGCCTTAAGAACGTCGCTAGAGAGGGTACTTTGGCACCTTATGGGCCTGTTTGGGGTCCCATTGGTATCGAGCCCACGCTGCAAGCGGTTCGCGATCATCCGCATATGCGCGCCAAGCTAGGTAAAAATCAGGGTCGCGGTGTGGCTTGTGGCTTTTGGTTTAATATCGGCGGTCAAACCTGTAGTGACCTCAATATCGGTCAGGATGGTTCGGTAAACCTTACTGTCGGCACGGTCGATGTTGGTGGTGCTCGAGCATCTCTTGCACTGATTGCCGCAGAAGAGCTGGGCATCTCCTACGACCAGGTAAAAGTGAATATTGGCGACACGTCTTCGTTGGGCCACAACGATACGACAGAGGGGAGTCGCGGGACATTTTCATCGGGTATGGCAGCAATTTTCGCCGCCAGAGACGCGGTTGAAATACTCAAAGCGCGCGCCGCTAAAATGTGGCAGATTCCGCCTGAAGACGTCACCTGGGAAGATGGCCATGCAAAAGCCGTTGGTGCTGAACATGGCAACTTGCCACCGCTGTCTTTGAAAGAGATTGCAGCCAAAGCAGGCAATACTGGTGGTCCCATCGCGGGGCACCATGAAGCCACTGCAGACGGTGCCGGTGTTTCTTTCGCCTCACATATTGTCGATGTGGAAGTGGACCCTGAAACAGGTAAGACGCAGATCCTTCGTTACACGGTTGTCCAAGATGCCGGTAAGGCGATTCATCCTGATTATGTTGAAGGACAATTCCAGGGTGCAGCCGCTCAAGGTATTGGCTGGGCACTGAACGAAGAATACATCTATGGTGATGACGGACGACTGCAGAATGCAGGTTTCCTCGACTACCGGATTCCTGTCTGCTCTGACTTACCTTCAATCGACACCAAGATCTTGGAGATTCCTAACCCGAGTCATCCTTATGGTATTCGAGGTGTGGGCGAGACATCGATTGTGCCGCCACTGGGCGCTATTGGTAACGCAGTCTCGAATGCGGTTGGTGTCAGAATGTATCAGGTACCGATGTCTCCACCGAGAATCTTGAAGGCACTTGATGACGCAGCCGCTGACGAAGTTGCCTAAGAGTAAGCCGGCCTAATGGAAGTTTTTCTTTCAGGGCCACTAAGAGATGCCGTGGGTGGTCTCGCCTCAATTGAAGTTGAGGCCGAGACCATTCGCGAATTAATCACCCGGCTCACTGATCGTTATCCGAAATTAGAAGCTCATCTAGAGGACGGTATCGCCGTCGCTATCGATGGCACGATCTATCGTGATAGCTGGGAAACACCCATTCCTCAAAATTCCGAAGTTTATATGCTGCCTAGAATAGCGGGTGGTTAATCCCCAATAGAAAGCAAGGAGAAGCTTAATGGCTTTGGCAATTACAAAAGACTCAATTGATCTTGGCATCATTACGACAGATGCTGAAAAGTCCTTGGTATTTTATCGAGACACCCTGGGGCTGGCAGAAGACGGTGCCATGGATATGCCAGGTGGTGGAAAAATGGTGCGCTTAAGCTGCGGCACCACCACATTAAAGATCGTTGTGAACGCGAAAGAACCCAAGGCGACCTCACCAGTGGGTGGCATCGGCGGTGCCACGGGGTTCAGATATTTCACGATCTCTGTGAGCAATCTCAAGGAAGCTACTGATGAGTGCGCGGCGGCGGGTTATAAAATCGCCGTGCCTGCGCGAGAAATCAGGGCGGGTGTCATGATCTCGATCATCGAAGACCCGGACGGCAATTGGGTTGAATTGTTGCAAATGGGCTAACGTATGACGGACTATTTGGATGTTAACGACGCTCAGACCCAACCGGGTTTGAGGCTGGTGCTGACAGCAGGGGTTCCAGGACCGTGGAGCGAATCCGCCAAAGCACTATTTAGGCACCATGGCGTGTCGTACCTGCCGGTGCGTCAGGACGGTGGCCGAGCTAATCCTGAACTTTTGGCCTGGACTCGGCATCGCAATGCGCCCATCGCACTTTACAACGACGAGGCGCCACGGGTTCGTTGGCTTGAGCTACTCGATCTCGCAGAGCGGCTGGGCCTTGGTCCTGGTAATGGTAATAGTCAGGGTGATACTACCGCGGCATCTCTCTATCCAGCTGATCGTACCGAACGCATGATGATGGTAGGGCTGATCAATGAGATAGCCGGTGAAAACGGCTTTGCCTGGAATGCGCGGCAATTAATGCTAAATGCGACCTATCAGGCGGTGGGTGATAAGGCCTATAAAAATCCGATGTTGAAGGACTATCAATTCGATCCCGATAAAGTTGAATCTGTTAAAGCTTCACTGAATGATTTTCTGGCTTTCTTAGCCAAACATCTTGATACGCAGCCGGGCCACTATCTGATCGGCAATCAATTTTCCGCTGCGGATTTGTACTGGGCTTACTTCTCGAATCTGCTGCGACCGCAAGCCGAGACGATTAATCCGATGCCTGGTTTTCTTCGCAAGAGTTATGAGTTGACCGCAACGCTAATTGACCCCTTTGATGAGTCGTTGGTAACCCAAAGGGATTGGATTTTCGATCAACACCTCGAAACGCCTCTGACTTTTTAAGAGACATAGTTCTGGACTTTGAGCTCTGAACTCTGAGTTCAGAGCTCTGAGTTTAGAGCTCTGCGCCACACCTAACCTGTTTGCCCTAGGATCAACGGTGCTAGTAATGTTCGCTGATGGACCTCGTCGCCGAATTGATGCTGGCCCCATAAGGCGCGACGAAGATACAGCTGTGCGTCACACTCAAAGGTAAAGCCGAATCCGCCATGGAACTGAATGGCCCGGTCACCGGCGAAAGCGCAGCCTTCACTGGCAACCACTTTTGCCATCCGTACAGCTAGTTCGCGGTGATCGTCTGTATCAGCATCAAAGCCGGTCGCTGCATGGTAAACATGCGAACGGCTCGCCTCGAGGCCAATCAGAATATCCACCGTTGGGTGTTTCAAGGCCTGATAACTGCCGATATACCGATCGAATTGCTTGCGTGTTTTGAGGTATTCGACAATCAAATCTAAGGTGCTAGCATGCCCGCCGGCCATTTCTGCCGACAGCAGCAGCATTGCCGCGAGTTCAATCTCAGTGAAGTCAATCGTTTGCAGTAGGTTCGATTTCGGTACCTGTATGCCGTCAAGTGTGAGGCGATAGCTGCGACGTGTTTCATCGATGATCACTTCTCGATTCACTGCTGCCGCGTCAATACTAGATGCCTCGATCAAGACTAATCTAGGTTGGCCCTCGAGTAACACCGATACAATCATGAAATCAGCAATATTGGCGTCTTCAACAAATACCTTAGTGCCAGAAAGGACGAGATGATGATCTGCCAGTTTTGCTGTACAGATAGGCGTAGACAAATCCCAGCTCCCACCTTCTTCCATTAGCGCCATGGTACCGATGGCGCCGGCTGCAGTAGCGGGCAACCATCGAGATTTTTGATCATCTGTGCCCGCTAGGCTTAGTGCGTGTGCTGCGATTGCAGACCATATCAGCGGCGAAGCCATTAGCTGTCGGCCCATACATTCGACGATAGGGACTAAATGACTAAATCCGAGCCCTAAGCCGCCATGTTCTTCCGGGATAACGATGCCACCCCAACCAAGCTCTGTCATAGCGGCCCATACATCGACGGGTATTGCGCGATCGTCGTCTAACCTTGCGCGAACTAGGTCGATGGATGATTGGTTCTTGGAAAATTCTCTCGCTGAGTCCAAGAGCATGGCTTGTTCTTCAGAAAATTCTATATCTTTGCTCATCAAACTAACTCCTAGCTTTTAGGCAATCCGAGGACGCGTTCACCAATGATGTTGGCCTGAATTTGAGACGTTCCACCACCAATCGTGGCGGAGAACGAGTTGAAGTACAGACGTTGCCATTTACCGCCATCAACGGCCTCGTTAGAGACGAATCTCGCACCATCTGCACCCTGCAAGTTGATCGCGAATTGACAAAATCGGCGCTTGAGTTCGGTGCCGCGTAATTTACCGGACATGGGCACCGCTCCCTGATAGTCAGATGCCAACGCAGGGATCTTGCTGCGTTGATTCATGAGGCTGTTGCTCTTCGCTTCTATCATCAGTTTGACCATTTGATCCCGTATCAATGGGTCTTCTAACGCTGGCTTGCCATTGCGTGTTGAGCGGCGAGCCAATTCCAATACATCGTTAACATTCACGTCCATGACGGCCATGCCGCCGGCTTGGCCGCCGACGTTACCGCGTTCGAACATTAGGGTTGCCATTGCAATGGACCAACCCTCACCTTCAGCGCCCATCAGACAATCCGCAGGAATTCGTGCGTTGTCGAAGTAGGTTTGGCAAAAGCCAAACTCACTGGTGAGCTTTTTGATAGGCTGTGGTGTGATGCCTTCAGTTTGCATGGGGGCTAAGAAAAAGCTTAAGCCCGCGTACTTATTTGGTCCGTCGGTAGAGGTTCGTGCCAGCAGGATCATGTACTTGGCGTAAGAGCCGAGGCTGGTCCAAATTTTTGAACCATTGATCACGTAATCATCACCGTCTCGGATGGCTTTCGTCTGCGCATTGCCAAGATCAGAACCATGGTCAGGTTCAGAGAAGCCTTGCGCCCAGATATCTTCAGCACTCAAAATACCTTTGATGTATTTGTTCTTCTCTGCTTCGCTACCTCTCTGCAGTATTAGTGGCCCAGCCCAGTTGAGGCCAATAGTGTTGGTCATAAACGGGACGCGTTGCTGAGCCATTTCCTGAGTCACGATATCTTGAAATACTTGGGCTTGGCCACCGCCACCATACGCTTCTGGCCATGCCATACCCAAGTAACCGGCTTCATAGACTTTCTGCTGCCAGGATCGAAGATACTCAAACTGTCGGTCCGTGCCGACTTCCATAAACGACTCGGGTAGCAGATAGCCAGGGTCGCCAGGGTTGTTTTCGGTTAACCAGGCACTCACGTCCCGTCTGAATTCATCCAGCTCTTGCTGCGTGACAGACATTTAAAAAACCTCTAATGGCGAATAAGTTTGGGAAAAATCCAAGGGTAGATTGTCGAGTCTAGTCTTTGCCGTACAAGGTGACGACGCAAGCGCCGCCTAGACCAAGATTGTGTTGCAAAGCATGGGTCGCGCCGGATACTTGCCGATCGTCGGCTTGGCCGCGGAGTTGCCAGACGAGTTCCGTGCATTGGGCGAGGCCCGTTGCACCCAGGGGATGTCCCTTGGACAATAATCCGCCCGATGGGTTTGTCACCACTCGGCCGCCATAAGTGTTGTCGCCATCCCAGATGAACTTTTCCGCGGTACCTTCATCGGTGAGTCCAAGTGCCTCATAGGTGAGTAGTTCGTTGGCTGAAAAACAATCATGTAGCTCGACGACCTGGACGTCACGTGGGCCAATCCCGGCTTGCTCGTAAACGTCATCTGCGGCGGCCTTTGCCATATCGTAGCCCACCAGTTTACGCAGCGAATGTGACTCTAGGGTGCTGGTGAAATCTGTGGTCATTGCCTGGCCCTTGATGGTGATCGCGTTGCTAATCCCGTGTTTACGCGCAAACGCCTCACTACAGACAACAGCGGCAGCTGCACCGCAGGTCGGCGGGCAACACTGAAAACGCGTCAATGGGCCATAAATATGCGGCGACGCCATGATTTCCTCAACGGACAAGTACTCGCGGAACACGGCGTAGGGATTGTTGGCGGCGTGGCGTCTGGCTTTCTCAGAGATTTTGGCAAAAGTTTCAGGTTTGGTGCCATATTCATCCGAGTACTCTTTGCCCGCACCGCCAAAATACTGAGCAGCATCCGGTGCTTTTTTGTCGATATCTTGCAAATTTTTACGCGCTTTGAAAAAACGTTTTAATGGGCTGGGCCGATCTGGGAATGTGGCACCGAGTGCTCCCGGTACCATCTGCTCAAAGCCCAGCGCCAGCGCGCATTCGACAACGCCAGACTGCACAGCTTGTCTGGCCAGAAAGAGAGCAGTAGAACCTGTGGCGCAATTGTTATTGACGTTGATGATCGGTACGCCGGTCATGCCGAGGCCATAAACGGCAGCCTGTCCAGCCGTAGAATCGCCGTATACATAGCCCACATAGACCTGCTGGATATCGTCATAACGAATCCCAGCATCCTCTATAGCCAGTCGTGCTGCGGTCTCTCCCATCACTGGATAATCATCGCTTTGGCCGGGTTTCGTAAATGGGATCATGCCGACACCAGCGACTTTAACTTTGCTCATTTTGTCATTTCCTTTTGGGTATTTTTATCTTTGCTGGAAGGCAATATACGAGTCTGGCTGGATCACGGCAACCGGATCAGCGAGGCATTAAAGCCCAGCTCTCTCGTCTCACGCTGTCGAGCTCAGGCGGCTGATCTCGGACAATGTGTCGAAAGGGCTTTGTGCTAAGTTGTACCTTTGCAAGCCACTAAAGAGAGAAGCATATGAAACCATTAGAAGGCATAACGGTTCTAGAATTTTCAACTATGATCACGGCGTCTTTTGCCGCGATGATGTTAGGGGAGCAGGGCGCTCGTGTCATTAAGGTCGAGCCGATCGAAACGGGGGACCCCATGCGCTACATCGGGACAGCGAAGGGTGGCATGTCGGCGCTTTTTGCGAACTGCAATCGAGGTAAAGAATCGATCAGGGTTAATCTCAAAGACCCTGCCGGACAGGCACTCGTGCGAGAACTTGTTGCCGAGGCTGACGTCGTGATTCATAACTTCAGGCCGGGGGTGATGGACAAGCTCAACCTTGGCAGCGAACAACTGCGTGGCTTGAACGATAGACTGGTGTATATGGCCATCTCCGGCTTTGGTCAGGAGGGCCCGCTTAGTGGCGCGCCAGCTTACGACCCAGTCATACAGGCACAAACGGGCATGACCGCATCGCAAGGTGTCGGCGGGCACACGTTCATTCGTAATCTTATGTGCGACAAAATTACGGCCTATACGGCCTGCCAAGCCGTCACGAGCGCGTTGTTTATGCGAGAACGTTTTGGCTCTGGTCAGCATATTGATCTCTCAATGTTGGACTCAGGCTTATTCTTTATTTTTCCCGACAGCTATATGAATCACACGTTAACCGATGCCGATGTTGAAGTTCAGGCGCTGCTTTCCGATATGATTTATCAACTCACCGAAACCAGCGACGGCGGCATTACTATGTCTGCTGCGAGCGAGAATCAGCGGCTCGGTGTGCTCAAAGCGGTTGGCAAAGAGGCGATGGCTAGCGATCCTCGCTTTAGTACTCTGCAAGCGTTGATGCAGAACTTTGAAGCTTATCGTCAACTCCTCGCTGATTCGTTTCTCGCCCTCACCACCGATGAGGCGCTGGCCAGGCTCAAGGAAAATGATGTGCCTTGTGCGAAGTGCCTCAGTCTTGACGAAGTGCTGGATCAAGAACAGTTGCACGCCAACGATTCCATTGTGGTGAGAGAGCATCCACTGATGGGCTCTATGAGGATTATGAAGGCGCCGCCGAGGTTCGGTGGAGAGTCGTTGGCGCCTGGCGAGCATAGCCCGGCCCATGGCGAGCATACCGACAAGGTGCTTATCTCCTATGGAATTGACGAGCCTAGGCTTCAATCACTCAAGGATTCAGGTGTGGTCGCCTAGAGATAGGTGGCGAAATGCCAAATCTGACCTGAAATCCCGTCAGCTCACTGGCTCGCGATGCAGGCAAATATTTGAATTTCAGCCCAGCATAGGGTTATGGTTGCGGCTCACAAATTTACTGGAGCGATCTGATGGCTGAAGCCTGGATTATAGATGCATGTCGTACCCCTCGGGGAATAGGCAAAAAAGGCAAGGGTGCACTTGCAGACGAACATCCCCAACACCTCGGCGCAGCAGTACTAAAAGCGCTGCAGGAAAGAAATGGCTTCAATACCGCAGACGTAGATGACATTATTTTTGGTACCAGCTCGCAACGTGGCACCCAAAGTGGTGATCTGGCGCGAATGGCGGCATTGGATGCCGGCTATGACGTGAAAGCCAGTGGCGTTACGCTCGACCGCTTCTGTGGCTCGGGTATCACTTCTGTCAATATTGCGGCTGCTAACATCATGGCCGGCATGGAAGACCTCACCATTGGTGGCGGTACGGAAATGATGTCCCTTGCGGGTTCTGGTGGTGGTAAAGGTTCACCCTTTTTAGACAACGACAACTTTCGTCTAAGAGACGTGCATCCACAGCCACATCAAGGCGTTTGTGCCGATACCATCGCAACGCTAGAGGGTATCGATCGCGTCGCGCTAGATAGCCTGGCGCTTGTGTCCCAGCAACGTGCCGACCACGCGATCAAGAACGGTCATTTCGACAAGTCTTTGATCACAGTTTATAAAACAGATGGCTCAGTTGCTCTAGATCATGAAGAATTTCCTCGCCCTCAAACTACCCTTGAAGGCTTGGGTCAGCTAAAGGCCTCGTTTGAAGTCATTGCCGATATTGAGCTTGATGACAAAGGCACCACGTTTCGCAAGCTGGTTGCGCAAAAGTATCCAGATCTCAAAATCCAACACTTTCACCACGCGGGTAATTCTTCCGGTGTGGTAGACGGTGCTGGTGCAGTACTTCTGGCTTCTGCTGAATATGCTAAAGCCAATGGCATGAAGCCGCGAGCCAGAATTCGTGCAATGTGCAACATGGGTGACTCGCCCACGTTGATGCTAAATGCGCCGGTTCCAGCCGCTAGAAAAGTGCTTGAGAAAGCCGGCTTGACGATTGCTGATATCGATCTGTTCGAAATCAATGAAGCGTTTTCGGTAGTGGCTGAGAAGTTCATCCGTGACCTGAACCTTGACCGAGATAAGGTCAACGTCAACGGTGGTGCGATGGCACTCGGACATCCTATTGGTGCAACGGGTTCTATGCTCATCGGTACAGTGCTGGATGAGTTAGAGCGTCGGGATCAGCAATTTGGTCTGGTCACAATGTGTGCTGCCGGCGGAATGGCACCTGCCATCATCATCGAAAGAATTTGATGCAGAAGTGTTAGCGTAAGCAGTACGAAAAAAGCCTTCCTTGCTGGAAGGCTTTTTTTTGCCTGCTGTTTTTTAAGGACAAAAAAAGACCTTCCGAGAGAGTCAGGGAAGGTCTTTTCATTGACAACTTATAGCACCAGAAAGTTTAGTCTGGTTTAGCCATCAAGCGATGCGAATGTTTTGCCTTCGCTTGCCAGTTTCTTCAGCAGTTCAGAAGGCTTCCAGGCTTCGTCCTTGGTCTCTACATAGAAACGCTCAATGTCTGCAAGCACCTTGTCCAGTCCTTGCGTGTCTGCGTACCACATTGGGCCGCCCACATAGGTAGGAAACCCGTAACCATTGACGTAAACCGTATCAATGTCGCTGGCACGAAGGGCGTGACCTTCATCGAGTAACTTTGCGCCAATGTTAACGAGCGGGTAAATACATCGCTTCAGAATTTCTTCATCGGTAAAATCCTTGGCCTTAAAGCCTAGATCTGCCGCGACTCGTTTCACAATTTCGTCCGCTTCTGCGTCTGGGCGTGGTGTTCGGTCACCTTCAACATACTCGTAGTAGCCTTTCATATTCTTCTGACCATATCGGCCTGCTTCACAAAGTTCGTCAGGAATCCGTGCAGTCACTTCGTTTGAGCCGCCCATCATCTTACGTGCGCGCCAGCCAAGATCCAGGCCGACCATGTCAGCCATGGTGAAAGGACCCATCGCCAGACCGAACTCAAAGATTACTTTGTCGACCTGTGCAGGTGATGCGCCTTCAAGAATCATCATGCTCGCCTGACGAGAGTAGCCACCGATCATACGGTTGCCAATAAACCCAGGACAGTTACCAGCGACGACAGACACCTTGCCAAGTCGCTTGCCCAGTGCCATCGCCGTACCCAATGCCTGGGTCGATGATTTTTCACCGCGAACAACTTCAAGCAGTTTCATCACGTTTGCAGGACTAAAGAAGTGCAGACCAACAACATTTTCTGGTCGCGATGTCATCGCAGCAATTGCATCGACATCCAGCCCAGAAGTGTTCGTCGCCAGCAACGCGCCGTCTTTCATCACCTTGTCGAGCTTGGCGAAAATCTCTTTTTTGAGATCCAGGTTTTCATAAACCGCTTCAATCACGACGTCCGCATCGCCTAAATCTTCGAATGCGGCCGTTGGAATGATCAGCGCCATGCGCTCGTCCATTTTCTCTTGGCTTAAACGGCCGCGAGAGACAGTGCGCGCATAGTTACCTTCGATAACCTTCAAGCCTTTGGCTAGATTGTCGGCATCGTTGTCGTGCAAGCGAACTGGTACGCCAGCATTGGCGAAACACATCGCGATACCACCGCCCATGGTGCCAGAGCCAATCACCGACGCTTTGTTGATTTCGATCAGTGGGGTTTCTTTATCGAGGCCTGGAATCTTGTTGGCCGCACGCTCAGCGAAGAAGATGTGAATCAGAGCTTCGCGCTGTGGATTTTTTAAGCATTCAGCGAAAAGGCGTTGTTCTGCTTTCATGCCTTCATCAAAAGTGGCTGAGTTTACCGCTGCTTCAACGCACTTCAGGATTTGCGAAGGTGCGAACTGACCACGGTGAGTCTTCTCAATTTGCTTCGCTGCTGCTTCAAACAGTTCGGTGTTGCCCTTGTCTGCCGCGATCTTGTCTTCAAGGTCTCGAATCTTGCGCGTCGCGCCGCCAGCAGCAACGATCTCTTCTGCGTAAGCGATGCCGGCTGCAACGATATCGCCCTCTGCAACGCGGTCAACAATACCGAGCTTCAGAGCGGCCGGTGCTAAAATTGGATCACCTGACACAATTGCCGTAACAGCCGCTTGTGCACCGATCAGTCTTGGTAAACGCTGTGTACCGCCTGCGCCAGGTAACAAGCCAAGTTTCACTTCTGGCAGGCCTACAGGTGCTTTAGGTGCTGCAATCCGGTAGTCGCAACATAGCGCGACTTCTAAGCCGCCACCAAAAGCCGTGCCGTTGATTGCCGCGATAATTGGCTTGGTGCTACCTTCCATTTTATCGAGTGCTTCGCCGAGGCCCACTGCTTCAGAAGCTGCGCCGCCGAATTCGCCGATATCAGCACCTGCAATAAACGCGCGGTGCATACCGGTTAACACGATTGCCTTGATGCTATCGTCTTCTAGCGCTTTGGTTACGCCGTCGAATAGACCTTGGCGAACGCCCGAAGACAAAGGGTTAACTGGGGGATTATCTATACTCAGTAACGCGATTTCGCCTCGTTGCTCGTAATGTACGGCACCTTTCATGGGTAGCTCCTTGTTTAGAGGGTTTTTGTCTAAGTGAATGTATAGTGCTAAGAATATCGGGACCGAAGTATAACGCGCCTGCGGGTGGTTTTTACCGTATTTCCTCAATGAATCCAGCGGTATAACAGGCTGAATATGCAGTAAGGTGGCGCCAGCGCCGAAAAAGCCTAAATGTGTGCCTTGATGGCCGCAACTCGCGTGCTGGGCTGAGGTTCCGTCTTAAGTTTCGTCTGATGTCTTGGAGGCCTGCTTGAATAGAACTCTGATCGTGCTGATGGCAGCGCAATCTTTCGCTCAATGTTGTGCGCCTATTGTCATCTTGTTAGGCGGCATCGTTGGCGCGCGCCTGGCGCCAACGCCTACCCTGGCAACTTTGCCGATTGCACTGATGATCGTGGGTACTGCTGCGTCGACTATTCCAGCGGCATTATTGATGCAGCGCTTTGGCCGGCGTACGGTTTTCTTGCTCGCGGCTACCTGTTGTGCGCTGGCAGGGTGGTTGGGTGCGTATGCGATCGGAGCCAATAGTTTTTTGTTTTTTTGTGTGGCGACCGCGCTCGTAGGTAGTCACAACGCGGTGATGCAGCAGTATCGTTTTGCCGTCGCAGAAGCCGTACCAAAAGATAAGGTGGCGAGTTCCTTATCGATACTCATGTTGGCAGGTGTTGTTGCAGCTTATATGGGGCCAGAGGCAGCGCAGTATCTGCGTGATGCTTCAGATTATGGTGTCTTTGCGGGCTCGTTTCTCGCGATTTCAGGCTTTATGAGCATCGCCTTTATGTGCCTGCTTTTTTACCAGAACAAAGCGCTATCCGTCGAGGAGGCACAAGGTCCGCAAAGACCGATCTGGGTCATCGTTCAACAGCCGGTGTTTATCCTCGCCATATTTGCCGCCGCGGCTGGGTGGGGCGTGATGAGTTTGATTATGACCGCGACGCCCCTCAGCATGCATGATATCGATCAGTTCAATATGGATGACACCACCTGGGTGATTCAAAGTCACATCATGGCGATGTATCTGCCTTCTTTGTTTAGCGGTTTTCTCATCATGCGCTTTGGTCCCCATGCGATCGTCAAAGCGGGTCTCGCGATTCTTATGCTATGCCTGGTGATTGGATGGATAGATCGGCATTTGATTCACTACTGGGGCGCGCTGGTGGCGCTTGGCATCGGTTGGAATTTTCTGTTTTTAGGCGGTACCACCTTGTTGACCCAGGCCTACCAGCCCGCTGAGCGTTTTAAGATCCAGGCGCTCAATGACTTTTTGATATTCTCGCTGCAGGGCGTTGCGTCACTCGGTTCCGGTTGGATACTGTTGACCTATGGCTGGGATTGGTTGCTCGCGCTCAGCGCGCCGTTCTTGATCGCATTGCTACTGGCTTTAGCCTGGTCGCGGTTCACGACACGAGCGGCGCAATTCGCTTGATTTCCTCTTCTCCTAGTCTTCGTCTGCCTCGCGAATTCTTTCGAGCCGCTCTTCTTCTTCGTCGATGGCAGCATTGATCTCCGTCAGGACACCATCCACATCGGCTTCTTCAACCGGCTTTTCGAATAGGCCGGTTAGTTTTGACTCAGGCGTTAGGCTGCCGTCTTCGTATAAGCTCCAAATCTCACCGGCGTAATCGCGGCCGATTAGCTGTGGCGCGAACAGACCATAAAAATTTGTCATATTGTCGACGTCTCGCTGTAGCATCGACTCAGCATGGTTGTTTGCCGCTGCATCAACCGCTTGCGGTAGATCGATGATGACAGGGCCGTGTTCATCCACCAGAACGTTAAATTCCGACAAGTCACCGTGAACCAAACCAGCACATAACATCTGGATGACGTACTGCATCACGGTGCTGTGATCCGTTAGTGCCTCTTGTTCGGTCATGGAGGTTTCGCTCAAGCGTGGCGCAACATCACCATCTTTATCAGTGATCAGCTCCATCAAAAGCACGCCATCAACGCAGCCGTAGGTTTTAGGCACTCGCACGCCGGCAGTGCTTAAGCGAGATAGCGCATCGACTTCTGCGTTGTGCCAGCTTTCTTCTTGTTGCTGGCGGCCGAACTTCGAACCCTTCTCCATGGCCCGGGCCCGGCGGCTGTTTTTGACTTTCCTGCCTTCTTGATAATGCACGGCTTGCTTGAAGCTGCGTTGAGCAACGTCCTTGTAGACCTTGGCGCAGCGGATAGATGTGTTGCAGCGGACAATATAGACCGTGGCTTCTTTGCCGCTCATGAGTTGACGGATCACTTCATCGACTAATCCGTCTTCAATGAGCGGTTGAATTCTCTTTGGTATTTTCATGGCGCGGTTATACACGAGTCGACCTGTTTCGGCTATGGTTGAGGGGCGGGAAAAGCCATTTGCCAGGTGTTCGGAGCGGATCATTGCCATGTATGATGGCGCCAGCTAAATTTATGCGATTCGCATAATTCATACAAAAGAGCGCTGGAGAATCCCGATGACAGACCGAACCAACGTCAAAGTAGTCCTAAAATCCCGTCCCGAGGGGATGGTAGAAGAAGAGAATTTCGACGTGATCTCAGAGCCAGCACCGACGCCGGGTGACAATGAAATGCTGGTAAAGACCTTATGGTTATCTCTAGACCCCTATATGCGTGGCCGTATGAGCGATCGTGCCTCTTACGCCAAGCCCCTGCAAATCGGTGAAGTCATGACCGGCGGCATTGTGGGCGAGGTGGTGGAGTCCAATGCAGGTGATTATCCAGTTGGCACCATTGTGTCTGCCATGCATGGCTGGCAATCCTATGCCGTGGCGAAGCCAGACGATTTTCGACTATTCAAAGTGGATCCCAGCCTAGCGCCGATATCGACAGCGGTCGGCACGACTGGTATGCCAGGCCAAACGGCATATTTTGGCCTGTTAAAGCTAGGTAAGCCCCAGCCAGGTGAAACGGTTGTTGTGTCAGCAGCTTCCGGTGCCGTTGGTTCCGTGGTCGGGCAAATTGCAAAGATTCAAGGCTGCAAAGCCATTGGCGTTGCTGGCGGCGAAGAGAAGTGTCGTTATGTGGTTGAGGAGTTGGGTTTTGATGCTTGCGTTGACTATAAAGCGCCGGATTTTGCAGCTCAGATGGCAGCAGCCTGTCCAGATGGCGTAGACGTCTATTTTGAAAACGTCGGTGGCGTGGTGCTAGAAGCTGTTGCACCGCTTCTCAATAAAGGTGCCAGGGTGCCTGTTTGTGGCTTTATCTCTGCCTATAACGCCACTGACATGTCTCAGGTCAAGACACCCGAAATGGTGCTGAGTGCTTTACCGAACCCACCGGAATCGAGATTCTTTATCGTCACGGAATGGATTGAAGAGTTTGATGCGTCATCCAGACAGCTCGGCGAATGGATAAAAGACGGCAAGCTTAAGTATCGCGAAACTGTGGTTGAGGGTCTGGAGAATTCGCCGGCGGCCTTTAAGATGCTGTTCACTGGTGAGAATTTTGGCAAGCTGATCATTAAGGTCGCTTAAGCAGCGACAACGATTGTTTGAGTGGGGGTGTTCATGGAGCGCCCCCGCGTTTCAATCAATAGCGGAGAAGCAAATTGGCAAAGAAGAGTAAGGGCGGCGGTTCACTTCAAGAGCAACTTAAGCAAGCCGGCCTGGTGACGGATAAACAGATTAAGAAGGCTCAAAAAAACATGCATCGACAAGAGATGCGTGTTCGGCAGGGCGTTGAAGTAGACGAAGTTAAACTCGGTGCCGAAAAAGCGCTAGCGGACAAGCAAGCACGTGACAAAGAAGAAAACCGTGTTCTGTTTGAGAAAGCTCAGGCTAAAGCGCTGCATGCGCAGGTTCGACAACTGATCGACATGAACCGCCAACGCGAAAGAGGCGACGTTGCCTATAATTTCAGCGAGCAACAGAAAGTAAAAAAAATCTATATCTCCGAAAAAAACAAGAAAGAGATCAACCGCGGTTTTCTCGCGATCGTTAAATACGATACCGACTATGAGCTGGTGCCCGAAGGCGTTGCCCGCAAGGTTATGCAAAGGCTGCCAAATAGTTTCGAGGAGACCATCATTTACTTATACGAAAGCAGCAATGCTGAAGTAGATGAAGATGACCCTTATAAAGACTTCCCCATCCCGGACGATTTGGACTGGTAACAACGGTTTAAGCCGAAAGTGGCTTTTGCAAGAGGTCAACGCGGTTTGGGATATCGAAAACAAACCCGTCATCAGTCTCACTCGCAAGAAACCGTTGTTTGACCTCAGCATACTGTTCTGTGGATAGATTGTGATCCGTATGCGTGACATTCAAAATACCTTTTTCATACTGCTGCCATGATTTCATCTGGATGCGGTTGAGGAAAAAGTACTCCGACTTAAGGTGAAACAAGCCCGTAGCAACGCTTTGACTAACCGCGTTAAACGCCGCTTGGCGAACCGCTTGCTCGTCGTGATAGACCTTCATGATTTCATTAAATCTACCGGTGAACACTGGCTCAGAGATGTAAGCGAAACCGCCGGGTTTTAGTACCCGATAAATTTCTTGCAAGGCACGGTAAAGTTGATCGAGTGGCACATGATGTAATGACTTAAACATCAAAATGATATCGAAGGTTTGATCTTGTTCGTCGATTGCCTCCGCGCCATAAATTTTAAAGGTCACCTTGCTGAGGTTGGTCATAGACAGATTTTTTCGATGTTGGATCTCGTCGACCTCGGCCGCAATGACGGATTCGACTTTGGTCTGTTCGACAATCATTTGGGTCTTTTCAGCTGCGCCGCAACCTAGCTCTAGCACTTTGGCGCCATCAAACTTCAGCATCTGTTGTAAAACCGAAATTTCGTTGGTCAGGTCTTGAGATTCAGGACCGACCAGTGACATTTGGGGAGCAGCTGCATTCATCGAATTTTCTCTCTTTTCGTCAGTGGTGTTCTGTGTGCCGCTGTGGTTTGATTTTCCGCTGCCAGTTTACGGACGTATTTCATAAAAGGCATTAAATACGTCACCTTCAAAAGGAATCGTGCGAAAACGAGTAGGCGCGGGTCGCAATCGGGCAGTCAGCACTCACTCTATGTTCCGGCGATCAATGCCTCCAATGCACTGCCCGCGGTCTGGCGTGATGAGGGCAACATTTCAGGAATGGAACTGAGCTGAATTTGGCGGCTGGACGCCAGATCTTCATAGACAGGGTACAATGCCCTGATGAAGGCAGACCTCCATTGTCATAGTTATTATTCTGACGGCACCCAGTCGCCGGATTTCCTTATTCAGCGGGCGATCGAAAACCAGGTTACGCACCTCGCGATTACCGATCATGACTGCACCGCAGCGTTGGATGATGTGTTTGGTAGAGACGCGCTCGGTAGCTTACCCGAGATCTCCGTTATCGGTGGTGTTGAAATTTCTTGTGGCTGGGAGTCGCTGGAGATTCATGTTGTTGGTCTGTTTGTCGATCACAAAAATGTCGATCTTCAAACGCTTCTGACGTCGCAACAACTGGCCCGCCGTCAGAGAGTCCTGGCAATGCACGAGAAACTGGAAGCGCTGGGTACCTTCGGCCTCTTTGAAAGTCTCGAGTCAATGCCGTGCATTGCTTACACGCGCAGCCACGTGGCGCATTTTCTGGTGTCACAAGGTGTCTGCAAGACGCATCCGAAAGCCTTTAAAAGTCATCTAGGCAAACGTGGCAAAATCTATGTGGCGTCAAACTGGTGTAGCCTGGTGGAAGCGATTGCTGGCATAAAAGCAGCAGGTGGCATTGCGGTGCTTGCCCATCCTGGTCGATATCCCTTAAACAAGAAAAAGCTCGAAGCGCTAGTCCTCGCATTCAAGGCTGCGGGTGGTGAGGCGTTAGAAGGCAGCTATCGAAACATCGATCCGAAGGATACTCAGCATCTAGGTCGGCTAGCTGTCGAGCATGGACTGTATCTTTCTGCTGGTTCGGATTTTCATGATCCGGCGGCCCGTTGGACCGATATCGGCAGATTTCCCGCGCTGGAGCAGGCGGTCCAAGAACATGCGATCTGGCAACACCCTATCTGGCGAGATCACTATTGCTCGGCGCTCTAGGTTTGCAACAGGTGTTACGGAGCGGCAGCAATTCGGTACACTCACCGATCAATTGTTTACCCTCAATTTGAAGCACCGTTAATGAAGCACTACTAATGAAGTGCATATCTAATGCACTAGGAGCTACCCAATATGACAACGACCGAAGTAAAAGAAACTATTAATGCAAACGCCAAGGCTGTTTGGGACATCCTAGGCGACTTTGGCGGAATCAAAATTGGCGGCCCTATCACAGCGTTCGAAATTGAAGGTGACGGGGTGGGTGCCGTGCGTACCATCACGATGGGCGGCGCTAATGTTGTTGAACGCTTAGAAGTATTCGATGCGAGCGACATGTCACTGAAATATGTCATCATCAATGATGACTGCCCGCTGCCCGTTAGCGGTTACTCGGCCACTATAAATGTGACTGCTGATGGTGACGATGCTTGCACGGTTGAATGGATCGGGACTTTTGAAGCCAAGGGAGCGCCCGAAGCGCAAGCGTCCGAAGTCGTCAAAGGCATTTATGTTGGTAGTATCGCCGGTGCTCGAAAAGCCACAGGCGGTTAATGCTAGGCTTTATAGTTCTGGCTCCATCTGGCAGCGTTCATTTTCTAAAGGTATCTAATCGACTTATGCGACTCATATCCCGTCTGATTCTTATGCTGATCCCATTCCTATTGCCGGGAACTGTTTTCGCCGATCAGAAACAATTGGTGATCCTTCACACCAACGATTTTCACGGCCATATTGCCGAGGAAAATGAGTATGCAGGTGCGGCAAGAATCACCTCGTTGGTGAAGGAGACGCGTGCCAAGTACCCAGGTGTCCTGGTGTTGGATGCTGGCGATCGAATTTCGGGCACGCCTGTTTCAACGATGTTCGAGGGTGTGCCGATCTTTGAGGTGCTCAATGAAGTGGGCTATGACGCCGCTGCGCTGGGCAATCATGAGTTCGATCATGGCTATAAACAAATGCTCAAGTTCAAAGAGATTGCAGATTATCCATTGCTCGCCGCGAACGCTTTCGCCCCGGATGGCTCATTGCTCGCTGACGCGCCCGCAATGATCAAAACAGTCAATGGCATCAAGGTCGGCATCATTGGCTTAATCACTGAGACCACGCCTTTCATGATCAGCCCCGCAGGCAATGAAGGCTTGAGCTTCTCGCCAGCGGCCGAGATGTTGCAAGCGATGGTCACGGCACTGAGGCCGCAAGTTGACCTGCTGCTGGTGTTATCACATGTGGGGCATGAAGAAGAGCAAGCGTTGGCGCGCGACATTGCGGGCATCGATATCATTATTGGTGGTCACTCGCACACGACAGTACTGCCGCCGATAAAGGTCGGTAACACCTACGTTGCCCAGGCCGGTTATTACGGTGCCTATGTTGGCAAGATTGAACTGACGGTTGATACCGAAACCGATTCGATGACGGCTTTTTCAGGCACTCTCATACCCGCAGCAGATCTGCCGGCACCTGATAAAAAAGTCGCTCGAATCGTTAAGCGTTGGGAAAAGAAGGTCGCACGGCTGGTCGATTTTAAAATTTCCAATGCTGATCGTGACTACACGAAGTCAGAGATGCAGCCGTTTCTGCAAAAAGTGCTGGCGGATGCAACGGGCGCAGATTTCGGCTATTACAATATGGGGGGCATTCGCGATACGTTTCGCCAGGGTCCAGTGACGGCAAGACACATCTGGCAAATTGAACCTTTTAGTAATCAACTGATGGTCGTGACGGCCAAAGGCAGCGTGATTAAGTATATGTTGCAGAGCGAAGAAGCCCAGGCGGAACGAGCCGCGTCTCTCAATGATGACAAGATCTACCGCGTTGCGACCAGTGACTTTATTGCTGCACAGGCACAAAAATCTGTTGGCGACGCTGTACAGATTGAAAATCAGAGCATGCTGATTAGAGATCTCCTGATCGACTACATCAAAGCTCATGGCCTTGAAATAGAATGATGTTAACCAATGTTCCTGCCAGAAAACCAGTAAGCGCCAGCAAAAGGTTCTGCTGCGGAGCATTCAGCGAAAAGCTACAATGAGTGAATCCATTTCGCGATAAGGAACACTGAGTGTCGGCCACAACAAGCAAGTCCCAGACTAATCCCTTAAGTGAACCCTGTGTCATGGTGATCTTTGGTGCTTCCGGAGATCTAACAAAACGGCTGTTGGTGCCTGCCCTCTATAACCTGACTTGCGATAACCTTTTGTCACCAAATTTTGCAGTGCTGGGTACGGGGCGCAGTGAAATTAGCCATGAAGAGTTTCGGCAAAGTATGGCTAGCGAAGACAATGGTCTACGCGCCTTTCACACACGCAATACTTTTGACGAAGAGGCATGCGACGAGCTCCTGTCTCGCTTCCACTTCGAAAGTGCCAATATTGATGAGGCCGGTTTTGCCCGACTCAAAGAAACTGTCGCTACACTTGATAAGCAGTATCAGGCGGGCGGTAATGTATTGTTTTATTTCGCGATGGCGCCGAAGTTTTTTGGTTCTATTTGCGAAAACCTCTATAAGGCAGGGTTTCAAGACGGTGAAGGCTGGAAACGCATCATTGTCGAAAAACCCTTCGGCACAGATCTACAATCGGCTTTGGATCTAAATGCCGAGATACTGCAGCATTGGCGTGAAGATCAGATTTACCGAGTGGATCATTATCTTGGTAAAGAGACGGTACAAAACCTACTGGCTTTTCGCTTCTCTAACGGTATGTTTGAGCCGCTTTGGAATAAGCATCATATCGACAATATTCAGTTTAACGTTTGTGAATCTGTAGATGTTCAAGGACGCGGTGGTTACTACGATCAGTCCGGCGTGCTGCGAGATATGATGCAGAATCATATGTTTCAGATGCTGTCGTACATCTGCATGGAGCCCCCAAGTTCTTTTGATGCCGATGCTATTCGTAACGAGAAAGCCAAGGTGCTGGATTCTGTTCGTATCTATGACGAAGCAGGCGTACAAGAGAATGTCGTTCGTGGTCAGTACGGACCGTCGTTTGATGCAGAAGGTGAACTGCTGAAGCCAGGTTACCGGGGTGAGCAAGATGTCGACCCGGCGTCTAGTACAGAAACCTTTGCTGCGGCCAAACTGCAGATTGATAATTGGCGTTGGCAGGGCGTGCCGATTTATCTGCGCTCAGGAAAGGCCTTGTGGAAACGAGGCACAGAGATTGTTATCGAGTTCAAAAAGCCGCCGGAAAAAGTCTTCAAAGGCACTAACGTCACCCACTTGACCTCTAACCGGCTGGTGTTTCATATCCAGCCTTATCAGGGCATAGAGTTATTGTTTCAGGCAAAGACACCAGGGCCAACTGTGCAGCTGCAAAGCGTCGACATGAACTTTGACTATGGTGATGCGTTCAATGCGTCTCGCTATACCGGCTACGAGGTCATGATCTACGCCTGTTCCCGCGGTGATGCCACGCTGTTCTCTCGCGGCGATCTAGTCGAAGCGGCCTGGCGAATTGCTCAGCCCTTGTTAGATTATTGGTCGGCGACACCGGCAGTAGATTTCCCGAACTACGCACGTAGCTCCTGGGGGCCCACGTCAGCCTATGAATTACTGGAAAAGGACGGCCGTCGTTGGTTTGAGGTTGTGACGCCGGATGTGCTCGAACAATCACCCATGTTTAAAGGTGCGGATAGGTTGTTAATGAGTGCCGTCATTCTTGCCATGCATTCCGTGAGTAAGGATGCAGGTGATTTGATTGTTCGGCAAGGAGATGTCACCGAGGAAATGTACTTTATCTGTCGTGGTGAAGTTGAAGTGCTCGACAACAACGATGAGGTCGTGAGTGAGTTAAAAGATGGTAATTTTTTTGGCGAAATCGGTCTTCTCATGGCAACCGGACGTATCGCGACGGTGAGGGCGAAGACGCCCTGTGATTTGTTCGTGCTCGGCAAGGCTGATTTCAGTCGTATCTTGCGTGACCATCCACAGTTCGGTGACAGCATCATGCGGATCGCCAAAGAGCGCTATGACCTAACGCTGTCGCTGGGTGATCTGCTTGATTAAGCAGAATCTATAGATGGCCATTAAACCCACAATTTATAAGTTCAATACCTCCCTGTCAGATATGGACAGGGATTACTACGACAACGTGAACTTGACCGTCGCACAACATCCATCGGAGACTCTGGTCCGCATGTCGGCGCGACTGCTCGCGTACTGTATCAATGCGGCGCCTTCGTTAGAGTTTACCAAGGGGGTTAGCGCCATCGACGAACCCGACTTATGGTTAAAGGAGATGGACGATCAAATTAGCCTATGGATTGATATCGGCGAGCCTTCCCTTGAACGAATTAAAAAAGGTGCCCATCGTTCCAAAGAAACGAAAGTGTATGCATTTAATACCAAGTTTGATGTGTGGTGGAATCAAATTGGACGGCAGGTCCTAGCGTTAGGTGTGAAACCCTATCACTTTGACATCCAGCAGCTGCAAGAAATGGCGGCGCTGCTTAATCGCACCAATCAGCTCAGCGTGACAATCAGCGAAAAAACAGCGGGCATCGCCATCAACGAGGGCTACTGTGAGGTATCCTGGCATAGCTTAGGCTAGGCCTTGAGCTTGACGTTCTGGTAAGGCCCAACGTGCAGTATTTACTGAGATGAATCTATTTGAATCTGACAACGTAGGACTGGTATAGCGAAGCTTGTTGAATGCCGCGCATCGACGTCGGGCGACAATTGAGTTTCAATCACTAGCCTCATATTATTCTATCTAAAAAATGCTACCCATGCCTAAAAGTCAAAAAAACGAACCGGCCGTGTCTCCTGGTATCTACTCTGCCGGTAAGGCAACCAAAAAATCGCTGCTAAAAGCGACGTTACGGATTATT
Source organism: Candidatus Azotimanducaceae bacterium (assembly GCA_051278195.1). Lineage (GTDB taxonomy): Bacteria > Pseudomonadota > Gammaproteobacteria > Pseudomonadales > Azotimanducaceae > JAHRVQ01. The sequence continues at coordinate 420,110 of JBNMQM010000001.1, forward strand.
GCTCACAAGGGCTTTGCCGCCGTTACCCATCGGGCTGTGGCTGCTGAGGCTAAGGCAGCACTGCGGACGACCACCTATTATTTTCAGACCAAACAGGATCTGATTCGGGAGGCATTTCGATACTTCAATGAGCAAGAATTGCAACGCTTAGAAGAGGTCAACAGCCACTATACAGACTTGAAAAACCGAACCATTGAAGAGAGCCTTGATGCTGTGGTTGAAGTGGTTGAGATGGAGCTGAAAGATGCTAACTTCATTGTCGCAGCTGAGTTTGAGCTGGTCTTAGCCATTGCGAGAGAACCCAGTTACGCGCCTGAATATGACCAAATTCAACAGATACTGCACCAAAGATCCACTGCTCGAATGAAAGCGCTAGGCGCCAAAAACCCCGAGCAGCTTGCCCGCATGAGTCTCGCCCTGATCAGGGGCTATCAGTTCTTGTTCCTTGCGCAGCCAAATAAGCCTCTCGATCTAGCCAACTTTAGATCCGACCTGTTGGCATTGGTAAAAAACCACCTCAGCTGATATACCGCACCCGATTTTGCCATCTCTGCGCTATTGTTTCCAAATTGGTACAAATGTATCCTCTTTGTCTGTCTAACTTTTTCATGGAGTGAACGCATGACGAATAGAACGATCAAAGGGTATGTTGGGCCATTGGCTATGACTATAGTTCTGTTCGGCAATAGCCTTGCGGTGCGTGCTGCTGAATCGCCGATGATGGAAGAAGTTATCGTCACGGCGCAGAAGCGTGAGAGCAATCTTCAGGACACGCCGATTTCTATTACTGCATTCACTGGTGATGCTATCGAGGCGTTAGGCTTTCGTCAGTCGGTTGATGTGACAGCGCAAACCCCAAATTTCAGCGTAGGTTATCCCAATGGTGATACCGGGGTGCCTGCACCTTTCATACGTGGTGTTGGATTGAACGACTTTGGCGTGTTGAATCAGGGGCCGATTGCCTCCTATTCTGATGAAACTTACATCTCCTCCAATGCAGCACAGATCTTCCAATTGTTGGATGTCGAGCGGGTTGAAGTACTGCGTGGCCCTCAGGGTACGCTATACGGACGTAATGCCACTGGCGGAGCAGTTAACTTTGTTTCGCGCAAACCTACTCAAGATTGGGATGGTTGGGTCAGAGCCAATGCGGGTAGCTTTGGATTGAAAAGTATCGAGGGTGCCGTTGGTGGGCCGTTGGGTGACGAGGCGGCATTCCGCTTTTCGCTGCTAAAGACGGACTCAGATGGTTGGATGAAAAACCGGTTTACGGGTAATGATCAGCAGGGCGTAGATGAATTAGCCTGGCGCTTGTTGCTGGATGTAAACCCAAGTGAAGACGTGAATGTTCTGTTTAACTTTCACGCCGGTAAAAGTGAGTCAGACTCAGTCCAATACCGGCATTTAGGTGTCTGGGATGCGGCAGGAAATGTGTGTAACAACCCTGACATTCTGGCTGGTAACTGTTCTGACATTCTGGGTTACTCAGAAGAGCGGCCCTATACGACCCTGACGGGTATTGATGTGCCCGCCGTACCGGACTATGACGAAGGCAACTACGACTTCGAGTCGAAGAACGATACGGACTTCTGGGGTGTATCGATGACAGTCAATTGGGACCTGGGTGACTACATGCTGACATCTATCTCGTCCTACGATGATATGGATGACTTTCGCCCCGAAGAGACTGATGACGGTCCCAATGACTTGCTAACGGGTGAACTCTCCGTTCTTCAGGAGTCTTACGCGCAGGAACTTCGCTTGAGTTGGGAAGGGGAAGGCCGAAGCTGGTTGGCGGGTGCCTACTACCTTAACGATGAAGCGGAGGATCAGACAGCATTTGATATATTGCGCGTGCTCAGATTTACCGTCATAGGTGATGATGTGAACTGTTCAGCCCCAGCGGGTAACCCCGGTGGATTTTGCCCAGAACAGTTTATCCAGAAGAGTAAGTCAGGTACTACTCAGGAAATCACTAGCCTTGCTGTGTTCTTCGACACCACTATGGAGCTTACGTCGGAACTCAAACTTTCAGCTGGCTTACGCTATACGGATGAAGAAGTTGATCATGATAGTTTCTTCTTTTTCGACGAACCTGAAGCCGGATTCCCCGTGCAACCAGGCTTCCCCTCGAAATCCAGTATAGATTTTCAGAACGTTTCTGGCCGAGTGCTGCTCGATTTTGCCGTGTCGGATGACCTGCTAATCTACGGTGGTATCACGACCGGCTTTAAGGCTGGTGGCATCCAGAGTACCAGTGATGGCACGTCACCTTACGATGAAGAAAAACTCATTAGCTACGAGGCAGGATTTAAATCTACTTTCGCAGACGGCAGGGTGCGCTTCAACGGCGCGGCTTTTTATTATGACTACTCTGACCTTCAAGTATTTGCTTTCGTGATCGTTAATGGTGTGGGTTTCTCCACCATCTCTAATGCTGCTGACGCGACCAACTACGGTGCCGAGTTCGAGTTGCAGTGGCTACCGATTGACGGGCTATTCGTTAATCTTGGCCTTGGACTGTTGAACACAGAGTACGAAGACTTTGTTGTTCCAACCGGAGATTTTTCTGGTAACAATATTACAATGTCGCCTGAAGTTACGCTAAATGGACTGGTTCAATACGATATTTTCCTGAGTAACAATAGTAAGGTAACACTACAAACGGACTTCAACTATCAGGATGATGTCTCCTTTGATGCTTTGAACAATCCTCTGCTCAGTGAGGACGCATACTGGCTTTGGAATGCACGGGTTAGTTGGACATCTGCCGACGACAAGTGGGGAGTGTCCGCTTACGGGAAGAATCTCGGTGACGAGGAGTACATGGTGTATGCCTTTGACCTTTCTTTCTTCGGCTTTAATGAAGAAATGCTAGGTACGCCGCGGTCCTTTGGAGTTGATGCAACTTATAGGTTCTAATTCATGAATAAGCGGTTAGCTCTACTGATAGTAATTGTGGTCATGGTGTTTGGTATTGCTGGTTGCGGTGGCTCAGATCAGTCCCAAGGTGTCGAGCCAAATCTTTTAGAGGAGAGTCCGTTGGAGGAGGGCCCGGACTCTGTGAGGGTCGCGCGGCTATGGTCGCAAAGTTGTGCGCTGTGCCACGTCAGTGGTGTGGCCGGAGCGCCCAGGTCTGGCAATGCTGACGATTGGGCAGCAAGGCTTGCCACCGGCAAGCCCCTGCTACTCAAACATACGATTGAAGGCTACAACAATATGCCACCACTCGGTTATTGCATGGCCTGCACAGAAGCTGATTTTTCCGCTTTGATTGATCTTATGGCAGGGGGTGTAACGAAATGAAAATGTCGCGAAGGACCCTGCTTTCCTCTAGCGTGATCGCGGCGCTGTACGGTGCCACGCGCCCGTCAATGGCGCTGGCGAGTTCAGGTCAAACGCCCTGGCGTAATTGGTCTGGTGCTCTCATGTGCCACCCCGTAGCTCGCGTATCGCCAACCACTGAAGCTGAGCTGGCCGAGTTTTTTGCCAACTCTAGCGGCCCCGTTCGACCTGTAGGCTCTGGGCATTCCTTTTCGCCGCTGGTGCCGACGGATGGTCACTTGGTGGTGCTGGACCAGATGACAGGTTTGCTGAAACATGATGCAGATGCACTTACCGCGACGTTTGCTGCGGGTACTCGGCTGGGAGACATCGGTAATGTCTTGAACAATATCGATCAGGCTATGTTTAACCTGCCGGATATCGACCGTCAGACTTTGGCCGGCGCTGCATCGACAGGCACGCACGGTACTGGCATCGATTTCAAAAGCCTGTCGGGTTATGTGACGCAACTGCGATTGATTTCACCTGCAGGTGAGCAACTAGATATTACCCCGGCGGACAAGGATTTGTTCAATGCTGCTCGAGTCAGTGTGGGCGCGTTGGGGGTCATCACAGAAATGACGCTTCAAAACCGAAGCCCTTACCGCCTGAAGCAGTCCAGTTGGATTATGAAAACCAACGAGGCGTTGAGCCAGTTTGATCAACAGGCCGCAAACCACCGTCACTTCGAACTGTTTCCATTGACCCACTCGGATTATTCCATCGCGCTCGCCACGGATGAAACCGATGAGCCGATTAACAATCCCACTGCCTCGCCTGAAGAAGAAGCGGCGTTTGATGATGCGATGCGTGGCTGGATGCTGGTGCCACCTGAACAGCGTAAACCGCTCGTAAATGGCTTGGCTGAAATGATTGAGCCCAGCAGTCGGGTTGATGTTTCGCATCGCATTCTCGCCAACGTCCGCAATAATCGTTTCAATGAAATGGAGTACTCGGTGCCAATATCCGCCGGCGCAGAGTGTTTGCAGGAAGTGCTGCGAACCATTGAGCAGAAACGTATCGATGTGGTGTTTCCCCTGGAGTATCGCTATGTGGCGCCAGACGATACCTGGCTTTCGATGAGTTCAGGCGATGAAGGACATGCCGCCATCTCGATTCATCGAATAGCCACCGAAGACTACCGGCCGTACTTTGACGTCATAGAGCCGATTTTCTGGAAGTATCATGGTCGCCCGCACTGGGGCAAAGTGCATTCTTTAGAAGCCACTGAGCTACTGGCTTTGTACCCTGAATTTGGCCGTTTCCAGGCATTGCGGGAAAAGCTAGATCCGCAGGGTAGGATGTTGAATGATCATTTAAGAAAACTGTTTGGTGTAAATTTATGAAACGAAGAACGGTATTGCTGGGTGGTGCCAGTGTGGCGTTGGCATCTGGTGCGGGCGTTTTTCTCTCGCGCCCAAAGGATAACGGCAAACCCCATAACGACTATTTTTCTGGCTTGAATTCGTTGCTGCGCAATGACGGTCCTGGTCGCCCAGTAATGTTGCTCGATATTGAGCGAGTGAATCATAATATTGATAATATCAGTTCAATGGTAGGGCCCAACAAAACCTACCGCATCGTTGTAAAGTCGTTGCCGTCTATCCCGCTTTTGCGTCATACCATGACGCGTGCGAATACCACCGCTTTGATGCTCTTTCATCAACCCTTTCTAAACGAAGTTGCCAAAGAGATTCCCGAGGCAGATGTGTTGTTGGGGAAACCTATGCCGGTAAGAGCCGTGCGGATTTTTTACAACAAGCTGAGCAAAGATAGTCAGTTCAAACCAGAGGGTCAGGTTCAGTGGCTGATTGATACACCCGAGAGACTGTTGCAATACCAGACCTTGGCAAAAGAACTTGGTGTGCAAATGCGTATCAATTTCGAGCTTGATGTCGGCTTACATCGAGGTGGGTTTGAACACCCAGAGAGCATTCGGCCCATGCTCGACATTATTAAGGCAGACCCTGAGCATCTGGCTTTTGCCGGTTACATGGGATATGAACCACAGCTCACTGGTATGCAAGCCTCGCTTTCTGATCCCGCTGTGCAACAAGTATTGGATATCTATCGCGGGTTTTTAGCCGAGGCGAGCGCGGCTGGATATGATCCTGACCTGCTCACCCGCAACGGCGCTGGTAGTCATACCCTTGGTATCTATGGCGAAGACAAGGTCCTAAATGATCTTTCTGCTGGGTCTGGTATCGTCAAGCCTACTGACTTTGATACTTATCATCTGGACCAAAACTTAGCCGCTCTATTTATCGCGAGCCCCATACTAAAACGCTACGATGAGCTCAGAATTCCCGGTGACCCAGCAATTGCCAAATTATTGCCGCTGTGGAATCCGAATATGCAGCGTATCTACTACATCTATGGTGGCTACTGGAAGGCGCGGGTAGTATCTCCTGGCGGTGTGCCAGACCCTATTTATCAAAGTACCAATCAAAGCCCATACACAACCTCCAACAAAGTTGATTTACAGGTGGATGACTACGTGTTCTTCCGTCCAACTCAAAGCGAGTTTGTGATGTTGCAATTTGGTGATCTTGTGGTTGTGAGCGACAATCAGATCGTTACCACCTGGCCGGTGTTTCAGCAGACTGGATAATTGCAGCTGGTTTCGCATCTAATACCAGCAGCCAAAGATTGCTGCTGTCCTGGGCAATGTTATTAGCGCTACGCGCAGTGGCTTGTTAAGCAGTCCAATACTTCACCGTGTCGCGTAAGGCTTTTGACTTGCCAGTTTTGAGGCTGATTTATCAGCTCAGGGCCCATCTCAAGATGCGCCCTAGCGGTTATTGGAATTAATTCTTTCTGTCACGACGAAGGTCCAAGGTGTTCGGGTACTCATCGGGCGCTTCTTCCGGCGGTGGGCTCATGGGCCGTGGCGGTGACTTAAAGAACTCCCTTAGCGCGTCACCGCTGAATCGCGGCGGCGGAGTGCCGGGGTTAGTGTATGGGTCTGGTTCTCCATAGGCCCCTTGGGTATGTTCAGTGTCCGAGAAGCGTGATATGCGTCTCGACTCCGCTTCAAAGGCATTGACTGGGAAGTTGTCGTAACTTCGGCCGCCGGGGTGCGAGACATAGTACGAACAACCACCAATTGAACGGCCATTCCATGTGTCGATCAGGTCAAAATGCAAAGGCGTATGCACGCCCATTGTCGGATGCAAAGCAGACGGTGGTGCCCATGCTCGATAGCGAACACCCGCGACATGCTCGCCCTGTTTGCCGGTTGCGGCCAGCGGTACACGTCGTCCGTTACACACGAGCACATAGCGGCCTTCGGTCATGCCGGTGACTTTAACTTGCAGTCGTTCGACCGAAGAGTCGACGTAGCGCGCAGTACCAAAGCTGCCAATTTCTTCACCCAAAACATGCCAAGGTTCAATCGCCCAGTGGAGTTCTAATTCGATGCTATCGATCTTGACCCGGCCGTAGTGAGGAAAACGAAACTCTTGAAACGGCAGCAGCCAATTGAGTTCGAACGGGAATCCATGCGCCTGAAGATCTTGCACCACTTCCCGTATATCCTGCCAAACGAAATGCGGCAGCATGAACTTGTCGTGCAATTGTGTTCCCCAGCGTACCAAAGGCTTCTTATACGGTTCTTGCCAAAAACGAGCGACCAGTGCGCGAATCAGCAGTGCTTGCAGTAGTGCCATGCGACTATGAGGAGGCATTTCGAAGCCACGAAATTCAAGAATTCCGAGGCGGCCAGTCGCGGTACCTGGAGAGTAGAGTTTATCGATACAAAACTCGGCCCGGTGAGTATTGCCGGTAATGTCGATCAGCAGGTTGCGCATGATGCGGTCAACCAACCAGGGTTTATCTGTCATGCCGTCGGGCATTTGGTCAAACGCGATTTCAAGTTCGTAGAGCAACTCGTCACGCCCTTCGTCTACCCGAGGCGCCTGGCTAGTGGGACCGACGAAGGCTGAAGAAAACAAGTACGACAAACTTGGATGATGTTGCCAGTAGGTGACAAAACTACGCAGAATATCGGGTCGGCGGAGGATTGGGCTGTCCTCTGGCGTTGGGCCGCCCAGCGTAATGTGATTGCCGCCGCCTGTACCGGTGTGTCGTCCGTCGACCATAAACTTTTCGCCAGCAAGGCGGGACTCACGTGCTGATTTGTAGAGTTCTGTGGTGTTCGCGATTTGCTCTCGCCAAGTTTTGACGGGATGCACGTTCACCTCGATGACGCCAGGGTCTGGTGTGATCAGTAGCTTTTGCATGCGAGGATCTTTCGGTGGCTCATAGCCTTCTATGATCACGGGCGTAGCTAATTCTGTTGCGACACTCTCGATGGCGCTAATGAGATTGACGTATTCTTCAAGATGGGTGATGGGGGGTAAAAAGATATGAACCTTGCCATCGCGCACTTCTATGCAAAGGCTGGTGCGAACTAACTTTTGAGCAGTGGCGATCTTTGTTTCTGGGTTGCTTGCGGTCGTCGAAGTACGCTGATCATACTGTGCTTGTAGGTCTGCCTGTTCACCTAATGGGTCCCGGGTTTCGAATGGGTCGCGTTCCGTTGGATAGTCGTCATCTGATCCCATGCTTAGTTCGCCCAGTGGCAAACGAAGGCCCATGGGCGAGTCACCTGGAATCAAGGTGAGTCTGCCGCGTCGAAAAGACCATGAGCAGGATTGCCAATGGTTAACATCGCTATTCCACTGCAATGGCAGGCAAAATCCGGTCGCTTCCGCCATGCCTTTATCCAACAGTCGAGCCAACCGTTTGCGCTCTACATCATCTTTCGCATTGGCGAGTGTTAACTCAAAATCGTCGGGCAGTTTTTGTTCTTGCATCAAATAGTGCAAGGCATCTTCGTAGGCTGGCTGAGCATACTTTGCGGGCAGGTCCAGCGCCTTTGTTAATAGTGTGATGAACGCCTGGGCGTTTTCAGTGTTGTGACCGTAGTCTTGATCTATTCGCGCCAAAAGTTCTGGAGTATGCCAAAGAGGCTCCGAGTCTTTGCGCCAGAAGACGCCCAAAGCCCAACGCGGTACTTCTTCTCCTGGGTACCACTTACCCTGGCCGTAATGTAATAGTCCTTGGGGGGCAAAATGATCGCGCAGTTTGAGTAGTAATGTTTTCGACAGGCTCAGTTTGTCGGCGCCCAGTGCCCCGGTATTCCATTGCTCAGACTCCATGTCGTCTATCGAGACAAAGGTTGGTTCACCGCCCATGGTCAGTCTGACATCGTTGTCTTTGAGCACTTCGTCGACTTGATCGCCGAGCGCAACAATATTCATCCACTCATCATCGGTGTAAGGTTTGGTGACGCGCGGGTCTTCGTGGTAGCGGGTCACGGTATTGCTAAAGTCGAAAGTGACCTCGCACTGGTCTGTCGCGCCCTCGATTGGTGCTGCAGAGCTTGGGTCTGGCGTGCAAGCAAGGGGAACATGTCCCTCGCCGGCAAACAGACCCGACGTTGGGTCCATGCCAACCCATCCTGCGCCGGGCAAATAGACTTCACACCAGGCGTGCAGATCGGTGAAATCAGCTTCCGGTCCGCTCGGGCCATCCAGAGATTTTTCATCGGAGGTCAGCTGCACCAGATATCCTGAGGTGAACCGTGCGGCAAGACCGAGGTGTCTCAGCATTTGGACCAGCAGCCAAGCGCTGTCCCGGCAAGAACCAACGGCAAGTTTAAGGGTGTCTTCCGGGTTTTGAACGCCGGGTTCCATGCGCACGCTGTAAGCAATCTTTGTTTGAACAATCTGATTAATTGCGACCAGAAAGTCGATCGTGCGTTGATTGTTCTGAGGCACCGTCTTAATGACCTGGTCAAAAAGCACGCCGTGTTCTTGGGCTTCTAAGTACGGTGTGAGTTCTTTTTTGAGTTGCCTATCATAGGCGAAAGGAAACTCCTCGGCGTATTCTTCTAGGAAAAAGTCGAACGGGTTTATCACCGTCATGTCGGCGATAACTTCGACCTCAATTGAAAAATGGTCGGTTTTTTCCGGAAAGACCAGTCGAGCTAAATAATTGCCAAACGCATCCTGTTGCCAATTGATGAAATGCGTTTCTGGCATGACCTTTAGGCTGTAACTATGGATGGGCGTGCGGCAATGAGCAGCCGGACGAAGGCGGACAACATGTGCTGACAAATTGACCAGGCGGTCGAACTTGTAATGTGTGTTGTGATTGAGCGCAACACGAATCGTCATAGGGACTCCGGTAGGATTAACATGTCAAAGAGCGACAAGTCTATTCTACACTACCCGCTCTATCTTCACTGCGTAATGTGTATCGGCCTGGGAGACAGATAGCGCTCATATTCAGTGCTCTGGATGCCTGAAATAGAACACACTTGTTCATCCCCTCGTCCAACTGTTTGTCTGCCCGTCCTTCTAGCCATTAGTCAATGAATTGAATAGTGGCCGTTAGACTTGGGTAGTATCAAAGTGCGCATTTTGGGTTTTAACTAGCAGGCTGTAGAAACTATGGCGGCACCGTCCGAAAAAAAGAAAGTAGATGTTTACGCCCGCTTTCTCCCAGAGTTGATCATCGAGAATGTCTCTGACGGCAAGTTCGCGGATGCAGCAGGGCTAGAGCAATTTAATTGTGCCGTCATGTTTGCTGACATTTCCGGGTTCACGCCATTGGCAGAAAGCTTTGCCGCCTGGGTTGACGTGGTTAAATGCACCTACAAAAATGGCCTGGGGTTTTGGGCTGAATCTGAACAACAGTATGATGTGGCGTTAGCGCCAGCCGAGGATAATGGCGATGAATCCCTTCGCGCCACAATATTAACTGCTCGGGCTAAAATGCTTTTGATGGCTGGTAGATATGAAGACGCGATGTCAGGTTTTGAAATTTTATATCCAGCTGCCATCGTCCAAAATGGCCCTCAGGCGATTTGTTGGAGCTTGCTAGGCCGAGCTCGCAGCTATTCAATGATTTTCCTATCGGGTTACCCGTTTTGCACCATCAAATGGGCGTGTATGACAACCTTCTTGGTGATGTATCTGGCGCCACAGAGCACTGGCAAAAAGCGGGAGATGAGAGCATTGTGTTTGATATGCCTTATATTGTGGTCACCAGCATCAAGGCCCTGCAGCGAGTTGATCCGGGAACGCTGGCGCGCAATCAAGCTCCGTACGATTCGGCATTGCAAAAAATGGGCATAGAGGACGTGACTGACTATTTAGGCGGCTAGCCGAAATAGAGGCGAATGATTTTCAAACACACAGCCCAGCAGCACGAGTACTATTAGTACAATCAAAGGTCGTTTTCTATGTCAAGCAGGAGGAATGCAAATGGCTATTCAACTAACTCCGGGTTCGGTGTTTCCCAGGCTGTCTCTCAACATAGCGGGAGGCGAGGCGCTATCTCTCCCCGCTGATCTTGGCTCCACCTACAGCGTGATTCTGTTTTATCGCGGTCACTGGTGACCCTGGTGTCGCCGTCTGTTAGCCGGCTACGAAGAACGTCTCGAGGCATTCAAGGCCCTCGGGGTCAGCATTTTTGCGGGCACGGTAGATAACGAAGAGAAGACTTTAGAGATTGCAGCGTCCCTTAATTTCCCCGTGGCTCATGGCATGACCCGTGCTGATGGCGATGCGATTGGTGCCTGGTGGGATGAGCGCCGTGATCACATTCAGCCGTCTGAGTTTATTCTGCGAGGCGATAAAGTCATCGCGTCGACCTACAGTAACTCACCCGTGGGCCGAATGGATCCAGCTGAAACGTTATCACTGATAGGTTTCATTGATTCAATGGCAAAGAAGAAAGGCTGAGCTTCGATAGCGTGGTCAGGGTGCTGCTTCTAACGTCGCCTCTTCTGGCTGAGGTTTTTTTGCTGCCTTATCTTGTGAAGAGTCTTGAGAAGAGTCTTGTAAAGGGTCTTTTGAAGGGTCTGGTGAGGTGGCGGAGAGCATCATTACGCTCTCAATCGGGTGGATGTCGATTCGCTGCGTTGTATGGTCATAAAAGAACAGAAACTTTACGGTTGTCGCTAGCATAATGAGTTGCTTGGGCGGCGATCCATCTGCGACGTGGACAGTCACGACATCCCCTTCTCCGTCGCGAACTTTCATTTCTGCTGCGGAAGCATAGAAAAAAAGGAAAGCAATGATCGCCACAACGGTTGTGACGTAATTGTACTGTCGATAGCGCTCACTTGTGTACCAGCCAAAAAAACGGCTCGGGCCTTTCTGCTCGACGTGGCGGCTCAAGGCGTTGTCGAGTAAGGTCAGTAGCAGTGCCAGGATAGTGAGCAGCCAGGTGAGCGGCTCTTTCAATGATGCGAGAAGGAAGTCGCTAGGTTCTGCATAGTGAAATACGTTGATACCGAAACCACGCAAGAATGCCCACGAGTAAACCAAGCCTATTGAAGATGCGACAAAATAAAGGCCTGTAGCAAAAAAAGCAGGATGCCCCGAGAGAACTCGGAGCAACAAGGGATTCTGTTTGATGTTCTTCACCTGTTTTAAATCGAAGGCTATGAGTCGCTATTTCCGACTGCGCATCACGGCGCCGGAATAGCATGGCCAATCATTCGGGGACCTTCGAATACCGCCCGGTCCATGACATTAGTGTCGTCAATAAATATGAAATCGAGTTGCTTATTTTCGTTCAGATCGCGATGGAGCATTACGATAAACATCTCGCCCTCGGTGAGTCCTTTAAGCACATCAATATCGACATCCGTATTTTTACCACTCTCGACATAGGTTTTGCCAACATACTTGTCTCCGTTCGCAGCGCCGTTTTCGAATGGATGAACCACTAGCCAACCGTTGCCATCAATTTGAACTTCAGGGAAGTTGAGCACTGAACCATTGCGAGTGACACCGGCGACATCAATCCAGTTCTTCGTGCCGTTACCCATGCTAAATTCTGATTTGGTATGCGCCTCAGAATGCCCTTCGGCATAGCTATTTAGGCTGCATAGCAGAATCACGGCTGTGCTTAGAGCTATATTGGCGGTCGTTCTTAGAAAACTGCAGAGGTTCATCATATTTCCTTTTTATTAGAGCGGGTTCTATGTGATGCCTGACCCTACGGGCTAAACTGCCACAGTCATGAAACACTGTATAGGGTCGGTTCAAAATTAAAGGCTTGTGCCTGTGAGTATGGAGAATCGATTACCCATCGCTTTGGGTGAGTTCCACGGTCTAAGATGAGGAAGCCCATACAGAGTTGTGTCTATGTTAAGCGACAATAATCTTTTTTCAAGCCGCCTTTTGGTCATGATATCGACGCTTCAGGGTGGCTTGTTGTTAGGCCTTTACCGGTTGGAAGAGCACAAAGTCTGGAGCGATGGGACAGATCTCTACTCGTTGCCGTTGTGGGCCGCTGCGATCATTTTTCCATTTATGTTGTTGTTGGCCTTAGAGAAGGACAATGTCCGGTCGCTGCTAAAATACGTTGCTGGGTTTACGCTGTGCGTGATGCTGCTGGCAGCTTATCTAGGCACCCAACTAACGCCGGGTGATGGCTATCAAGGCGGCGCTTTAATCTGGGTTTTTACGCTGGCGATGGTCATAGCTGGTTTTAAGGCCATCATGTACATACAGCAACGTGTTTCCACCTTGCCGTTTTCCTACAGTGTATTTTTCTCTCTTTCCTGGCGTAATTTTTTGGTCACTTTTCTGGCGCTGCTTTTCATGGCGGCGGTGTCGTTATTGTTGTTGCTGTGGCGCTCGCTATTTAGCGCGATAGGCATCGAGTTCTTCGACTATCTGTTTCAGCGAGATTGGTTTTTGTTTCCTCTCTTTGGCTTTTCGTTTGGGCTTGGCGTGGTGATTTTTCGTGAACTGAGTGCCGTGATAGACAGTATTGCGCGATTGCTGCAGGGATTGCTGCGGTTACTGTTGCCGGTGCTGACATTATTGTCTCTGTCGTTTCTGCTGAGTCTGCTGTTTGTCGGGCTCGAAGTTCTGTGGAATACCAATGTGGGTACTTCGTTGATGCTGTGGTTGCTGGCATCAATGTTGTTTTTTCTCAATGCGGTTTATCAGGATGGGCGGGGCGACACAGCTTACTCGTCAGGGATGCATTGGTTTGTTTCAGCTGGCTTGATGACGTTGCCGGTGTTATCTGTTCTAGCGCTGTCTGGCCTATTAATGCGCATTGCTCAGCACGGATTTACGGTGCCACGACTTTACGGTCTGACGGTATGGTTGGCCTTGTCAGTTTTTGCAGTTTGCTATTTGTGGGCATTGATGAAAAAACGCGCAGAGTGGACTACTTTGTTGGGCCCAATAAACATTCGAATTGGCCTTGCTCTGCTTGTCACAGTGCTGGTGATTAGTAGTCCGATCATCGACTTTAGAAAAATCACTTTAGCGAATCAACTGGCGCGATTTGAGTCCGGTGAAGTCAAGATTGATGATCTGGACGTGCGCTATTTCCGCCAAGACCTGGGTGCTCCTGGTTATGAAGCCTATGAGACGCTGGTGGCAGAATACGAAACAATACAGCCTGATTTGGTCGCCAATTGGAAAATGGATTACTCCCGCCGCGGCCTGCAGATTGAGTCCGTCGACATTGACCAGTGGCTAGTCAAACATCCCGCGTCACTTGAGTTGCCGGATGCAATCAAGACCTTGCTACAACGACAATTTTTAGGTCGCGTTGGGCAGGTTATTCAAGGGAGCAGCCGGCAAGGCAACAGTCTTCGGGCTATGATTTTTCAACAAGACTTAAACGGCGATGCGATAGAAGAGTTTGTTGTGCTGAGTCATGGAGGCATGCTTAATCAAAACACCGCACTCTATTTTCAGAATATAAAAGGAGCGTGGCATTCTGGGCATTTGGTCAGCTCTGAGCCGACTGATTACGCCCGACTGCTACCTCAAATTCAGCGAGATGAGATAAAACTACTTCGTCCTGAACACTCTGATCTTGAAATCGGCGGGGTTCGGTTTCGCGTTCAAGCTCGCATCATTGCTTTGTCAGGCGGCCCGTTCACGACCAGTGACGGCGTCACTAGAACGGTGGCAAGTCCGCCGGTCACGCCCTAACCATAGATACAGAGGTAAGCCGTCTCAACATCTACCACTAGATCGAACGCCAGATTCGCTTCAACAATAAAGCTGTCACCTGCTAGATAATCCTGCCACTCATCGCTCGAGGGGAGTTTGACGGTGAGCTTTCCACTCACAACCTGCATGGTCTCTTTCTGGCTCGTATCGAAGGTGTATTCACCGATGGCCATGACGCCTACCGAGGCAGGCAAGACCTCGGTCTGAAAGCCGATCGATTTCACCTTGCCTTCGAAGTATTCATTGACGCTTAACATACTAATTACCGAGACTAAAAATTCTATTGTAGCATTCCTCGTGGCTTTGCAGGCGGCGCAAAGTATTTCTTCTGCGGGTGATTGGCCTAGCTGGTTTACATGACACGAAGAAATCAGGCAAACAGGCACAGGTCAATAACCGCAAAGACGATGGGAAGAGTCGTCTCTACTATCGAAAGTGGCATGTAGACTTTCCAGTCTTTGCCTCCTTTCAACATCGTCCATTCCGCTCGGTAAATCGGTGAGGCAGGTAAACGTTTTTCTATTGCACCGATGCCCCCTCACTATAAATCGTTGCCATTGCGCCAATCACGGCTGTGTGGAATGTTAGAAAAAAGGTATTCGCTTGGCCGCGACGGTCACTGATTTTATCCGTGACCTAAAGGCAGGCTTTGTGTTGTTC
>JBNMQM010000002.1:0-223472 GCA_051278195.1 Candidatus Azotimanducaceae bacterium
AACATCCTTACCGGGAACGTGCCTACTTTTATGATGGGTGCGGTTTTGAATGGGAATTCGTCCAGTATCTATCAGAGCAAACCTCCGAACGAAATGACTATGAGACCTGAGCACCCAAGGGGATCTAACGATCCCGTGATGGTTGCGCGCGATTTCAACCATTCCACGCGTAAAAGCACTCCAAAGTGCAAGTACGCCCCGTCAATTAGGGGTTGTCCATCGCGCTTGCCATGATGATGATCTGCTGGCTGACACGTGGTAGCGTTGATCTTCAAGAAACGTTCTGTCTGTGCTGCATTTGAACTCAGCGTTGACGTGACCCGTGCGGGCGAGCCGGCGAGACAGTATTATTGGATCATCACAACTAAATGAATGGCTGAACACATATGAGTAATGAACCACCGGAGCAGTTCTTCAGACGTCAGGATGAGTCACCGGATGAGCTTTTCTACCAAGTGCCGCGTTTAACCACACATATTGATGACGCGACGATTCGAGCCATCACGACCTACTATGAAGAAGTGTTGCGCACCGGTGATAGCTTGTTGGATTTGATGTCATCCTGGATCTCACATCTACCTGAATCCGTCGAATATAGCCGAGTAAGCGGCCTGGGCATGAACGAGGAAGAACTGGTAAATAACCCACGACTCACTGATTCGACTGTGCAAAACCTAAATGACAATCCGCAGCTGCCTTATGCCGATGAGAGCTTCGATGCGGTGATGATTGTCGTTTCCATTCAATATCTAACAAGCCCATTCGATGTGTTTGCAGAGATATCACGTGTCCTCAAACCCGGTGGTCAATGTATCGTCGCTATGTCGCATCGCTTGTTTCCAACCAAAGCCATTTACGCCTTCCAGACACTCACTCCGGCGGAGCGCTGTCAGTTGGTGATGAGTTACATGCACCGGGGCGATCACTTTAAAGACATCACATTTGTAGACAGATCACCCGGAGGCGCGGATCCACTTTGGATAGTTCGTGGGATAGCCTAGGGAAGGTTATGGCCAGAGGTCAAGTTATGCAGACTGCGCCGGTGGGTTTTCGCATAACAGCGGCAGGGCTCTAACGTTCAGCGCGAGGGCTGGTTCGCAAACGGCTTTGTTCTGCATGACCAAGTACTGCAACGCCAGCCCGTCCATGGCACTAATACAAGCGACGGTCAGTGTCATGCGCTGCTGTTTTGACCACTGCGGGAGGAACCCGCGGAAGAGGTCCTCAACTAGCGCATAGTGAGCAGAAAAATGTTACAGCGAATCCGAACATAAGGCTGGGGGTTGGTGACTCGGTCTACCAATTACGGGCGTTACGTGAAGTTGATCCAGGGCGGCGGGCGGCAGCTCGCGCAGCGATCATGTTGAAGTATGAAGTAGGGTCGGACGAACAATCTAACACTGCGTGGATATACGTGGTTCGGGCGAGATAGTTAGGCCAAAGGCTTCTCGGTAGGAGGATAGTTTGTTACTCGACTAGGCCTTGATAGATCAGTCTAAATTGCGCGGCAACCTCCATAGTGCCGTTCATTTGAATTCGCACGTTGGTGATTTCAGGATTGAAGACTGGCGTACTGGGTACCGATTCATACGCTCCATTGCCTATCGAGACTTCGGGTATGCCCATAAAGTTGGTGGGCAAACCAACGGTACCAATATCTAGAAACGTAAAAGGTTCACCGCTCTGTGAGTCGACACCAAATGAAACGAACTGGCCGATATCAACCGTGAGTACCACATTTGTAGCAGGTCCAGGACCGTTGTTAGTGACCGTCATCTGATACACGGGCAACGCACCTGGCGCGAGGCCTGTCGATGGAACACCATTAACAAATTTGACCACGGTAAGACTCGGTGGCAACGGTGCACCGACCGTTACAACCTTGCTTGCAGTATGCGTGATTGGCACTTCTTCAAAACCTTCAACAGCGGTGACATTAGCGCGCCAATTGCCATTACTCGTGCCTGCATCTGGAATCGTGTAGATAAACGCAAAAGTCTTGGTGTTTGCTTCGTCAACAACCTCAGTGACCTCGCTCATCACTTGATCGTTCAACACCAGTACGCCATCAGAGTTGAACCAATCGAATGTCGCAGCAGTAATATCGTCTTCTCCGAACGGGTCACTGACCACCGCAGTAATGGTGACATCATCTCCGGGAGCAGGCGCGGTCGGGCTAAAGCTGATGCTATCAACGGCAATAACCGTCGTCGTGGGTATTTCTATACGAGACATATCTGCTTGGGCACTCGAGCTTCGCTCGTGGATATAGATTCGGTCTCCGTCGTCTCCAGATGGGCTTATCAACAGTTCGAGCCGATCATCCGGGTTGATATCGAAAGGCGTTGTAACCGACATCGTCACTGTTGGGGTCAGTAGTACCACCGTGGAGGTGTCTGTAAAATTGAAGGTGGTAGTGGCAGTTGCGATCTGCGTTGTTGCACCACTGCCGGCTGAGGCAACTCGATTAAGAATAAAATCGATGGTGCGTGTACCTGCATCGTCACGCGCTCTGGCGGCGACGTACAAACCCAAAGGCCCACTTATGGTCACCGTCCCGACGATGTCTGGATCCGTTAACCAAGTCTCGGTAGCACCGTCATTAATCGACTCATTTTCAGTATTAGAGTCTACAGGCACACGGCTGATTTCTTTTCTGACGTCATTACCATCAGTGTGCAAGTAAAGCAGCTTGTCACCGCTCGCTGGTGCTTGAACGGTCACGGTAGCCACATCAGTGTTATTGCTCGCAGAAATTTCAGTCTGCGACGGTCCGGCCACAACGTTTGCGGTATTATCAATCAACCCTGACGCAGAGCCGGAAAGGCTCGCTCGAATCACATAGGTCACCGAACCGCCAATCCCAATATCTAACTCGTCTGTAATCGTGTTGCCGACAATTGGGCCCTGTTGACTCGACGGGCTGCCATTATCTGCCACAGTGCCGCTAAGGCACGACGACGAAAATCCGGAGGCTTGGCAGGTCCACCGGATATTGGAAAATTCTGTTGGTAATGCATCTGTGAAGTCTGCATCTACCACCACGCGATTTTGGGTGCGATTTTCCACCACCACTGTAAAAATCGCTTCCGCGCCAGGTGCAACAGTGGGTGTGACCGCCACTTTTGTTAGTTGTATATCGACGAAATCTGTCGCGCTGTCGGATCGCTGAAAGAACCCGCCACCTTCCACCAGATCGAGACCGTTGCCGCTCGCCAAGGGGAAGGTCGTGTGGTCTTCGAGGTCGTCATCATTATCAACATCGTCGGCAAAGAGCGCATAACCAAAAAATTGGTCGCCAGAGGATAGCCCTAGGTCTGCGAAGGTGATGAAAACACCCTCGATGTTTTGGGAACCGAGATCTGAGGAGGGCCGATATTCAGTATCCACAGGGTCTCGGCGAAATACTACCGAGTCATAGTTGAATCCGCTTGCGCCCCAATGAGAGTTGTTATTGACCGTAACCAACGTACCAATGGATGTCGGGTTATAGTTTGCGTCGACGGTTAGAATCGCGCCGATTTTAAATTGATCATTGCCTCCGCGTTCCAAGACGACAAAACCGATGTCACTGGCAATCGCGGCGTTAATTGAAATGCCGGTTTTGTAGATATAGTCGATACGCTCAATGTTGTTGCTGTTACCGCTAACATTAGAAAAGACGTTGTCGGTGCCATAGTTCACCGATCGGCCGAGCAAGATGGTCTCCATATCAGTGAACGTTGAGCCATCGCAGGGAATTGTGTTAGTACCGGTATTGGGGTTGCCTCGACAAAATACCAAGTCCCTTTCACCGCTAACCGAGGGATTATCTTCTCGTCGCAATCTCAGTTCATCGGCCAAGGTGACAAACTCATAATCAATACCACCGACACGAACGGTATCGATATCATCGTCATTGCCGGTAAAGGTCACCGTCCAACTATCTGTAGGAGTGCCAAATGGCGCGGCACCACCCGGGGCTGAATTCGCTGTGAAGCCCTGACCATTGTTAATTTTTTGGGAGGTCACAATTGAGTCGATTGCTTGAATTGCGGCCGCAGGAGCGCCAATGGCTAGCAGTAGCAAGCCAAGACTGAGTTGCTTGGTCATTGCGAGCAATGATCTTAACAAGGGCGCACTTCGCGATATCACGTTAAAGGATACTGGAGAGGTTACATGACAGCGGAACATCATAATTCGTCGTTCAAAGACAGACAACGCTCCCCCTTCTTTAGATCGCTCAACGGCCTAATTTTGTTCGTCAGCGGTCGGTTGTCAATGCGGCGCGAAGGTTCATTAGCCGACGCTACTGGCATCAAGGTACTGTCTTGTATAGTTAGCATCATCGGTCGGGTAGGGCGCCCCTTGGAATCCTCTGACAGTGTTTCAACTGGGATCCCCGCGAACTGACCGTGACTACCCTGTATTTTGATTGGAACTGAATCGGTGATTCAGCGATCCGGCAAGCGCTGACCCGGTATTCAGTTGATCTTGATAGATGTTGCCACCTAATCTTAGATTAAGGTGAGGGCCGGTAAACAGAATATGGCTGACGTCCTCAGTCGGGTCGCTGCAAAATAACAGGTTGTGCACCATCACGCTGGTCAGGCGCTGGTAGAACTGGCCTGGGACAATACAGCGGCAGCCTTTATCGTTGGTTACCCTAACAGCTGCGTTTGGGGCTTGGCTTTGTGCGTCAGGTAAAACTAATCCGAGGTGGGTTCGATGGGGCCGTGTTAAGCTAACAAGAGGCTGTGAGTAACGTCAGATCAGCGAGCAACGCGCCCCTCTAGGAATCCGTGGTGCAAACGATTATTGTTGTACCAGCCGTTGTCTTCAAATCGACCAATATCGAATCGGTAACCCGAGTAGACATCTTCTGTATTCTTAATCTTCATCTTCATCTTCATGATGATGTATGTTTGATGCTCTCTTTTTTAAAAGCAAAATCTAGAGAAAATGTTATGGCTTGGTTATCACATCGCCCCATAGGGCTAACCTATAGTGAAGACGGCGCTTATCCTGGATACACTTTATTTTGTTCCGTGCGGGGACACCATGCATCCATCATTGATATGGAGGGGCAGATCGTCCACCAATGGCATCATGATGAGGGCATTCAGCATGTAAAGCTTCTGGCCAATGGCAATTTGCTGATACAAACGTTACCGTCAGAGGATGCCGGCGGACGAGAAAAAATCGGTGGTTCTGCGGGCGCAATGCTAGAGCTAGATCCAGCAGGAAAAACCGTGTGGGAACATCGAGACATTCATCAGCATCATGATTATTACAGGTTAGAGAACGGCAATACCGTCTATTTGGCTTGGGAGTTAATGCCCGCTGCTTTCTGTGAACAAGTTCGAGGCGGACATAGCCATGAAGAGGACCCCGAGTTGATGTGGGGAGATGTCGTTCGTGAAATTGATCCTGATGGCAATCTGATTCGAGAGTGGCTGTCCTGGGAACATTTAGATTTTGCAGAGGAAATTATTTGTCCCCTCGAAAGTCACAAAGAATGGACTCATTCGAATTCGATAGAAGTTCTGAAGAATGGCGATTGGTTAATGAGTCTCCGTCTAACCAGTACCGTGATCATCGTCGATGGAAAAAGCGGCGATGTTAAATGGCGCTGGGGTGGCAGTCATATCAATAAGGATCATGATCCTAAAGTGTGGGGCCCTGCCGAATTATCCCACCAACACAATGCTCAGATGTTGGACAACGGCAATATTCTGGTCTTCGATAATGGCTGTCACAGAAAGCGAGGTCCGGGCTTTTCCCGAATTGTAGAAATTAACCCAGACACTTTGGCGTTCGTTTGGTCCTACTCAGCTCCGACGGTATTAGCGTTCTACAGTTTTATGGTCAGTGGCTGTGAGCGACTACCCAATGGCAATACTCTGATTACCGAAGGTGCAAGTGGCCGTCTGATGGAAGTGACGCAAAAGCACAAGGTGGTGTGGGAGTACATTTCACCATGGACATTGAAGAGTTCGTTTGGACCAACGCCTGCGGTATTTCGATCCTACAGAATCGCTGCTGATGATCCACGACTGGCTAACTATACGCTTTCAGCAGACCAATATTCAGACCTGAATGAGGCAATAGCCAGCGGACAGGTGCAACGTGAATTGGAATATTTGCCCGCTGAACAAAAATAATTAGCCCACTTTGTGCAAGCGGGCGCCGCCGCTATTTGCCGAACAGATCTCTTTGTGCTTTGCGCCAGAACACCAAGCCGATAGCAGCGTTAAACAGAATAAAGAAATTATGCTGAACGAAACCGAACGCGGCCATCTGTCCTTCGTTGTCTGGGAACAGAATGACCCAAAAAGTAATTGCAGCAGCGCGCATAGGCGTCGGGACCGCAGCGGCAAAGAAAATGACGGGCAAGAAAGGTAACAAGGTCAAGAAGGATGCCTCAACACCGAAGAGGTTTAGCGCGACTGTGTACACAACAATCGCACCCAACAGCGCTGGTGAGCGTAGTAAGAAGAAGGCGCCATAATGCCAAGGTTTGGCGAGACGAAAAGCGTGCAGCACGCGTCGTTCACGTAATTTGTTGTTCGGTAGGATAGCGCCCTGAAAGTAGGCTATCCATAGCACCAGAACAATAGTCGCTATGGCGGCAATATAGGGGATTAAGCCGAATACATCGGGTAATGAATTGCCGCCTACGGCAAAGCCTACAGTAGCCCAAACGAGTAGGTAGTAAACCTCGCAGAACATCACGAAAAGCATAACCGAGCCGACTTCCCAGCCCGGTATTTGATCGCGTTTGTTCAGATAGTAGGCCATCGCGCCCTTGCCAATCTGCTCATTAAAAATTGAGATAATGTAGGCACTGGCACGGATCGGCATAATGTCTTTGTATTTGATATCGGCGATAAACCAATTTAAGGCTTTGGTAATCACCAGCGTATCAATGGCGAAATAGAACAGTGAGTAGCTGATCATCAATGCCAGCCAGGGTATCCAGTCTACGTTGGCGAACACCTGCGACATATATTCGACTAGATCAAGACCTTCGCGAGCGGCCGCGCCGTTGAGCCGGTAGTAAAGGTAAGCGAAGCACAGAGCTGTTATGACGAGAAAAATCGCGCGACCAATAACGCTGGGCTTCTTCTTTTCAGGCCCAGCTTCCATCTCAGTGTCGTTTGTGGTTTCTGGTTGCTTTTCGATTTCTTCGCTCATTTGTTTTTCTTGTGCTCCAAGATTTTGCAAGGCTGTCCTGATGTGCAGTTAAAGCAACATCCAATTCATGGCCTATGTTATCAGCGACTGACTCGTCCCGGTTGGGTTTTTGGGTCAAAAGCTAGGAGGCAGAGTATGTGGGTATTGGCTGCTCAGTGTTTGAATATACCACTGATCCACGAGTCTAGAGACACTTGGATTGGTTACTGAGAAGGTATTTTGGTTGGGGAGGTGGGCCGGGTAGGTGGCTGCGCTTCTCGATCATCGCAAGGGAATTAGAAACAGTGTGATTCTGTTGACCGTAGCGTTTGTTGATTAGGCGAGGATTTATCCCGCCAGGCCATCGGGTCGAGGGTTGATCAGTAGCCAGATAGTATCCAGATAGTGCTTAGGTGTAGGGACCACAGTAAGGGGTCTTTTTTCGTCTTCCAACTCTGCCAGAAACATAATTGAACAGAGAGTAAAATCGCCGTGAAAAGGCTTAGCAATCCAACGATAATGTCTTGCTGGTTGTGCAACATAACGCGGCTTACAGTTACCAGCACAAGACTTCCAATGCCGCAGTAATCTAACCATCTAAACTGACGAATTTTGTGTGGTGTCTGAACCAGCTTGAAGGCGTTTACCGTAAAGAACGGGATAATTCATTCTTCCGCTAATAATCGGCAATAGTGTGATGACGATATCAATAGAGGCGCAGAGAGCGACTGTGCCCATGTTGCTGATAACACCCATCGCCTCGAGATGAATGATGCGGTTGCAGGTGAAAAGCGCGGCCAAGAAAACCAGCGATGTGATCCATTATTTTTTGTACTATCTGATTGTTGGCTCATTTTCCTAGGCGGATATTTTAGGTCCGCCTAGAACTCACTCCACTCTAATTACAGATACTTGTCCGTTACCGCGCCCTCTGAAGCTGATGTTACCGAGGCTGCGTATTTTGCTAATACGCCTCGCGTGTAACGAGCCGGTGGCTTCCGCCATTTGCTCAGGCGCTCAGCAATTTTCGCATCACTTAAATCCAAATTGACTGTGTTATTTTCCGCATCAATTGAAATTTTGTCGCCCGTTTCAATAATCGCAATTGGCCCGCCTTCGCTGGCTTCTGGGGTCACGTGACCAACAACAAAGCCATGGGAGCCGCCGGAAAAACGACCGTCCGTAATCAGAGCGATATCCTCACCCATGCCTTTGCCCATAATGGCCGAAGTTGGACTCAACATTTCACGCATCCCAGGTCCGCCTCTTGGTCCTTCGTAGCGAATGACAAGTACATCGCCTTTCACCACAGTGCCATCAAGTACACCCTTTAAGCATTCTTCTTCAGACTCAAATACGCGCGCATGTCCCGTAAAGCTAAGACCTTCCTTGCCGGTAATTTTTGCGACAGCGCCTAGCGGGGCCAAGTTGCCTTTTAAGATGACGAGGTGGCTGTCTTTTTTGATGGGGTTGTCGAGCGAGCGAATGATATCCTGACCATCGGGGTAGGGTTCTACGTCAGCCAAGTTTTCGGCGAGTGTTTTGCCCGTAACGGTCATACAGCTGCCATCTAGCATGCCGGCCTCTAACATGGTTTTCATTAATGGCTGAATGCCGCCAATTTTAATCAACTCAGACATTAAATATTTGCCGCTAGGCTTAAGGTCGGCAAGCATGGGTGTCTTTTTACCAATCGTGGTGAAATCGTCTAGTTCCAGTTCCACGTCCATTGAGTGTGCCATCGCCAAAAGATGTAATACCGCATTGGTCGATCCACCGAGTGCGATCACGACTTTAATTGCATTTTCAAAAGAGGCACGAGTCATGATGTCAGAAGGCTTAATGTCTTTTTCAAGCAAGTTCATGATGGCCGCGCCTGCACTCAAACAATCGTCGACCTTGTCACTAGAAATAGCATCTTGTGCTGAACTGTTAGGCAGACTCATACCCATTGCTTCAATGGCGGACGCCATGGTGTTGGCTGTGTACATGCCACCGCAGGATCCAGGTCCTGGAATTGCGGTTTCTTCTATGTTTAACAGTTCAATGTCCGAAACCGTACCCGCGGCCCGACCGCCAACAGCCTCAAAAACAGAGATGATATTGGTGTGGTTAGGGCCTGGTTGAATGGTGCCGCCGTAGATAAAAATGGAAGGCCGGTTAAGGCGCGCCATACCCATAAGGAGGCCAGGCATATTCTTGTCACAACCACCAATTGTAATGATGCCGTCATGTCCCATGCAGCCTGATACGGTTTCCACGCTATCAGCAATGACTTCTCGGGAAACGAGGGAATACTTCATTCCTTCGGTGCCCATCGAAATACCGTCAGATATTGTGATGCAGTTGTAAATCACACCTTTGCCGCCCGCTGCATCGGTCGCTTTATTGACTTCTTCGGCGAGCCTGTTGATGTGCATATTGCAAGGCGTGACCATGCTCCAGGTCGAGGCAATGCCGATCTGTGGTTTCTTGAAGTCATCGTCATCAAAACCAACCGCCCTGAGCATTGAGCGACTTGGAGCTTGTTCATAACCATCAACAACTTTTTTAGAAAACTTCCGTAAGTCCTTGTCTGACATTATCTTTTCACTTCTTGTAAGTAATGAATTGCGGGCTGAGTGTACTTAACGCCAATCATAGCAAACCATGGCGCATATTCAGATCATCGACAATAAGAATTATAAGGCGTTTTAGTTCGAAACCCTTGGTTCGGTGGAATGCTGGTGCTGGAAGTCTGCTTTGGTGTGCTGAAAAGCCTTTTTCCCTATTGTTAATAAGAGCGCGTCTGTTAATAAAAGCGCGTCGGCGGAGCTGCAAGATGTTTAGCGGCCAACGCAGAAATGTGTTTTATTCTCATTGTGCGTTTTCCCAAGCCGCTCAAACTCTAAGAAGGAATTCAGGGTAATTAGTCAATCGTCCGATAAGGACCCGCTAGAGACCAGTGATCGTTTTGCCAATATGCGTGAGGACCCCGAGCTTCTGCGCCTGTTATTTGACCTCAATAATATTCTCGGGCCTTTGGTGGGTTATGCCGATTTAATTCGAACTCAGGTCTCTGACCCTGAAGTCCTTCGATATGTTGATGAGATACAAAAGTCGGCAGTTCGCTCAGCAGCCCTAGAACAGATCGTTAAAGATCATCCGTTGGTTACATTGAACCTTCAGTTAGCAGCGCTGATGCCGAACATCCTCGGCTCCGATTCACATTTTCATCAGTTATTCGTCAATCTCGTTAAAAATGCTTTTGAAGCTTTTGAAGCTTTTGAAGCTTTAGACGGAAGCGGCGCCGTTACTATCGAACCCTCAACGGAGGCGTTAGATCACAGCTTAAAGGGATTCGAGGAGGTCCCTGCTGGGCACTTCCTAAATATTAGAATCAGCGATGACGGCGAAGGCCTTGAGCCTGAAAATCAAGAGCGCATCTTCGAGTCATTTTTTTCTAATAAGAAAAGCACAGGCTCGGGCACCGGCCTAGGTTTAGTCATGGTCTACGGCGTTGTCAAAGACATGGGCGGATTCATTGCGTTAGAAATCGAGTACGGCAGTGGTACTACGTTTACCGTACGCTTTCCTGTGTCATCGATCTACTCCAAATAGACAGCCAAACAGGATGTAGACTATCGCGGCGATGCAAAAATTTTAGTGGTTGACGACTTACAAAACCAGCGTCAACTCGCGTCTCGAATGCTCGGCGCCTTCGGTTATCGAGTCATCACTGCAGCAGATGGCCAGGCAGGCGTACAAATGTTGATTGAGCCATAAACGAAGTCGACCTGGTGATTATTGATATGCAAATGGGCGAAGGCGCCGACGGTCTTGACATCTATCGAATGATTCAGCAGCTACATCCTGCGTTTTTTTGCTTATTCTCCAGTGGTGACTCCGAAACCGACAGAGTCAACATAGGTCTACAGGAAGGGGCGCGGGAATTTGTGCGAGTGCCTAGATCGAAGTAGTATTAAGGTGTAAAGCAATTCGACGTGCTAGAAGGCGTATTCAACGCCGGTGAGTTCCGTCGATAGCGCCCATAGCCGCGCCGCATCCGCTTCATCTTTTGAAGCTGCAATCGTATTCACCTTGTGTGCAGAGTGAACCAATTCACCGATTCTCATGGGGCCAAAGTATTCTCCGCTTTGGACTTCGGCAGCAGTGGTGGCCATTAGCGTCGGCAAAGCGCCTTCGGCTGGCGTGTTCATGAACAAGTTCAAAGGCGTGAGCAACAGGCTAAGAAAAGGTGGCAAGTAGCGCCCCAGTTCTGTCGCTGATCCGCCGGGATGGCAGGCCACGGAAATCGCTGGCGCGTTCACTTGGTGGAGACGACGTTGTAGTTCGTAGGTAAAAAGGATGTTGGCAAACTTGCTCATGCTATAGCGGGCCATGCGATCATATTTTTTCTCCGCGTGAATATCCTCGTAATCAATTTTGCCATTGCGATGGGCCAGGCTACTGACGTTAACAATTCGCGCACCCGGTTGATCTTTGAGCATAGGCAACAGCTGGCCCGTTAGTGCGAAGTGACCCAGGTGATTGACGCCGAATTGTAGTTCGAAACCATCACTGGTTGTCTGCTTGGGCGGGATCATGACGCCCGCGTTATTCACTAGGGCATCCAGTTTGATCTCCTGGCTAACGATATCAGCAGCGGCCTTAATAGAGGCAAGGCTAGTAAGATCCAATGGCACCCAAGAGACGTCAGCGTCGGCCTTTACTGCTTTGATCTTACTTATCGCTGCAAGCGCTTTTTCTTCGGACCGACAACCCATGAGAACTCGTGCACCACGGCTCGCGAGTACTCTCGCAGTGTCAAAACCGATGCCGGTATTTGCACCTGTCACTAAGATGGTCTTGCCATCCTGAGAGGGGATGTCGGATTCTTTATAATCTGTCATTTTTCTGGCCCTCGGAGTAGATATCTAAATCAATCGGTAGCTTGATTGGCGGCAGGCAATCTGGTCGGGCTTATTTTGGCAGAGGCCAGCGCTAAATGGTATCGAGGGGAATTACTCAAACTGAACTGGTTTCGTTGATCAGCACACAATCGCGCGCAAAAACCGCACGGTGATGTGACTTGTTTGGTGAGCAGCGCACAGTATTCAGGCGTTTCTCCGATTCAAAGAGGACAACGGTTTTATGCAGTCGCAATAGTGGTGGCCGGTTCTTATAGGCTGTAGCTAAAAAAACCCTTTGTGGCATGGATATTGTATTCATTGTATTCGGTCGCTCTAGAAAATTGGCACGATGGTGTCCGCGTTCGGACACAGAACAGCCAGAGCGAAGAAAATACAATAATTTTTAAGGCACAGATGCCTGGTTCTGCGATATAGCAGGGCCGGGCATTTTTTTTGGAGAAAACAAAATGAAACGAACGATGGCGTTGGTGATTTTTTTGGCCGGTCTAACATCAGGGGCCAGTGTCAGTGCGCTGGATGTGAACGAGTTTACCGATGGTAAAGCAGCGCTCAACTTCAGGTACCGCTATGAGGATGTTGATCAAGATGGCACTGCAGAAAATGCAAGCGCATCCACGCTGCGGTCGAGGCTCACTTGGATGTCAAATGAGAGTGACGGGTTCAGCCTTGGTTTCGAAGCTGATTATGTTTCGGTGATTGGCAGTGAAGACTATAACTCCACGGTAAACGGCAACACGCAGTTCCCGGTGGTGGCTGACCCTGAGGGTTTCGACTTGAATCGAGCATTTGTTGCTTATAAGGGCGATGGCCTGATGGTTGATTTTGGCCGGCAGAGAATTCTTCATGGCACGCAGCGTTTTGTCGGCGGTGTTGGCTGGCGCCAGAATGAGCAGACCTATGACGCGCTTAGAGTCCGTCCAGCCGTCGGTGACTGGTCCATTGACTACAGCTACGTATGGAATGTGAATAGAATTTTTGGGCCTGATGATGGTGGGCAACCTGGTGACTGGTTTGGCAACTCTCATTTTCTGGTGTTGGGTCGCCCAGTCGGCGAGGATCACCGGGTAGAGTTTTTCGGCTACCTACTCGATTTTGAAAATGCGAATGGTCCCCCGAATTCAACGTCCACCTGGGGTGCGGGTTACAAAGGCGACTTCGGGAAGGTCAAGCTGAGCGCGATGATTGCCACGCAATCTGACTATGGCGACAGCTCACTCGACTATTCAGCAAATTTTTACTCGGTTCAGGCAGACGTCAAGGTGTCTAAAGTGACCCTGTCATTTGGATATGAAGTTTTGGGCAGTGACGATGGCAACGTTGGGTTTAAGACGCCCTTGGCAACCCTGCACAAGTTTCAGGGGTGGAGTGACAAATTTTTAGGCACGCCTGCTGCGGGCATCAATGACGGGTATGTCGGAATCAAAGGTAAGATTAATAAAGTCGGTTGGAATGTTGCCTGGCACACCTTTGGTGCGGATGAGGGTGGCGCGGACTATGGTGACGAACTGGACCTGGTACTGAATTATCCGGTTAATAAAACAGTCAGTTTGCAGCTTAAGGCCGCTGATTACAGTGCCGACAGCTTTGGTACAGACACGACAATATTCTGGCTGAGCACAATTGCCAAATTTTAGGCTGCACTGGCATTGGAATTGCGGTGCTTTCTTGCAGATGTCTGACTTTGAAAACAATTGAGCGAGAGAGAGACCAATGCCGCCCTGCGGGTGATGATCGTGGACGATAACCTGGATCGTGGGATGTCGGTTGCTGCTTTTCTGCGTGCCGAGTATTTCGACCCGTTCGTTGTCATGACAGATCACGTCGGTTTGCTCAGGGAAATATCGGATAAAGCACCTGACATCATCATCATCGATATGGCATCTCCTAGTCGAGACCTTCTGGAAAGCCTGGCCATTATGAGCCACATGAACCCCATGCCGGTACTTATGTTCTCGGCGGAGCAGGATCCTGACTATATCAACCGGGCTGTTGAGGCCGGCGTGACTGCCTACATGGTGGGAGACATTGAGGCAGCAAAAGTAAAGCCGGCGATCGATGTTGCCATGGCCCAATTCAGGAATTTTCAGCAATTGAAGCAGCAGCTGCATGAAACGCAAATTGCGCTTGATGATCGTAATCTTCTGGAGCGAGCCAAATCTATGTTGATGAAGGCAAAGGGCGTTTCAGAATCTGAAGCACATGAATACATTCGAGGCGAAGCGATGAAAAGAAGATTGAAAATGACGGAGGTTTCAAAATTGCTGTTAGATCAATGGAGTATTGGTACCAAATGAATCACACAGTGAATCGACCGAGTGTAGCGCTGGGGTACTTGAAATTGACGGATGCAGCGCCTTTCATCGTGGCGCTGGAGTTGGGGTATTTCGCCGAGGTTAACGTCGACGTCAAACTTGAGCAGGACGTATCCTGGGCCAACATTCGGGACAAATTGGCGACCGGAGTGCTAGACGGCGCGCAGATGTTGGCACCCTTGCCGGCAATGACCACTCTTGGTGTTAGCGGGATCCGTGTACCACTCATCTCAGGCTTGGTGCTGTCGCGAAACGGCAATGCCATTACGTTGTCGAAACGGCTATTGGAGGGTCTATCGCTGGAACAGTTTGCTACCAGCGAGCGTCTCTTGTCTGCATCGCTGCTACGCTATTTGTTAGAAGAAAAAAATAAGAAGTTGACGCTAGCAGTAGTCCACGCCTTCTCAACCCATAATCTGATGTTGCGACGATGGCTGAGGCAAAGCGATATTGATCCAGATCGTGATGTCAGCATTATTGTTGTGCCCCCGTCTCAGGTAGTGGACAGTCTGAAAGCTGGACTCATTGATGGCTTTTGTGCCGGTGCGCCGTGGGGCTCAATTGCGCTAGAGGAAGGGGCCGGTATCACGGCGGCGGCTGGAATAGACGTCTGGCACAGTGCACCGGAAAAGGTGTTTTGTGTGACCCAAGCGTGGCATGAGCAACATCAGGACAAGCATCTACGCTTGCGTTATGCGCTGATGCGCGCCTGTGATTGGCTGACGGATATGAACAATAGACGAGAGTGCGCAGAGATTCTGTCGTTGCCTTGTTACTTGGATTTACCGGTTGAGCAATTGCTCCCATCCTTGTCGGGTGAGATGCCTGTTGGTGCCTCCCAAACTCCGCAGTATGTGGCTGACTTCCATTGTTTTGACCCCTCGGCACCTGATAGTGAGGAGTTTGAAGGCATGATCAATGAGTGTCTGAGTATGATTGCGATTGACGTTGATCCGGAGCGGCTTGCTGCTCTTACAGAACAAACAGCGCGATCTGATTTGTTCGAAGAAGCTCGAAATTGGCGTCGACCGAGTTCAGTTGGCTAAGTGCGCCGCCTAAAACGCACCATTGTCGTGCGATCCCGGGCCGAGCGCACTTAATAAAGCCAATGCCGAGTTGCATCATTATCAAGTTCCGAGAAGGCCTAATTGAAAGGTGTTTATTTTCAGGGCCTTTGATGCAAAATTCGCTCAATGTTCGAACTTGGCGCGGTTCTTGAATAACTATTTAGGAAGCTAATTTAAACGACAATATTCACGAGCAAAGGCGCTCGACCCCAATGAGAAATTATTGGGGCCGAGCGCCTTTTTTTTTGGGAAAGTTTGCAGCATGACCTTTCCCTAAGTACCTGTACCTAAACACGTGTACCTAAATACATTTTGTTTCTATTAAAGGAGAGTCAGGTTGTCTCTACACCGATCGAATTTCTACCTGCGCGTTTGCGCGCTGTTAAGCATCCTCGTTCTTTTGATTGCGCCCACTTATGCAGAAGTTGGTGAAGCCGAAAAAGACGAACTGACCTTCGGCTTCATCAAGTTGACGGATATGGCGCCCATCGCTGTTGCCTATGAGCTGGGTTATTTCGAAGACGAAGGTCTATACGTCACGATCGAAGCCCAGGCGAACTGGAAAGTACTTCTTGATGGCGTCATTGACGGCAACTTGGATGGTGCACATATGCTGGCGGGCCAGCCGCTTGCTGCGACCATTGGCTTTGGCACCGAGGCTCACATCGTGACACCGTTATCTATGGACTTGAATGGCAATGGAATCACTATGTCGAATGCAGTCTGGGCGGAAATGAAGCCCAACATTCCTAAGCAGCCTGACGGCCGCCCGGTGCACCCTATCAAGGCCGACTACTTAAAACCAGTGGTAGACCGATACCGATCAGAGGGCAAGCCGTTCAGAATGGGAATGGTATTTCCGGTCTCAACTCATAACTACGAGCTTCGTTACTGGCTAGCGGCAGGTGGAATCCATCCTGGCTTCTATGCGCCGCACAAGGGTGATAACAGTGGGCAGATTGATGCGGAAGTACTGTTGTCAGTAACCCCTCCGCCACAGATGCCGGCAACGCTCGAGGCTGGAACTATCCATGGTTACTGCGTAGGCGAGCCATGGAATCAACAGGCTGTGTTTAAAGGCATTGGAGTGCCAGTCATCACTGATCACGAGATATGGAAAGGCAATCCGGAAAAAGTGTTTGGTATGACCCAAGAGTTCACTGAAAAGTACCCGAACACCACGGTCCGTGTTGTCAGAGCGTTAATACGCGCCGCCAAATGGCTGGACGAGAACGACAATGCTAATCGTATGGAGGCCGTAGAAATTTTGTCGCGCAGTGAATATGTTGGCGCTGACATAGAAGTCATCGCAAACAGTATGACGGGCACTTTTGAATACGAGAAGGGTGACAAGCGCAGCGTGCCTGATTTTAATGTGTTCTTTCGCTACAACGCGACTTATCCCTATTACTCGGATGCCATCTGGTACCTGACCCAGATGCGCCGCTGGGGTCAAATTTCGGAACCGAAGTCTGACGACTGGTATATGGATGTCGCCAAAAAAGTTTATCGACCCGATCTGTACCGTCTGGCTGCGGAGTCGTTGATTGATGAAGGGTTAATGTCGGCAGTAGAGTTTCCCAATTTTGGTTCCGAATCAGGCTTCAAGCCTGTGCAGGATGATTTTCTGGACAACATTCCTTACGACGGGTTTACCCCTAACGCTTATCTTAAGTCGCTAAAAATCGGTCTGAAGGATGAAGTGTTGTGAGCGATGCGGCGGATCTACCACTAAGTAATCGAGAATTGCCATCTCTGGACAGTTTTCTTGAACTGTTGGTTCTGCCGATGCTTGGCATTTTATTGTTTCTATTAGCCTGGCAAATGCTGGCCAGTAATATTGAAACGTCACTCGGTCAATTTCCCGGCCCGGGTGCAGTATGGGAACAGTCCAACTCGCTGTACGACGAACATTTGCGGGAGCGAGTAAAGGCCGAAAAATTTTATGAGCGCCAACACTTGCGGAACGAAGCGAAGTTAGCGCGTGATCCCAACGCGATTATCAAACTACGAAACTATACGGGTAAGCCGACATTTGTTGACCAGATATTCACCAGTCTTATGACTGTGATGTTTGGTTTTTTCATCGCGTCGGTTATTGCTATACCGCTTGGTGTTGTCTGTGGCCTTAGTGAAAAAGCTTATCGGGCAATTAACCCGATTATTCAGGTATTCAAACCAGTATCGCCTTTAGCGTGGTTACCATTGGTGACGATGGTCGTTTCCGCCCTCTATGTCACAGAGGATCCTTTTTTTCAAAAGTCCTTTGTTACGTCTGCTGTCACCGTGGCGCTTTGTTGTCTTTGGCCGACGGTTATTAATACTACGGTCGGTGTCGCTGGGATTGATAAAGATCTAGTGGATGTTGGCAAGGTGATTAAATTGTCGCCGCTGACGCACGTGGTCAAAATCGTTCTACCGGCTTCAACACCCATGATCTTTACAGGCCTGCGATTATCACTCGCAACAGGATGGATGGTGCTCATCGCAGCAGAAATGCTGGCGCAGAACCCCGGTCTCGGAAAATTTATCTGGGACGAATTTCAGAACGGATCATCAGCTTCACTCGGCAGAATCATGGTGGCCGTTGTCACCATTGGCATTATCGGCTTTTTTCTAGACAGGGCGATGTTGTTCGTTCAGAGCCGTTTCTCCTGGGACAAACAGGCTGTCCTGCGATGACGAATATATTTGGAGATTTAACATGAGTGTATTTCTGGACATTAGCCAGATTGACAAGACCTTCGATACTGAATCCGGCCCCTTCTGTGCGCTCAGTCAGGTGGACCTGAAAATAACGGAAGGAGAATTTATTTCGCTGATTGGCCACTCTGGATGTGGTAAGTCAACAGTGCTGAACATTGTCGCAGGTTTGATGGCCGCGACAACGGGTGGGGTCATTTTAGAAGGACGCGAAATTACCGCACCCGGTCCGGATAGGGCAGTGGTTTTTCAAAACCATGCGCTAATGCCGTGGCTCACTGTTTTTGAGAATGTGGAGCTAGCGGTGTCATCGGTTTTTGCGAAAACTAAGAACAAGGCTGAGCGGCGGGAATGGATTCTGGAGAATCTGCGACTTGTGAACATGGAACATGCGCTCGGTAAATTGCCGAGTGAGATATCCGGCGGTATGAAGCAACGGGTTGGTATTGCCCGTGCCTTGGCCATGCAGCCAAGTGTCCTGCTGATGGACGAACCATTTGGCGCATTGGATGCGCTAACGCGCGCTCAATTGCAGGATAGCACCATGAAAATTCACCAGGACCTTGGTAACACCGTCATCATGATTACTCATGACGTCGATGAAGCGGTGCTGTTGTCAGATCGTATCGTCATGATGACCAATGGACCGAGTGCAACGGTAGGACAGATTGTTGATGTGAATTTGCCGCGGCCACGCAATCGGTTAGCGCTGGCCGAAGACCCTACCTTTAACCACTGCAGACGACTGGTGCTGGATTTTCTATATTCGGAGCACTTGCTACCATCTGATGGCGATAAGGCTGTTGATAAGGCAAGCGCTCCTTTGCCCGTTAAATCTGACAATAAATCGAAAGCGGCCTAATAGATGCGCTATTCAACGGCGATCATAGGTGGTGGCATGGCGGCGGCAAGACTACTGACCCAGCTAAAAGCGCTGTCCTATGAGGGCAGTGTGGTTGTCATCAGCGAGGAAAGCCACTTTGGCTACAACCGAGTATTGCTGCCTCAACTTCTGGGTGGCGATTGCACGCTGAACGACCTAATGACGGCGCCCCTTGAATCAGAATCTACTCACATAGTCAGTGACTGTATCGCTGAGGTTGTGGACCCACTGAATCGGATCATTCACACCAACCGTGGTGAATTTGAATATCAAAACGTCGTTTTTGCGACAGGTTCGGCAGTGCCTGAACCTGTCTGTCTGCAAGGCGTTAAGGCAATTAACAAGATGGCACTGCGAACCCTCGCCGACGCAGAACAATTACGCAGTTTGTTTACCCATTCGAGCCAGCAGCAGCGTACCGCCGTTATTTTAGGTGGCGGTTTACTCGGGTTAGAAGTCGGCAGCGCTTTGTTGCAGCTGGGACTGCGTGTGTGCGTGATACACCGTAGTGACAGGGTTTTGAATCGTCAATTAGATCATCGGGGCGCGCTCGCACTCGAACAAGAACTCGAGGCTCAAGGGTTTGAGATTTATTTGAAGCGTGAGATCGCTGATGTTGACGTCGATGATGCAAACAATATCAAGAAGGTGCGGCTGAATGACGGCACGACCATTGAATCTGATGTGTTGCTGCTCGCGACCGGAACTGAGCCGAGAACGGCCCTGGCGCGGAATTCAGGGGCAAGCTGTCAACGGGGAATCGTGGTTGATGCTGGGTTGGAAACGAGCCTTAAAGGGCATTTTGCGATTGGTGAATGTGCCGAATACCAAGGTGAGATTTGTGGTCTCGTCGCGCCGACCCATCTTCAGGCGGATGTATTGGCGCAGAATCTATGCGGTGACATCGCTCAGTACAAGCCTCCCGAGCATTTCACCCAGTTGAAAGTGGGCGGCACCGAGCTGTTCTCAGCAGGTGATCTATCGGCCGGTGATCAGGAAGTGTGTATCCGCAGTTCTGACAACAAAATCTATCGGCGATTGAATTTTAGCCAGCAAACATTAACGGGTGCGGTTTTCTTCGGCGATATCACTGGCGCTAGTGCCATCAAACAATATTTAGGACAAGTGGTGAATGAGCCGTCTGTCCGTGAACAGTTGGCCTTTGGTCTTTAACACTTAGGAAGTACTTATGCAAAAAGCAGACGTTGTGGTCGTAGGTAATGGCATGGTTGGGCACCATTTTGTTGAAAGTCTTAATAATATTTCACCTGCTCTCTCGATCACCGTGTTGGGTGAGGAGAATGCCCCCGCCTATGATCGCGTGCACTTATCAGACGTCTTTGCCGGAACAGATCCATCTGAC
This sequence comes from Candidatus Azotimanducaceae bacterium, assembly GCA_051278195.1. Lineage (GTDB taxonomy): Bacteria > Pseudomonadota > Gammaproteobacteria > Pseudomonadales > Azotimanducaceae > JAHRVQ01. The sequence goes on from JBNMQM010000002.1 coordinate 20,397, forward strand.
CTCGCTTTGACTGATGAACTCGCATATCGCTGCATAGGCGTGACAGCACATTTTGGTGACCGGGTCACTCACATAGACACCGAAGCGAAGCAGGTCACGGCGGCGTCTGGTCTGAGAGTTGAGTATGACAAGCTGGTATTGGCGACCGGCTCGTACCCCTTTGTTCCCCCTATTCCCGGTTTTGATCTTCCTAAGTGTCTGGTTTATCGCACCCTGGATGATCTGGTTGCGATTCGCAGCGCCGCCAAGAACGCTCGCCGCGGGGTGGTCGTTGGCGGCGGTTTACTCGGCCTTGAGTGTGCCAATGCACTGAGAAATCTTGGCCTTGAAACCCATGTGGTGGAATTTGCCCCAGGTCTAATGGGGGTTCAACTAGACGAAACCGGAAGCGCTACGTTGCGATCAAAAATTGAAGATCTTGGTTTAACGGTCCACACCAACACCGCAACACAAAGCATTGAGCAGCACGAAGATGGCTCCTTGATCATGAATTTCGCTGGTGGGGCTGCATTGCAGACCGATCTGATTGTGTTCTCTGCGGGTATTCGGCCTAGCGATCAGCTGGCAAAAGAAACAGGCCTAGCTATTGGTGAGCGTGGTGGGGTTGTTATTGACGATTCGTGCGCCACAAGCCATGCAGACGTCTTTGCCATTGGTGAATGTGCGCTCTATGACGGACGAATCTTCGGTCTAGTTGCGCCTGGCTATCGCATGGCGGAAGTTGCCGCAAGCCAGGTGTCCGGAGGAACAGAAACCTTTCAGGGTGCTGATATGAGCACCAAGCTGAAGTTGTTAGGTGTTGAGGTTGGCTCCGTAGGAGATGCGCATGGCAAAGCAGAGGGGTCTCAATGCTTCACGTTTTCTGATCCTATTAAAAAAGCCTACATGCGGATGAATGTGGACAATAACTCCAGCAAGGTGACAGGCGCGGTGCTGGTTGGCGATTGTTCGCGCTATGACACGTTGCTGCAGTACTACCTGAACGAACTGCCATTACCAGAAGATCCAACTTCGCTGTTGGTTAGCGGCGCTGGTGGTGTTGAAATATCTGCCTCTATGCTCCCCGACACCGCGACTATTTGCTCATGTCACAACGTATCGAAGGGTGTCATCACTGGTTGTATCGAGGCAGGCTGCATGGACCTGGGTGAACTCAAGGCAGAAACCAAGGCGAGTACCGGCTGCGGGGGTTGTGCCGCTTTATTAAAATCAACGTTCGAGTCCGAACTCGAGGCGCGCGGGCTAGAAGTTGACCGTTCTCTATGCGAACACTTCGGCCACACTCGTCAGGCACTATTTCATATTTGTCAGGTAGAGGGCATCAGTCAGTTCGCTGATCTGATCTCGCAGCACGGCAGAGGCAAAGGGTGTGATATCTGCAAGCCTGTCGCTGCGTCAATTTTTGCCTCGCTGTACAACGAGCATGTGTTGGAAAAACCTCACGTTGGACTGCAAGACACCAATGATCATGTATTGGCCAATATGCAAAAAAACGGAACTTACTCAGTGGTGCCCCGAATACCTGGCGGGATAATAACGCCTGATAAGTTGATTGCGATTGGCGCTGTCGGAAAAAAGTACGACCTGTATACAAAAATTACAGGTGGACAGCGCATAGATTTGTTTGGTGCGCAGATTCATGAATTGCCCGCAATCTGGCATGAGTTGATTCAAGCTGGCTTTGAAACGGGTCACGCTTATGGCAAGTCTTTAAGAACGGTCAAGTCTTGCGTGGGTAGTACTTGGTGTCGCTACGGCGTCCAGGATTCAGTTGCCATGGCGCTCCTTCTTGAGGATCGCTACAAAGGTCTGCGGTCGCCACACAAACTAAAGATGGCTGTCTCGGGGTGCACCCGCGAATGTGCCGAAGCGCAAAGTAAAGATGTCGGAGTTATTGCGACAGAGAATGGCTGGAACCTCTTTGTTGGTGGCAACGGTGGCATGCGGCCTCGGCATGCTGACCTATTTGCGACTGACCTGGATGACAACACGCTCTTACTCTACATCGATCGCTTCCTGATGTTTTACGTCCGCACCGCGGATCGATTGCAACGAACTTCAGTCTGGTTGGAATCGCTTGATGGCGGTTTGGACTACGCGCGGGAAGTGGTCATCGACGACAGTTTAGGTATTTGCGCTGAGCTGGAAGCGCAGATGAATAATGTGGTTGGCACCTACCAGTGCGAATGGAAGTCGACGCTTGGTGATAAGGAAAAATTGAAGCGCTTCAGGCAGTTTGTTAACACTGATGAATCGGACCCGGATGTTGTCTTTGTTCGAGAGCGCGGGCAACGCCGGCCAGCGACGGAAGACGAGCTGGCGCTAGCGGCTAAGGCAATCTGATGGCGACTACGAATTTGATGAGACCGTTAACTGTATGCATTACTGCCGATCTGGTTCCTCATTCCGGCGTCGCTGTCAAAGTAGGCGAGCAGCAGCTTGCTGTGTTCTACATGCCAGACGAGTCACCGCAGATTTATGTCATGGATAACTATGATCCCATTGGTCGGGCCAATGTGATGTCACGAGGAATCCTGGGTGACATCAAGGGTGAACTCGTGGTGGCAGCACCTCTGTATAAGCAACATTTCCGGCTCTGTACTGGTGTCTGTGTTGAAGATGAGGGTGTTTCTGTTGCAGTCTTCAAATCAGCAATCATCGATGACAGTGTTGTCGTCTGGCTGTGAATACCATTCGAACAACTTGCCCCTATTGTGGTGTGGGCTGCGGGGTTGAAGCCCGCGTCAAAAACGATCGCATCATCGGTGTTTCTGGAGACGAACATCATCCGGCTAATAGTGGTCGGTTGTGTGTTAAAGGTACTTCGCTTGTCGATACCCAATCAGACGAAGGTAGACTGCTATATCCGCAGGTTGATGGACAACGTACTGCATGGGACAGTGCGACGCGTCATGTCGCGGAAAGGTTTCAACAAACCGTTGACCAATTCGGACCGGACTCGATTGCCTTCTACTTGTCCGGGCAACTTCTGACGGAAGATTACTATGTAGCCAACAAGTTAATGAAGGGGTTCATTGGTAGTTCAAACGTTGACACAAATTCAAGACTTTGTATGTCCTCAGCCGTCGCCGCTTACAAACGTGCTTTCGGCGAGGATGTTGTTCCTTGTAACTATGAAGATATAGAAACAGCCGATTTACTGGTCCTTGTCGGATCTAACGCTGCCTGGGCGCATCCGGTGATCTATCAAAAGATAGTTGCCGCTGTCGCCGACAGGGGGGCCAAAGTGGTTGTTATCGATCCGAGGCGAACAGCAACCTGTGATGTTGCGACATCTCACCTGGCGATTAACCCGGGCACGGACACAACGCTTTTTAATGGCTTGCTACGCTACATCAAAGGACACGGGCAGCTGGATCGTGAATATATCGAGGCGCATACGTCCGGCTTTAGTGAAGCATTACAGGCGGCTGGCGACAGCGTGCAACAGGTGGCAGAAAAAACGGGACTGCAGCAGGACCAAGTCAGGGGCTTCTATGAAATGTTTTGTCAGACCAGGCGCGTCATCACGCTTTATTCGCAAGGCGTCAATCAGTCGGCAGATGGTACCGACAAATGTAACGCCATTATCAACTGTCATCTGGCAACTGGCAGGGTCGGTAAGCCTGGCGCAGGCCCATTTTCGCTGACAGGCCAGCCGAATGCCATGGGTGGTCGGGAAGTGGGTGGTATGGCAAACCAGCTAGCAGCGCATTTAGGATTTGGTGACTTGGACCGTGACCTATTGCAGCGGTTCTGGAATGCACCGCGTCTGGTGTCCGGCCCTGGTGCAATGGCTGTTGATATGTTTGAACAGATCGCGGTGGGAAAAATTCGCGCGATCTGGATTATGGCGACAAACCCTGTGGTCAGCTTGCCGGGCTCCGGAGAGGTTGCAAAAGCTCTGCGCAACTGTCCTTTTGTTGTCGTCTCGGACGTTTCGGCTACAACCGATACCACTCAATATGCTGATGTACTTTTGCCTGCCTGTGGTTGGGGCGAAAAAGACGGCACTGTAACAAACTCAGAACGGTGCATCTCGCGGCAGCGGGCATTAGTTTCCCCGCCAGGAGAAGCGAGGCCCGACTGGCAGATTATTTGTGACGTTGCTTCTCACATGGGGTACGGTCAGGCGTTTGGGTTCCAGTCTTCCCATCAGATTTTTTGTGAGCATGCTCGACTATCTGGTTTTGAAAACGATGGCGGGCGGCTGTTTGATATTTCATCCGTCGCCGACCTCGACAAGTCTGCCTTCGACACGATGGCACCTTTCCATTGGCCAGCAGATGGACAGCCTTTTAAGGCAGGGCAATACCAGACCGATGACCGGCGAGCCCGGTTCATTCCGATTCATCTTCGTGATCTCGCGGCAACTGGCCAATATATTCTGAACACCGGACGCATCCGGGATCAATGGCACACCATGACCCGAACCGGTGTTGCTGAAAAATTGTTCAAGCACCAATCCCAGCCATGGTTGGAAATGGCTTTAGAGGATTCTGCCGCGTTATCGGTAGAAACGGGCGACCTTGTTGCTGTGTCCAGCGCTGTAGGCTCTGCTTTGTTGCCAGTGCGAGTTGCCTCGGCAATGCAACCTGGACAGGTATTTTTGCCAATGCACTGGAACTTTCAATTTGCGAGTTCGGGCAGCGTCAACCAGCTGGTGGCACCATTAACTGATCCCATATCCGGTCAACCTGAGTTAAAACTGACATCAGTGGAAATCACAAGAGCCGATGTGGTCAGGTGGCTTCAGATTAGTTCAGCCATGAGGCTGCCACCGACATTGCTCGATCATACCAACATGAGCTTTTGGTCTTTGGGGCGCAGTGAACTTGGGTTTGTGCATAACATTGCACTCAGTCCCACTATTGCTCTGAAAGACAACACTCATTTGCAGGACAACGCTCTTTTGGCAGAAAACACAGTCGAGCAAGTTGTCGAAGAGTTGCAGCGCATTTACAACACCAACCGGCGTGTCAGCTTTGTCGATTCAATATCTAATTGTGTTCGGGTCCGTGGCTTTCGAGGCAACACGCTCGAATGGACCGTTTTGACCACAGAGCGTTTGGGTCAGGACGCCATTCCGGTTCAACCAGACAATGCGGACTGGAGAGCTTTATCTATGTTGGCACTGAGCGACGAGGCAATATCTCCGCGGGTATGTACTTGTTTTGAAGTATCTAGTCTCAGTATTCGAAACGCATACTTGCAGGGCGCACATACCACTGAGGACCTGAGTAAGGCACTAAAGTGTGGTACGAACTGTGGTTCGTGCTTGCCTGAAATTAACAGAATCGTTAAGGCGTTAGACGGTGAAATAAAACAAGCGGCAGGAGCAAGCTTATGACTATTGGCACGGTTCATTTGGTGGGTGCAGGCCCCGGCGCGGCAGATTTGATCACCTTGAGAGGTATTAAATGCCTTCAACGTGCTGAAGTTGTTGTCTATGACCGGCTAGTCAGTCGCGAATTGCTTGATTACACGGTAGCCGGTTGCGAGAAGATCTACGTGGGTAAAAGAAAGAACTTGCATGTGATGAGTCAAACTGACATTTGTCTCGAACTGGTGAAACACGCTAGGCTGGGTAAGAGAGTGGTCAGGTTAAAAGGCGGCGACCCCTTTATCTTTGGCCGTGGTGGTGAAGAAGTTGATGCCCTGGTTAAAGCAGACATTCCCTGGGAGGTGGTGCCGGGGGTGACAGCAGCTTCTGGCGTTGCTGCTAGCCTAGGTATGCCGTTAACGCACCGAGATGAATCCCAGGCGATCACGTTTGTGACAGCTCACCGCAAGCATGGCGAGTTTGATTTCGACTGGTCGCTGGCGTTGCACAATAATCAAACGGTGGTGTTCTATATGGCGCTGTCGTGCGCCTCGGACCTCGTAGCTGAATTACTGACTCGTGGCAAAGATCCATTGACGCTTTTTACCATCGCTGCTAACGGCACGTGGGATAATGAGCGCTTTGAAACCTGCCTTCTGAAAGATGCCGAACATGTACTGTCGGTCAATCACTTCTCCTCACCAGCCTTGTTGGTTATGGGGCCTAAGCCGCGTGTTGCTGTAGAAACTGTACACAGTCAATTGGATGATCTTGCCGTCCGTCACTAGTTTTTCAACGAAGTGCCTAAGAAGAAATTGATGTGTTTAGCGAAGCGACTGACGCTCTTCAGAGCGGAAATAAAGGAATATCAAAAAGTAGTACAGGCTCGAGATTAAATGCCATACCGCATGACCCTGAAAAATAGAGTCCGGGCTGGTAAAGCGATCCTGCATATCAAGCTGACGAATCTGCGCTGCCAATAGAATTGCCACGAAGGCCGCGATAAACCATCGGATTTGGAGGTACTTACCGGGCTGAAAAAGGCTGGCAGCTGCAAAAATAAATAGTACGCCAGTCGAGTACGCCGACACATCGCTAAACGAATACTCCCACTTGTAGTAGGTGAAGTAGAGCGACCCGGATACGACAAGTACCGCAATCAAAGGCCAAGATGGCAAGGTACGCCGTGTCCGAGGTATTTCCGCACGAGGCACCCAGCTGCCAATTGGGATGGCAGCCATACAGAGCGCCATTGCGTACATGGCCCCGACGTCACATTGCTGGCCGTATCGTGTCAACGATGCGTGAAAAAAGCCGCTACCTAGCCCGGAATAGATGAGCGCCACGCCAAACAGAAAACTTTGAATAGGGGTGTGAGTCAGGTAGCCGCGTTCCAGAGCTAAGCCCTTCTTCCAATCGTTTATCCCTAGGGCGATAGCGTAGAACCCAAAGAGGATGTAGGACAGATTTGACCAGGTGTTCATTTGAGTCCGAAATACGCTGTCTGGATAGATACGCTCGCCATATTCGGGATTCGTAAACTCGTCAGCTGGCAGCCAGTCCGTCCAAACGGCGATGTCCTTGAAGGCCAAGAACAGGATAATAAAAACGACCAGTACGGCCAGCGGACCGCCCAGTCCAACGCCGTGTACCCACCTCGGTAAATCGTCGATTTTCAGCCTTGCGGCCATCCCAAGACGGAGTCGTTGTTCGCTTGTTTCAAAGTTTTCGCTCACAATCACCTCGAGAGAATAGTAAAATCAATCATGAAACTTTTTCTGCTGACGCATCAAAGAGAGCGCTTTAAAAAAACCAATACCGGTTCGCTGGTGGTTGACGTGTTGGGAGAAAAAGCATGCGTTATCGTTTGGGGTAGAGTAACGCCTGATCTTGGGCTGCTAAAAACTATTGGTGAGGGCTCTACCGCTTTGTTGTACCCTTCAGCAGATAGTCAGTTTGTCTCTGAAGCAGCTGATTATCAAAATTACATTATCATTGATGGTACATGGCAAGAAGCGCAGAAAATATACAATCAAAGTCCCTATTTGAAGGGTTTGCCAGCGGTCAAAATTCCAACCAATAAGCCCTCGGCCTACAACTTGAGGCGCAATCAAAGAGAGGGAGGGTTATGTACTGCTGAGTGCGCGATTGATATTCTGGCCACCCGAGGCTTTTCAACGCTGGCAATTGACTTACAGGCGAATTTCTCAAAACTTATTGCTTTGCAAAACCATCACGCGATAAAACGCGAGTGACTCTGTAGACCAACACTAACTGTTTCACTCTGTATAGGAAGCGGTCATGTATGCGCTAGGTTCTGGGCTCGGTTATTTGCTATTTAGCTCTACCAGGCATCATTCTTATCTCCGTACCTGACGATCCAACCGGTCAGATAAGCAGCCAAAAACGCGATTGGCGTCGTTATAAGGTCAGGCTTTATTAACCAAGATCCGACGGCTAAGACGAGTAACGTAATTTCAACGGCAAGAACATGGCGTCGTGAGTTAACGCCAAACATATTGGCCCTAAACCACCAGGGTAGTTCCTTCCAGTGGTCTGATTCTTTATCTATCACAGTAATCTCCTCTGTTAGTTTTGAAATATCGACTTCAAATACAGAGGCAAGACACTTTAACGTTTCGATACTGGCTTTTTGACCACTTTCAACCCGTTGAATTGTGCGAACATTTAGGCCCGAGTATTCAGCAAGTTGTTCCTGCGACCACTCGTTTTTGTCTCGTAGCTTTTTTACAATCACAATAGTTCCTCGTCACTCTGTGGGGACAGCATCTCTTAAATAACTCACTGTCGGCCACGACTTAGCCACGACTTAGCCACGACTTAGCCCCGACAAGACCATTTTCATTGATGTGGCGAGCATTCGTTAGTTTTCGGTTGGACTAGTCTGGTTTTCTTCGCGAAGCCAAATACAGCGAATTGTATTGATGGTTCTCACCCTGAGTTCATCCCCGACCCTTCCCTGTTGTTACTAGGGGTTGAGTTTTTTGCCGCCAATACCGACTGGGGCACTCTGTCCGCTTGCTCGCGCCTTAGCGACAACATCACGCAAAGTAAAGGCTGCATTGAGTTCTTGTTCCGTCGACTTTGGCCCCAATTCGCCCACCCGCTGGTATTCACCTTTGTCCGCCGCTAACCGAAAGTCGACGGTACATCCGGCGGCTTCTTCCATCATGCCGCTGGCGCCGAATCCGTGTCCTTCATTGGTTTGTGCAGCATTGGTTGCCTGATAGCCCATGCGCTGGAGGAGCTTCGGGCTCGCTCGATTCAAAACTTCAGGTCTGACCGACAACATCCAATTTTCCTGCTGCCGGACTAATGGGTGTTGCATACCGTTTAGCATGACAATGCGGGGCGACTCTGTATGGTTAATACCCGTGCCGTGCAGCAGTCTGCCATCGGTGATGATCATGGTGCCTGCCTTGGCATCGATGTTGATCGCCGGTGGCAGTTTGCCCACAGGCGTTTGATTTCGTACGGCGTCTGACAAGACGACATGGCTGCCGGGGATAACCAGTGTGCCGCCGTTGACCTCGTCAATGTTGGTGATCGGCGTCAGAATGTTAATCGTTAAAGGGCTTCTGGAATCAAGTGCAATATCTTGATCTTGGTGCAAAGCCTGGGGCACGCCGCCCTTTAACGAGATTGAAGCGATAAGTGAGGCGCTTATCCAGTTAGGTCCTAGAGCTTCTGTCACCAACTGTTCTAGCAGTGCACCGCCTTGAACCACAGATGGGTGCTGTTCGATCAAGCCCTCAAAGCATTGCCCTTTGTTGACACAGCAATTGATGTTTTGACCACTCGGTGTTTTTTGCGCGATGCCGGCAAGCCGCTCGCCTGCTGCTTGGTCGAGGACGCGCTGGCGTATGATGGCGACCTGATCTTCAGAAAGCGCATCTTCAATTTTGCAGTAGCCCCATTTCAGCATATCGGCCCGCAGACGTTTGATGTCTTTAGTCGCTTTTGGCAGATCTGCATCTTTCCAGTAAGGATGTTTCGAGCCAATGGTGGTGTCGTAATACGAGCCTGGTTTGAATGCCCATTGCCCCCATTCACTGCTTCGCTTCGGCGCTACAAAGTAGATTTCTGGGTTATCTTCAAGAACCGATTTCATTGGATCTTTCGATGCTAACTCTGCGCGATACATCTGAGCTTCTGAGTTGGCGCTTGCCGCGATGTGAGCTGGGTCAAATTCAACTGGAATGGCACTCATACTCTGAACCTCCTCAAATAATACTGCATCGTTTTATGTCATAGGACCTGCCATCCAAAGAGTACACGCAATGAGTCGCGGGTTCGATAGGCTAGGGCAAGGTTTCACTTTTCCCAGACGCCTTGCCCCTTTGACAATAAGCCTTCAAGAAATGCGGATCGCAGGATTGTTGATGGGGGAAGTGCCGTATAAATCGGCCTTATGATTTATGGCTTTCAGTTAGCTTTGAGTCGTAGAAGGGATCGGGGTCACTTTCTCTTGCCTTTCGTCCGAACCTCGTGAGGCCAGGCCAATCTTTGTGCTTCTGAAGCGGTGCATCTTTATGAAGCAACTATCTTTTAGACAGCCCTGTTGGTCCTTTAGGTTCAGCGAATGGTTAAGTTGATTTCGATGCCCCGCGGGTGGATATGTCAGAGCCACTTTTGCCATTTATTCCAAGATTTAACGGTCACTTGGGTTGATTTTTGGTACCAGTCCCTCAAAAAAAATTATCAGAAGCCGTTGACTCTCTATCTGTTTCTAGCAGAAAAAAACTAACCTTTACAATTTCTACTATGCTTTATGCTGATAAAAGTGGTTTTTTGAAACTCTAGGTCTCCCAACAATAATGCCAAAAATATTAGTCAAACTCCTATTGTTAGCCTCGCTGGTGCTGCTGACGTCCAATGTCATGGCGGTCACCGTTTCAGTCCGAGTCGAAGCAGACAATGATGATGCCGAGCAACGCATTTCTGACGGTGAGATGTACCGGGACAGTACTGATCTAGAATTGGGTTTTGATGACTTTGTCGGGGGACTTCAGATCGTCGGCATGCGGTTCAGAAATGTGGCTATCCCTCAGGGTGCGATCATTAACAGCGCTTATCTAGAATTTGAAACGGACGAAGCAGAATCCGGCGCAACTAGCCTGGTGATATTCGGCGAGAACGTGGATAGCGCTAACGAATTTAGCACCAGTGATGATGACATCAGCGATCGACCAAAAACTTCAGCCTCGGCCAATTGGAGCCCTTCGTCCTGGAGTTCGGTTGACGAGTTGCACCAGACCCCTGATGTCGCCTCAATTATCAAGGAAATAGTTGATAGATCTGGATGGTCTTCGGGGAATGATCTGGTCATCATGATTGAACCTGACAGCACCTGCACAGATTCCAATTGCCGACGAACTGCCGAAGCCCATGAGGGTGAATCCTCTAATGCCCCTTTGCTGGTCATAAACTATTCGGGAGGAGCGTCGTCTCCAGGTTTACAGTGTCGAGCGACTTTTACCGATGGACTCACCAACAGCGACAGTGGCGGCAAGATAAAATTCGAAAACTCAGCACAATTACTCAACAACCCCGACACGATTTTAGGGACCAGCCAAATAGACAATAATGGCAGTGTGTCCAGTTGTGACAGCGCAAACTGTAGTGCAAGTAACGTCATTGTTTCTCAATTAACCAGTAGCTATATCGGATATTCATCGGCCACCAATTTACAGGTCAATGGTAATACGCAAACGATCAGCGCCAATGACTATAAGGACGTAACTGTCAGTTCTGGCGGCAGCTTGTTTATGTCGGCTTCTTTTTCTTCATACCACTTCAGAAAGCTTAAAGTTGAAAGTAATTCTTTTATCTATTTGACTGCCGGAGATTACTTTTTAGAAGAAATCGAAATAAAGGGTACTAGCCAGCTAATTGTCCAGGGCGCTGGTACAGCAAGGATATATGTCAAGAATCTTGCAAAGTTTAAGGAGTCATCTGTCATTAATGGCGGGCAAAGTGGCGATCCTTCCAAATTGGTCGTTTATTTTTTTGCTGAAGATGAGGATAAAATAAAAGTAGAAACTGCTGCCAGTGTTGCCGGCTATATCTATTCGGAAGCAAAAGTCGAAATAAAGAGCAACAACAGCAGTGTACTAGGTGCAGTATCGTCAGAGGGTGAATTAAAACTGAAGAACGACAGTTCTGTCACTTACGATGATTCAATTGATGACACTGACTTTGGGGATATGTGCGCGGCATCCTCACCCCCCGCACCTTTGGCAGAATACCGTTTCGATCAATTCAGCTGGGATGGCACGCCCAGTGAAGTTATCGACAGTTCGGGAAATAACCATAACGGAACAGCAGTGGGAGGAATCACCACAGCCAATGGGAAGATTTGTTTTGCCGCTGACATTCCAAGTAATTCCAGTGCGTCGATATTCGAGGCCGTCGATACCGGTGTCGATCTCGATTCAACTATTGGCTCCAGCGGCACTATCAGTCTCTGGTACAAGAACAACAGTGCATGGGGCACTGGACCTGACAAAAGATTGTTTTCTGCTAACGACGGCAGTAAATATTTTTTTGCGGAAGTAGAATCTGACGGTCGGGTGAAATTTTGGTTTGAAGACGGCGGTGATGACGACTACCAGAAATCTACCGTTAGTGCTTTCACAGTGGCTGCCGGAGTTTGGAAACACTTGACGTTTGTTTGGGATGTCACTAGTAGTACAGTCAGAATTTTCGTCGACGGTGTCGATCAGAGCCTTTCAGGCGAAGATGGGGGGACCACAGCGTTTAGCAGTTACGATACGCTTTACTTCGGCGACGACCGGCACGCAACTTACTCTACTGGTGAATCATCCGCCGATGGACTCATTGATGAGGCATTGTTGTTTGACTCAGCATTGACAGCAGCTCAGATTCAAGCCATTTACACCAATCAGGATGCTGGCAATAACTACGACGGCACTACGCGATCCTGCCCGACTAGTGCCTGTGATACGGGGACGCTAACCGCCGTTGGCATCGAGATTGGCACTAGTGGCAGTGACTCTCAGATAAACACAACAACTGAAGCGCTCTCCATTCATGCTGCTTGGCTGGTCGCGGGTTCGCCTACTACTGGTCTAATAGACAGTGGCACATACGATGTTACTGCAAGTGGCTCAAGCACTGTTGACCGCGTAGACTTCGGTGGCTCAGATGGTGATTTTACAGGTACATTATCTTATCCCGGTGCTGGTGCAGGGGTCGGTGGTGATGATTTTTTGGTGCATACCTCAGGATCAATTAGCCTACCCGCTGGCAACTACACGATTTATGTTAATAGTGATGATGGATTCAGTTTTGTGATGGATACGGTGTCCGGTGACGATGTCTCATTCACCAAATTTGGTGATTCAACCAGCGGTGCGAGTAACGAGTTAAGGTTTGAAAACACCACAGGCAGTTCGGACACCGGTGGGTCTTTTGTCTTAGGTCAAGATTCTGTCTTTGAGGTAGCGGCGATATTTTTTAATCGTGCCGGTAGCGACTATATAGAGATCTTCATTGCGAATGACATCCTCACCTCGGCCGCGCCTGCGGGTTATGAAGTTTTGCGAGACGGTGCTCTGAGCGATAAGGTGAGCTTTGGCCAGTGTGTAGCCTCTTCCCAAATAGATCATTATGAAATTATTCATGATGGCCAAGGGCTAACCTGTGACGCTGAATCGGTTGCGGTTAAAGCTTGTATCGATACGAGCTGTTCAATCTTAAGCACCGAGTCCGTGACGCTTGATTTTCTTGCTGACAGTACGGTCGTTAGTTCTTCGACCTTTACCGGTAGTGCAGCTGTTAGTTTAAATAATACCACTGTAGAAACCCTGACGCTTTCGGTCGCCAATCCCTCTGTTGCAGCGGCCAATGTCTTAGTGTGTGACGATGGCAGCGGTACTTCTTGCGACATCGAGTTCACCGATGCGGGTTTCAGGTTTCTATCAGGTGCTGGAAATAGTACGACCTTACCCAATCAAACATCGGGTACCGTATTTGGCGATACTTTAAAACTTCAGGCAGTGAAATCTACCGATGGTGTTTGCAGCGGTTTATTTACCGGTAATACGGATGTAGATCTATCCCAAGAAAACGTCGATCCCGGCGGCACTAGCGGTCTTAGTTTTAGTATTGATGGCAATAACATTGCGAAGCACTCAAGTGTCACTGCGACGACCTTAAACTTTGGTGCCGACAGTATTGCGACAATACCGACACCGCTGTATCACGACGCCGGACAAATTCGATTACGGGCAAATTATGACCTAGGAGGCGTAACATTATCTGGTAGCAGTAATACTTTCTGGGTCGGTCCAGCACAGCTTGTTGCCAGTGCAATGTTAGGCGCTACGGCGCTAAATGGGGCTTCCGCGACCGCAACGCCAACCCATGAAGCAGGTGAAAATTTTGTGTTGAGCGTCACTGCAGTCAACAGCCTCGGTGTCGTTACGCCGAACTATGTACCTGGGCAAATTCAGCTAAAGCTAGTTCGCACCGGCCCTATAGCCACCGGTAGCGTCGACGGTAACGTCAACTATGCTGCGTCGAGTGCGATGGCCACTAGCATCAGTAGCAGTGCTTCATTCCAAAGCGTGGCGCTGACCAGTTTTTCATCTGGCGTGTCGACGTACAACGCTGCGCACTATTCAGAAGTCGGTTTGCTGAGTCTAGAGGTCCAAGACAGTAATTATGGCAATGCCAGTATTGTTATACCGTCGACACCGCTCAACATCGGTCGCTTTATACCGGAGCACTTTAAGCAAACCGTCGCACAGGATGGGTTTTTTCGAACGACCTGTGGCCCGAGAACCATGTTTTCCGCCTATAGCGGACAACGGGACGAAGCGACCGGTAGCGCTGGTGCAATATCCTACTTAACCAGTCCAATATTGGCGATTACTGCCTACAACAAACAAGATCAAATTACCCAAAACTACTATGAGGATAGTAATGGGAGTGTTAATGATTACATGAAACTAACGAGTGCCGGTATTAGCATCACTGTACCGACCTTGGACGAAGTCGCGACAGGGCTTGATACCAACAAGCTGCCCATAACTGCCAGCATGAATACTGGCACTTTGAGTCAAAACGATTTGACTGCATTGCCCAGTGTCGTTGCCTTGTCCAAGGGCGTCCTACACTACCAGCTATCAGCTAATGACAATTTCTTCTATAACCGTTCTAGCAACGCATTGGTTGCGCCATTTACATCGAATATAGATTTTTCCACGGCCAGCATCATCGACGCCGATAGTGTCAACGCGACAACGACGACTAATGCATCACCAACAGGTGTTAATATTTTATTCGGTCGTCTGCGCTTGGAAAATAGTTTTGGGCCGGAGACAACTAACTTTCCTCAACCTATGCGAACAGAGCATTTTGATGGCGCGGGTTTTATTGCCACCGTAAGTAATAGTTGCACAAGCTATGACGCGAGTAAAATTTCACTTACCAATATTAGTTTAGATCCTGCACTGACCAATGTACTGGGAACAACAGGGAATTTCGTTCTGGGTAAAACCCAGGATATTGCACTTGAAGCGCCAGGCTCAGGAAATCAAGGTGCAATAGGAGTGTCGTATGACGCTTATAATTGGTTGGAATATGATTGGGATAGTGACGGTGCGCATGATGACAACCCATCAGCGCTCGCCACGTTTGGTATCTTCCGAGGTGATGACCGAGTCATCTACTGGCGAGAAATTTACAACTAATCGCAATCGGTCACACTCAACTTCCATCAGATCCCGTTGCCACTTTTAAAATGGCGCCAGAGTCGCAGCCGGCGACAGAAAGTCACCCGTGACGATACTGGGTGAGAAGCTTAGAAATATGGTTTATCCTCTCTACTCCCAATCGATCAATACTCTTATGTGGAAGATGACACTCAAGCAGCGCCGTAGGCACGGTGAACTGATGGCCCAAGTTGAAGACATGCGTAACAATGCAAAGCTCTGGCCGCCAGAAGGTTATGCGCCTGGCGAAAATGAAGAGCAAGACGAGAAGTACGAGAAAGTCATTGAATCCTTCAAGGACCTCGTCGAAGAACTCCACCAACTTGAACAGGATGTCAGCTAGACGTCAACTTTTCACTCGTCGCTGGCGATGCGGTGCGATTGCCGCTCGAGGCGCACCAAAACACCCTTATGCGATCGCTGTATACCTTGACGAACTCGCGTTAGAACAGGGTTTTGTGTTCACCGGTCCTAGTCTGGTTGGGTCCGAAATGCTTACCACGCCCAGTCGTAAAATTTCTACAGAAAAGACCGTGGCCCGAGCGCTCGATCGATACCACCATTTCGCTCAGCTTTCTTATAACGAGGTGACTCTAGCCGTAATACTAAGCCGTAAAGGTGACGTCAGGGATGCAATTCTCACGCCGCTGAGTGAGACCGAGTTGATCAATACTACTGAGTCGCTGAGCGATTTCGGCCTCGCAACGTTTGCACTCCTTGGGTGATCAGCAACTGGGATAGTCTAAAGTCGTCAGAGCCTTATAATGCTCGCGCCTAAAACGACACAATATGCGCAACACAGCTGTTTTCTCCAAAAACGATCGGGTCGATAAATCCCCACAACATTCTATGAAGGATGGCGTTGCTTTTTTGCTGATGACGGGTTCAAGTGAAAGCGACTTCGCTGCCTTAGCAATTTTCCTTAAGGCAACTGCGCCGCAGTTGGCACTGCTGGCTTCCCTGCCGCCCTTGGAGCGGTCATTCAGTTACTGGCTCTGGGCCTAATCGCGGCAGTGCCAGCACTCTTTGGCGGCAGTAGTTTTTCCTACTTACTCGGGTTTGTCGTACTCTACTTCGTTGGCGCAAACCTTGGGGCACCACTCTGGGGAAGCCTGGTGGGTGCACTCGGGCCTGAGGTTTGCCGGGGACGATTCTTTGCAACGCGCACGCGTCTGTCTAGTGTCGCTTAATTTTCGGCGCTGTTAGCGGCGGGGTTGATCCTTCAATTATTTTTCAACTTAGAATTGGCCTACTACGAATTGTTGCAATTTTTTCGATCGGCGTGATTGCTCAATTGGTTTCCACTTGGCATTTGAGCAAACTTTATGCTCGGCCTCACGATATCGCAATTGATGGCGATCTCGTATCGCTTTTTCAGCGTGGTTTTTTCTCCGGTGAACGTCGTTTTCTGCGGTTCACGACGTTTAATGCTTTCATGCAAGGTGCTGTTGCGATCTCTGGCCCAATGGTGACAGTCTATTGACTGCGAGTTCTGGACTATTCGTATATTCAACTTACGATCAATACCGCAGCATCGGTGTTGGTTCAGTTTCTTGTCCTGAGTCGATGGGGGCGGCTTTATGATCTTTTTGGAAACCGTATTATTCTGCAATTAACGGGATTCACGATTCCCATTCTATGGATCGTTTCAGCCAACTTTTACTATTTACTTGCGGTGCAGGCTTTAAGTGGCCTGGTCTGGTCGGGATTTTCTTTGAGCGCTTCAAATTCAGTTTACGACCTGACTTCTTGCAATAAGCGAGCAGGTCTGATCGAAATGTATGGCGTACTTGCTGCAGTTTATGTTTTCGGTGGTGCATCGCTGGGTCAAGCCGATTTATGGGGTCTTCTTGTTCAGCGCGATCGCTCGACTGCTGGTGGTACTAACCTTTCTTCCAAGGCCTCTTTTTTCGCGCCACACGATCAGATGGCTAACCAGCGACCAGACTTAAGGGGGGAGGTTAGCTCCCCGCTTAAGCGGGCGTCCTATAGCCGGTTACCCTCGCTATCAATCAGAATAGCTTTGCCGTAACCCAGCGCATCGAGATTGGCTTGTACCTTTTCTTTGTCGCCAACCACAACCCAAACCAGGCTGTTAGGAAATATCACTTTTTTAGCGGCGGCTTCTGCCTCTTGTTTAGATACTGCGCGAATGTTGCTGGCGTAGGTATCGAAATAGTCATCCGCTAGGTCGTATTGGACCATTTGCGCAAGTGATCCTAATACTGCTCCGCCGGTCTCCCACTGCCCAGGTAGTGAAAGAGTACTGTTCTTCTTCGCCTTAGCCAGTTCTTCCTCAGTAATGGGTGCGTGTGTCAGGAAGCCATTGATTTCCTTCATTAACTCCTGCAGCGACGCTGCCGTTTTATCTGACTGCACATTGGCGATCGCATAAAAAAACCGTGGTCCTTTTGCATTGACGATGCCGGTTCCGGCACCGTAAGACCAACCTTTGTCTTCTCGTAAATTCATATTCACTCTGGAGGTTGAAGCGCCGCCTAAAACGGTGTTCATTAAGCTGGTCGCCATTTCAAAGTCGTTAGCCTTTGGGGTTGTGACATGGCCGCCGAGGATGACTGATTGCACCGCCTCAGGTCTGTCGATGAGGTAAATAGTGGGTTTGTCTGATCGTTTCACAGAGGAGATGTTTTTGGTGGGTACATCTGACTCTTTCCAGATAGAAAATTTGGCTTCGAGTAGGGGCATCACTTCTTCTATTGTGATGTCTCCAACGACGAATATGGTCGCGTTGTTAGGCTTAAACCAGGTGTCGTGGAATTTTTGCAGATCAGCGACTTCAATTCCGGTCACTGATTCCACTGTACCGGCGCCTGAGAACGGATTGCTGTAGGCATGACCATCGCCATAAACAAGGCGTGGGAATATTCGTAACGCCATGCTTTGGGGGCTGAACTGCTCACGGCGAATTGAATTGAGCTGTTGGATTTTAAGCCGGGCCAGTTCTTTCTCGGGAAATGCTGGATTTAGAACCACGTCAGCAAAAATATCGAGTGAATCCTCAAGTGTGGTGGTAAGTGCGGAGAAATTGACAACAGAGTTGTCCAAGCTTGATCCCGCGCCCACGCTTGCGCCTAGTAGGGTTAGTTCTTCTCCGATGTCGAGTGCATCTCGTTTCTTGGTGCCCTCATCCAACATGTTCATCGCTAGGCGAGCAACACCGGGTGTGGCGAACTGATCAGCGGCGTAGCCGGCGTCTATGGATAGCATCATGCGAACAACGGGTACGGCGGAACGATTTGCGACGATGACGTTGAGTCCATTACTTAAAGTCGCGCGTTGATATTTCTCAAAGGCGATTTCTGGCGCTGGGCCTAATGTCGGCAAGCCGCTTCGATCGACTTCGCTCTCCTTTGCGGCCAGTTCTGGGAAAGGACGTATCTCTAATTGATAAAGGCCATCCGAGAGCCACTTAACGGCGGTTTCACGGAGTTGGTCTCGTGTTGCATTTTTAATCGTATCCAGGTCAATTTTGTAATGCGCTGGATCACCGGTATAAATGTAGTTCGACGCCAAAATATCGGACTTGCCACCGAAACCGCCGATGCTTTCCATGCCTCGAACGAAACCACTAATAGTTTGAATTTTGACTCGTTCCAATTCCTTGCGGGTTGGACCTTTGTCGAGAAATTTATTCAGTTCTTCGGTAATGATTGCATCTATTTTTTCTTCGGATACGCCAGGGTTAATCATGGCCGAGATTTCAAAGGTACCGGCAATTTCACCCGCAGAGGTGTAAGCACTAACGGAAGAGACCAGCTGCTCATCATAGACGAGGCGCTTGTAAAGTCTGGAGCTCTTGCCGCTGCTCATGATGGCCGCAGCCAGGTCTAGATAAGTCGTTTCGAGTTCGTTGTTACCGCCGATGTTCCATGATTTCATCATCATTGTTTCTGAAACACGGTCGTAGCTGATTTGCTTCTGCGTGCCAGTGAGCTTGTTCGGCCATTGTTGATGCTTAGTTAAAGGAGGTCCTGGCTGGATCTCACCAAAGTAGTGCTTAACCCGTTCCACAACCGCCGCGGTTTCAACGTCACCGGCGATAACCAGAACAGTATTGTTAGCGCCATAGTACTGTTTAAACCATTCGTGGACGTCTTCGACTGTGGCTGCCTCCAGATCATCCATAGACCCGATGGTGGTCCAGGAGTAAGGGTGCTGATAGGGATAGATACTGGGATACTGAATTTCTGCTGCGCGTCCGTAGGGGCTGTTTTCGCGCTGTCGTTTTTCGTTTTTTACGACCTCTCTTTGTTCGTCCAACTTTTCTTGGGTGATGGCGCCTAGCAGATTGCCCATTCGGTCAGACTCGAGCCAAAGGATACTGTCGAGGGCATTCTTGGGAACGTTCTGAAAATAATTTGTTCGGTCACGGCTCGTGGTGCCGTTGATGGTCGTAGCCCCGAGGCGTTCTGTTGCCTGAAAGTAATCATCATCGAAGTTTTCGCTACCGTTAAACATAAGGTGTTCAAAAAGATGTGCAAACCCAGTCTTACCTCGAACTTCGTTCTTTGAGCCGACGTGATACCAGATATTGACGGCGACGATCGGCGCCTTGCGATCCTCGTGGACAATGAGCGTCAGGCCGTTGTCTAATTTAAAAACTTCATGGGGAATATCAACGTTCAGATCAAATCGGTCATCGGCCGCGACGACTGCGCCGGAAATCAACATGCCGAGGCTAATGAGCCAGATTCGGGACAAAAGAGTGGATGTCATGGGTATCGCTCGTAGGGTTTGGTGGGGTGAGTGTAATAAATAGATAAGTCCAGTCGAAATGGAAACGGGCTCAACCGAACCTATTATACGTTAGTTGAGTTTCTTGGATTTCCAGTACTTGGTGCCCTGTAGTGTCGCTTGCAAGGCCAATCCATTCTCCGTCAACTGGTAAAGAGAAACACCATTGATCACGCTGGCGGACAAACTGGTTTCGTCACCTTTGTCGCCGGATTTTGCCGCGGCATCAGCTTGACCGGAAAAGTCCCAGCCGCTGCTAATAAATGTTTTCATGGCATCTCGATTATGAAAAACAAATACGCCGCGAAAATCTTTTATGCCCAGGCCGAAGCCAACGCCTGCAGAGCCCATGTTCATGTAGGTATTGTCGCCGCTCTGATTGTCGTGGACGACACCTTGGCCGCCGCCGGCCGAGAACAACACCAGATTGATGCCGATGTTCGAAAATACCGCATAGCCTTCGGCTTTTTTAACCTCGGATTTTGTCGATGGTTTCTCGCGATATAGCCGCGCCAAAACCTCAGTACGCATGTCGAGAATTTTTTGTCGCTTCTTCTCCGCACCGTCGGCGTAAGAGGGCCCCGATATTAGCGACATTGTGGTCATAAATAGTGTAAGTAAGGCAATTTGTCTCATTTTAACCTCAATCAGTTCTGTAGGATCGATGCGGCGCAGCCCCACCCTAAGCCGTCTATAATAGCGCAGATATAACAGTTTAAGGGTTTGATTTTGAATCGGTTTTATTTTTTGGGCGCCAACGCAAAGCTATCAGGTGTCACTTTTGGTGACCCTCAATCGCCGCCGCTGGTGATGATACATGGCATGCGAGACCATGCACTTGGGCTCAATGCTCTGATGGAAAACCTGTCAGCTGACTATTATGTCGTCGCTCCTGACCTCCGCGGCCACGGGCATAGCGATAAAACAAGTACCTATACCATGGTGCAGTTTGTCGCAGACGTGAAGGCGCTTTATACCCACCTGCAGCTTGAGCAAGCCATACTGGTGGGGCACAGCCTAGGAGGGCATATTGCGCTGCGCTTCGCCGCGGCCTTTCCAGAGCACGTGAATCAGTTGCTGCTGCTGGATGGCATGGGACCGCCGAGCTTACCAACAGACTCTGCTGCATTGGGCCGGCGCTTTCGTGAAGGCGTGGGTATGGTTCTGAGCATTACGGGGGACCGGCGGCAGATCCCAAATATTGATGATGCGATCGGGCGATTGAAGCAAAACAACCCATTAATGTCAGAGCCATTGGCCCAATTGGTCGTGGAAGAGGGCACTGAGCCTCATCCGGATGGTGGCGTTCGTTGGCGTTGGGAGAGCGCTGTGAATATGGTCTGGCATACGTTTTCTCAAGCAGAGTCGGAAAGTCTGATGACTTCGATAAACTGTCCCGTACTGATCGTGACCGGCGAGCATGGTCTGGCCTATTGGGCGGCGATGCGCGCTGAGCTCAGTGACCCAGTACACTACCAACAAGAGCTCGCAAGACGTACGGGTTTATTCCCAGATGCACGGCATGTAACCGTTGCCGGCGCCGGGCATATGCTGCACTACGATCAGCCAAAGGCTCTGTTAAAAGAGCTGCGGCTGTTTGTCGACTGACGTCACTAACGGTTCCCATATTGGAGTTTCATCCCGTGCCGGCACAAAATTTGAACGATGACGTGCAGATTGATGTGCCTCTAGTCACAGGAAAGATGTGCCTTTAGTCACAGGAAAGATGTGCCTTTAGTCACAGGAAAGATGTGCCTCTAGTCACAGGAAAGATCACTCAGGCGTATCAGTGAGTCATTGAAGTTTCGAATAGTATCTCGCCGGAGAACCAGACGTTTGTAAGTTAGTTCATCGACTAAAGGTAAGAATAACTCCCGGTTCGGCTAGACAATGACTTAGGACAAAGAGGCGATTGGCTCTTAGAAACCAAAGCGATTGTGTTACACCAAAAATCTATGATCTGTTTGTTACTTAGCACTCATTCCGATTAAGGTTAGAGTATGAAGATTTCAAAAATTGGTGCTGTTGCGGCTCTAAGTGCTGTCTTAGTAGCCTCCGGTTATTTCTACTGCGAATCTATGCCTTCGCGAATTCAAGTCTCTAGCGACAGCGCGACAATCCCGAACTTGAAACAGCCAGACATAGAATACAAAGCGAAGCAGCTGCAGGTGCTGGAGCCTCGAATATTGGTCGATCCTGAGTCATTGGAAACTGGGGTTGCTAACAACTCATCAACCATAAAGTGCTCTAAAGACGTGTTCTATGAAGCCGATGGAACAGCATTCGAAGCGTACATGTGTGAGGACAGCACTACCCCTCATCCGTACGCTGAATATCCAACCGAGTCACTTGAGAGCCTTGCTTACAGTGATTCTGAAGCTGCATTAATGCTAGGGAAACGGTTCAGTCAAACTGATGAGGATGTCGCCGTTAAATGGATGGTAAGGGCATCCGCCTTGGATGGTGGCAGCACGGAACCTCTAAACTGGCTTTCTAACAGGCTATTTTCACTAGATGAAATAGATGGTGACTTCCAAGCAGCTATAGTTGGGAAGCGTTATGTGCTCCAACGGGTAGCGCAGAGACTAGGCGACTCACCAGGGGCGTTCGTTCACACTCACAATCTACTAACTGCGCATGGGATCACTGAGAAACAACTAGAAACACTAGATAAAGCGGCCGACAAAATATTGGAGTCAATCGCGAAGATCAGCTACGACATCAACGGTGAAGAGACAATTATTGGGGGTGAAGTTGATGCGTAAGCTAATTTTGGCTCTAACGTTGTTATTGACCGCCAACCTTGTGTTGGCTTCTTCGACTGAAGTGGTAATGTGTTCGAGCTGAGAAACTTTCAGGGTCAATCTTCACTCGTTGATATAAATGTGATTACTGAAACGTATACCTTCACATTTTTAAGCTGGGCGTATGCCACAACAATTCAAGTAAACTCACTTGAAATAATTGTTCAGAGGTCTGACGGCACGCAGACTAAGTACACGGTTTTTCCAGCCACATCGAACCTGACCGTCGGTGTAGACAACTATGGCCGCGTATCCTCCGAATCAGTGGGTGGGGAATCGGAGGGATCAGCTGACGGGGAAGAATATGACTCCGATGGTCTGCCCGACATTGAGTATTTCTCTGAGCCGGATTACGACGATTGTAGTGCCTGCTATACAGATGAGATAGAACTCTAAGCGCCACTTATTGTAGAGCGCGGTGGCGAGAGCGCCCGTTCTGCAATCCTTTCAACTGAGGTGATCAAGGCATTGATCGAAATATCTGGAAACAGATTTAGCGTTAAGGTTGAACCTTTACGGACCGACGAATGGCACTTTGATTCGCTTTAACGACACGGAATCGTTTCGCCATAAATAATTCTTTATCAAAAAACTCACAATTTCTTTTTTGTAGATTTTAAGTTTTTTCTTCTGTAACTGGCCGGAATAGTGAGCTTTGCTTTGGCTTTGCCACGTTGGGATTGGAGCCAAAATCAGGACGCCGAGCAATACCAAATTCCGTGGTCTGTCGTTCACGTTGTCTCTCCCTTTTTACGGGCTTGCGGCTAAGGTTTATTGTTGCGGGTAATTCCGTAAAGCAGTCGCGCTGGGTTAATTGGGTCAAGTGGCATCATGCCGCATCGCTTCATTACTCGTTCACTTGCAGAGTTTTTTTCGTCGCACTCGGCGATGACTCTGCTCGCGCCTAGTTCAAAGGCATAGTTAATAATGAGCATGGATGCTTCTGAGGCGTAGCCATTGCCCCACGAAGAAGGTTCGAAGAAATAGCCAATTTCAGCGATATCCGAGTTGCAGTGCGCAGCACTGGCTCGGTACTCAAAGCCAACATTTCCGATGGTTTTTTTCGTTGAGATTCGCTCAACTGCTAAAAAATAGCTGGGCCTCGGATGATCGGCTCGTTGTGAGGCAATGATCTGATCCAATTCGAGCGCGGCATCCTCTGTCGACTAGACGCTCACTTTGTAATTCCACTTTCATTGCAGAAGCCTTCATGAAAATGACGCTTATCGGCCAACTACCGACCCAGCGCCGTCATTGCTGCCAACAATCCACTTCTCTGCACCAAGCAGGACGCGTTGCTTCTCGACGAACTCGTCTTCTGGGACCCGCACTCAGTCTGGCTTCAAACTATAGAGGTCAAGGTGGATAAGCGGCGGGCCAGTTTTCGCGGATAGCACCTTTGAGAGTTTGCTCTTTCCGGCACCCGCCATGCCGGTGACAACAATGCAGTTACCAACTATTGGAGGTGTTTTTTTTTACGCGCATAGCACGCAAGATTTCGTTGCCTTACTTGAAGATTTTATTCGCCCAAAGCGTTAGTCCGTTGGCAACACTACCAAAGTGGTCACCATCGACGACCTCAATATCACCGATCTTTTCGGTGATGACTTGCCTGATAACAGGGGACCTTGCCGAACCGCCGGTGATATAGATGAGATCGGGTTTTACCGCCGCTTGGGCGATGGTTTCGTTCACGACGCTCATCATTTTTGTCAGCGGCCTGCGAACTGCCTCCTTCATAGTCTCAAAAGTGATCGTGCTAGAGAGCGCGTCTTCAATGTAATCTAATGTCACGTCGACTTGGTTGACTTCAGAGAGCTGTATTTTCGCTTGCTCAGCACTGGCCACAACGTGTTGATTTTGCTTGTGCTTACGCATTTGGACAAAGCGCTCAAATAGCCACGGTTCTTTGGTTTCAATTTGGAGCCGATCAAACAGCAGGGTCGTTTGTAGGCTGTTGAAATCAGCTTGGGCACCGACATCGTTTGTTGAAACAGCGTTCCAAAAAACCTGGGTTGGCATGGGCAAACCGCTTTTTAAAAATGAGTTCATGCCAAACAGCGGCAGCAGCGCTTTAGAAGCAACTTG
The DNA here is from genome assembly GCA_051278195.1 of Candidatus Azotimanducaceae bacterium. Lineage (GTDB taxonomy): Bacteria > Pseudomonadota > Gammaproteobacteria > Pseudomonadales > Azotimanducaceae > JAHRVQ01. Next base: position 45,128 of record JBNMQM010000002.1, read on the forward strand.
AATATCAAAGTCATTACCGCCGATCCTTTCGCCACTATGGCCAATGAAATCCTCTTGTCTATCCGCCTTATCACGGTGGCCTGGGCCCATGCACACCATGGCGCAGTCACTGGTGCCGCCGCCGATGTCTATGACCAAGACCTTTTTGTTTTGTTCTAACTGGCGCTCAAAATCGAGTCCTGCGGCAATGGGTTCATAAAGAAATTCAACAGATTTGAAACCCGCTCGTTTCGCGGAAACCTCAAGAATATCCAGTGCCTGAGCATTGCTCTGCTCGGCATTCAGACCCTGAAAGTTTACAGGGCGGCCGATGACAGTATCGGTTAACTCAGTTTGGCACTGTGTTTCTGCGCGCTGTTTGATGTGCATCATCATTGCGGTGACAAGATCTTCGAAGAAGCGAATGTATTCGGCTCTAACGCCGCTCGTACCCAAAAAGGATTTGGGTGATTTAACGAAATAGCCTTCTCCTGGCGACGCAAAATATTGGTTAAAGGCTTCTTGCCCAAAAAATAGGCATTGCTCATTTGCTCCTATGTTTTCTTTACGACGGAACTGCCTGGCCGCAGATAAGTTGGCATTGCGGCTTTCAAGATATTCGCGGCGAAGTGCTTCGCCAGCAATACCGCCAGCGACCTGCTCGCAAATTAGTTCGCGACCCAACGCATACAAAGTTGAGGGCAAGAAAGTTTGATCGTTTTCGAGCGGCAGTAGCTGTGCTTTTTGGGTCGTAGAATTCATCGTGCCAATCGCACAATTAGAAGTACCGTAATCAAATCCAGAAATCATGGGAGGCCTTAGAGAGGGCGGCAGAAATTGGCGCCCGAGAGAATGGCTAATTTAATCTGAATTATTCGTCGGTTGCCAGAGTTTGAGAGAGTTTTGGAGAAATGCGAGAGCAAATGCTAATTCTTGATCGACATGCAGCTTCGTCTACTGGACGCTAAGTCCCATCACAATCCGACCTGAATCTTCCGACTGTGTGATCAGTATCAGCGCACCGTCGACCAGACCGTTCAATCAGCCGCCCCTCGGGATTGTTGGCAGATGGTACTTGATGCGAGGCTTCAACTTCGTCAAGAGACAAATCAAGCTGCCGTTCACTCAAGAGCGCTGTGAGGACGTCAACGACTTCTTCATCGAGCATGTTCACTCCGGGCTCAAATTCATCATCCAGTCTGGCGATTACCACGGCCCGCAACATCTGCAACCACCGGCGATAGTTCCCGCCCACTGCTAATTCTGGATCGTTAACATCACCGGGTATCGGTAGATCTGCATTTATCTATAGATTGGAGTAGCCGCAGTTCTCCACCGACCCATACCGGTCTGAGTTGGCTTGCGCCAACATATTTGCCGATGCGTGGAATAGTGCATTGCCTGCCTTGCAACGATCTATTCGGGTTGACGTTTTTGACATGGAAACTAAAGAAGAACTGACCTTAGTTGCTATCATCGACGAACGCATCAGTGGCTATGTCTCAATCTGGGAGCCCGACTGATTTATACAACACTCATGCTTCGATCCCATAGCGCATGGAATAGGTATTGGGAAAGCGCTCTTGATGCACACTGAAAAGTTGGCAAAGCCAAATAAACTAAGTTTCGAGTGTAAGATTGCGAACACCAAAGCGATTGGCTTTTACGCATCGTTGGGTTTCATCGCGACCACCGAGCGCGGCACGGACGACTATGGTGATTGGCTTCGGCTAACGAAAAACGATTAAGGATCTCGTAATCGCGCGATTAAAAAATCTACCGCGGCCTTAACTTTAGGCACTGCGTATTGCTGCTTTTGGTATAACAAATAGATCGCCATTTCGGTGTTTTGGGAGACCCGAAGGGTAGTGTCGAAGAACAATTCTTGTAGCTGTCCACTCGCTAAATATTTCACCAACGACCAGCGAGGCGCCATCATTATGCCGTGCCCCTCGAGCGCTAACTCGGCAAGCCATTTGCCATGATTCGACACAGCGATAGGTATACCAGCGACGTCGTGCCACACGCCGTCGATTTCACATAGCCAGGGCGATGGCCCCGCCGGGGTGCGATAAAACAGACCTCGATGCCTTGTCAATTCGAGAACATTTTCTGGTGTGCCCATTTCTTTTAGGTATCCAGGCGCCGCAACGGGAATAAATTCATTGTCCATTAGACGGACTGCTTGTACCCGCTCATTGGGTGCTAAGCCGCCACGAATGGCTATGTCTACCTCTTCCCGGCCAAGATTGGACACTGCATCACTGAGGCTAAGGTCGAGCGTAATGTCTGGGTACAGCGCTTTGAATTCACCGAGTAACGGCAACAATCTGTCTCCAAGGCCGGTCATCGCGCTGATGCGTAATTGACCCATTGGTTTTGTTTGGTAGCTTCGTACGGCGCCATCGCTCTGCTCCAATTGGTAGAGTATGTCCGTCACTTGCTGAAAATAGAGCTGGCCTATTTCCGTTAGCTTCACAGCGCGGGTGCTGCGCTTGAGTAGGGTGGCGCCTAGCTTGTCTTCCAAGGCAGCGACGCGCCTCGAGAGTGAGGATGGTGGTACAGAAAACACCTCAGCCGCTCGTGTGAAGCTCCCTGTTTCGGCTACTTTGCAGAAATAGCGCAGTGCTCTTAATTGATCCATTAGGCCCCTAGCTAGTAATTTTGGGGTATCTTATTGTCTTTATGACAACAAACCAATGCACTTTACCCCATTTAACTATCCGAAAATGATAGTAATAATACGTGCGACTAAAACCAGATCACTTTTAAGGATTACTCATGGCTCAGCAACAACAACTTCGTTCAACCGTCACCAGTGATGGTCATCTCAAACTCGACCTGGCGCGTATTGATGTGCCAGTACCCACGTCAGCAGAAGTGGTTGTTCGCATTGAAGCTTCGCCCATCAATCCCTCTGACCTTGGCTTGCTGTTTGGTATGGCTGACATGAGCTCTGCAACGGCTAGTGGTACCGGCGAAGCTCCAGTGATAACGGCTGACATAGCGCCAAACATTCTAAAAGCACTGCAAGCTCGCATTGGTAAATCCTTACCTGTAGGCAATGAAGGTGGTGGTGTCGTGGTTGCTGCCGGCGACTCGGAACTGGCCCAGTCGATGTTGGGCAAGACCGTCAGCATTTTGGGCGGTGCGATGTACACTCAGTTCCGTTGCGTGACTGCCAAGCAGTGTTTGGTGATGCCCGAAGGCACAACGTCCGCAGAAGCGGCGTCCTGTTTTGTGAATCCGCTTACCGCTCTGGGCATGACAGAAACCATGAAAGCTGAAGGGCATACTGCATTAGTGCATACCGCAGCGGCGTCAAACCTTGGACTGATGTTGAACAAGATCTGCATAGCAGATGGCATTCAACTCGTGAACATCGTGCGCAAGCAAGAGCAAGTTGACGCGCTTAAGGCTATTGGTGCTAAGCATGTATGCGATACCAGTGATGACGACTTTATGCATCAGCTTACAAATGTGCTGGTAGAAACCGGCGCCACTATCGCGTTTGATGCCACCGGTGGTGGTCCACTCGCTGGGCAGATTTTGACCGCGATGGAGCGTGCTGCAATGATGACGGCCAAAGAATACAGCGGCTACGGATCATCGGTTCACAAGCAGGTCTACATCTACGGTGGTCTGGACCGACGCACAACAGAGTTGAGCCGCGCCTATGGCATGGCCTGGAGCGTTGGCGGTTGGCTCTTGACGCCGTTCCTGAAGAAGATTGGTTTTGATGCCGCTGAAGCTTTGCGGCAGCGTGTGGCGAATGAAATCAAAACAACCTTCGCCAGTACTTACACCGCTGAAGTGTCGTTGGCAGAAGCGTTAACGATTGATGCGATCAAAACCTATGGCAAGCAGGCCACCGGTGAGAAGTATCTGATTAACCCGAATAAGGGCGTATAACGTTTTGCAAATCCAAAGCAGGTAGTCTTTGGACAGAGTCGCGTGCGCGTTGAGGCTATAAGCCAAACGTGCGCGGGACTCACTGTTTCGAGCCGTGCGGGTACTGTTGAAACGCATATTAACCGTTTAATGAAACCACCAAATCAGTTTTAGCGGACTCAGCGAATTGCCCATCGGGCAAATCCGCCGGGTTGCCATTTGCACCTGACAAAAATGCACGAGAAGCAGTGTTTGCCGAAGGCCATTGGAAGCTGTCACTTAACCCAAGCGCTACCCAATTATTGTCTAGGCGCTTTTTGAGCAATTCGTGCCTGCCAGGCACGAAGAGGGAGGCTCTAAAGACCCACCCGTTGTCTATCGATTGAGACCATTGTTGCCAAATGTCGGCACGCCATCGTCATCGTCATTTTGCGTAACCAGGGCAGGGTCAATCGAGCTATCCAAGCCCCAGAAGTGCAGCCAGTCTTCGAGCATTAGGTACAAACTGGGTACAAGAAACAGCGTGATAACCGTGGCGAATAGCACGCCGAATGCCAATGAGATTGCCATTGGTATAAACATAAATGTCTCTGGATCCTGGTTGGACATCAACGGTATTAAGCCAACAAACGTCGTGACCGAAGTCAGAATGATCGGTCTAAAGCGTTCAACGCCAGCCATAGTCACAGCCTCAAAAGTGGAGATGCCAAGCCGTCGTTGTCGATTGATATAGTCCACCATGACCAGCGAGGCGTTCACCACCACGCCTGATAGCGCGATGATACCCAATAGGGAGAAGAAGATTAAATTCCAACCCATTAGGAAGTGGCCAACAATTGCGCCGACCGCGCCGAAGGGAATTACACTCATAATCACCAGCGGCTGCATATAGCTCTTGAGAGGAATAGCGAGGAGAGCAAATATAATCAACAAGGATAGCGGCACTGTTCGCGCCATGCTGCCCGTTGCCTCTGATCTTTGTTCCTGCTCTCCCCCTAACGAGTAGGAAACCCCTGCGTATTGGGAATTATGGCAGGGTATTTCCCTGCTGCTGAAACTAGAGCCTGGTTCACAAATCGATTTCTGAATTGCACCCATGACTTCTTCCGGCGTGACGACAGACCGATTGATGTCGCCGACCACTTCAACCACGCGTTGCTGATCCTGACGCTCGATAGAGGAGTAGCCATTGCCATAGGTAATATCAGCGACGGACATAAACGGCACCTCAACCCCTTCGTTGGTTCGGATGCGCATTTCTTCAAGATTGCCGAGTGAGCGGCGTTCTGCTTCTGGATAGCGCACCATCACTCGCACATCGTCGGAGTCGCGCTGAATACGCTGTGCTTCTTCTCCGTAGAAGGCTTGCCGCACCTGGCGGGCAAGATCGTTCAAGGTCAGGCCGAGGGGTTTAGCGCTCTCACGGATATCCAATTTGACTTCTTGCTTGCCGGCTCGGAAAGAATCGGACAGATCTAAGACGCCCGGGTAACGAGACAGCTCTTCTCTGAGACTTGCCGCAGCAAGGCGCAACTCTTCAACATCTCGGCCCTTTAGCTTAATCAGTAAGGGTTGCCCGGCGCTAAATGAACTGGCATTAAACTGGAGTTCAACGGCGTCAGGAATAGGTCCTACCATTTTACGCCAGCGGTCAGAAAGCTCTGTTGCTGTAATACCAGCTCGATCCTCGACCGGCACGAGTTCTAGTACGACTTCTGCTAGATGACTACCGCCAGCACCACGGCTGGGAGGGCCGTTACTACGTGCTGCGTTGGAGCCAATGGATGCCAGAATGTTTTGAAACGCACTTTCGCCGTTTTTAAACCCTAGCTCGCCGTCTAGTTGTCGACCTAGCTCTCTTGCGGCATCTTCGATCTGTTTGGCGCCAGCTTCAGTCGCCTTAACGTTGATGCCCTCTGGCATGGTGAGCGTTGCGTAGATACGATCACCGTCCACCGCAGGGAAGAACTGAAAGATCACGCGACCGCTGGCAATGAGTGCAATGGCGAGCACAAGCACTGCTGTTGAGAGTGCCCAGGTTACCCAGCGCCATTCCAAGGTTTTAATCAAAAAGGGTCGATACACGTTCCTGGCAAAGTTCGTCAAACCGTCTGCGAATATGCTTTGGAACTTGATCCAACGTTTGACGAACTGAGTGTCCGACATGAAGTAATTTTCAGTTTTACGGTGTGCCAGGTGAGCAGGCAAAATCAGTTGCGACTCAAGAATACTAAACACCAGGCAGATCACAACAACCCAGCCAATGACCGAGAAAAACTCGCCCATGCGGCTGCCCATTAACAATATCGGCAGGAACGCGGCAACGGTTGTGAGTACGCCAAAGATTACCGGTACGCTCACCTCATAGGTACCGTTGATGGCAGCTTCGCGATGGTTTCGGTCCGAGGTTTCATGACTGAACACTCGCTCGCCGACGACGATGGCATCGTCCACCACAATCCCCAACACCAGAATAAAGGCGAGCACGGTGAGTGACGAAATATTGATCCCGAATAAGGGGAATACCCATAGCGCGCCCATCACGGCGATAGGAATCCCGGCAGCAACCCACATGGCCACCTTAAAGCGTAAGAATAACGTTAGAATCAACAGTACCAGCGCCAGACCCGCGTAGGCATTTTTGGTGAGCGCTTCGATGCGGCGGTTTAACGCGACTGATTCATCAATCCAGACGGTGAGATTCAACCCTTCTGGGAGGCTTGGTTCAATGCGCTTGATGTAATCTTTAACGGCTTGGGCCGAGGTGATGGTGTCCTCATCGCCTACTCGATAGACCGTAATTATCATGGCAGGTTCGCCGTTGAAGGTGGCGCTTAAGTAGCCTTCTTCGAAGCCATCTTTAATGGTCGCTATTTCATCAAGGGTAATATTGCTGCCATCTGGCCTGGTCAACACCACGATGTCGCGGAATTCTTCGCCTCGATAGGCTTGGCCTTTACTGCGCAATAAAATTTCACCACCGGCGGTTTTAATCGAGCCGCCTGGTAGATCAAGGCTGGCAGAGCGAATCGCGCTTGCCACAGAAGATAGGGTGAGGTTGTACTGCCGCAGAGTATTCTCGCTCACTTCGATAGAGATTTCGTACGGCCTTGAATAGTTCACTGCTACTTGAGATATACCATCTAGCGCAGATATTTCATCGCGCATTTGGTCGGCGTTCTGTTTCAGCGTCGCCTCATCGGTGTCACCGGAAAGCGCCACCAAAATTGTCTGGCCGTTAAACGAGAGGGCAGAAATGATCGGCTTTTCGGTTTCACGAGGAAAGGTTGAAATACCATCGACTCTGCTTTTTATTTCATTCATCACCTTGCCGTCATCGGCGTCGGGTTCAAGTTCGAGGATGACGGTACAGACACCTTCGTTGGCGAAAGACTGCATGCGGTCTATACCCTGGACACCTTCGACTGATTCTTCGATGCGAATACACACGGCTTGTTCCACCTCTTCAGGTGCCGCCCCGAGATAGGGTACGGTCACAGAAACAACGCCGGGCTCAATACTGGGGAATTCTTCCCGGTGCATGGTGACGAGGCTAATGGCTCCCCCGACGAGGAAGATAAACATCATAAGATTTGCAGCAACAGGGTTGTCGACAAACCAGGCGATTACTCTTTCCATGCTTTAGCTCCTAGCCCTGGTCTGACATTGGTTTGACACGCATACCGTCAATCACGGTCTGAATGGGGGACAGGTTCACAGTTTCGCCTTGCTTCAAGCCACCGCTAATAATCACGTTGTCTTTCTCAAAACGGAGCAGTTCAACCTCTCGATATCTCAATCGACTGTCTTCATCTACGATTAACACCTGATTTTGATTACGCAGTGCAGCGCGAGGTAATACGGCAACGCCAGCAGCAAAGCGGCCTTCGATCGAGGCGTTGACGAACAGTCCTACGGGCAGCCCAGGTTGGTCGTTTTCCTTGTCTTCTTCAACCCGAACGACGGCATTCACCATGCGCGTACGGGTATCAATTTCGGCTTCGGTTCTAACGAGCTTGCCATTCCACTCATAATATTGCCCACCGTAGTAGGTGGAGAGCGTGACGTTAGCTTGATTTTCGGCGGGTAATTCACCTCGTAAACCCAATGGTAAATCTAGGTAGGCGAGTTGACTATCTGCAAGCGGTACTCGTACCTCGACGGAGTCGGCGGCATAGATGCTACCGAGCGAGTTGCCGCGGCTAATAAACTGACCGACATCCACGTTCTTGCTTCGCACCAGACCTTCATAAGGGGCGCGAAGCTCTGTTCTAAGTAGGTCTCGTTCTGCCTGTTGGAGTGTGACCCGGGCTTCAATGGTCGCCGCTTCAGACACTCGCTTGGCACGAATTGAGCTTTCCAAGGACGCTTGGCTGGCCAGACTTTTTTTAACCAACGTCTCCTGTCGTTCCATCTCAAAACGACTGTGCTCTGCTTCTGCCTCGGCTCTGGCTAGAGAGGCGCGGCTGCGTTCGACGCTGGCACGCAGATCTCTGTCATCCATCCTGAGCAAAACTTCATTCGCTTTGAAAAAGCCACCGGGTACCAGATTAGGGGATATCCATTCAACCCGTCCGGAAACTTCCGGAATCAGAGCGCTTTCCGTTCTGGGTGTGACGGTACCTTGAGATCTCACCGCTAGCCGCACATCTTCTATGATGATTTTCTGGACGCGAATGGCCTTGGCAACTTGTTCGGGTTCAACTTGTTGAGCGGTCGGTGCTGTGGCCAATAAGGCGTAGGCCATGATAAGGGCAACGAACAGCACGGCAACGGTGAGTAGACCTTTGGCGGCGTTATTCATGTGTAAAACTCGCATTTGGGTTGGTAGATTGGGGTTTTGAAGGAATAGGGTTTGAGGCAATAGGATTTAAATTGAGTGCTCCTTGAATTCGGGCATTGATCACATCGAAATGTTCGATAATCGTGCTCGCCACGCGACGAGAGTCCCGGGTGGCCAAACCATTTGATAGCTTATTCAGAGTGTCTTTTTGTTGTTCAAAATCGACTTCCACTTCTAATTCTGGCCGTACTTCTAAGCGATTGATGAAGTGAGTTTTTAGGCCATTTAGAATCAGGCGTAGAACGAGATTGTTACTCACCTGGGCAAATAGGGTGCCGAGCTCACGCCAACCCTGATGTTGTTGCTCCGCATTTTCAGGGTGGTCCGCTAGGTGCATGACGATATCTTGCATCTGCTGCAGTTCTGCCGGTGTGGCCCGGTCTATCGCGGTTCTTGCTGCCATTGAGATCAGGGCGCCTAATACTTCGAAGAGATGTCCTATCATCTCCGGATCAGGCACCTCCTGCAGGTCAACGAGATGTCCGAGCACAGACAGACTGGCTTCTTCAACCGGGACCACACGAACCCCGCCGGGCGTTATAATGGCAATACCGAGCTGCTCGAGCTTCTTCAGGGCCTCGCGTATACCGCCGCGGCTGGTTTCAAAGCGGGCTGCAAGGTCTCGTTCTGAAGGCAATCGCTCCCCTGGCCGGTACTGGCCACGCAGGATTTCATCCCGCAGAATGGCAGTAATATCCTCCACTTTGGAGCGATTGGGGCTAGTAGGTGAGTTTGTGGGCATATTAGTCCATATATTGGTCATACCAATTCGGTTTGACCAAAATGGTCATACCAATTTGGTCTGACCGGAATTATAGTTGAGAGTTATGGCGATACAAGTGTTTTCTTCAAATCAGATTGCGTCGGCGGTTGAGGTGGGTTTCAGCGCCTACCGTGATGAGTTCGCAGCGATTACTCGCTCGGCCCAGGATCGTTTCAAGCACCGCGCCTGGGATGAGGTCCAATTGGCTTCCCGTGATCGGATTAAGCTTTATCGACATCACGCTGATGCAACCGCAGCAAAGTTGGCGGTATTGCTGAGCCAGGGCCGTCCAGACCTAGAAGATTGGCACGAAGCCAGGGATCGATACGTGCAATTGGTACAGCATCGTCCTGATGCAGAACTGGCGGGCACCGTTTTCAACACTATTTATCGCAGAACGCATTTACATGAAGGCATCGATGAGCGCTTCGCGTTCGTCAACCATGCAATTCCTTCGCCAGAGACGACAGTACCTGTGACGCGTTACAAGACATCAGACGGGCTGACAAATTTATTGCGGCAGGTGTTTGCGAATGTAGACCTTGGTGCTGATTTTGAAGATCAGGATCGAGATGTCGAATTGATCGAAAAAAACATGAAAAGTCTGATTCCTTTGCTGCGTAACGACGTTGAGCAACAGATTGAAATCGAGCTGCTAAAACCGGTTTTCTATAGAAACAAGGGTGCTTATTTGATTGGCCGTATGACGATTGATGGCCATGTGTTTCCGCTTGCAATACCGATTCTGAATAGTCGTGATGGCCTATATGTGGATACCATCATTTGGAATGAAAATGATCTGAGTACGATTTTTAGCTTCACCCGGTCCTATTTTTTCGTCGACATTGAGTCTCCCAAGGCAATGGTGACTTATCTTAATGATTTGTTACCACGCAAGAAGGCATGGGAGTTATTTACCAGTCTTGGCTATTACAAGCATGGCAAGACGGAGTTTTACTCGGACTTCTTGGCACACTTGGATCAGTCAGATGATCAGTTTGTGGTCGCCGAGGGTATCAAAGGCATGGTGATGACGGTGTTTACACTGCCCTCATATCAGACTGTTTTTAAAGTCATCAAAGACAAGTTTTCACCCACAAAAACGGTCACGAGGCAGGGTGTCAAGGATGCTTATTACCTTGTGAAAACCCACGATAGGGTTGGGAGGATGGCGGATACTCAGGAATTTTCTGATCTGTACTTGCCGAGAGATCGGTTTGATCCAGCGCTTATTGAGGAATTGCAGAAGGTCGCTGCTGCATCCATCAAGCTCACAGATGCGCATGTGATTGTTCAGCATGTCTATACCGAGCGACTGATGACGCCTCTCAATTTGTACATACGGGATAAGAGCGAGTTCGAGCTGCGGTTAGTCCTAGAGGATTATGGACATGCCATCAAACAACTGGCGGCGGCCAATATTTTCCCCGGTGATATGTTGCTGAAAAATTTTGGGGTGACGCGCCATGGACGTGTGGTTTTCTACGACTACGATGAGATTTGTTATCTGACAGATGTTTATTTTAGAGACTTTCCCGTCTCTCAACACCCCGAAGACGGTATGTCCTCCGCGCCCTGGTTTAGCGTAGCTGATGCGGATGTCTTTCCTCAAGAATTCCAAACATTCTTGTTTAGTTCACCCGCACTGAGCGATCTTTTTTCTGAGTATCATGGCGAATTATTTACCGCGGCATATTGGCGCGCGCTACAGGACAATGTTCGCAACGCCAAGGTGATTGACGTATTTCCCTATCGACAAAATCGCCGCTTTGGTCAGCGAGCCGTCTTGCAGCAAGATCAAGATCAATTGAAACTAGAACAACAACAAAAAGAACAACAACAAAAAGAACAACAACAAAAAGAACAACAACAAAAAGAACAACAACAAAAAGAACAACAACAACAATAGATTCAATTCGACCTGAATTGAATAGATTCAAATAGAATAAAATCGGGAGTAAGTGATGTACGAATACGACACTATTTCGACGCGCCTCGACCAGGGTGTGCTGACAGCGACCATCAACAACCCACCTCTCAACGTCATGACCGTGCAGTTGTATCAAGACCTTGTCGGGTTCACATCAGAAGTCGAGGCAGATGACAGAGTAAAAGTGTTGGTCTTGGAAAGTGCAGACCCGGACTTTTTTATCGCCCACTTCGATGTTTCACTGATCCTGACTTTCCCAATCGAAAATCCAGCCAAGCGGCAAGAACAGCTGTCAGATTTTCATCTGATGTGCGAGCGGGTCAGAACAATGCCGAAAGCGACCATCGTGAAGATTGCAGGGCGAGTCGGGGGGGGTGGTAATGAATTCTGCTCCGCCTGCGATATGCGTTTTGGTATCGCTGATAAAACCAAAATCAATCAGATGGAAGTCCCGCTAGGCATTTTGCCCGGTGGTGGCGGAACACAGTACTTACCAAGACTGATCGGCCGTGGCCGCGCGATGGAGGTGATTCTGGGTGCGGATGATCTTGATGCCGTTACCGCTGAAAAATGGGGGTATCTGAACCGCGTTTTTGCGGATCAAGCCGGGCTGGATGAGTTTGTCGATGCGCTAGCGAACAGAATTGCGCTCTGGCCCAGTGATGCTATCGCGCTCGCGAAAGCCTCTGTGTTGAATAGCGAGTTGCCATTAGGTGAAGGTTTACGTGAAGAAGCCTACCTTTTTGCGAAGACCCTTCGCACTGAAGATGCTCAGCAACATATGGCCAAGGCGATGGAAATGGGAGCCCAGACCCGCGAGGGTGAAATGCGCATTAATGACCTGATGGTCGAGGTCGCCCATCAGGTCAAAGGTGCTGACTCAAATTAGTCTTTCAAAAAGCTCTTGGATTAGTCCTTAGATTTGTCCTGATCGACGGCCCGCATAAAGTCCATTTTTTGTAGGTCATCGTCGGGTGCAGGTATTTCCACGAGTCTTTCTGGCACGTCGTCGTACTCGAGATGTAGGGCGCGACACATAGTCGCGTGCATTTCGTACGTGCAGGTAATGTACGTCAGCTCTAGGATTTCTTCGTCACTTAAGTGCGCTTTCAAAACGGCAAATGTACCATCTGATACGCGTCCACCCGACAGCACAAGATCATCTGTATAAGCGAGGACCGCGCGCTCCAGAGGCGTAAAAAGATCGGTGCTTTGCCAGTACGGAATAGCTTCGATTTGCGCTTCGCTAAAACCAACGGCGCGCATGCTTTTACAGTGCTGTGAAAATACAAACTGGCTGCCTCGGCTATAACCTGCTCGAGTTTGTCCTAGTTCACGTAGTTTCGCGTTGATTTTGCGATTTTTGCCGCGATAAAATTGAAAGCCTTCTACCGCATGGCTGAAGCATTCAGGCACCAGCGCAAAGACACTCCACCAATTACCAGGTGTACCGGTTGCAGTGCCGGGATCAGTGACGGGATCGCGATCTCCAAACAAGGCGTCATAGACGGGTAAAACACTCGGGTCGGCGTCTTTTCGGCTAACTTCTCGAAGTCTCGGCATATCAAATCCTGATTTGTGGCGAATGGCTAATGTACATTGGCCATTGGGGGAATGGTAGACTCGAAGGCAGCAGCCAAATTGAAGAGCATGAGCGGGATGGATACTTTACGTGAGCAGCTAGAATGCAACCAGGTCCTTATTGTGCCCGGGGTTTTTGATGCCTTATCTGCGCGTATTGCCGCGAACCAAGATTTTCCAGCTATCTATATGTCAGGCTTTGCCGTTGCGGCGAGTCTTTTAGGCGAGCCAGACATTGGCCTTGTCACAGCAACTGAGATGGTGACCCGAGCAGGGCAGATTGTCCAAGCGTCGCAGAAACCGGTGATCGCAGACGGCGATAATGGCTACGGTGGAATTTATAACGTTGAGCGGCTCGTTAGAAATTATGAACAGGCGGGGGTCTCGTGCATTCAGCTTGAAGATCAAGTGAATCCCAAACGTTGTGGTCATATGGAGAACAAAGAGGTGGTCAGCCTTGACGAGGCGAGACAAAAGATTGCTGCTGCTGTTGCTGCACGCAGCAGCAAAGACTTCTTGATTATGGCGCGTACCGACGCGCGGGCGACCCATGACCTTAATGAAGCGTTGCGACGGGCCGAGGCATTTTTAAATGCCGGTGCCGACATACTGTTCGTTGAAGCGCCTCGCACTGTGGCAGAAATGCAGACGATTCAAGCCACTTTTCCGGAAGTGCCATTGGTAGCTAATATGGTCGAAGACGGCAAGACGCCGAACCTTACGCCGGCAGAACTTAAGAAGCTGGGATACCAGATACTGCTGCGCCCTGTGTCTGCTTTGCTCACCGTCGCAGAAACGTTAACGCGCGCCTATTCTAATTTACATGCGACCGGAGACCTGCAAACAATGGATCGATTCAGTTTTTCTAGTTTTAATGATCTGGTCGGTCTGCCTGACTATTTGGAGCGAAGTTAGATGTCCCTACTCGAATATGCCCGAGCATGTGTCACAGACCTGCCATTGCGTGCCGATGAAATTGAATTGGCGCGTCGACTGCCCGCCGACCTGGCGAATGATATGCGTCAAGCGGGTGTATTCCGAATGTTGGTGCCCGAGGTCTATGGTGGCCTAGAAGTCCATCCAAAGGAATTTATCGAAGTGCTGAAATGGATCGCGATGGGCGATGGTTCTGCTGGTTGGAATGCAATGATCGGATCGACAACCGGTGTGCTCAGCGCGTCACTTGCGGAGGACGTGGCGAAGGAAATTTATGGTCAGCAACCTAATGTATTGACGGTCGGTGTGACTGCACCCCTTGGTCGAGCGGAGGTATCTGGTGATGACTATTTGGTTTCCGGTCGTTGGCCATTTGGCTCAGGTAGTCAGAATGCCGATTGGATTTGCGGCGGCTGTTTTGTTTATGAAAATGGTGAGCAGGTGGTGGGTACCTATGGACCTGAAATACGTCTTGTGATGTTCAAGGCAGATCAGGTCGATATAGAAGATACCTGGCACGTTGCAGGGTTAAAGGGTACCGGAAGTCATCATTATTCAGTCGAAAATGCTCGCGTACCACGCGCCCGATCAGTGCTGTTGGGTGGGCGATCTCAGGTCAGAACACCGCTTTATCAGTTTCCTATGTTGGGACTGCTCGCGCTCGGCGTTGCCAGCGTCAGTCTTGGGATTGGCTTTGCTGCACTCGAAGCATTCAAGGATCTCGCTGGGGTCAAGAAACCCACTGGGTCAAACCGTAAACTCATCGACCGGCAGATGGTACAAAGTGAAGTGGCAAAATCAGTTGCGGATCTAGAGTCGGCAGAAGCGTACATGCAAAAAGTGATTGATGAGGCATGGGCCATTGCAAGCCAGGGTGCAAAATTGAGCCTGGAACACAAATCGGCTTTACGTCTGGCGGCGGTCAATGCAACGCACAAATCGGTCGCTGCAGTGGATCGCTTTTACCAACTGGGAGGCGGCACGTCGATCTATAACGAAAACCCACTACAGCGGTGCTTTCGAGATGTGCACGTGACGACTCAACACATTATGGTGGCGCCGCCGATTTATGAATTGACGGGTAAAGTCATCCTGGGGCTGGATCCGAAGCAACCTATATAAAAAGGACGCGATTATGTTGGACGTCTATGAGGCAATGAGTACCCTGCGGGCTGTGCGGCGCTTGAAGCCAGATCCAGTACCTCGCGATGTATTAGGCCGTGTGCTTCAAGCGGCAGCATGGGCACCAACGGGTGGTAACGTTCAGCCCTTTCGGATTGTGGCGGTAGAAGCGGCAGCCCCTAAGTCGGCTATTGGGGCGCTCTATAAAGAAGAGTGGGCGAAATATACAGCGGCTATGCGAGGGGCAGAAAAAGGTAGTGCGCCAGAAAAGATGCTGAGAGCCGGGGACTACTTAGCGAACCACATGGCCGAGGCGCCAGCGATCCTGGTTTTTTGTTTTAACGCAGACCACATGGCGATAACGGATGCCAATCTAGATCGACCTTCGGTCGTTGGTGGAGGGTCTGTTTATACCGCGGTCCAGAATGTTATGTTGGCCTGTCGTACTGAGGGGTTGGGCTGTGTGCTCACCACGCTACTGTGTTTTAGAGAAAAAGAGATTAAGACGTTATTGGATATACCAGAACCATGGGGCACGTGTGCGCACATCCCGATTGGTTATCCAGTGCTAAAAGGGCACGGACCCATAACAAGGCGTCCGATCAACAAGCTTGTGTACTCAGATCGATGGGGCACGGCGTACGAATAGGAGAAAATTATTATGGCTATTCCATTTCCCAATCACCCTAACCTTGTAGAAGGTTACGCACCCATTCAAATGGAATGCGATGCGCCAGATTTGATTGTTGAAGGCGAAATCCCAAAAGATCTTTACGGCACGTTCTATCGCAACGGTCCCAACCCGCAATTCGCCCCCCGGGGTGAGCACCACTGGTTTGGCGGTGACGGCATGATCCACGCTTTTCACATTGAAAATGGCAAAGTAGAGTATCGGAACCGTTGGATAAGGACCAAGAAGTGGCAACTGGAACATGAAGCGGGTAAGAGTTTGTTCAGCGCCTTCAACCCTATGGACACGGACCCTTCAGTGCAGGGCACTCAAACCGACGGCACCGGCAATACCAATATCATCTGGCATGGTAATAAATTGCTGGCCCTGGAAGAAGCGCATGCGCCGATTGAGTTGGATCCTGTCACCCTTGAAACGAGAGGCCCCTGGACCTTTGATGAAGCGCTGTCTGGTCCCATGACGGCGCATCCCAAAGTTGACCCAGAAACCGGTGAAATGATCTTTTTCGGTTACAGCGTCGATGGCATGTTATCGAACAAGATGTCAGTCCATATCGCCGATAAAGACGGCAAGCTGGTTTCGTCACAGTTTTTTGATGCACCTTACGCGGCGATGGTGCACGACTTTATGGTCACCAAAGACTTCATCCTATTTCCCATCATGCCGCTGACAGGCTCAATTGATAGAGCGATTCAGGGATTGCCACCGTTTGCCTGGGAGCCTGAGAAAGGCAACCAGATTGGCGTGATGCCGCGCCGTGGCAAGGTTGAAGATATTCGCTGGTTTCAGAATGATGCCAGTTTTGTTTTTCATCCAATGAATGCTTACAACCAAGGCGATGTCATCACCTGTGATGTCGCCGAGTATGACCAGGCGCCGCTATTCCCTAACCCGGATGGATCGAAAGGTGATCCGAGCAAGATGTGGGCAAAGTTGAATCGCTGGACGATCGATCTTGGCAACAATAGCAATGATTACAAGGTTGAAACTTTAGACGATGCAGCCTCGGAATTCGGTCGTCTGGATGAGCGCTTTGCCTGCCAGGATTATCGTTATGGCTATATGCTGCGCCAGCAAGCAGGAGATAGCAGCGTCAACTTTAGTAATATTGCGATGATTGATCATCAAACCGGTAAAACGGACAGTTACGCGATGGGGGATGAAATGGCGTCCGGCGAGGCGATCTTTGTGCCCAAGTCGGATTCAGCAGCAGAAGGCGAGGGCTATCTGCTGGCGAACGTCTATAACCGAACCAATGATAAGTCGCACCTGGTGATTCTGGATGCGCAAAACCCGTCCGCTGGACCGCTAGCAAAAGCGTTTCTTGATCATCGTGTACCTTTCGGTTTTCATGGCAACTGGCGTCCTGGCGCAGCTGCTGCGGGATAGCATTTGCCAGACGTTTGATAGGACTCAGGGAAAGGCCGTCGAATTGCGCGTAGCGATTTGCGGCCGGCTCTGAAATAATTCGCTGCTGTTACGACAATAAGAATCCAATGAACCCGCTGTCACCTTTTTACCGCCTTTACGAGCGTATGCTCTGGCGCCAAATCAAAAATGGCCCCGCGCCACACCATATCGGCCTTATCGTCGACGGCAATCGGCGTTTTGCTCGTTTTCGGGGCCTCGCATCCAATGAGGGTCACACCGCAGGGTCAGAAAATCTCGAAGCTTTCTTGGATTGGTGTCGTGATCTAGATGTGAAAATTGTCACTTTGTTCGGTTTTTCTGTTGAAAATTATAATCGCGCCGACGATGAAGTCGACTATTTGATGAGCCTGATTCTGCGTAAGTTGAAGGATTACCAGGTAGACCCGGTGATCAAAGAGCAACGGGTGAAAATAAAAGTACTCGGTAGAAAAGAAGATCTTTCGGCGGAAATGAATGAGGAAATCGAGAAAATCGAATCTATGACCGCTGATCACGAACGTTTTCAGCTCAATATAGCCATTAGTTACGGCGGTCGTGCAGAAATTATTGACGCGGTTAAAAAAGTCGCCGCTGAGGTCAAAGAAGGCACGCTCAATGCCGACGATCTGACCGAGCAGATGTTCTCCAAATACCTGTATACCGCGGGTATTCCCGATCCTGACTTTATCATTCGCACGTCGGGTGAGGAGCGATTGTCGGGTTTCCTGTCCTGGCAAAGCGCCTACTCTGAGCTGTATTTCACTGAGGTTTTCTGGCCTGCATTCAGAAAAATAGACCTCTGGCGTGCCATACGTATCTACCAGCAGCGGGAACGCCGCTTCGGCAAATAGCTGTAGCAAGTCAAAAAAGTACTTACAAAGCCCTGACAATTGCGTTGAGCGATTGATGATTTAGTGGCTGTATACTTTTAGAGACAGACGTAGAGCGCATTTCAATAATGCCAGATGATACTCAATATAAATTTTGCCCCGGCGAAGGTGGTGTCGATGGTGACACTACGCATATCAAAAGACCCTGTCTGGTGATGATAAGAGGTGATTTCATCGGCAAAGTCTATGGGCTCACTGATAATGCCACGATGATCGGCCGCAGCGATGACGTTGACCTGACAATATCTGATGCCAGTATCAGTCGCCGCCACGCCGTGCTGGTCAACCGGGTGGAAGGTTTTTTTGCCTCTGACCTTGGCAGCACTAACGGTACGTTTGTGAATAAAGAGTTGGTGAGTTCCGCCCATCGACTAAACGAAGGGGATAAGCTCACACTGGGTGCAGTCACATTCAAGTTTACTTTCCAGGACGAGGACGATACCGAATATCACCTATTGCTGCGTAACATGGCGATCAAGGACGGACTGACCCGGATCTACAACAAACGATATTTTATGGATCTGCTGGCGAAAGAATATGAGTACAACAGACGTAATAAAAGCGGACTGAGTATCGTCATGTTTGACATCGATCACTTTAAAGAGGTTAACGATACTCACGGACACATAGCCGGTGACCTGGTCCTGCGGGAGTTGGCGCAGCTGGTTGAAACTGAAGTCAGAGGTTATGACCTGTTCGCGCGCTACGGCGGTGAAGAGTTCGTTTTTTTGATGCGCGGCGCTAGTCTTGATGCTGCTGTGGGTTTGGCTGAGCGGGTCAGAAGTTCTATCGAAGGTCACGAATTCTTCTACGAAGAGCAGGTCCTTAAGGTGACGATTAGCCTAGGTGTGAGTTATTGGGATGGTGGTGAAGATGTCGCTTACCCAGAACAAATCGTCGAACTGGTCGACAAACGGCTGTATGAAGCGAAGAGGGGTGGTCGAAACCGTATTTGCTATTAGTGATTGAGAGAAATGGGCGCAGTCGCTTGTCTGACTAAGTACTTCTGCAGAGTTTTTTCTAGGTCATCCCATGCTATGGGCTTGGTCATGTAATCATCCATTCCATTTTCCATGGCCTTATCAATATCACTGCGCATCACGTTGGCCGACAAACCACAGATTTTCAGTTCTTTATGGCCTTGCAGGCGGAGTTCCTGAGTTGCCTCGTAGCCGTCCATCACCGGCATTTGAACATCCATCAACACAAGGTCATAGGGCTTTCCACCGTTCACGTTGTCCACGGCTTGTTGGCCGTTTTCGGCAATATCACAAGTCACGCCAAACTCGTCGAGCATATCGGACGCGACCATTCGATTGATGGCGTTGTCATCTACCAGCAGCACGTGCCCCAGAAACTGTTGTAGTTGATCTAGTTGATCTAGTTGATCTAGCTCCTCCAACTCATCTCGTTCGTTCGTGCTGATATCTTTCTTGGGCGGACTATGTGGTGACAATGCTTTTAGGAATGCCATTAAGCTTGACGGGGGTGCGGGCTGCTCGAGTACCGGGAGGTCGAAATGGTCGAGTAGCTGTTGCTTGAGCTCTGCTGGGTTCGTATCGATGGCGAAACCTACCGAATTTCCCTCCGATATGAGTTGTTCGATTGGGCCGAGCAGATCGATTGCTTGTGCCAGTGTATCGATACCGACGACGACACGATTCTTGTGGTCCGGTGACGTCGCGACGGTGTCGAGCCTAGCGCTGACTGAAAAATTCATTGCCGCAGGTAGATACGGAATCATTACCGCGGCAACCAGGGATGATGTGACGAGTATATTCTCTAGGTCATCTTGAATGGGTTCGATTAAGCGCGTGTGCGTTTCCGTCGTAGTTAACGGCAATGTAATACGAAAAGAGCTGCCTTTGCCTATGGCTGAGGTAACTTGGATTTCGCCATTCATCAAAGTGATTAGCTGGGTGACAATACTCAGCCCCAGCCCAGGGCCGCCGAATTTTCGGCTGGTCGATTCGTCTGCTTGGCTAAAGGCATTAAAAACTGATGTTAGCTGCTCCTCGTTCATGCCAATACCGGTGTCGGTTATGGCAAAAATCAATCGTTGGGCACCATATTCTTCAAACGCCAGCTTGATCTCGATTGTGATACTGCCTGTATCCGTAAACTTGACGGCATTGTTCAGGATGTTGAGCAGTATCTGAGAAATTCGGAGAGGATCTCCCAGATAAGCCACCTTAACGCGTTCGTCAACAAATAGGCGCAGGTTAAGCTGTTTTTCTACTGCGCGCACTTGTACCGGTGCAAGCACTTGCCTCAGCATTATGTCGAAGTCGAACTCGGCGTTTTCAATCACCAACTTTCCTGCTTCAATCTTCGAGAAATCTAACACGTCGTTGATGACGCCCATCAACACCTTACTGCACTCCACTGCTTTGCCCAAATATTCCCTTTGAGTATCCGTTAGTGTTGTTCTCTGGCAAAGCTGAATTAGCCCTAGGATGCCGTTAACTGGCGTACGGATTTCATGGCTCATATTGGCTAGAAAATGGTTTTTGGCTATCGTTGCTTGTTCCGCGCGCTGGGTTTCCAGTCTCAGCTTTTCGTTCAATCGACGTTGTACTAAACTGTGGTCATAAAAGATACCGGCAGCTTGAGAAAGCTGCCCCACCTCATCTTCCCGCTCGATACCTGGAATATTCTCGACCTCCTCACCGGCGATGATTCGACCGAATATCTTCGTAATTCTCTGGATGGGTGTAATGATACTGGTAATAATCATTGTTGCTAAAAACATGACCAATGCTATACAAACTAACGAGATGATATTGTTGCGAGTTGCTGCTTCAGCTTCAGAAATGGAAACCAGCCTCTTAACAGCTTTGCGATCTTGGCTTGCTATGTCGATCATCTCTTTAGTGAGAAAGAGAAATTCGTTGGCCGAACCTGCCATGACGACATTAACAAGAAAGACATAGCCTCGGGTTAGCTGGGCCAGGCGAGTAAAGCTTTTGCTCAAGTCTTCCAACATTTCCTTTAAAAAAGGGTCGTTAGTAGAGTTTTTAACCAGACTCAGCTCTGCCTTGAAAACTTTTAGATCCTCGAAGTCTGGTTCTACCAGGTACTGATAAATAGCGCGTTCTGCTGATGTGAGATGAAAATATTTTTCGAAATCTATCTCCGAACTCGCCATCTTTTTTTTGATAGAAGCGATTTGGGCTGGCACATCTTCAAACTGAATGCGCTTTTGCTCTGATTTACTTTCAACAACGCTTAAAAAATTTTGACCGTAGTCTTTTAGATGTCCCTCTAAACGATTCAAGTAATCTGCATATTCAGCGTGGTAGGGTGTTTTGCGCGTCAACAAGCTGAGTTCATCAAGATGAAGCTGCACCTCGCTACTGCTTTTATCAAACCGCGCGGCAGCCGATTCGTTACCGCTGATTTTATAGATTAAGACATTCCGCTGCAGGTCGAGTACATCCCGCTCTAGCTGGTACACAAGCTCGGCCGCAACGATGGTTTGTTCGAGTCTCTCACGCCCTTCACCAAGCTGTTGGCGAGTGTCCCATGACGTATAAGCTTGTATTGATATGATCAGTATTAGCGTCAGCAGCAGCAGTAGGACTTTGGCGCGGAGAGAGTTTCGCAGAGAGTGTCTCTGTGAATTCTGTTGAGTATTTTGGTGTGATATTTCCACAGTTCTCAGCCTACGCGCTCATGAATTCATACCATTTTTGCAGGCTGTACTCATAGGTGGGCATCTCCGGAGCCAAAATTGGAAGATTTGTTGAGCTGGCCTGTTTTGGTTAGGTCGTCTATCTCATACCAGCGTACTATCCGTTTTTTGTCGATGGGCTGGATGGAACCAGATTGCCAGAGGACACGGATGCTATTGGACCATTGTTCATAAAGATCGAAAGAACCAGGTGAAACAGAGGCTTTTTGCAACACCGTCGCGCTGCCGCCTGACTCAAATTCAATAGATATGCCGAGGTCAGCCTCTGCGCGCTCGCGGATAGATTGCTGTAGTGTGACATGGGTGCCCAATACTTTGATTGGCGTTTTGTTTCTGGCAAAGACATAGGGCGCGACCGGCAGGGTAGCGGCGGATAAGCCGGCAGCAATGGCCTTTATAGTGGTTCGTTTACGCGGATCCGCGAGCCCAGATTCACTTTTATCGGACAACGCTCTACTCCGGAGGTTAATACCACTTGAGTATAGTTAAAACGTCGATATACGCGAGTTAGCGAGGCGCGAGCTCAAATATCCAGGTGTCGTTCATCTGAACCTGTTCCACAGTCCCGTCGCCGGGGTACTTTGCGTTGAGTGCAGCGACTATTCTCGGGATGAGTGAATTATCCGCGCCGATGCGGACAAGCGTGCGCTTGTAAAGCTTGCCGTCGACTCGGAGTAGGGCGCGGCCGTCTTTTTCTGCGTAGCGAGGCCAGTGCTTCCAGAGTTTGCCGAAGCCAGTATTCATATAGCCACTGGGGACAAAGACTCTGCCATCGACGACCGCGAGCCAGGTGGTGCGTGAGCGAGGCGGTTCGATAGTTTGAACTTCAAAGGTCGCAAGGTCAGCGATATCATTCCAATCGGGTTCTGGGCCCTGAATGAGTTCCCCTGTTTGGAATGCGCCGCCCGCGAATACTTCAATAGGGCCGTCATGAAAACGCACATAGAACAGAAAGGAACCGATAGCGATAACGATCGTTGCGATTAAAATCAGCAGCCACTTGATGAAGTTCATTGTTGGTTCCGGTCCCCTTTGGATGGAACATATCTATCCTTGAGTGGGTTTGCAAATTTGGTGATCTCCGACTTACGGCTCAGAGCGACGAAGACGGTATAGAGCGATTGCGCGATCTGCCATCGAAATCAGCGTAGTGGTCACCATTAGCCAGGAAAACCACTGAATCTGTGTCTTATCTAAGACTTCTAGGCCGACGACTGGCTGCAGAATCGGAAAACCAGCCACCACAAAATAGGCGATACCGTTATAACGCCCCAGCTTGCTTGCCCTAAGCGGCTGGCCCTGTAATGCTTTTGAATCCCAGCTGTATTGGCCAAATGCTAGGATCACTAGGATAGGCAGTAGAGGTGTCACAAAACCCAGGTAGGATTCGGCCGCGAGCATGCTCGCGACCAAAATGGCGTCACTGGCGTGATCGAGAAAACCACCTAGTGGTGAAGTTTGTTGCCAGCGTCGAGCGATCTGACCGTCAGCAAGGTCCGTCACGATTGCAATGACGAGAATCCATGCAGCCATCTGCCAGTTCGACTGGACAATCAAAAAGATTGCCACTGGTGCCAAAAGAGCCCGGCTAACGCTCAATAGGTTAGGCAGGTTGAATTTGTTCATAGGCTCGCTTTTGCTTCATAATGGCGGACCAAAATAGATACCAAGGTTACCATTGTACCTTCCAACAGGATTATTTAAATGAGTGGACGTTATGCGATCACTGGCGCTAACGGCAATCTTGGCGTTCGTAGCATTGTAACGCTTGGTGTTGATCACGTGCGGGCTCTGGTTCGATCTAATCGTGCCAAAGAGGAATTGTTAAAAAAGTTTCCCGCCTTAGACGTTCGTATTGTTGATTACACCGATGCCGACAGTCTGCGAGTCGCGCTAGAGGACCGCGATGTCGTCGTACATTTGGTGGGGATTATTAAGGAAACGAAACTTTCTAGCTATGTCGATGCCCATGAACGGAGTTGTGAGGCGCTGGTGGCATCGTTACCTGACACTATTCGCAGTATCGTTTACCTCAGCATTATTGGCAGCGAAGCTCACTCGCACAATGCTTGTCTTGCATCCAAGGGTCGCGCAGAAAGCATTTTGATGGCTGCACCCATTGACGTCACAGTGCTGCAGGTGCCGATGGTACTCGGCGAAGGAGATTATGCGTCAGCTGCCCTTAATCGCAATGCCAGTAAGTCACGTGCGATGACATTTAGAGCCAATAGTCTGGAGCAACCCATTTATGCTGGGGATGTAGTCGCAGCCATTATTGCAGCAGCACAACTAGACGGAACGGCGCGCTATCTGCTCGGTGGTCCCGAGTCACTCTCGAGGCGATCGTTGATTGAACGCGCGGCGGGGCTTAAAGGCAACAACGTTAAGGTGATTTCCTTGCCAGTGGGATTCGGCATGATGCTGGCGTGGATATTTGAAAGGTTCGCGAATCCTCCTGTTACCAGAGCGATGTTAGGTGTGCTGGATCATGATGACCAGATTGATAGCGATCAGGCGATTGCTGCCCTAGGTATCACGCTCACACCACTCGACACGATGCTTGCTAATGTTGCCAGCTAGATCAATCTAACGACGCTACCAATCTAACTACTCGACCAACAGCAAGGGGGAAATATGGATACTTCAGCCCAAAGAGCGGGATTCAATCCTGAACGACTCGACTGGATCACCACCCACATTGAGCGCAACTTTATTGAGACCGAGAAAATTGCCGGTTGTCAGGTGATGGTGAGCCGCCATGGTGTGCCAGCTTACTTCCAGTCTTTTGGTAAAATGGATCTGGCTCGTGGATTGGATATGTCGGAGGACGCCATTTTTCGAATTTATTCTATGAGTAAGCCCATTACCTCGATCGCGCTGATGCAGCTATACGAAAAGGGCTACTTTCAGTTGAACGACCCTATCTATCGAGCTTTACCCGCTTGGCGGGATCAAAAAGTTTGGCTAGAAGGTGAGGGCGCAGATATGAAAACCAAAGCGCCAAATAATCCTCTGACGTTCCGCAATATATTGAATCACAGCGGTGGTATTACCTACGGTGGAACTAGCCATCCCGTCGATAAGGTATATCGGGAACTGGGCGTTCGGCGCGATCATGGTGAAACGCTGTCGAGCTTTATGGATAAGTTGGCGGGCGTGCCGCTTCGTTATGAGCCGGGTGAGGCATGGATGTACTCCTATTCCACGGATGTCTGCGGCGGTCTGGTAGAGGCCATCACAGGACAGCCTTTTGATGAGTATCTAGAAGAAAATATTTTTGCGCCGCTGGGCATGAGTGATACTGGCTTCTATGTCAAAGATGCTTCGCGCTTTACCGCTAACTACAGTCGTAACAAGGACAAGTCACTGCGGCTCATTGATGATCCCCAGACCAGTGCCTACCTGAAAGACCCTGATTTTAAATCTGGTGGCGGTGGACTGGTGTCCACAACGGCAGACTATTACAAATTTTGCGAAATGCTGCGCCGTGGTGGCACCTTAAACGGTAAACGGATTATCGGTTCAAGAACGTTAGATATGATGCGTATGAACCATTTAAAGAATGGTCAGGATTTGACCCAACTCGCGATTGGCACCTTTTCTGAAACGGCGAATGAGGGTATTGGATTTGGGCTCGGTTTTGCGACTACAGTGGATCAGGTATCTGCCGGTGGCCTGGGCCCACAAGACTATTATTGGGGCGGCGCCGCTTCGACGATTTTTTGGGGAGATCCTATTGAGGATTTAAACGTTATCTTTATGACCCAACTGATGCCATCTGGTACCTTTAATTTTCGGGGTCAGCTCAAGAATATCGTCTATGGTGCTATCGAAGACTAGCTACTTCTTATCCGTAAACTAAACATCTCCGTGGCTACTTGTAGGCAATGGCCGCCAGAATCCGGCGGTCTCCTGTGTAGGGCTGTCTGGCGTGCAAGACCGTGTGGTTATTAATCATCAGGACATCACCAGATTGCCAGTGGAAGTTGACGGCGAGTTCGTCCATTTTGGAGATCAGGGCCTGCAAGACATTGGCATCCATCAGTTCACCTTTGCCCGTGGTAACGGCCTTCTTGCCTTCATTTCGAGCATCATCCCAACCTGTATAGACGGCGACAACCGAGTTAAAGAAGACCTTCTGATTTGTTTCATCGTCAAACCTTACGGCGGGTAACACTTGAGTCGTGGTGCGAACGCTATCATCAGGCAACCACTCCCAGTTCATACCGGCTTCCTGCATCGCCGCTTCCGCACCTTCTCGCGAATCGGTGTTAAAGGTCTCACGCCAGGAACGCCCGATGGGTGAATTGGTATCCGTTTGGTCTGGCATGGTGCGAGTGTAACGTACGCCTTCTTGCTCAACACGCGCAGCGAACCCAGTGTCGATTGCAAAGAACTCCTGACAAATCTCGCCGGAATGCAGCAGAGAAGTTGAACCGCCAGAAACCGAGGCGATGTCACAATAGAAAAAGATATAACCTGGGGGGACGGGGACTTGAGCCATTTCGTGATGAAACGGAATTTTCTCTCTTGCTGGTGCCTCATTTGCCGTGACAATGCGCGTTTCAGTGACCTTGTTTCTCGGTGCCGCACCACCTATATAAGGCATATTGCGATACTGCGTTTGATCTAACAGCTTCTCGAAGGCGTCGGCAGAGCTCACTGGGAAACCCCGCAATAGCACAGCGCCATGCTCAATCAACTTCTGATGAAGATCGTCTCGATTGTTTTGCATCCAGTCGAGTAGTTCTGCTTCGGAAAAGTCACCTTCTGCTTCTCGTGCACTAATCACGAGGGGAAACACACGATCATTGATGGTGCGTTGTTCGGCTAGTGGCGTGATGTTTAAACTCATTCTCTAATCCTAAAATATTCTCTTAAAGGCTTATTCTGAAGTCTAAGCCTTCATCGAATAGCTCAACGACCTTATTGTGCGCGGCCGAGGTTTGTGCAGCCATACCAATCACGACCGCTTTAAGTCCGTCTTCAATGCTCACTTCAACGGGACCGCCTGATTCAACCGCGCGCTTAAAGCCAAGATGTTCAAAGTAGGTTGAGCCGTGATGGGCGCCTGCTTGTTGTAGTTTTTCATCGACAGCAATTCGTTCCTGACGTGGGGCGCGTGGACGTCTGGGGCTGAAGACGACCATCGGTTCTGGCATTGGGCCATCATCTGCCCAGGTGATCTCTGGGCCCGGTATTAGGCACTCTAGTTTTGCGGTTGTGCCGACGGCACAGATTTCTTCTTCATAGCCCGACCCTTCCGCGAACATATTGAGGTCCAGCAGGGCGCGGCGGTTACTGGCAAAGCCCATGGTCACAAAGGCGTTGTCGATGATGTCTGGTGTCTCGCCATAATAGGTTTCATTGAGGTGATTACAATTTTGCCCGGTGGATGCGTAAACGTGAGCCACTTCCTCTTTCATAATAAGGCGAAATAAATCGAAAAAGTGGCAACATTTCTCTACCAACGTACCCCCAGAGTTTCGATTAAACCGGTTCCAGTCATCGACTTTTTTAAGAAACGGGTAGCGATGTTCGCGGATGACTAATGACTGAAGCTCGCCTATTTCAGGCAATCTTTCGATAAAGCGTTCGAGAGGCGGAATGTAGCGGTACTCCATAGCAACCCATACCGGGGCAGAGTGGCGAGCAGCGGCTTCGCGAATTCTTAATACATCATCCTTTTCCGTTACTAGCGGTTTCTCCACCAGGATCGGCAACGCGGTTTTCTCTAATAGTGAAAGCAGTTGATTGGCGTGCTGATAATTTGGGGTGGCGATAATGAGTGCGTCGATATTGGGAATTTTTAACAAGTCATCGAGGCTCCCAACAATGTCAGCAGTCGGCAATAGCGTGCGGCAACGCTTCTGCATCTCTGCATTTGGCTCCGCGACGGCAATGACTTCAGCATCCGGGATCAAGGCCAGGTTGCGAATATGTTCGCGACCCATCATGCCACCGCCTAATAGTGCATAGCGCAGCGTCATCAGGGCAACAGCACGCCGCCGTCGACATCGAGCGTCGCACCGGTCATATAGTTGTTAGACAGCGTGAGTATAATCGCACTTGCCACTTCATCCGCCTGACCAACACGCTGAAGGGGTACTCCTTTGCCCATTTGCGCGAGTACATCGTCTTTTTTGTCACCGAAGTGATCCTGCATACCCGACTCGATTAAACCCGGCGCGACAACATTGACTCTGAGAGGCGCCAGTTCAAGGGCGAGTGCGCGGCATAAACCTTCCACTGCGCTGCCGACGCACGAAAGTGAGGACATGCCCACATTACATTTGCGGGCGGGTGTGCCGCTGACGAGTGTAATCGAACCCGCTTTGGTGAGATGACTTGCGCCGGCTCGAACGACATTGCAGTAGCCCCAAAACTTGTTGAACGCTTCGCGAAATTGATCGTCGGTCTGCTCTAAAAATGGTTTCAATGTGCGTTCAGCGCCAGTGGCAGCAGCCACGATATGATCCACCTTGCCAACCGTGTTGAAAAGTTTCGCCAGTCCTTCGCGATCATGGGTATCGCAGCTGGAGAATTGAATATCTGGATAGGCAACCTGACATTTTGTCACCTTATCGTCTGATCGACTCACAGCCCACACGCTTGCTCCGGCTTGTTGAGCTGCGACGGCGGTTGCTAAACCGATGCCCGAAGTTCCGCCGACGACAACCACATTCCTATTCGCTAGATCTTTCACCTAATTCCCCCGCTTGATTCATCTGATTATGACGGCTGCCATACTACCTTGCTCACCGGTCATGGGGAACGGCTGAAGCCAACACGCTCAGCGATTTCACGGCGCACTGCCGCATGTTCTTTCTCGTTTAGAGCGAACTTGAGGAACAGCAGAGCGCCGATGATGTAGCAGGCTGCTGGGAAAAGCGAAAACAGGGTTCGAAGGGCAAACTGGGTTTCCTCACTTTGGGCCTCATTGGGTACGAAGCCCGAGAGTTCCAGGGTAAAGCCGGTGATCAGAGCGGTTAAAGACGCGGCTCCCTTGCGAACTAAATTCCAGGCAGCAATGTAGGTGCCCTCTTTACGTTCGCCAGTAAGATATTCGTCATAGTCGATAATGTCAGCTTTGATTGAAGGAGCGACCACCGCGCCAATACCCCCCGTCATCCCGAGCACAAAGGATAAGAACCAGATCATGCTGGGTTGGTTAAGCGCGAAAAAGTAGCCGATAAAAGTCGCAGCAGTGAGCCACATGCTGATGCTCCAAAGTCTCTTTTTACCCGTGTATCGCGCAACACGAATCCACAACGGTGCGAAGGCAAATTGCGGGATTGTGTAGGTAGCGAGAATGGCGGTGAAATACACCGTTTTGCTAAATGGAATGGCTTCTTCAGGAATGACATAGTCAACCATATAGGGCACCAGTAAGCCGATCGTGGCGGCGCCGAAGGTTTCAATACCAAACACGGCGAGTAACAAGAACGCATGGGGATTGCGAAACACATCAGCAAACGAACGAAATGGGTTTGATGAACCGCGTCCTTGGTATTCATTGCGTTCAGGCAACAACCTAGTTGAACCCAGTACCAATCCGGTCACACTGATGCCCGCTATCATGGACAGGACAAAGGCCATTGTACGCTGGTTTTCCGCACTGCTGAGGAGATAAACAAACACCAGACCAAGACCCGCGCCGACAGCACCAATCATGTGGGTGTAGCCAAACAGTCGAGTGCGCTCATGGTAGTTGGATGTGAGTTCCATGCCGAGTGCGCCATGGGGCACGAAAAATGCGGTACTGGCGGTTTCGTACACGAACAGCGCAATGCCCATCCAGATCACAAGGTTGACGCCCTCCATGGTTGTCGGAGGTGACCACATCATGACCATGCCCAGGCCCATAGGGATGGCGGAACAGTACAACCAGATACGTCGACGACCGAATCGACTGCGCGTCCGGTCAGACAGAAACCCCGTCATGGGATCAGAAATACCGTCCCAAATACGCGATGCCGCGATGAGTGCACCCATCGCCGCTGGAGCAATCAGCAATACATCAGTCGAAAACTTCAACAAATAGGTTCCAAATAAAAAACCCATCATTCGAAACCCAATACCAGGCGCGGCGTATGCCCAAATGACGCTCATCTTTAATGATTCAGCGCCAGCTTCGCCAGGTTTGGTTTGGTCGAGATTTGCTGCTTCAGTCACGTGTTGCTTAGCTCTTTATTCGATGGGGAGATAAATGATGAGCTAAATGTAGAGTGGAATTTAGGTGAAGTCGAACATCTTAATGGCATTTAACATCATCTGCACAGACATCATGACCAGAATCATCCCCATTAATCTTTCAATTGCGGTCAGTCCCCGTTGCCCCAGCAAGCGATGCATCGGTGTCGCGGCGAGGAGAATGACCGCGGTTACAACCCAGGCACCACTGATTGCCATAAGAAGGTCCAGCGTTGGTGTCGTGGTAGACATCAGCATAAGTACCGCCATGATCGAAGGGCCGGCTACGGCTGGAATGGCCAGTGGGACAATAAATGGTTCTCCATCCGGCGTATCGCCGAATAAACCTTCAGGTGATGGAAAGATCATGCGAATGGCGATGATGAAGAGGATGATGCCGCCCGAAATCGAGATCGCCTCTTGAGATAGATGTAGGAAATCCAAGATGTAACGGCCGCCAAAAAGATACAGCAGCAATATGACGTACGCGATCAGAAGTTCACGAATTGTGATTCGCAGGTGACGCGCGGGATCTACCTTACGCAGGACAGCCATAAACACTGGAATGTTACCCAGTGGATCCATAATCAGGAAGAACACGACAGCGGCACTGAAGATTTCAGTCAAGGTGGCATCCTAAAAGTAGAAGCATATCACTCTAACGTGAACCGCTCTTGCTGTTACACCGTAAAACTTCCTCGTTTCACTGCTTACATCGGTAAGGTATTGAAATATAAAGTATTTAGTATGATGCACCGCATCAAAGTCCTTGGTGATAGAAACTAATCGCTGAGACATACAACCCTTATATTGCACTAGCCCTCATTACTGGTATCGGGCGAACTGCTGCTGCAGCTGGAGCTTATCTTTGAGTAACAAAAATTTTATCGCGCTGATGATCGGTGTTTCGATGGCCATTTGGCTGTTGTCCGGTAGCTTTTCTGGAGATCAAGTCAATGCCGCAGAAAACGGCGAGACAGCAGAGCGAGAAAGTTTGTTTAAAGTCCGCGCGCTTGAGAGCCAGGCGCGCGAGCAGGGCACGTCGTTGGATGTCAGTGGTCAAACCGAGGCCAACCGAGTGGTTACTGTCCGCGCAGAGGTCGCTGGTCGAATCGATCAAATGCCGGTCGTTAAAGGAGATGTTGTGAAGACGGGCGATGTGCTGTGCCATTTGGCGATCGATACTCGGCAGAGTGACCTTGAACAATCGAAAGCGGCATTTAAGAGTGCCGAGTTGGAATATAAGGGATTGCAAGACCTTCATAAACGAGGTCTGCAGTCTGAAGTTAATCTGGCTAGAGCTGAAGCTGCATTGGCCACCGCGCGCACGGATGTGAATCGATCTGAGCTTGCTCTGCTAAAGACCAATATCGTCGCCCCTTTTAATGGTGTCGTAGAACAACAGCTGGTTGAAGAAGGTGATTACCTGAACGTTGGCCAAAGCTGCGTGACCGTTATAGAAATTGATCCAATTATTGTGAAGGGCCAAGTTGCCGAGCGAAATGTGAATCAAGTGGTGCTTGGCCGTGAGGTTAGCGTGCAGTTAATTACTGGCGAGTCCCTAGTTGGTGAGATCACGTTTGTGGCTCGTTCGCCAGATTCAATCACGCGGACTTTTCCGATAGAAGTGACCGTGAATGATCCTGGTCCGTCTATTCGAGCGGGTATTTCTGCACGCCTGCAAGTGCCGCTAGGGTCGCAAATGGCTCATCTTATTTCGCCTGCTGCGTTGGTACTAAACGATGCTGGTAAAATGGGCGTCCGCATTGTCGAGGACAGTGGCATCGTAAGATTCAAAATCGTGAATGTGGTCAGTGAGTCAATGGAGGGCATCTGGGTCAATGGACTCCCAGAGCGGGTTACGCTGATTACTGTGGGCCATGAAGAAGTGTTTGATGGTCAACAAGTCGAGGTGGACTTGACACCACTCGGCGCGATCGTTAGTCGCTGAATATTATGAATTACGTTGGCGCATTAATGAGCCGTTCACGGACGGTAATCTCGATATTCTTAGTTATTTTACTTGCAGGCTTCGTGTCCTATAGCAACATCCCCCTGGAATCTAATCCAGATGTCACAGTGCCCGTGATCGTGGTCACTGTTCCACACGAAGGTATTTCTCCAGAAGATGCAGAACGACTGTTGGCAAGGCCAATGGAGCTGGAATTTAAGGCGATTGAAGGGATTGATGAAATCAACTCCTACTCTGGAGAAGGTAGCGCAACAATCGTGTTGTTATTTGATTACAGCTTTGATTCTGCTCAAGCCTTGTCAGATGTCCGGGAAGCCGTAGATAAGGGCAAGGCTAAAATTCCCTCAACAGCAGAAGAGCCCATTGTTAGTGAAATTGCGGCATCTGACTTTCCGATCATTACCATCAGCCTTGGCGGTGAAGGTGTGCCAGATCGCGTATTGTCTCGTTTAGCAAAGGAATTACAGATAGAGATTGAAGCCATTGGGGAGGTCCTAGAAGCTAACATCAATGGTAATCGAGAGGAAGTTCTGGAAGCTGTGGTCGACCCGGCGCAGCTCGAGTTATACGGTATTACCAATGATGAACTGGTGTCCGCGGTATCACGTAATAACCGGCTGATTGCAGCGGGCGCGGTTGACACGGGGAAGGGCAGTTTTTCAGTTAAGATTCCTGGCCTAATCGAGACGGCTGAAGATGCGCTTTCGATCCCTGTTAAAGCAACCGGCGATAGTGTTGTGCAGCTGCGAGACGTCACAAGCCTGCGCCGTACTTTCAAAGATTCTCAAGGTTATACGCGCGCCAATGGCTCGCCAGCGGTGGTATTGGAAGTATCCAAGCGTAAAGGAACGAGTCTGGTGACAGCCGTTGAAAAGGTGAAGGAAGTTGTTGAACGCGAAAAACGAAACTTCCCACCCATGGTCGAGGTGAATTATCTGGCTGACCGGGCACCCGATACACTCGATCAAATCAATACGTTGCAAGGTAATATTTCTACTGCGATGTTCCTAGTACTGACGATTGTCGTTGCTGCGGTGGGTGTTCGCTCCGGGTTGTTGGTGGCGCTAGGGATACCTTTCTCTTTTCTGTTTGCCTTTATCGTTGTCAGTGCGCTTGGCTACACCTACAACTTTATGGTCATGTTTGGCATGTTGTTGGGTCTGGGCATGCTGATCGATGGTGCGATTGTCGTGGTGGAACTGGCTGATCGTTCCATGAACGAAGGTAAATCACCAAGAGAAGCTTACCTGTATGCGACCCGGCGAATGTTCTGGCCGGTGCTTGCCTCGACGGGCACCACCCTCGCAGCGTTTTTGCCGTTAATGTTCTGGCCAGGTGTGACCGGCGGGTTTATGAAGTACCTCCCGGTTACCGTTTTTGCTGTGTTGTTCGGTTCCCTTGCCTATGCGTTGGTGTTTGCGCCCGTGCTGGGTTCGCTCATATCAAAGCCTGTGCAAAGTAAACCGGACTCTAATGCGGCAGCTCTCGAAGCGGGTCGCTATGCAGATTTGCGCGGGTTTTTGGCTTTTTATTATCGCATCCTCGATTTCACCACTCGGCATGCATTTATCGTTATCGGCATAACATTGGCACTGCTGTTCACCATTGTTCAGGTCTATAGCAAGACGGGTAACGGGACACAATTTTTCACGGAAGTGGATCCAACGTTTGCAGGGATTAATGTTGCTGCAAAGGGCAATTACAGTGCTGCCGAACTCAACGACATTGTGGTCGATGTTGAGGACCGAGTTCGCCAGATAGGGAACTATAAGAGTTTATATACGCGCTCCGGTTCAGGTGGCGTTACCGCTTCACCTGGTGGTGGTCGTTCCGCCGATCAGATTGGCAGCATGTTCATTGAATTGTCGGATCGCCGTAGCCGAGAATTGAATGGTTGGGATGTCGAAGACGCCTATCGTGAGGCAATTGCAGATATTCCCGGCGTTCGCGCAGAAATGCGTAAAATTGAGCAAGGCCCACCAGTTGGCAAGGACCTGCAGATACAAATTGCAGGTGATGAGCTGGCTATCCTGGCTCAAGAAACCCGGCGGCTCAGCGCCTACCTGAGTTCTTTGGAGGGGTTGCGTGATGTTGATGATACTGCGCCTGTGCCTGGCATTGACTGGGAGATTAGTTTGGACCGTGGTAAGGCTGCGATGATGGGGGCAGACCTGACCAGCGTCGGTGCCGCCATCCAACTTATCACTAACGGTGTGCTCGTGGGCAAGTACCGCCCAGATGACGTGGATGATGAGGTGGACATCCGGATACGCTATCCGGAAGAGTATCGCAACATTTCGCGTCTTGATGATTTGAGAATCTCAACCCCGAATGGGCAGGTACCGCTTAGCAGTTTTGTGTCCCGAGAGCCTAAACCCAAGTTGAGCTCAATCTTCCGCCAGGACGGTGAGCGCATCATGTACGTGCGGGCGAATACAGAAGCGGGTGTGTTACCTGAAGAAATGGTGACGGAAATCAAAAAATGGCTAGCGACTGCCGACCTTGATCGTTCGCTCAAGGTCATTTTTAAGGGTGCAAACGAAGAGCAGAATGACTCGTTGGCTTTTATCGGCGTGGCCTTTACTTTGGCGCTGGCATTGATGGGTATCCTATTGGTGACGCAATTTAACTCGTTCTATCAGGCCGCGCTTATTCTGTCGGCTGTGATTATGTCGACCGTGGGTGTATTGCTTGGACTACTGGTGTTGGGCCAACCATTTAGCGCAATCATGACCGGGGTGGGCATAGTCGCGTTGTCAGGCATTATCGTGAACAATAATATTGTGCTGATCGATACCTTTAACTATTTACGCCTCGAGAATCCAGACTGGCGCATTGAGCGCGTTATTATCCAAACTGGCTGCCTGCGATTACGCCCGGTGTTTCTGACAACCTTTACAACGGGATTCGGTCTGCTGCCCATGGCCAGTGGTATTTCTATCGATCTGATAGCTCGTGAGGTTGAAATGGGTGGCCCTGTGGCATCTTTTTGGGTGCAATTGGCCTCGGCCATTGTGTCTGGGCTGAGTTTCGCGACGCTGCTCACTTTGATTGTGACGCCGGCGATGTTAATGGCGCCGACTGCATTTCGCTATATGGTCGAGAACGTTCGCGGCGTCGCGTCAAAACGAAGCCAAGCAAAAGAAGACCAGGCGGCTCGCACAGCCTGAGGCAGTTAATCTGCTCTGCCGGTACTCGAATAAACTCGGGAATGTTATTCTTTGATTTTTTGAGAGGGCAGAGCCATTGGAATATCGCAGACTTGGTCGTAATGGCTTAGAAGTACCCGCGTTGTGTCTTGGTACGATGACGTTCGGTCTTCAGGTCGATGAAAAAGTATCGTTTGAGATCATGGATAAGGCCGCGGCTAATCGCCTGAATTTTCTCGATACTGCTGACGCTTATCCGCTGGGTGGTTCGGCAGACACCGTCGGTGAAACCGAGTCCATCATTGGCCGTTGGATGAAGCAGCGTGGCAATCGCGATGGTCTGGTCATTGCGACTAAGTGTTTCGCGCCAACTGGCCGTAGACCCAATAATCGCGGCCTGTCTCGGCACCATATTATCGCCTCCATCGAGGCTAGCTTGAAACGTCTGCAAACCGACTATGTCGATATCTATCAATCCCACGGTTTTGACCCAGTTGTGCCAATCGAGGAAAGTTTGCGCGCCTTTGACGACCTTGTGACGGCCGGTAAGGTGAGATACGCCGCGTGTTCTAATTATCCAGCCTGGCGTTTGGCAGAAGCGATCAGCACTGCCGAGAAGTTAGGTATCGCAGGTTATGCCTCGGTTCAGCCCCGCTACAATATGCTGTATCGAGAAATTGAAACTGAGTTGTTGCCATTGGTTCGGCATCACGGCTTGGGTGTGCTGGTTTACAACCCGTTGGCTGGCGGATTTTTGTCCGGCAAGTACAAGCCTGGTCAGGCGCCTGAAGAGGGCACACGCTTTACCTTAGGGACCGCTGCGGACCGCTATCAGGCTCGCTATTGGCACGACAGTCAGTTTGCGGCGGTAGAAACGCTGAAGCAGGTCGTTGAAGCCAAAGGCCTAAACATGGTGTCGGTTTCGGTCGCCTGGGTCTTACGCCAGCCTGGTATTACTTCTGCCATAATCGGTGCCAGTCGGCCAGAGCAATTAGACGATAATCTCGCGGCTTTGAACGTTGAGTTTGACGAGGAACTGATTCAAGCATGTGACGCTGCCTGGTGGCAGTTGCCTCGTCGCCCTGTCGCTGACGGCTACCGATAAACTGACTTACGTAAGGAAATTTCAGGATGGATGAACTCGCTTTTTCTGATGCAACGACACTGGCACTAAAAATCAAACAAAAAGAAATCAGCAGTGTTGAGCTGCTGAATCACTTTCTCGATCGGATCGACCGCTACAACCCAGACATCAACGCGGTGGTTCTTTTTCAGGTCGAAAAAGCCCGTGCCCGGGCAGCGGCAGCTGATGCAGCGCTTGCGGCCGGTGAAGATTGGGGGCCATTGCATGGCTTACCGATGACGGTCAAAGAGTCTTATGACATCGAAGGGCTGCCGACGACTTGGGGAGACCCCGCTAACAAAGATAATATTGCCGAGTCCGATGCTGTGGCTTGCGCAAGACTGCAAAATGCGGGCGCTGTCATTTTTGGTAAAACGAATATTCCTATCCATTTGGCCGATTTCCAGAGCTTTAACGATGTCTACGGAACAACGGGTAACCCTCACAATCTTGAGCGTACCCCGGGGGGTTCCTCTGGCGGTAGTGCGGCGGCATTGGCCGCAGGCTTAACTGGGCTTGAAATGGGCAGTGATATTGGTGGCTCTATCCGAAACCCCGCGCACTACTGCGGCGTCTTTGGTCACAAGCCCACATGGGGTGTTCTGCCCATGCGTGGGCACGCGCTCAAAGGGGTATTAACACCATCCGATATTTCTGTCATTGGGCCATTGGCCAGAAGCGCAGAAGACCTGCGGCTGGTGATGGACATTGTGGCCGGGGCTGATGACATTCATACCCCAGGCTGGCAAATTGCGTTACCTGCCCCAGGCCAAAAGAGCCTTGCTGATTACCGGGTTT
The DNA here is from genome assembly GCA_051278195.1 of Candidatus Azotimanducaceae bacterium. Lineage (GTDB taxonomy): Bacteria > Pseudomonadota > Gammaproteobacteria > Pseudomonadales > Azotimanducaceae > JAHRVQ01. Next base: position 82,093 of record JBNMQM010000002.1, read on the forward strand.
GTGTTTGGTTGGATGAGCCATCAATCGCGCCGGTTGATGAAGCGATGAAAGATCGCGTGCTTAAGGTTGCAAAGATGGTAGAAGCAGCGGGTGGTCATGTTGACTACAACGATCGGCCAGACTTTGAGGTCTCAGCCTCTCATGATTGTTACACCGACCTTTTACACTCTGCTATGTCTGCGAGATCTGCTGAGGATATATTTGAAGCCGGGATAAAACGTCGAGCGGCGCTGGATAAAAGTGACCAGAGCCAACTCGCAAAAATAACTCGTGCGTCAACACTTTACTATCGTGAGTGGCATGCAATGAACGAGCAGCGTACTCACTTAAGGTGGGCCTGGCACGAATTCTTTAAACAGTACGATGTGTTGTTAACGCCGATGTGTATGACGAGTGCGTTTCCCCATGATCATAACCCGAAGAGTTCGGAACGAATGATTCAGGTCAACAACTCGCCGGTGAATTATTTCGATCAAGTGTTTTGGGCTGGATTGACGGGTGTCTCATATCTGCCGTCAACGATCGTGCCGACAGGTCTTGATAGTCAGGCACTGCCGATTGGTGTACAAATCGTCGCGAGAGAAATGGGCGATCTTACCAGCATCGATTTTGCTAGGTTGGTGGATCGTGAACTGGGTGGTTTTGTCGCACCAGCTGCTTATAAAGACTAAACGAAATCATTACAAAGCGTTGCAAACCAGTGGCGCATGCTTTGCGCTTCTGCCGTGTGGCTATGTCAGATAAAGATGGCGAAAGTGTCAAAAAAAGAGGACGAAAATGAAAAGGTTATTGAGTGGTTTGTTGTTTTGGGTGCTTTCAGTTAGCGCCTCCGTCACCGTTAATGCGGCTAACCCCGTCGTTGAGATGTACACTTCTGCGGGTCTAATTGTGCTCGATTTGAACCAACAAATGGCACCGATAACCGTCGCTAATTTTTTGTCTTACGTCGAAAAAGATGGCTATGAAGGGACGATTTTTCATCGTGTCATTTCTGGCTTTATGATTCAGTCCGGTGGTCACTATGAAGACATGTCAGAGCTTGAGAGCGGCGAGCCTATTGTCAATGAGGCCGACAACGGGTTGAAGAACAAGGCGGGCACCATCGCCATGGCTCGAATGAACGAGATCGATAGCTCAAAACGGCAATTTTTTATCAACGCGGGTAACAATGCGACGCTCGATCACTCGCAGCGAAGCTGCACACGAGCGGATGAAGCGAAAGTAGTAGCGGCGCTTGCTAGAGGCTTAAGGCGTCCGCAGACCTGCGGTTCATTTGGCTACGCGGTATTTGGCAGGGTAACGCAAGGCATGGACGTCGTACGTAAAATTGAACGCATGCGAACGCAGCCCAAAGGAGCCCATCAGAATGTGCCGGTCGTGCCTGTCGTTATTGAGAAAATCATTCTAAGGGAGCCGGCTTTATGAACGATTTTCCCTGCCGCTTGGTCCCAACTAGTTGGATTCGATATTGCATCCTCAGCGGTGTGTTGTCAGCGGTGTTGCCAGTAACTGCTGCTGCCCTAGAAATAGATGCCAGCACTGATATGGAGGCAGACAAACCTGCGCTGGTCGTTGTGATCTCTATTGATCAGTTGCGTCGTGATCGCTTAGACCCAGAGATGCCCGGCGGCATCGGGAAAATCCTTCAAGGTCGTAATTTTATTGAGTCCCGCCTGGACCATGGCGTTACCACTACCTGTCCTGGTCACGTGGTGATGCTAACCGGCGCCAATCCTTCAACTGCCGGCGTGCCTGGTAACTCCTTTATTGATAGGACTACCTTCGAGGGCCGTTATTGTGTGGATGACAATGATGACGCCTATCGGGTGCTTGATGGTGACGATAACCGTTCGCCTCGCAATATCCGGTCGACTGCATTAGGTGACTGGCTGAAAAAGGCTGATTCAGCTAGTCGAGTTTTTAGTGTTGGTGGCAAAGACCGTAGTACGATCGCGTTGGGTGGCCAGCATCCGGATGGTGCTTTTTGGTACAACCGAAAAACGGGTAATTTCACGACCAGTGGTTACTACTCGGATGAGCTACCCGGTTACGTTTCTGAGTTTAATGGCGAGGTGCCCGAAATTGATGGTCACATCGCGACTCTGCCAGAGCGTTGGGAGCACCCGGTAAGTGAGTTTCGCGCAGATGACTACGAAGGTGAGTCGGACAAGTTTTTGCGCGTTTCGGGGCACCCGATTCGAAGTGGCGAAGACATTTACGCGCAAATTTACGCGAGTCCCTATCTGGATAAACAGACCTTGGCGCTAGCCGCAATTGTTGCAAGAGAAGAGAAGTTGGGTGAGGGTGCATCGACCGATTTACTCACTATTGCGCTTGCTGCCACTGATATCGTCGGTCACAGCTATGGACCACGTAGTGCGGAATCAGTCGACGCGCTGATTAAACTGGACCTGTGGTTGGGCGAACTGCTCGCTGAACTAGAAGGACGCCTCGGTAAAGGCCGGGTATTGATCGCCTTAAGTGCTGACCATGGCGTCGCGGAATTGCCGGAGTATTTGACCAATACAAACCAAAATCAGTGTCCCGAACAAGGCCGACTTTCGGTTAACGGATTTATTGCCTCGCTATATTGGAATATTTATCGCGAATGGACCTTTCCCTTTACCCGGCCCGACAAGCTGGTAGTGTTTGGCGGGTCTTCATTTACGATCAATACCGATACGTTGCTGGCGTTAGGGCTTGAGCAAAATGAGGTGGTGGATTGGCTTGACGATTATTTGACTGACCAATCGATTGTCACTGCGGCGTGGACCCGCGATGAGATTCAAAATGGCACATCCGAGGTTGCCAGGTTGCTGCGAAATTCGTTTGTCCCCGACAGAAGTGGTGATGTCTTGGCTCAGTTGGCGCCAGATTGCATACTTAGGCCGGATGGCGGTACTACCCACGGGTCGGTTTATGGCTACGATCGAGATGTTCCCATGGTGTTTTATGGGTGGCGTGTGTCAGCGGGTCAAATACCTGGGACTGCCCACACTGTGGATATCGGACCAAGTCTGGCTAATCACCTTGGTATCTCTATGCCGGCAGGATTGGACGGACAGGCGCATCAGCTCTCTTTAAACCCCCGTTCAACTATGCCGCTTGCCCGATAAAACAAACATCAGCAGCAACAACAACATGGGCTTAGCTGATCAGATTGTCGAGGCCGACGACAAGTAGCCCGAGCCCTGTGGTCCAGATGGCACAAGCCGTTAAATCGAGCAGGGTGTACTTCCAACGTGGCATCCCACTGACGCCAACGAGTAGCGGTACGAGGCTTCTGATTGCGGTCATCAAGCGACCGAAAATGATCGCGTATCCGCCAAACCGACGAATCATGTTTTCAGATCTGTCGATAAATTTACGTCGTTTGCTTGCAAATGCGGTGTGATGAAACCGCGGGCCGAGCCAGAGGCCTAGATAATAGCCACTGTGGTCGGCAATCGTGGCGCCCAGAAATGCTAAGGGCAGCATTTGTGGCAGGGTTGCAATCTGTTCGGTGTACATCAATGTGCAAACGGATAGCAGGATAATGCCGGACACGAAAATCCCAATACCCACAAAGGCTTCAAGAAACGCGATCACAGGTACAATGATCAGGGCATATTCCTGATTGTCTCGTAGCCAATTCAGAATCACTTGGTCGATGTTGAACGCCTCCCGTTAGAGAGGCGCATATTAGCAAAGACCCTTTGCTACGTGTAGGTAATTGCGGGGCAACGTTTGCGGAGCGCTTCTATGCAGCCAGTAAAGCTTCTAGCTGCTGTCGATTCAGAGTGCCCCGATGCGTGCTCACGATAGCGTTATGCTCATCCAACAACACAAGTGTTGGAATAGCCCTTACGGAATGTTGTTGAATCAACTTTTGGTTTTCTTGATCATCAACATTAACGGTCTGAAGTTGAACGTCTTTTGCATTCGACAGGACGTCCTTCACCAGCGGTTTAATCTGCTGACAAGGGCCGCACCAGTCGGCTTCAAACTTGAGTAAGGTTTTCATGGTTGAGCTCCTATCTATTACAGGTTGAGGGTAGCATTATATTCATTCCATTAAGGGTTATTAAACTACCTAAATAGCATATTGTTAATTCCAATACGGAATGAAATGATAGATTTGTGATGGGGTGAGTGAGCACAGTACAATCGAACGAACGAAAAAACCCAGAGGGAAAAACAATGACAGAAGCGTGGATTATTGATGGCGTGCGTTCTCCGAGAGGACGAGGCAAGCCAGGTGTGGGTAGCTTAAGTGAGATTCACCCGCAGCGAATCATGGCTCAAGTGCTGAACGGTCTTCGCGACAAAGTCGGTTTTGATCCGGCTGATGTTGAAGATGTCGTGGCGGGTTGTGGCTCCGGCAGTGGTGATCATGCCCATGATATCGCGCGGTTGTCGGTTTTGGATGCCGGTTGGCCCACCAGTACGCCAGGCGTCACCTTGCATCGTTTCTGCGGTTCCGGGCAACAGGCTGTGACATTTGCCGCGATGGGTATTATGTCGGGCCAGCAAGACCTGGTGGTTGGCGCTGGCGTTGAGTCTATGTCGCGCTATTCGCCAACACATACCGATGGCTTTACCGCCAATAACCCGCATTTATTTGCACAATACCCGTTGATTTCTCAAGGTATCTCGGCGGATTTGATTGCCACCATAGAAGGTTTTAGTCGAGAAGATGTCGACCGTTATGCTGTGATGAGCCAGGACCGCGCGGCGGTCTCCATCGAGGACGGTCGGTTTAATGCGTCTCTTGTGCCGATTTACCACAACGATGGCAAATTGGCGCTTGATCGAGACGAGCATCCTCGCCCCGGCACCACTATGGAAAGTATGACGGGTCTAAATCCCTCATTTGAAAAAATGGGCAAGACCCTGTTTGAAGGGCAGGTCAAAACGTTGGATGATATCTGTAAGGATGTTTATCCCGATGTTGCTGAGGTGATTCACGTACATCACGCCGGTAACTCATCCGGTGTTGTGGACGGTGCCAGTGCAATCCTGCTGGCTTCACCGCAGTATGCAAAAGCGCATGGTTTGAAACCCCGCGCAAGAATTCGTCAGACCGCAACCGCCGGTACCGAACCGGTGATTATGTTGACGGCGCCAGGCCCAGCAGCACGAATTTGTTTAAAGAAAGCAGGTATGACGATTGACGATATTGATCTGTTTGAAATCAATGAGGCTTTTGCAGCAGTTGTTCTGAAATTTCAAAAAGACTTGGGTGTTTCCGACGATAAAATCAATGTCTGCGGTGGTGCTATTGCTTTGGGCCACCCGATTGGCGCGACCGGGCCTATGTTGATCCAGACGGTGCTGGACGAACTTGAGCGACAGGATAAAACAACGGCCTTGATTGCGATGTGTACGGGCGGTGGTATGGGCACGGCGACGATTATCGAGCGTATCTAAAAAATAGGTTATCGAAATGGCCGGTCTAAGCAGCCGGCCTAAACAGCCTTTCTAAGCAAAGTATGAGTACCGAGGGGAAATCATGAGTGAAGCGATGAATCTAGCGACCGAGACCATTGTCGAGACAACGTACGGCCCTATCGAGGGCAAGATTAAGAATGACGTTGTGCTTTTTTCTGGTGTGCCTTATGCCGCGCCGCCGATCGGTGATTTGCGCTTTAAAGCAACTCAGCCCCATGTTGGGTGGCAGGAGGTAAGGCCTGCACTTCGCTTCTCGCCTGCGGCCCCGCAGTTACCTGGCGGTGGCATGACGGACGCGTTACCTGTTAATTGGGATGAAGACTGTCTCTATCTGAATATCTGTACCCCGGCCGCCGATGATAAAAAGCGCCCTGTATTCTTCTGGATTCATGGTGGTGCTTATCGAACTGGACAGGGTGCAGTCCCCTGGTATAACGGTGCTCAATTCGCGAAGAACGGCGACATCGTTGTGGTCAGCATTAACTACCGCATGGGTGCTTTAGGGTTTGCTAATCTGAGCCGCTTTGGCGATGAGTTTGAAACCTCTGGTGCTAATGGCACGCTGGATCAAATTTCAGCGCTCAATTGGGTGATCGACAATATTGCCAAATTTGGCGGAGATCCGTCGCAGATTACAGTGGCAGGGGAATCTGCTGGTGCTTTCAGCGTCGGGACGCTGCTGGCGTCACCGCGCTCTGAAGGTCGGTTTAAGCGCGCCATTCCACAAAGTGGTGCGAGCCAACATACTATTCCTGCTGCCGTGACACAAAACGTGGCAGATTGTTTCCTGCAGAAAGCTGGCGCTGCAAGCGTAGAAGCATTGATGGCACTATCTGCTGACGAAATTTTGCAGGCGCAAGCAGCAGTGGAACAGGCAGCAATGAAAGGTGAAATTGCTGACCTCTCTAACATTCAGCCTTTTTACCCAGCGGAAGGTAACTCAGTGGTGCCAGTGATGCCGCTTGAAGCAATAAAAGCGGGCGCCAGTGCCAGTGTCGATATCCTCATTGGCACGAACAAGGATGAGTCAACGCTCTTTATCACTGAAGGCTATGATGACGAAAAGTTAAGCCGAGGCGCCGCGCAATATGGGGCTGATGATCGGTTGGTTGATGTTTATCGAGCATGTTTTCCCGATGCTTCCGCAACAGAGTTAGCCGTGCAAATTCAAACTGACTTCAGTTTCAGGATTCCAGCCATTCGCTTAGCGGAAGCACGTCAAGACCAGCCAGGCAAAACTTTTATGTATCTCTTTGCCTGGGAATCGCGCGTCGGGCATCTCAAGTCGACGCATGCCTTAGAGATTCCGTTTGTCTTCGATAATTTAAATGCTGCCGGTGTTAAAGCCTTCATTGGCCCAGGAGAGATGCCGCAGGGCGTTGCTGATGTGATGCATCAAGCCTGGATTGATTTTATTCGCGACGGCAAACCTGGTTGGATTGAATACGATCTTGAGCGCCGCCTCAGCATGCGTTTTGATACAGAGTCGGCCACAGTAGATGACCCCGATGATCAAAAACGCCAAGCCTGGCAGGGTATTCGCTGAGCGTGATCACACTCAAAGTAAACGGTCAGTCGGTCGAGATTGATATTGAGCCAGAAACGCCACTGTTGTGGGTGTTGCGAGATAACTTAAATCTCACTGGCACCAAGTACGGTTGTGGTATTGGCCAGTGCGGCTCTTGTACTGTACATCTTAACGGCCATGCGGTGCGGTCATGTACCACCACCGCGGCTGACGCCCAGAATTTTGAAATCGTGACGATTGAGGGCCTGTCGGAAAATGCTGACCATCCGGTGCAGAAAGCCTGGATAGAAGGTGACGTGCCTCAATGTGGTTACTGCCAATCGGGTCAGATAATGGCCGCGGCTGCGTTATTGCGTCAAACGAAGTCACCTTCGGATGACGAAATTGATTCCGCCATGACCAATATTTGTCGGTGTGGCACCTACCCTGGAATACGCGCTGCGATCAAGCAAGCCGCATTAGGCCAGGGTGGTTAGACTATGACAGTAACCCGTAGGTTTTTAATCAAGAGTATGGCGACGGCAACGGGCGGCATGCTGCTCGGGTTTCGCTTGCCGTTGTTGGCAAGTGCAACGCCATACCAAACCGCAGGGGCAAGTGCGTCAGAGCTCAATGCCTGGATACTTATTGATAGCGATAGCACCATCACGCTCCGAGTGGCTCAGTCAGAAATGGGCCAGGGCATCATGACTGCATTGCCGATGATCCTTGCCGATGAACTCGAAGTCGATTGGAGTCTCGTTAAAGTTGAATATGCGGATGTGAGCGAAAACCTGCAGCGTGGTGGCGTCTATCAATCTATGACCACAGCAGGCAGTCGTGCGGTAGATACTGGAATAGATGGCACGATCGGCCGCTCGATGCCTTTGCTACAGCAAGCGGGTGCAGAAGCTCGAATGAAACTGATTAAAGCGGCGGCAGAAACCTGGTCAGTTGATGGCGATGAATGCTATGCGGATTTTGGCAAGGTTTATCATCGGCCGACACGACGGTCTTTACCCTACGGTGAACTGACCGCTATTGCCGCAGAGGTCTCGGTAGCTAATGTTAAAATCAAAGAATCCCGTGATTTCAGCTTAATCGGCTTCTCTGCGTCTCGCGTCGATACACCCGCTAAGGTAGACGGTTCTGCGATATTTGGCATGGATGTTCGGCTAGAGGGCATGGTTTATGCGGCGGTAAAACATTGTCCGATACTGGGTGGCAAACTTCGTGGCTTTCGGTTTAACGCCGTTCGTAACATGCCCGGCGTGATAGCAGCGGTCCGTCTTGATACCGGCGTCGCCATCGTTGCGGATACGTTTTGGCACGCCACCCAAGCCGTCGACAAGCTCGCGGTGCAATGGGACGTTGGTGATGAAAACAAAGCCTATACGGAAAAATTTCGAAATGAATTTTATGCGGCTCTAGCCGAGCCCGGCACTATCGTCCGATCAGACAAGGACACGGAAGCGGCGCTCGAAACGGCTGAAACGATTCTTGTATCTGACTATTTCGTGCCTTACCTGGCGCACGCCTGTATGGAGCCGATGAACTGCACGGTTCACGTTACAGACGATCAAGTTGATATCTGGGCTGGCGTGCAAGATCCTCAATCTGTTGTCGAGGTTGCGGCGGAGTTTAGTGGCAAGCCAAAGGCGGCCATTAGAGTTCATAATTGTTACCTTGGCGGGGGGTTTGGTCGCCGTAGCAACAATGACTTCGTTCTAGAAGCACTCACCATTGCGGCAGAAGTACGCTTGCCGGTGCAAATGATCTGGAGTCGTGAAGAGGATATGCGCAGCGGTCAGTACCGACCGATGGCCGCCGTTCGGTTTAAAGCGGGTATTGACCTCGATAAAAATATCGTTGCGTACTCGAATCATTCCGTTGCTCACTCGATACGACAAGATCAAGATGGCACGGTTGTCGGCGCTATTGATGATATCTCATTAAAAGGTTTAGCTGATTTACCCTACAATCTTTCACCTAGAGAAATTTCAGCAACCATCAAAAATACCCACGTCCCGGCCTGGTGGTGGCGCTCGTCAAGTTACTCACAAAACACTTTTGCGCTGGAGTGTTTCATTGACGAAATGGCAGCTGAAACCAAAATGGATCCCATCGGTTTCCGCCGCAAGTATCTGGCTGACCGGCCCGACATGATTGAAGTGTTGAACGAACTCGAACGTTTATCTGGTTGGAAAAGTCGAAGTTCTAAAGGCTTCGCGCGCGGTATGGCCATTCATGAAAGTGCTGGCAGCATCGTGGCTCAGGTCGCTGAAGTATCCGTGAATTCCAGTGGCCAGGCTAAGGTTCATCGAATCTTGTCGGTCGTAGATTGCGGTAACCTGGTCAATCCCCAGATTGCGAAATCCCAAATTGAGAGCGGTGTTGTATTTGGTTTATCGGCAGTGCTCTTCGGCAAGATTACCATCGAGCAAGGCAAGGTGCTCGAAGATAACTTCGATACTTACCGCGTGATGGAAATGGCTGACACCCCAGTTATGGAAACACATTTTCTGTCGACCATGAGTGATCGCTGGGGTGGCCTAGGTGAACCGGGCGTGCCGGCAGTTGCACCGGCGGTGGTAAATGCACTGTTCAAGATTACCGGCCGACGGATTCGTTCCTTGCCGGTTTCCGATTACTATCTGTCACGGCGTTAATGAGGGTGCTCTAAAGCGGGTGGCGAGTCTTCAAAGCACCTGCTCAAACGTCTCTAGATTGGGGTGGGCGAGATAGGTCCCCTTGGGTGCCGATGCCTGAGCATGGGCAAGGCGGAAGTGTTCGGACTGGGTCCAATTTTCAAAGTCTTCTTTGCTGGCCCAGACTGTGTGAGAGGCGTACAGCACATGGTCCTCGGCCTCTGGACCTTTCATCAGCGCAAATGTCTTAAAGCCAGGCACCTCGGATAGATAGGTGTCTCGCTCACGCCAGATCTTCTCAAATCCTTCTTCGAAGCCTTTGGCAATTTGAAACCGGTTCATAGCCAGATACATCGCGTAACCTTATGTCGATAAATTTTGCTGCAATCTGGTCTAGCGGAGACGCTAAGTCAACTGCCGGTTGAGGTGTAACGGCGAATCCCGACGCGAAATGCCACCAGGCTAACCGCGAGAAAGACGAAACCGAGTAGGGGTGCAGAGATCTGGAAAATGACGCTAGTCCCCAGTGGGTCTGCCTTATCCATGATCAACAGGACCGGGAAATAGGATATACATGACAGCGGAATCAGATAGGTAAAAATTCGTCGGAACCAGGCGCTATAAATATCCATAGGGTATTGCGCCATCTGTACGCCGCCATAGGTCATGGTATTCATGATTTCTAATGATTCCACGGTCCAGATAGCGAGGGTCGCCTGAAATATCAGCAGCGCGGTAAAAAAGGCGACGCCACTCATGATCGTGAAGGTTAAAAATGTCAGGTTGAATAAACTCCAATCGACTTGTACATGGCTTGCACCCCAGGCAAACACAGCGATCCCCTGGGCGAGTCGGCCGACCCTGCGTAACGCGAGTTCATGGCCAAGTAGTTGCAGAACGACCGACCGAGGTCGCACTAGCAACCGATCAAACTGACCCGTCTTGATGTAGAGGCTGCCGAACTGATCGAACCCAGTGGTGATGCCATCAGCGATCGCAAACGAGATGTTGACCACGCCGTATAGAAAGCAGACTTCAGCAAGATTCCAATTGGGTAGATTGCCAAATCGATCAAACAGCGCCCAAATGGCCGTCACTTCAACGATGGTCGCGACAAACGAGCCACTTGCTGCCATGAGAAATGACATGCGGTATTGCATCTGGGCACGGATCGAAACGGCGAGGTATCGGCCGTAAAGCGCAATTGAATTCATCTATCCACCTTGTGCTACCAGGCGGCGCTGCACTCGACCCAGCGCCCAGTAGCCCCAGGCAAGAAAAATGATGGTCCAAAATACTTGCTGAGCCAACTCGACCAGAACATCTGATCCGGTGATATTACCGGCATAGATGCGGAAGGGGACATCCACCAGACCCTGGAAAGGTTGAAGCTCAAGAAAGCTTTGCATCCAGTCCGGAAACAGCGGCAGTGGTAAAATGTTGCCGGATAGCACTAGGGCAATAGACGGGAAAATGCGGTTGATACCGTCACCACTGAGGGACCAGACCAACACCACGTGCATCAGCATCGTCATGGCGCAAGCCAGCAATAGACCGAGTGTCTGGGAGATTAGGAAACCGATTCCTGCAGCCCAATCCGGTGGCGGTGATAGCGCCCATTTATCAAGACCCAGGGCCGGCATTATCCACATGGCAAAGATGATCATCGGCAAGCATCGTAATGTCGTTGGCGCGGTGCGCAGTGCAATGGTGCGGGCAAACCAGAACCAATACAGATTGAGTGGCCGCGTGAGTTCGTAGGCGACTGATCCGGACCGAATCATTTCGGCTATCTCGCTATCTACGTTCCAAGGAAATACGGCCAGTAACGCCTGTCCTAGCCAGACATAAGCAGCAATTTCCGCCACGGTCATGGGCTGGTTGTCTGGTGCTAGTTCGAAAAAAGCGAGCAGCACCATAAGTCGAATGGCGCCCCAAAATAGTTGTGTGACGACACCGGCGAATGCCGCCGCGCGATACTGCAATAGGGTTCTGTAGCGTGCGGCTATAACAGATAGGTAAGCCTGCCAGAGGTGACCCGTGTCAGGATTGGCTGGCAATGTTGTTGCTCGCGTAAAGTTCTGAGATTAGATTTTCGATTGGCGGGTTTTCAACGAGCAGATCGAGTACCTCGTAGCGGCTCACGATATCGGATATCAGTGCTGCAGAAGTTATGATCTCTGGGTTGAAGGCGATCTCGAGCGTACGTCCATGCCGATTGATGACGGTTGCGTGATCAATATCAAACGCCGTGACGTTATCTTGTAGTTCCAGCTTAATTCGCCGCTCTGTAGAAATGTTGGCGCGCAGGCTCTGCAGGCTACTGTCATTGAGAATTTTGCCGTTTCCAAGGATGATGATTCGCTGACATAAGGCTTCGATATCGTCCATGTCATGGGTCGTAAGGATGACGGTGACGTCATGCTCGCGGTTGAGTTTTTTCACAAATTCACGCACAGCAAATTTAGACGTAGCGTCAAGGCCGATGGTAGGTTCGTCGAGAAACAGTACGTTAGGTCGGTGTAGTAATGACGCGACCAGGTCGCAACGCATCCGCTGCCCTAAGGACAGCTGTCGAACGGGTGTGTCGAGTAGGGTATCCAGGTTCAATATGGCAATGAGTTCGTCCAAACGCTGCTGGTAGAGCTGCTCGGGAATCCTGTAAATATCTCTTAGCAGGGCAAAGGACTCGATGACCGGCAAATCCCACCACAACTGTGTCCGCTGACCAAATACTACGCCAATATTGGCGACGTATTTGGCTCTGTCCAGCCAGGGTGTCATGCCACCCACCTCGCAAGTACCGCTGTCGGGTACCAATATGCCTGACAGTATTTTGATGGTGGTGGACTTGCCGGCACCGTTGGGTCCGATATAACCCACTAGCTCGCCGCGTTCTAGTTCGAAACTCACCCCGTCTAGTGCCTGAATATCTCGATACCGCCGGTGGAATAGCCCTTTCAACGAACCCACAAAGCCAGGTTGCCGTTCGGCAACCTGAAACTGTTTGCTGAGGTTTTTAACGACAACTTGTTTCATACCCTAGCTGTCCTCTCAGATTGGCGTTATTGGCTGCCGGGCAAAATGACTTCTGCTGGGTTAATACCGTTGACGATGTTGTGCGCACGCTGCTCAATCAATGGCCCAAACTGGTCATGGGTCAGGATATACAGTTGGTCGTTACGAATACCTTCAAAGACAATGTCTGCGATTTGTGAAGGCTGCACACCGTTTTCGAGAATCTTCTTAAACATGTCTATCCGCGCCTGAGTCTCGGCCGTGGGCGTCGCATCGGGTGTTTGGTTCGCCAGCCGGTCCGGCCGATTACGGCCAGAATCAAAAATATTGGTATTGACGAACCCGGGGCACAGCACTGACGTGCCAATTTTCGTGCCTTCGGTCCGTAGGTCGGCGAAGAAGTTTTCGGTAAATGCGACAACACCATGTTTGGTGACGGAGTAACAGGCGTTGGTACTACCACCCAATAGGCCGGCTACAGAAGCCGTATTGACCACGTGGCATTCGGTATCCTGGGCGATCATTTGTGGCACAAACGTCTGAACCCCGTAAATGATGCTCCACAGGTTCACACCGAGCACCCAGTCCCAATCCTTTTGAGTAGCTGTCCAGCTATTGCCACCACCGCCGCCAACGCCTGCGTTATTGAACAAAAGGTGTACAGCGCCAAATTCTTCGATGGTCTTGTCTTTAAGTTTTTCGATTTCGGCGGCAATGCTAACGTCGGTTTTGACGGGCAGGATGGTATTATTTCCTGCGGCTGAGAGTTTCTCGGCAGCCGCCTCTAAGGCCGCCTGTTCGATATCTGCCATCACGACATGCATGCCTTCCGCCAGGCACTTTTCAGCTAATGCGAATCCGATGCCACTGGCCGCGCCGGTAACCACCGCAACCTTGCCTTTAAACTCTTTCATGCTTTTCCCTTTTCAAAACTGCATATTGGACAGACTGCTTGTGCAACAAGGTACAATTAAAGCATGAATGGTATTGAATGTTTCTTTGAAGGATTTCGCCTGGTTCGACAGCCGGGCATACGTCGCTATGTGCTGATGCCGCTGACCATTAACATTGTGGTGCTGAGTGGCGTGATGTTCTACGGCTTTGGCCAATATGATGCGCTGATGGCCGCGATCACTGGTTGGTTGCCAGATTGGCTGGCGTTTTTTGCCAGTATTATTGGCTTTCTGGCAGCTCTAATCATTTTCGCAGTCGGTATCTACCTGTTCACGATCATCGCCAATATCATAGCCTCGCCGTTTAACGCCATTTTGGCCGAAAAGGTCGAAGAGCGGTTAATACCAGGTCTCGTCCGTGAATCGCCGAGTGTCCTGCTCATTCTAGGTCGCTCGGTGGCTCGGGAATTCAGTAAATTGCTGTATCTGTTACCACGGCTCGTAGGGTTGTTGCTGTTGTCTTTAATCCCTGTGGTCAATGGCTTGGCACCAATCGCTTGGATCCTATTTGGTGCCTGGATGATGGCAGTCCAGTATGCAGACTATGGGGCTGACAACAATCAGCTCAGTTTTCCAAAATTACGAGGCAGGCTAGGACGGGCGAAGTTGCAGTCGCTGCTGTTCGGCTTGATCGTCTACATTGTCATGGCAATTCCAGTTTTGAACCTGTTTTTGATCCCCATTGCGGTCGCTGGGGGCACTGTCCTTTGGGTCAAGCACTTGTCCGCAGGTCCTGCCCCGCATGACTAGCAGAGTGGTTAAGACCTTAAAATCGATGCTGAAGGAATACTTTAAAAAAAAGTGAACTTTTCTGTATTTGATTAACGCAATCTTCATTTATAACGATTACAATGTGCGCCGCAACACGCCGTTACTATGCGTTTAATTTGATCTGGACAGTCGATATTAATAATGACAATAAAAAACGAACCATCGATCAGCCGGCGAAACCTAAAAACACCAATTATTTATTCACTATGGGAGAGGACATGAAGATTCCTTCTATCGGGTTGAAAAACCTGTGCAGGATCGTGTTGATATTCGCTTTTCTGGCGCCTTTAGGGCTTCAGGCAGCAAGTACAACCAGTGCGATTCGCGGTAAGTTGGTCGACAATGGCGTAGTTGTTGCCAATGCGACCGTCACTGTCCGCGACGAACGAAATGGTTCATCGCGCGAGTACACCACGAACGATCAAGGTAACTTCTATGCGGCGCGTTTGCCCGTAGGCGGCCCTTACATAATTACGACCAGCACTGGCCAGGAAATCACTGTGCCTTCTATCGCGCTAGGTGACATCTACAGCCTCACTATCGATACGGCAATTGCCGATATGGAAGAGGTCATTGCCTACGGTTCTGCATCAGGATTTGCTGACGTCGCTGCGGGCCCTTCAGCAACATTCTCAAACTATGATCTTGAAACGGCCGTAGCTCTGAACAGAGACATCATTGAGGTTTACACAATTGACCCTCGCATTAACCTTGACCAAGATGGATCTGGTATTAACTGTGCAGGTAAACATCCTCGTTTTAACAGCGTAACTCTGGATGGTGTGAGCTATAACGACCGATTCGGCTTGAATAACAATGGTTATGCAACGGCCACTGGTCAGCCTTTTCCCTACGATGCAATCGAACAGGTTTCTGTCGAGTTAGCACCGTTTGATGTGACTTACGGTGGTTTTTCTGCCTGTAACATTAACGCGGTTAGTAAGAGCGGCTCTAACGAGTGGAAAGGCAACTTCTTCTACGAATACACCTCTAATGATTATCGCGGCGAATCGATTGATGGTCAGCCAGATGTATCACCCCCTGATTACTCAGAAGACAAATATGGTTTCACTATCGGTGGGCCTCTGATTCAAGACAAGCTGTTTATCTTTGCTGCTTATGAGAAAGCTGATGAGCCAGAATTTATTGGTCAGGGTTTTGCTGGTTCCGGCAATGGCATTGAACGTCCTTGGTTGAGCCAAACAGACTTTAATCGCATCAACAGCATCGCTCAAAACGTCTACAGCTACGACACGGGTAACAGCGCTCCTGATGGCATCCAAGAAAACGAGAAGTACATGGTTCGTGTGGACTGGTCAATTAATGACGACCATAGCGTTGCCTTGATCTATAACTATTTTGATGGTTTTGAAGATCGCGCTTCTGACAGTGATTCCAACGAGTTTGAATTTGCGAATCACTACTATGTCAAGGGTGCCGAGTCAGAAACATACTCGTTGAAGTTGGATTCACAGTGGACCGACGCCTTAAGCACGCAACTCTATTGGAGCAACAGTCAGAATAACGATTCTCAGGTCACTAAAGGCCCTGGTGATTTCGGTGACTTCCAGATCAGCATAGGTGGAAACACGGTTTATTTGGGTGCTGACGACTCTCGTCAAGCTAACTCATTGAATTATGAGACTGATTACCTACGCTTAACGGCCAACTATCTTTTTGGTGATCACGTGATTACTGCTGGATACGAGCAGGAAACAGTTGATGTGTTCAACCTCTTCGTTCAGCACTCACGCGGCGGCGAGTACGACTTCTTTGATGACTCCGATGGCAACCCTGCGATTTGTGGTGGTTTGACCGCTCAAGGTCGTTTTGATAATGCAGCTTGTGGATTGTCTGGCATCGACAAGTACGAACTTGGTCGACCTTCGCGCATCTACTACGGCAGTGGCGGTGGTACCAACAACGCCAGTGACGCAGCAGCAGCTTATGAGACCACTCAGCACAGTTTCTTCGTTCAGGATGAATGGTTGTTTGACGAGTATGACCTAACGGTTGTCTACGGATTGCGTTACGACAGATTTGAAACTGATGATACGCCTGTCTTTAACCAGGCCTTCACTACAGCGAATAATGGCCTGCGTAATGATAGCTCTATCGATGGTATCGATATCCTGATGCCTCGGTTTGGTTTTACCTGGGAAGCACGTTCTGATTTGAGCGTCCGTGGTGGTTTAGGCATCTATTCTGGTGGTAACCCGTTTGTATGGATTTCTAATTCCTACAGCAATG
Organism: Candidatus Azotimanducaceae bacterium; assembly: GCA_051278195.1. Lineage (GTDB taxonomy): Bacteria > Pseudomonadota > Gammaproteobacteria > Pseudomonadales > Azotimanducaceae > JAHRVQ01. The sequence goes on from JBNMQM010000002.1 coordinate 98,670, forward strand.
ACGGCATTACCAATGTGCAGCTTCGTCTGAATAACTTTAATAGTGCACTGTCAGTACTCGACGGCTCTATTCCACTAGCGGGGACTGCTGGTCCCGGTCGTGCCACACCGCAGTCTTTGTTTGATGACGTTGCCGGCACGACTGCAACAAACGCGTCAACGAGCCGTGTTGTTCTATTAGACCCTGACTTTGATCAGCCAGCAGAACTCAAAGTTGCCCTCGGCGCGACTTATGATATGCCGTGGGGTGGTGTTCAGATGGATGTTGATTACCTCTACTCAAAGCAACGTGATGCTGCGATCTATGTCGACGTCTCTCAGACAGTCGTAGGTGCGACTTCCCTTGGGCAGCCAATTTATTCGGCCACTAACGGTTTCGGCAATTACATGCTAACCAATGCCCAGGACGATGGTGCTGCGCATTCATTCTCGACTTCCTTTCAGAAGGACTTTGATTTTGGTCTTGAGTTGATGGTTGGTTACGCGTTTACATCAGCAGAAGATGTCAGTCCTATGACCAGCTCTGTTGCGTTCTCTAACTTCACTAACGTTGCAACGACGAACATTAATGATCCAGGTTTAGCGACGTCTAACTATGTGGTTCCGCATCGCTTTACGCTTCGTGCAACCTATGCCAGAGACTTCTTTGATGGTCTGACATCGCGTGCAACGATCTATGGTTTTGCCAGCGAAGGTCAGGGCGTATCTTACGTCTTTGACGTCAGCGATGATCTTGAAGATGGTCGTAGTCGTCGTCAGCTACTCTACGTACCAACAGGCCCTAACGATCCTAATGTTGTCTTTGCGCCAGGCTTCGATCAAGCAGCATTCTTTGCCTTTGCTGATGAAGAAGACCTAGGTACAGGCTTTACTAAGCGCAACGACTACAACGCAAAGTGGAGCTATCGACTGGACTTCCGTTTCGACCAGGAGCTCCCAGCCTTTATTGACGGTGTGACAGGTAAGGCATTCGTCAAGATCTACAACCTGACCAACATGCTCAATGATGATTGGGGTCAAGCAAATGACGCACAGTTCTTCTCGTTAGATGTTGTTGATGCACGCATCGATGGTACGACTGGGCAGTACCTGTTTGACAGCTTCTCAGCACGAGACGCGACTGACCTACAAGAGAATCAATCTCTATGGGAAGTTCGTTTTGGTCTTGAATTCAAGCTGTAAGGTTTGAACCGAAAAGTTCCTATCGAAAGATAGTGGATGATAAAAAGGGTGGCTTTTAGCCACCCTTTTTTTTGACTAAAAAAAGGTTTGTCCGAAAGAAAACCTTGCCTGAAAAAAAGTGCGACCCATAAGACTGCGAACGCTATTCCTGATCGGAGAAGAGCCTTGGAATCGGGTGTGCAGCTTCTGAAAATGCCAGGCGCGTCTTGGCTTTAAAACGGAATAGTCTGGCTAACAGGTTATCTGGAAATGTTTGCAGCCGAGTCAGGTATTGGGTCACGGCGTCATTGAAGCCATTTCTGATTAGCGCCACTTCATTCTCTAGCTTCACCAGTCTTCGATGAAAATCGGCAACCAGGTCTGTGCCTTTTAGATCTGGATACTGTTCGATACGAGCGGATAACTCTGCGATAGACACATGTTCTGCTGCCATGTAACGGTCCATGTCCTGACTGCTGTTGATATTCTGGCTGCGCTCCCGAAGTAGGGCGAGACCGGTTTGTAAGTTCTTCTCGTGGCTCAAGTATTCCTTCACCACCGATTCCAGGCGAGGTATTAGATTCGCACGCTTCTTCAGCGATACCTGAATGTTGGCCCAATTACGCTCACACCGCTCTCGTAAGAAGATTAAATCGTTAAACATCATGACCACCACCACCATTAGTAAGAATGCCGGTGCAATGGCTGCTGCCTGAAGAAAATCCATCGAACTGAACGAACCATTCGAGCCGCTGAGCCAGATCGCAACGAGAAACATAATGCTGGCGCCGCCACTTAATAAGGCCATACCTTTGATGGCCTTTCGAAACATGACCTCAGACTCCGGCAGGTTAGCGATAATGTAGGGGATGCCAGACTCGTGGCCAAGCACCAGAGTGTCACCGCGTGTTCTATCAAGGCGAGCTTTGCCCAACACATAAAGATCATCTCCTGGTGCCAAACGCCATTCAGTATAGCGCCGGCTGCCGTCTTGGCGCCGCTCTCGATGTCGCGTGATAATGTCTGCACAACCTGGGAATACCCTCAGCTCGCCTTCATCGTCCTTGATCAAGAAGGGCTGTTTGACGATGTCATCACTGATGCTGACCCACTTTCGGTTTTTACCAGAGCCACGTATCTCTTCAATTAGGTGCCGGTACCAGGTGCAAGATTCCCCAGAAACAGGTCCCCTGAGTAGGGCGAGGTCATCCTCAGCTTTGAGGACACCGACTACCTCAGTTAACCCATAAGTGACGCCAGTGGTTTTGCTGGTGGGTAGGTTTTCCTGAATGCGCTTGACCCGAATCATGCGAAACGCCCACCAGGCGAGCAATGCCGCAACTGCGAGCGCGAGAAGAATGAGGTAGAAAGACTCACTGACCCGTGTCGCGGTAAATTGATCGGCTCTGATCATGGCGGCCTGTTGCTGCGCCTCTGTGATGAAAATCTCCGGCGGCTGATCTAGCTGATTGAGGCTGGCGTAGAGCGATTCTGGGAATTCGCTGATTTGCTTTTGGTAGCGGCTGCGCAGTAAATAATTCATCACGGCACCCTCATCTTGCTGTGCGTGACTTATCGCGAGTTGAGTACGGTCATAGTGGTTTCGAATCTGACCAAATCCAGTGCTGACGTCATTCTCTAGGCTCTGGAAACCCAGGTGCACCAACACCAACATGCTACTCAGACAGATCGCAATGAGAAACACGAACGTCTTATGGATTTGAAAGGCGGCCATTGATGCCAGGCAGGTCAGGATCATTACGCTGATACCGGCCCATAGCCACAGTAGAGCGGCAGCGCCGATGCTGCTTCGTTCAGCCGCTGCACTAAAAGTTGTGAGTATCGGTAGATAATCTCCCTGGGCAGTGAAATTGACAGAGACGGGCTGAGTATCTTGCAGCCAACCAAACAGCGTCACAGTTTCGCCGGCTTCCAAGCGCCACTCGGTGTACCGATAGTCACCATTGCGGGTTTGATATTTCTGCCGGACGTTGACTTCGATTTGACGAGCGGAAACCTCAAGGTTGACCGTAGCGTCACCACTTTGGTCCTGAAGAGTGAAGTCGACGCCTCGCTGGTCATCGCTGACGGTACGCCAGTTGTGGTTGCCGTCAGAATCACGCACTTCCCGTTCTACTAGATATCGATAGTAAATGCTGGCGGTCTTAGTTTTAGGTGAGGAGAGCGTCTGCTTGGCGACGGCCACGCCGCGAAGTTGTATCTCGCCGCTGATCGCACCGGTGATCGTCGACAGAGGAATACGCTCCAGCATGCGGAATTCCAGTATCTTGTTAAAACCGAACTGGGATAGCCACAGGGATAGGGAAAACAAGAGGACGCCAAGGGCACCACAGCCAATACGGGTATAAATTTGCGTAGTCCATAGCATAGCTCAGAGCATTTCCTAACTGACCTTGTTGGTCAAGCCTACTGTTGGCTTTGTATACTGTCTGTCTTGTATGTAGTAACGGTTAGTGGGGCACAGCATGAAGCGGAATATATTACTGATTACCACGGACCAGATGCGCTACGACGCGTTGGGCTGTAATGGCGGCCAGGTCGCAAGAACGCCCCATATTGATGGTTTAGCCGCGCGGGGTATCAACTATCGTCGAGCTCACAATCAGAATGTCGTGTGTATGCCCGCCCGGGCGACCATCATGACGGGGCAGCACGTGGCCAGCCACGGCGTCTGGATGAATGGTGTCTCTTTACCTGAAGAAACCCCAACGGTGGCCCATCACCTGAAATCACATGGGTATGACACGGCGCTGCTCGGCAAGGCGCATTTCGAGCCCTGGCTGGGTGATCCTGAAAAATTCTTTGAGAACCGCATGGCCGCTGAGGCAAATACTGGACCACATCGGGGTTTTGATCATATGGAGTTGGCCAACCACTTTTTCGAGGGGCACAGCCACTACGACGTCCATATGAATCAGCATGCTGATGCTAAATCGCAGTTCTATCCGATGGTCACAGACAAGGGTCAGAACACTGCCAGCAAGGGCGAAACTGGTGCCGTTCAGATCTGGCCAATGAATGTGCCGAGAGATTTGTATCACACCGAGTGGGTGGCTGATCGCACCCTGAATTGGCTGAGTCATCGAGATGCTGACACACCCTGGTTCTGCTGGATGAGTTTTCCTGATCCCCATCATCCCTGGGATATCCCTCAGTCAGAACTGCACCGGGTCAACTGGCGCGATGTGCCGCTGCCCGCACTTTACGAACAGACCCATGAGCAGCGACTGGCTTTGCTCGCCAGTAAACCGAAACACTGGCAAGGCTACTATGAAGGCTCAATGTGGACCAACTTGGAGTCGCCAAGAGAGTTTGTGCCAGCTGCCATGACGGCGGATCAGGTACGTGAGATTAACGCCTACACCCATATCGAGAATGAGCTGATTGATGAAGCTTGCGGTCGAGTGTTTGATTCGCTGCGAGCACAGGGTACTTTTGATAACACCGATATATTTTTTACCACTGATCATGGTGAGTTACAGGGTGATTTCGGCTTGTTGTTTAAAGGCCCTTATCATGTCGATGCATTAATGCGCCTGCCCTTCATCTGGCAGCCTGCCGCGAATGAGGGTGTTCCTGCAGCAGAAGTCACCAAACCTGTTGGCCATTTGGACCTTGCTAGCACTTTCTGTGCGATTGCTGGGATTACTGAGCCGGAATATTGCGAAGGCAAGGTGTTGCCCACCAGTAACGCGCAGGCGGTCGCCCAGAGCAGGTCGACCGTGTTAACCGAGTGGGATTCCGAGCACGGCCATACGGACATGCATCTCAAAAGCCTGTATCACGAGGACGGTTGGCTGTGCACAGTGTATGAACCTAGTTTTATGTACGATGGCACTGAGGGTGAGCTTTACGATATGACCAACGATCCCGAGCAGCGAGTCAACTTGTGGTCAGACCCGGCTTATCAAGCCAAGCGAGACGTGCTTAAAGCCGAGCTGTATGAGTCTTTGCCCGCGGCGCGTGAGCCTCAACTCCCCAGACTGGCCCCGGTGTGATTGTCTAGATTGCTGCCCAGATTACTGTTTAGACTAGTTGCGCTGAGTCATGGGGACGTAGCCGACTACCATTGAAGATACAAGGCTTAGGTTTGCATCTCTTAAGTCTTTGCCACTGTCTAATACCGAGCTTAAATTCGTCAGAAAAAAGGTCCAGCAAGATCGACAGTTGAGATGCCCAAACACTTGGCCCTCTGCGGTGCTCGGTATCATAGTTTGAACGAGCTGCACCTCGGTCTGGTTGTTTAGTACGCGGAAATAGACATCAACGTGCATCTGGCCAAAGGTGAATGAGAACTGTTTTTTGTCTACGTATGCAGTGACTTCCCCTTCGAGACTAAAGTCGTGTCGAAATTGCCAGCTGTAACTGTCACCCACCTCTGGGCGCTCGCTATTGTCTCGCGCCTCGTCTCGGCTGTTGGTATAGATACATCGTTCTATGAAAAATGACTCTAGTCCTTCAGCTTCGGTCCACAGCCGAAACACGCGAGTAATGTGCGCGTTGTAATAAAAAGTAATAGAAAAGCGCGACCAGTCATAGCTGCTAGGGTCAATTTTAGGGTCGATCACAGTGTCATTGCCCCGTGCACAGCGTCGCAAAATTCATAGGTCTTACCTGAGCCACCCTGATCTGGCGTAAGGACTTTCCCGGCGGCATAGACATGCCGAATGGCTCGCCTCAGCGCGGTGGCGGTATCCTGAAATTCCAAATACTCCAACATCATGGCAGCGGAAAGCAAAGTCGCAGTAGGGTTGATGACCTGCTGGCCGGCAATATCCGGGGCGGTGCCGTGGGCAGACTCAAAGTACGCATAGTCTGTGCCGTAGCAGCCAGACGGGGCGAGACCAAGTCCACCGATGAGTCCGGCGGCACCATCCGACAAGATGTCGCCATATAGGTTAGGCATCACGACCACATCCAATTGCTCTGGATGGCTGATCATACGGCATAGAAAATCGTCGATGATATAAGTGCTGAGTTCTATATCTGGGTACTCCTCAGACATTTTGATCGCAGTGTCGCGAAACAAGCCATCTGCGATGCTGAGCATGTTGTATTTACAGGTCACTGTCAGCTTCTTCATTTTGTTGCGTTTGCGTGCCAGCTCGAAGGCGAAGCGTATGACACGTTCTGCGCCATGTTCAGTGATTGCTTTGATGGCGTATTTGCCTGGTCCCAGATCCGAAAGTGACTGGCGGGCATGCCGCGAGTAAAGGTTGAGACCCGCGATATCTTCTATATCGCCTTCAAGTCCCAGGTACAGATCTTCAAGATTCTCCCGCACGATGACAAAATCCAGATGTTCTGGGTGTTTCAGGGGGGACTGGTAGCCTGGCAGCCACTCGGTCGGTCTGACATTGGCGAAGGTTTGCTTACCCCAGCGCAGATAGAATAGGGCAGCAGTGCTATTGCCGCTGGTAGAGCCAAAAAACGTGGTGTCAGCGGCATCAATGGCATCTTTCGTCGCGGCTGGGAAGGCCTCGCCGGTTGCTTCAATGGCTGCGGTGCCGAGTAGCGGGCGTTCAAAACGTAGCGGTAAGCCTAGCTGTTCAAGCAGGTTCACCGTGGGAATCATGACCTCCGGTGAGGCATCATCGCCGTCAAACACGACAATTGTTTTCTCATCCATATTCTGTGACTCGACTGATGGGCTGTGTTACTTTTTCTGAGTATTCTATATCCGCGAGGTAATGTCATGCATCACGAGATGGCCTACGAAACGATTCAAGTGGATAGCAGCCTGGGGCCTATTGGCGCGGAAGTTTCTGGTATAGATTTATCTAAACCCTTAACGGTGCAGGCTATCGCCGATATCCATCATGCTTGGCTTGCCCATGGCGTGTTGTTTTTTCACGACCAGGATCTTTCTCCCGTTCATCAAACAGCATTTGCGGCGCATCTGGGCGAGCTCGATGTATATCCTTTTATGTCTGCCGTAGAAGGACACCCGAATGTCATTCCGATCCTTAAAGAACCGGGAGCAAAAATGAACTTTGGCGGCGGCTGGCATACGGATACGTCATACCTTAAGCAACCGCCTAAGGCGACCTTGTTGTACGCGTTAGAAGTGCCAGACGAAGGTGGTGATACTGAGTTTGCCGATGCGGTTGCGGCTTTTACAGATTTGAGTGACGGCATGAAGGGTTTTTTGCTGGCACAAACGGGTGTTTACTCTCCGAAACTGGTTCATGGTGCGGGTGGTGACTATGCGAGTGTTGCCGCTAAAGAAAATCTGGGCAGCGCCTACGGTACTACCAAACCCAACAGCGCTATCGATACAAACAATCATGACTTTGCCGAGGGTGAAGTTGAGCACCCACTGATTCGTACCCATGACGAGACGGGTGCACAGAGTATTTATTGTGGTTTGTTCCACACCCACCGGATCAAAGGTTGGAGCCGCGAAGAAAGTCTACCGATCTTTCGGTTTCTGAAAGATCATTTCACGCAAGAAAAATATGTGACCCGTTTTAAATGGCGCAATGGCTCGTTAGTTCTATGGGATAACCGGCGCCTGTTTCATAACGCGCTGAACGACTACCAGGGTAAGCGGCGTCATATGCAACGAGTTATCGTGAAGGGGCCTATTCCCAACTGAGGTTGGCGGAAGGCAGAAAACGGACTTTCCAGGCTTTGTTGAAAATAGGGAAAAGAAACCTGCGTTTCACCACCTGGCCAAAGTAGTCCCATTAACGTCAGATGGTTTTTAACGGCGAGCGAGTTCCCTGCTGGGCCATGTCGTTCGATATCTAGGGGAGTATTGGGGGTGAAACATACAGGTGTCTTGTGATTCTTCAGTACTGAATGGATTACCTCAAACCAGAGTGCACCGTAGGGCTTCCATGTAGATGAGGCAGTTCGTAATGCCAACACCGCTCGAAATACCAGAGCCTGGATGAGCGGCAACTGCGGCTTACGCATGCAGCGAAGTGGTGCATGGGACATGGCTTCGGACAATTTAAGTCCAGGCGTCTGTGTTAGAAATTATGTGACGGCAAAAAATAACAGCACTGGATTTCGCGTAGGGCGTGATCACTAGTACTCTAAAAATCTAAAACGCCTGGTTCGCGGTCCAAGTCTTCAAACATAAGGCCAAACGTCGATAACTCTCTAAACTATCACAAGGCTATCACCAAACTTCTCCCCAAACCCTAATGATACTGGCTCTTGAAGATTGGTACCTAAGAAGGTACCATCCTCGTATGCCAGAAAACGATCTAGAAATGAAGCAGCAAAGCAAAGTCCGACAATCCGAGCGCTACACTCAGCGAGTCGCTGATCTTCTGAAATATGTACGCCGTAAGGCAGGTTTATCTGCACGAGAATTGGCGCGTCGCGTCGGCAGTTCCCACTCCACTATTCTTGCTTACGAAGCGGGAAAGAAAGTACCCGTCACCACAACATTGATGCGTCTGGTACATGCCTGCGGGTATTCAATCGATTTTTCGCTCTCACCTCGCCTGCGCGGCGATGAAGACAACCCCAAGGGTGCCGAGCTACAAGCGGTACTTGACCTTGCGGCGGAATTTCCCGCCCGTCACTCTGACAAACCTGACAGCAAGTTACCGAATCTGACATGACAAGTCTTACTGACAAAATCGTCACGCTTCATGAAGCATTGCACGCTGCCGATATACCCCACGGGTTTGGTGGCGCACTCGCCCTCGCATGGTGTACTCAGCGGGCGCGAGGCACGATTGATATTGATTTGAATATCTTTATTGAAACCCAGGAAGCCGCTGCCGTATTTGGAGCGTTACCTGCCGAAGTCAAATGGGCGAACGTAGACCTGGATGTCATCACCCGTGAAGGTCAGGTCCGCATCTGGTGGGAAAACACACCCATTGATCTATTCCTCAATACATTACCGCTACACAAACAGATGGCAAGGCGTTGCCGCTGGGAATCCTTTGGCGGCGCTACTATCCCCTTTCTATCTTGTCAGGACATAGCCGTCCTAAAGGTTTTCTTTGATCGCACCAAAGACTGGGCAGATCTCGAAGAGATGCATGCTGCAGGCACCTTAAATGTGCCGTTAGTAACAGCAACTATCATCCAATATCTCGGTGCAGATGACACGCGTGTGGCCAAGCTTTCAGCCCTTGCATCAGATCCCATCTGACGCCAGCACAGTTACTCCTCTACCCCAGGAGCAGGCAGCCCAATATAGACAGCGACCTCACCTCTAAAACAGGATAGCCATACATAACCATCTAGCTTACCCCGTCTTGTTTAAACTCAGCGGTCTAGTGGGGTCTCGCATATAAGTTTTGCCACAAAAAGTGTCGATATTACTCAGGCCGTATCATTAAGTAAGAGACCCATAATGAAAATCGCACTCGCACTATTGATTATTACACTGATGACCTCCGTAAATGCCAAGAGTAAAGAACCCTATGAGTTCGTCATTGGACGCGGTATGGCTGATGTCACAGGCCCAGCGTTTGGTATTCAACTATGGGGCTTCGGTAGGGAAGATCAAATATCAGAGGGGCTTCATACTCGACAGAGTGCACGAGCTTTTATTATAGCCGATGGTGATCAGGCCAAACGTGTTGCTTTCGTTAGTGTTGATATCGGCAGCATTGAGCATCACATTACTTTGGAGGTCTTGGATCGCCTGAAACAACAATTTGGCGAAACCTATCGACTCGACAATATTATTTTAAGCGCTACACACACTCACTCGGCGCCGAGTGGTTATTGGCACTCTCGCTCTAAAAATGGTCTTGATGGAGGTTTCTACCCAGAGCACTTCGACAATATCGTGGAAGGTATAGTCGAGGCTGTTATCAAAGCTCACGAGGATCTTCAGCCTGGCAATATCTATGTCAACAAAGGCCGGGTAGAGAACGCCGGTATTAACCGCTCATTGATTGCGTACGAGGAGAATCCAGCTTCGGAGCGCGCTGGCTACGCAGACACAATCGACAAAGATATGACCTTGTTGAAGTTCGTCGATGACTCGGGTGATATTGGCATGATCAATTGGCTGGCCGTTCATCCTACATCGATGACGTTTTTTAACCGGCTGATATCCGGGGATCATAAAGGATACGCATCACTGAATATCGAAAGGAAAAAGGGTGTCACGTACCAAAATGATAGTGAATTTGTTGCGGCCTTTGCGCAGACCAATGCGGGAGACGTGACCCCAAACCTGAACTTAGACAATACTGGGCCTGGTAAAGATGATTTCGACAGCACGAAAATAATCGGCCAGCGACAAGTCGATGTTGCGCTCAAGCTCTTTGCAAATGCTTCTGAGTTATTGAAGGGAGAGATCGACAGTCGTCAGATCTATATTGATATGTCGCAATATGAAGTGAAGGATGAGTTCACTGGCGCTGGTGTACAACGCACCTGTCCTTCAGCCTACGGATATTCTTTTGCCGGTGGGTCCACTGAAGATGGCGGTGGGCATTTTCTGTTTAGAGAAGGCATGACCGAGCAAAATATATTCTTGGATTTTCTAGTCGGAATTTTGCTTGATGCACCAAAGTGGACTGAATCTGTTAGGCAATGCCAGTCACCGAAGGCAATATTGTTTGTAACAGGTGCTGGTGATCCGCCACAGCAATCGCAAATACGCTCGATTACTATTGTAAGAATAGGGCAGGTTGCCATCCTCGCGCTCCCAACGGAAATCACCACCATGGCAGGGCGTAGACTCAGAGACACAGTGCAGGCTCACCTCGGTGATCGGGCCACTCACGTTGTGCTGGCTGGCTATTCAAATGGATACGCCGGTTACGTGACTACCCCGGAAGAATATCTTCTCCAACAATATGAAGCCGGCCACACATTGCATGGGCGTTGGACCTTACCGGCCTACCAACAAGTGGCGGCAGAACTCGCCACTGCTTTAAAAAACAAGTCAGCGGTCAAGCAGAGTCTGGTCTATGACGATTGGCGCGGTAAATCCCCAATGCAGCAACTGTATGATGCCAGCGCACATGGTAGTGATAATAAAAGTGCCGAGAGACCAATAAAAGATATCACTCAGGATATCGCGATTCCTCTCGACAAGAAAAAATATGAGAAGGGAGACGTCATCACAGCCAGCTTCTATTCTGGGAATCCAACGGCTACTTATGATCGTGAACAGATCTTTATGGGCCTTGAGATATTGCAAGGTACTTCATGGATAGAGATTGGCAACGACTACGATTGGTCGACAAAAATCCGCTGGGTGCTAGATGATGAGTCAGAGGGTTTGATTGCGCGTCTATCTTGGCAAAGCGCAGAAGACAGCCAACCCGGTCAGTATAGAATTAGACACAAAGGAAACTTTACGAGTTCAGATGGCGCTGTAGAAAGTATCAACGAGACATCTGACTCGTTTTATCTTGATTGATAAGGGAATTTAAATTCCATCAAAACAGGATAATGATCTGATAAATCAGAGAGTTCAACATCAGGACTAAAGAGCCTTGTGCCTGTCCACGGAGCGGGAGATTTCAGGTTAATCACTTGGAGCTTGGGTTGATTCAGTGGCTGAAGGTGATCCGTGCGATAAAGTACATAGTCCAGTGTCTTGTCAGGTCGGGGTTTCGCGTCAAATCCAGAAAGCAGCTGACGATAACTGTTAGTAGCATCGGAGCTAGAACCTACGCCTTTCGCTTCAAGGGCGAGTGCTACATTCGCACCAGCTAGCAAGTCGTCAAGCCTTGATTGCTGGGTTGAGCTAACATTGAAGTCGCCACCGAGTATCACTGGCTGTTCCGCCGATATTCCAAATCCATCAATGAACTTTCGCATCTCGCCAACCTGCTGCATCCGAACATCATGATCTTTAGCGGTCGCCTGCAGGTGTGTACCAAATACATGTATGTGCGATGGGTGTTCGACGCCTACTCGAATCTTGGCATATACCACGCCTTTAAGAGCCATAAAATCAAATGACTTGCTGATGCGTACCGCGTGGTAGACATAGGCATGTTGTTCTTCAATAGGCCACTGGCTGAATATCAGAACACCGCTGTTACTTTTCACGGTATTAATCTGACAGTCACCAGAGACGCTAGCCCAGCTTGGGTCCTCGCAATTCTCTCCTGCTACTAATGTGTGATGGGGATATTGTTCAGACAATCCATTAACCAAATAATCAAAAGCTTCCGGCGTAAAAACCTCTTGAAATATGAGTACATCCGGACGCTTTTCTAAGGCCAAGAGAGTTTGCGGAATCATTTCGAGGCGCTGCTTTTCGAAATGATTACCAGCCCAATTCGGATAACCTAATTGTTGGATGTTGTAGGACAAAACAGTAATTTGCTTAGTGTTCACACTATCTTTATGAGGATCTGTTGCCAGGGCAGTCAGAGAACCGCTGTCAGTCAGATCACCAGCAGTAGACGCGAGCAAGTCACCTGATAAAGCAAAAATAGACATTGCGATAAAGATAGCCCACTTAATTATTTGCAGAGAAGTAAATCGAGACTTTTGCATGAAACCACCCTCTAATGAGAAGCATCGAATTTCTGACCGACCAATTCACTTTCTGACCAGCCATAGCGAACGGCTTTTGCTTGAATATCATCATTCTCGTCCAACGTAATCGGTTCCGTGTATAAAAGCCACGGTTGACCATTTATTTGATAGCCAATCGAATCATTCCTTTTTGCAGGTTTGATGAACAGCTGCATTCCATCCATTCTCAATGTTGGTAGAGGTGCCTGGCTTGCAAAGTCACTGCCCACCATCGCACCGAAGTCCCTGCTCGGCAGAGCCATGCTCTACTTGCACAGACAATGGGACAAGCGCACGGTGTTCCTTGAATCGGGACAAGTTTCGATCCATAACAATCAGGCCGAGAATAAGGTCCGGCCATTTGTGATCGGGCGAAAGAACTGGATGTTCAGTGACTCGGTGAAGGGGGCTGAGTCTAGCGCTGCGATCTACAGTTTGATCGAGGCGGCCAAGACTAACGATCTGGCGCCGGATATGTATTTGAGGTGGTTGTTTAAAATATTGCCGAACACTGATCACGCAAATACAGATGCTATGCGTGGATTACTGCTCTACGTAGTTGATCCTGAGACCATCGTGCAAGCGCTAGCAGGCAATCCGCCCAAGTAACAGGTACGGATAATTAGGCGCTTAGAAAGCCAGGATAAGCTGGCATTGAATAAAGGGTGAAAGTCCCTGTGGGGTAGGAGCTAACCACTTGCCCTAGCCTCGAGCTATGCGCTTGTGCGGGTAACCTCATAAGTGAAGTGTTAGTAGAGGTGCTTGCAGGCTAGGTATTGAGCCGCGAATTGAATAGAGTTTCGAGTGCAGATGCTGTTAAGCGAAGCAGAATGCAATATGTGAAATGCCGTTATGGTCAGGCTAAAAAATTTCACACATGGCATGAATGGATTGTGCTGATAGAAATGCGACCGCGGTGTATCAAGAACGTCGTTGTAAAAATACAGACGTTATCGCCATAGCGACTGCGGCCAAAAAGCAGTAGCAGCCAAAGAAACTCATTTGCGCCGGTAGACCCATGCCCTGATCGATCAAAGTACCCGTAACCCCAGGCCCAACCGCCGTTGCCAGGACCGCTGCTGAGACGGTAATCGCCCGGACCGCTCCGAGATTGGCAAGGCCATAGACTTCCGGCCAGAGCGCACCAAAAAGCGTAGATGCTATGCCGTAGCTGATGCCGAGCAGCACCATCATGATGAACAGTGTTATTTCCGATGCGCCGTAGGCCAATACAAAGCAGGCACCCCCAAGCGGTAGCAAGAAGTACGGCAGAATAGAGGTTGCACCAAACCGATCGATCGCGGCACCGGTAATCAAAGCGCATACAACGGTCGTCAGCGCTAAAGTCATCAATGATATGGCGAACAACTGCGGCGGCCAGCTGTGCAACGCCGTCAGATAATTTTGATGATAGAAGATTGTTGTACCAATAAAAGCAGGTGCCAATACGCCAGCGAGTAGTACCCAGAATATAGGGTCACGTAGGACTTCCGCCCGCGTCCAGCTGCGCATCTCCGGCAACGTTGTTTTTTCTGTTAACGATTGCCCATTCGGTACGCGAGGATTGCAGTAGCACCAATAAGCGAACGGCAGACCGACGACAATTAGTGCGATGGCGGCTGCAAGCCAACCGACACTGTAGCCATAGGCTATTGTAAGCGCTGCAAACGCCAATGGGATAGTGGCTTCGCCTCCCTGGTGGCCGAGCACAACAAGCGATACTGCTCTACCTCTTTGGGTAACAAACCATCGACCCGTCGAGGTTAGCGCTATGTGCGTCATCATGCCCTGACCGAACAGTCGCAGCAGAAAAATAGCGAGGACGAGTGTTGGCAGGGAGGATGCGTAACCGGCAAGCAATGCCGCCCCGGCTAGCACGGGTACGACAAGAGCCACCATATAATGGGCTTGCACTACGTCCGTTAGACGCCCAACAAATGGGATACAAAGTGCGCTCGCCAGTGTAGCGAACATATAAACTCGCCCGAATTCTCCGTGCGTCAGCCCAAACATAGCCTGCCACTCTGCAACAGAGGCGGATATGAAATACGTTTGTCCAAAACTGGAAAAGTACGTGAGCACGAATCCGCCGGCGAGCCAACGAAAGTTGTGCCTTATGAATTCAAGCACGACTACGTTTCATTGTTCGGAGGGGAAGCAGACTGGATTGTAGCGGCTGCGTATGGGCTCGCCGGCACCGATGTCGGGCATGAACTTGCGCCAATCGCCCGAGATCATCGTTGGCGCGGGAATGACACAGGCACCGTCTTCGAAATAGGTCGTTGCTAGGACCATGCGTGATTCCGTTGTGTTGTTGGGTGCTGCCGTGTGAAAGGACTTGGCATGGTGAAAGCTTATCTCACCCAACCCGAATGGACCGTCATCTACACCCACGCCTTGCTCTGCGAAAATATTGCTGACAGTGCGGTCGTAACTTGTGTCGAATCTGCTGCTCTGCACTGATTCAACCAGGCGGTAGTTCTGCATTCCGACGGCAAACGCTAGCGGCCCCATATTTTGAGGGATTGCCTGTAGCGGAATCCACGCGGTACACACATTATTGCTCGCGATAGGAAAATGCTCTGCGTCATAGTGCCAGGGCGTGCGTCCGCAACCCGATTCTTTGGCCAGAGCATTATCATGGTAAAGCCTGACGCGTTTTACACCCATAAGCGCAGCAGCAATCTCTGCGATGCGTGGACTCAGTACAAACTGCCGGAATATTTCATTCGTCAGCCACATCATTTCACCACTGCGAAAGTCCAGCTTTGGATTCTCGCCAAGGTCAGCACGCAGCGTCGCTTCCATTTCCTGCCTTAGCAGTGCAAGCGCACCGGGCGAGAGAACTCGCTTCAGCTTCACATAGCCATCGCGATTGAATTGCTCAATCGCCAGCGGGTCGAGCTCGTAGGTGGCGTTAAGTTCAGCGTGTAGATCAGCCAGTTTTGGTAACGGCCCGACATGTTCAGGCACATGGGGCAGCTCCAGGGAAGGACCCGGTGTGAAGACAATTTCATTGTCCGCACTGGCCATATACTGATTCCACCATTGTTGGTTGTCATGCTCCCATTCACCCGAAATTTCTTCCGCACGATTTTGGGGCTTCAATGCAGGGTCATCTGCCATTCAATCGACTCCTGATACCTTGGCATCGCGCAAGGTAAGGCCGGCTTCGGTGTGAGAAAAGACTATCGTACCGACGCGCTGTGGAAACCGGTACTCACCCGAGTCGAGATCGTGACATGACGCAAGGTAGCCTGCCAGTGGCTCACGCCGCAACATCTCATCGAGGCCGAAAGTATCATCGAAGGCGCAGCGCTGCAGATAAGACTCGAGCAGCTGGGGCCGGTTTGCGGGTACCACTGTAGTGTATTCAAGAATCCGGGTTTGAACCTGCATGCCAAGATTTTTCAGAGCCGCCTCTACCTGAGCGCCATCGCTGTATGGCGTTCGATCGTCGTCGGTCATGCTGGCGATATATTGATCATAAAAACCGACGTAATGCCCATCGCGCATTCCCTGTGCGATGAAACCGAAACCGTCATCGGCAAGCGCGCTACACATTCGGGCCAGCCCCTGCTCGAGTTCCTCAGCGGGTACGCAGTAGAGAGCGTGCGTAGCCCATGCGATGTCGTATAAGCCGGCCTGTTCGTTCCAATCCTGCAGCGTGCAGCAGAACTCAGAACCGGCATGGAACGGAGCAGCCAGTGCTTGTTTGGCCTCACGCACGGAAAACTCGCTGGGGTCGAGTAAGTCGTAGTCGAGCTTAAATTGGGCAGTTTTTGTTAGATCGGCAACGCCAGGGCAGGCCAGTAGCGCCTGTGGAAACTTGCCACTGCCGCACGCAACATCGATTAACCGCCCGTTGTTTTTGCGGCTAGCTAGAGATTGGAATGCGGAGGCCCAATGGTAGGCTTCCGCCAGATACCGGTAGTCAACGCGTGCCAGTTCGTAAAAGGCCTCCATCTCTTCGCGCCCCGCGTCACTCCAATGTTCGCAGCTGCGTGCAAAGGTATCATTTTGTACCGTCATCATTGTTCCTTAGTAAAGGGTCAGCCCCGCGTGGATACGCGCAGCCCGCGCGGGACGATTGCCCGCTCTGTCCAATCGAACAGCAACTGCACCATAATAGCAAGACCGGCAGCAGGCACCGCGCCCTCTAGAATGAGGCCAACGTCGTCGAGGCGAATGCCCGCTAGAATCGGTTGGCCATACCCGCCGGCACCAATCAGGGCACCGAGAGTCGCCGCACCGATATTGATCACGGCAGCGGTCTTGATTCCACCCAGTATAGATACAGCTGCCAGTGGCGCTTCAACTAAGCGCAAGCGGGCACCGGCAGGCAGTCCCAGCGCTTCGGCAGATTCAAGTAGTTGTGTAGGAATGGTAGTCAAACCAGTGTAGGTGTTGCGCACAATTGGCAGTAGGCTGTAAATAAATAGTGCGATGACTGCAGGGCCGGCGCCAATCCCGAAAAGGGGGATCATAAAGACCAGTAGTGCCAGCGCCGGAATAGTTTGTGCTACACCTACGACGCCCAGGATGACCTGACCGAGACGACGCCATCGCGCAGCAGCAATGCCAAGCGGTACTGCGAATAGGATTGCAGCAAGCAATGAAACGCCTACCAGTGCGATGTGTTGTTTGGTGTTACGCCAAAAGCGCTCGCTGCGAGTGCTGGACTTGGCGATGACATCGATCCCGAGAGACTCGCGAAGAAAGTCGGCCGCCACTAGAACCTCCTGTACCCCGTCCAGCTTGACGCGCGAGTTCATCGCGATCATCTGGGTTTCATCGATCAAGCCCTGCAGTTGGAGTATGGCGGCGAAGAGTTCTGGTTGCTCTTGCGCTAGCTCAGCCCGGTACAGAAGTACCGCTTCGTAAGGTGGAAAGTAGCCAAGATCGTCTTCCAGTGTGCGCAGCGAGTAATAGGCAATTTCAGCATCTGTGGTGTAGAGCTCTGTCAGATCGACGTCGCCAGCCGCCAATCCTCGGTATGCCAAATCGTGTTCGACGCCCAGAACATCCTGCTGCGGCAGGTCGTAGAGCAAACGTAAGCCGGGCCACCCGTCGCCACGCTCCATAAACTCCGTACCAAAACGGAACACAAGTTCAGGGTGCGCGCGTAGGTCTGAGACACGGCGTATATCGAGACGCTCCGCGACAGGCTCGCGCATACCCAGAGCAAAGTTGTCGCGAAAACCTAGTGTTTGGCTCATCACCAGGCCCGATTTAGCGAGCAGTTCTCGCAGCTCCGCGTGTGAAGCGGGTTTGTTTTGCGCGAAAATCTCGTGCGTCAGCGTTCCCGTGTACTCCGCATAGATGTCGATTTCGCCTGATACCAACGCGTTAAAGACCAGACGTGTGCCACCCAGAGCCTGACGATGTTCGGCAGTGGCCCCGGTAGATGCCGCCATCGCGCGAATCAGTTCCCCAAGAACCACGCCCTCTGTGAAGTTCTTTGAGCCGACTACGATGGCGCGCTCGTCAGCGGCAAAACTATTGCCCGCGAGCAACAGAGCGCACAAAAAAGTGATCGCGATGTGGCGAGTCAACGGACTATCTCCATGGTTTCAAGTGGCGAGCGCTGAGCCTGTATGAATCGCCGTACAAAATCATCCGCTGGCGCACGCAACAACTGCTCCATTTTGCCTTGCTGTACGATTCGGCCATCGCGCAGAAGGACTACGGTATCCCCGAAGAAAGCGGCCTCACCCAAATCGTGCGTTACCATCAATACCGTCTTGCCGAGATTTTCGAATATTTCGCGCAGCTCGGCTTGCAGGTCGCGCCGGATCATAGGGTCGAGCGCACCTAGTGGTTCATCGAGCAGCAATACCTCAGGGTCCAGCATCAGAGCTCGCATTAAACTTATGCGTTGCTGCTGCCCTCCGGAAAGTTGTAGCGGAAAGCGATCCAAAGCATCGACGGGAAAGTGTGTGAGCTCGGCTAGTTCGTTAATACGTGTCGCGATGCGCTCATCCGACCAGCGCAAATGTCGCGCCATCAGCGCTGCGTTATCACGCGCAGATAGGTGAGGGAATAGTCCCCCATCCTGAATGACATAGCCCATCCGCTGACGCAACTCTAGGAGGCGGGCCTGTTCCAGCCGTTGCCCTCCGAAATCGATGGTCCCCTCATCAGGCATTTCTAAGCCAATAATTAGCCGTAATATCGTCGACTTACCACATCCGGACGGGCCGATCAGGACTGTTGTCTGGCCGGACGCAATGGACAAGTCACAGCCCTCAAGTGCACAGAGACCTGAGTAGTTTTTGGAGACCTTGTTAAGTTCAAGCATTGAATGGCCGGATACGAAACAGCGGGAGAATACCAGCTGAGTTGAAATATAGAGCTTTCAGTATGGATCTAATAGACACTACGGCACGATTATATACAAAGCGAAAGCTGATTCGGAGAAAATTTAGAGTCGACATGAATATCACTGATACTCGCCAGGAAATGGCACTACTTAATGACGTCGCACCATTAGAGGGAGATCTTTATGCAGCATGTCTTCACACCTATGAGGCCGCCAGCAATCAGCGAGAGCTTATTCTGGGATGGTTCACAGACCATGTGATTCCGGACCTATCCACGGACAGTGCTTCGTTTCTAAGTGTCGGATGTGGTGCGGGTGAGCTGGATGTCGGGATTCTGGCCGCCGGGAAAAAGCATACTTCGAGCATTTCCTATGTGGGACTTGAGCCGGATCCCCGGCAGTGTAAAAAATTCATAGCCCGTATGGAACTCGCAAACGACCAAAATGTTCAGGTAGAGGCACACAATACTGACTTCGAAAAATTCACAGAGCAGCATCGTTTCGACCTCGTTCTCATGGTGCACTCGCTCTACTATATGGATGACCCTGAACAGGCGATCCAAAACGCTCTAAATCTGGTTAATGAATCTGGCAGGCTCGTCATTCTTATTGCTTCGAATGATACCCTGAATGAACTTTCATCCTCGTTCTGGGAGATGGAGAATGGTGTTTTAACCTGGTTCAGTGAAGACCTGAGCAAGCATTTGGAAGCACTCGGTGTTCCGTTCGAGCGCAAGCGCATAGAAGCAAGACTCGATATCACGTCGTGTTGCGAGCCGAATTCCGAGCAGGGTATTCGCATTGCAGACTTTATTGCGCAGGTTCCAACCGCAAAATTACCGCCGCGCCTGCGAAAAATGATCTTTGGTTATCTTGAGGCAACGTCTCACCAAGATGGCGACATGCGCTGGCTACCACACAATGTTGACGCTTTTACAATCCAACAGGCCGATTAGGCTGGTTCGAAATAGATAACAGCAAACCAGCGATCATCACCCTGCCATAGGTTAACGGGTGCGAATCCTACGGACCAGGCCAACTCAATAAACCCTTTTGGGGATACTGCCAAATTAACCATTCGAGGGCCCAATAATTCAACCAAGTTTGTCTAAATCATCGCTGCATTTTTCCAAGATGCAAAGGAACATAATCTAAAATGCCGAGAAGAAAGTCTGTCGATCTTGCGGTTTCTGAAAGTTTTTTCACACAATGAAAATATGTAAGCCGTTGTAAGCGGCGCAATGGTTCGTTAATCCTATGGGATAGCCGGCGGTTGTTTTACAACGATCTTTACAACGACCAAGGTAAGCGGCCGGTTTAATGTGAAAGGGCCTGTTCCTGCTTAACGAGTATCTAAGGCAGTGAATAAGGCGTGCTAAGAGCGGCCCGCGCTATAGCGACGATCGTTGGACTTACAAAGGTTGTGGCATCCAGCGCGAGCACACGTTCATAACTCATGATCGCCGTTTCGCGATTGCCCATTAGGTCCTCGAGCTGCCCCCCTGTGAGTTCATACCAGGCCAGTCCCCAGGAAGGAACGGTGGTGTTTACTGGATCGAATTTGATTTGTTGCTGGATTCGAATGGCTTGATCTATTTGGCCCAATCCCAAATGCGCGCGTGCTGCCCAGATGTTCAATAGGTTGGTGTCGATCATATTCAGATTATTGCCATGTTCACTTGCCATATAAGTATTGATTCGTTCCAGCGTTTCAGTGAACTGGCCGTCACCTAAAATGACCGAAACGTAGCGTAATTGGAATCGCGCATTCTCAGGGTAGCGCTCGATAAGAATATCGATTTCTGACAGGGCATCCTTAACCTCCTCGTCGCTACCCCTAATCAGCAAGGTCGCATAGATATATCGAGCGACATCGCTAAACGCGTCGTCTGATGCCATGACGTCGCGAAGGTACGGCAAGCTCTTTGCGGAACTACCCGAGGGAATAAACCACAGCACTCTACTAAATAGTTTGATGAAGTGCGGCAGGTTGTCGGCGTAATAGTAGGCAGTGCCGAGGTACATCTTTGCTCGAATGAGATTCGGGTCTTGCTTGAGTGCAGCTTCCAGGTAGTCAATTGCCGTCGTGCCATGACGACCAGCGCGAATGTAGTTGCCCCGTATTCCGTTGTAGAAGGACAACGCGAAATGGGCTTGACCGCAATAGTAGTCGGCGTTGTTCACGCTCGAAGCACTTGAGGCCCCAGCTTCGCACAATGCAATCAATTGGTTGGCATCGCTAATTAATTGGTCGTCAAATCGGAGTTGGGACTCTTCCCAAGACAGCTCCGTAATAATTGTATTTAGACTGAAGGCATAGCTGGCAGGGTCCCTGGGCGCCATCCGGCGTATCCGGTCCTTAGTCTGGTTGGCGGATGCCATATCCCCTGTCAGACGAAGATTGTTACCGGCGAGCATCATCTCTTCAATCGAAGCAGCGACAGCTGTGCTGCTGATAAGAAACAACACTAGGAGGCGTACTAAATGGCTTATCACGGCAAGTTTTCAACGCTGGTACGAACACTAATCATAGGTTAGCTAAGCTATTTCGGGGTTAAATTTTACCTTTAAGACCGCCTTAATTGAATCTTAATTTCATGTGAGGAGTGTGTTAATTCAATCTTTACAGCCGCACTTTATTGTCCGCGTCAGTCGTTGGTCGATGGGGCTTCGTTTTAGGTGTTTTCGAAACTAAACGGAGATGACCGACATTGATTGCTTATTAGAGTGAAGATAAATGAAATATTGGTTTTCAAGTGTAGTGTCAGCATTTGTGCTTTTGCCTAGTATAACCTGGGCAAATAATGAAGCTCTCTATAACGAAAGTGGTGATGAACAGGGCGAAAAAAGTGACATTGAAAATGTCATTGTGGTCGGGCAGCGAGCCATGATGCAAAACGCTTTGAACCGACAGCGCAACGATGATCTGATCAAAAGTGTTGTGACTCGAGATGCCATAGGTCAGTTTCCGGATCAGAATGTTGCTGAAGCAGTCCGTCGTTTGGCGGGTGTGAATGTCCTAAATGATCAAGGAGAGGGCAGGTTCATTGCGATTCGTGGCCTAGACCCTAGCCTGAACGCTGCATCTGTTAACGGTAGTCGGATTCCGTCTCCGGAGTCAGATAGTCGTGCAGTAGCACTTGATGTCATCCCTTCGGAATTGGTGGAAAGCATCGAAGTCATCAAAACATTGTTGCCGGATATGGACGCAGACACCATTGGTGCAGCGATTCGAATCAACACCACTAACTCATTGCAACGTGACGAACCGTTTTATGCGCTTAAACTTGAGTCTTCCTACAATGACCTAAACGGCCAGACGTCACCCAAGGTGAGTGTAGATTTTGTCTATCCTTTCAGTGAAAAGTTGGGTGTGGCTGGTGGTTTTTCTTACAACAAGCGCGATACCTCGACGGATAATGTAGAGGCTGAAGGTTGGGATGTCACTGACTCTGGGATCACCTTTGCTGACGCTGTTGAGTACCGCGATTACGATGTCGAACGCAAAAGAGTTGGTGCGTCCTTTTCGATTGATTACCGAGTGGATGATTCGACGAGCGTATATGCACGAACGCTCTACAGTCTCTTCGATGACACGGAACAGCGGCGTCGCCTGGTCTTTGAAATGGACGAAGAGCCGACGATCGGCACAAGTTCTTCAGCGTCCTTCTTTTCCGATGATGGTGAAATTTCAGTACGCCGAGGTCTCAAGGATCGATTCGAATCCCAGCAGATTTTTTCCCTCGAGTTAGGCGGTATCACAACTACGGGTGACTGGACGATAGAGTATAAGGCTTCCTACGCAAGTGCCGAAGAAGAGGAAACTGACACTCAAGATCCGACTCGGTTTCGAAACGACTTCGATGCTGCGGGCGACCTTGCGCTGACTTTCGACTATGCCAACATAGAATTACCGGTCTTCGCGGTCACAGCAGGGCAATCTGCATTTGATGACCCAGCGACCTATGCATTCAACAAAACTGAGCTAGTTGAAGGCCTTGCAGAAGACGATGAAGTCGCATTTCAGCTTGATATCACGCGAGAATTGGCGGTTGCTCAGGGTGACCTGAGGGTCAAGTTCGGTACAAAGATTCGGCAAAGAGAAAAATCATTCGATCTGTTCCTACAGGTATTCGATGATTTTTCAGGCAGCTATACGCTTGCTGATGTTGCCGGACGACAGTCGTACGATCTTGCGCAGTTGGGTGCGTTGCCGGACCTAGGTGCAACGCGAGGCTTTAACAGCGCAAACCTCTCAAGTTTTGAACTCAACGCGCTAGATACTGCCTTTGAATCAGCTATCGAAGACTACGCAGTAGAGGAAGACATTTATGCGGCCTACGTCATGGGTTTCTACGAACTAGACAGGTGGACGGTAGCGGGCGGGGTGCGCATTGAGCGAACTGAAAATGCAATGCAAGGTAGTTTGGTCGAACTGGTTGAAGAGGATGGCACGCGCAATGGCGTTGTCTTAACTGAAGATGCTGTATTTACTACAGCGCGAGCTTTCACTAACGAATATACTGATGTCCTGCCAAGCATGAGCTTACGCTACAATGCGGGCAGTGATTTAGTCTTGCGTGGTGGATTTTTCAAGAGTGTCGTGCGACCTGGTATTAGCAAGCTGGCACCAAGGTTTATCGTCGAAGAAGCAGATGACGGTGAGCGAGAGGGAGAGTTTGGTAATCCAAACCTTGATCCCCTTTCTGCTTGGAACTATGACCTAAGTGCAGAGTGGTATTTCAAGCCGGAGGCTGTTTTCCAGGTCGGTGTCTTCTATAAGACCATAGACGATTTCATTGTGGAGGTCGAATTTGAATCAGGAGATGCCCCATTTATGGGAGTTTACAATGGCGTAGCATTTGACGAAGCGCTGATTCCACTTAACGGTGACGACGCAACGGTAACAGGCTTTGAAATAGCCTACCAACAAGCATTGACTGAACTACCCGCACCCTTTGATGGTTTGCTCGTGAGTGTGAATTACACCTACACCGATGCCGAAGGTGACATTGGTGGTCGAACGATACCTTTGCCAGCAGCGAGTAAAAACAACTACAACGCAATGCTGGGTTACGAGCGCGGACCCTTAAGTGTCCGTTTGACTGCGACTTATCGCGATGAGTATCTCGATGAGCTCGGCGGGTCTGCAAATGAAGATCGATATGTTAAAGACCACACCCAGTTCGATGTTTCTGCCAGCTATAGAATGACGGAAAACTTCCGTGTTTATGCGCAGTTAGTGAACCTGGGCGATGAACCTTACCTGGCGTTTCAGAATGGTCCTAATGGTGATCAGTTGCTGCAATACGAAGAGTATTCATGGACTGGGAAGTTTGGCATTCAGGCGACATTTTAGAGATGAAAGTTATGAACAATTTACACAAGCGAACGATTATTGGAATGATAACCTCGTCTTTACTCATTGGCTGTGCGCAGAATTCACAACCTCTTGAGTCGAAACCAGAGGAGTCAAAGCCAACTGAGTTACAACGCCAACTTCAACTTCGGATCGGAGCGCAGTCAGAGTTCATAGAGCTGCCGGAAGATGAGCAGAGGGAGAACTTTGCCTATACCGATCGTGGGGTAGTACCGACGGTAGCGGCACGTTTCGAGACGCAGCCCGTGACCTCAAACGACGACGCTGCTGACGACCCGGCCATTTGGATTCACCCAACAGATCCCAAAAAAAGCCTGATTTTGGCCACGGATAAGAAGGCTGGTATCGGCGTGTACGATCTAGAGGGGAACTTGGTGCAATTTGTGCCAGCCGGTTTACCGAATAATATCGACTTAAGACAAGGCGTGACGGTCGGTGATTGGGCGGGTGATCTCGCGGTTACCTCTAACAGGGAGGATAACTCAGTGACGTTATTTAGCGTGGTCGAAACTGGCGCGAGGATCATTGGCTCATTTGCCGCAGACATAGAACCCTACGGAATCTGCCTTGGACGAGTCAGTGGTGTGTCTGCTGATGACGCCATCGTGGCTTTTGTTACCTACAAGAATGGGGTCGTAAAAGGTTATCAAATTCAGAGTGTGCACCCGGCGGTGAAAGCAATTCAGGTAGGTTCTCTGTCGTTTAGCAGTCAATTGGAGGGGTGTGTTCACCAGGATAAAACGAATCGGCTCTTTGTTGGCGAAGAAGGCGCCGGAATCTGGCAGCTGAAAACACACTTGTCCTTAGACGGGACCATTGACGGACCGAGTGAGGGAATATTTGAAGCCCCCACTCAAGTCGATAGCGTTGGTGAGTTAACAGGACTTGTCGCAGACGTCGAAGGTGTCGCTCTTTATGATAATGGTGAACAGCAGTACCTGATAGCGTCATCCCAGGGGAATGATAGCTATGCGGTTTATGACGCTGCCTCGCCCTATGATTTCCGCGGTCGGTTTAGAATCGGCGCTTCTGAAACAAGTGGGGTTGATGGTGCGCAGGAAACCGATGGCATCGAGGCCAATAGTGCCGCGATGGGAGAGCGGTTTCCGCTCGGTATATTCGTCGTGCAGGATGGCTTTAACGCACCGATAGGGACCAGTCAAAATTTTAAGGTCGTCGACTGGCGCGATATTGCTCGGGCTCTAGAGTTACCTTAATGACTGACGATACCGACCCACGCTAGTACTAGAACGTTCGCACACTCAACTTGTTGGCAGTGAAGTTAGGCATGGAAAACTGCTTGAAGGTTTCAGCTTTATCCATTGCTGCGGCATAGGGTTTCGGTGCGACGTTTTCGATAATGTTATTTTCCCAACCTAGGGATCATTTTAATAAGTGTTTCATTCATGGCCATATTGAAGTTGCCGTTTACGGCGTACCGTATATCACATGCCTACACGCGAGCAGGCATCCACCCGCAATAGCGTGTCCTGATACCGCTGCTATGGTTGGTTTTGGGAATTGATACAATCGTTTTAGCGTGCCACCAAACAATTGACCGAACTCGACCAAGTCGACTTTATTCATAGTCGGCAACCACTTAATGTTGAGTCCAGACGGTAAGATTCAAAAAGGTATAAAGTGCTTCTATACGCAGTCTTTCTATTAACCGTCTTTCTATAATCGGTAGATGCGAGCTGCTGTCCCATAGAACATGGCATCTTTTTCGGCTTGCGAGAAATCCTGCGCGATCTTCTTCAAGCCGTTATAGAGCACATGGTATGACAGTGATAGGCGGTCGACAGGGAAGTTGCTTTCGAACATGCAGCGCTCAGGTCCAAAACAATCAATAGTGTGTAAGTAGTATTCCCGTTGCGCCTCGGCAAATTCGTCCGACGTGGGAGGACGCGGCTGTTTATCCCAGCCGAAGCCATTATCTGGCATAGCGAGGCCACCTATTTTGGCAACCACATTGTCGCATTTAGCGATCGCAGCGATATCCTTCTTCCAGTCTTCCTTAATTGCATCCTGTTGGCTTGCGTAGGGTCCTACACCAAGGGGCGTGCCAAAGTGATCCAGAATCATTTGGGTGTCTGGACATGCGCGCGCCAGATCAGCAAAGGCTTTGTTCTGATAATGGTAGTGCCAGGTGTCAAAGGTGTAACCCTTTCGACCCAGTACTTTTACGCCTTCACGAAACTTCGGATTTTCATATAAGTCAGCTGGAGCGCGGCCGGCGATGGTTAATGCCTCTGGGAATTCGGCACGGGCACCGGCATGACGAATACCGCGGAACCTACCTTTGCCCAGTGCTTCGTGTGCAACCAAAACGACTTCGACAGCATTTCCGAGCGTTAAGTCTGCGTGGCTAACGATGCCCGCGATGATTGTGCCGTCGGTAAGTTCGCTCGCCTCTGCTTGCTCGACAACAAATTCGGTTTCGCCGAGCGGTTTGAGATGTTCAGGTCCATCGCTGCGATATTCAGCATGGCACTCCACGAACACACTTTTCACGACATTGTGTCCACTCATCGTGTCGCCGTGCAAATTGGCTAGTACATAGTCTGTGCCGTCGGGACGGCGCCACAAATGATGATGCGGGTCGATGATCTTTTGGTCGGGGTCTATGATTTCCTCGGTGATTAGGGCCAGCCATTCATCATTACCCATAACTCGGTTCCTCCTTGGTTGTTTCGAGCTTAATGATTCTTTGCTTGTTGATGATGCGGATTCACCTTACCCCAGCCGCGTTGCCAGTGGCAGGGCCGTCACGTAGGATGAGGCGCTTTTCGCCTTAGAGTATTTCCGTGAATACACCTATTTTGGCCGGCACACTGGTCGTTGATTTAAGCCGTATATTGGCGGGTCCCTGGTCGACACAGATCTTGGCTGATCTAGGCGCAACGGTCATTAAGGTCGAACATCCTCGAGGAGGTGACGATACCCGCAGTTTTGGCCCACCCTTTCTAGAAATGGCCGACGGAGGCGATCACCTTTCTGCGTATTACATCTCCGCCAATCGCGGTAAGCACTCTGTTTGTATCGATATTCGTCAGCCTAAAGGGGTTGAGCTGGTCACTAATCTTGCTCGCAAAGCCGATATTTTCGTCGAAAATTTTAAATTTGGTGATTTGACCAAAAAGGGTTTGGGTTATGAAAAGTTGGCCGAGCTTAATCCAGCCTTGATCTATTGCTCGATTACCGGCTTTGGTCAGACTGGCCCTTATCGAGAGCGTCCTGGTTACGATATGGTTGCCCAGGCAATGGCAGGGCTCATGAGTATTACCGGCGAATCGGACAGCGCTGGTGGGCAACCACAAAAGGTCGGTGTAGCTGTCGCGGATGTTATGACTGGCCTGTACAGCACGATCGCCATACTCGCGGCACTTCGAGAACGAGATGTCAGCGGCAAGGGGCAACACATTGATATGGCGTTGTTAGATGTTGTTACTGCTGCATTGGCGAACCAAGCCAGTAACTATCTGGTCTCAGGCGATGTACCAGAACGACTCGGAAATGAGCATCCGAATATTGTGCCGTACCAGGTGTTTGAAACAGCGGACGGCTATATGATCGTCGCGGTTGCGAACGATGGGCAGTTTGCAAAGTTTGCGGATCACCTTAATGCGCCAGAACTGGCACTAGACCCTCGGTATCAAACGAATGCTGATCGGGTCCATAATCGAGGAACTTTGGTTCCGGCATTGAACCTCATCATGAAAAGCCGCACTCTGGATGATTGGTTGAAAATATTTGATGGCAGTGGTGTACCGGTGAGTCCGATTAACACAATTGATCGCGTGTTTAATGACCCACAAATACAATCTCGTGCCATCAGGCAAGAAGCGGATGGTGTGCCAATGGTGGCGAATCCTATTCGATTCTCGCGCAGTCCAATGGCTGAGGTTGTGAGACCGCCGAGATTAGGTGAGCATGATGAGCGATTGATTGACCTGCTTGGGCTGACAAACGAAGAATTAGACGACTTGCGCCAACAGAAAATTATAGGGAAACGCGAATGAGCTCTGACGATCAAATACAAAAAGAACCGATTGAGGCGAAGGACAATATTGTCATTACTCAACACACTATGCAGCTAGGCGGAAAGACGCTTCGCTATACCGCCAAGGTCGGTACGGTGGTGTTAAAAGAAGAAGACGATAAGAAAGGACATCACGCTAAGGCGGAAATATTCTTTATGTCTTTCACGAAAGACGGTGTGAAGGATAAATCTAAAAGACCGATCACGTTCTCGTTTAACGGCGGGCCCGGATCTTCGTCTGTGTGGATGCTGCTCGGTCTGCTTGGGCCTAAACGAGTGCCATTGACAAAATCTGCATCAGAGCGACTCAAGCCGCCTTATACTTTGTCGGATAATGAATTTTCTTTATTGCTCGAAAGTGATCTGGTGTTTATTGATCCTGTCGGGACGGGTTATAGCCGCCCGTTAACCGGAGACGATACTAAGCCTGATGAGTTTTATACGTTCCAGCGCGATCTAGATTCCGTGGGCGAATTCATTCGTCTGATCACCAGCCGGGAAAACCGCTGGGGCTCACCCAAGTTTTTGATCGGTGAAAGTTATGGGACAACGCGAGCGACAGGTCTGGCAGCGCATCTGCATCAACAATATGGCATGGCGCTTAATGGCATCATGCTTGTGTCGGTTGTGTTGAATTTTCAAACATTGCTTTTTGACGCCGGAAACGACCTTCCCTACGTTCTCTACCTACCGAGCTATGCGTTGGCAGCTCGTTTTCATGGCAAGTTGAATTCGCGCTTACAAAAACTAAGCGAAAAGGAGTTTTTAGATGAGGTGCGAGCCTACGCAGAAGGCCCGTATGCAGCCGCTCTATTTAAAGGCACGAGGCTAGATGACAAAGAGCGCGCTAACGTTGTTAAAAAGGTCAGCGAGTTCACCGGCTTGAGCCAAAGCTATGTGGAAGGCGCGAATCTCCGAGTCGAAATTATGCGTTTTACCAAGGAATTATTGCGCGAACAGCAGCAGGTGATAGGGCGCTTTGATAGCAGGATCACGGGTATCGATAGCCATGATTCCGGTGAGAACTTTGAGAGTGATCCTAGTATGGATACAGTTCAAGCGATTTACAGTGCATGTTTGAACGACTTCGTGCGCCGTGATCTTCAGTTTGAATCCGACCTCCCTTATGAAATTGTCAGTTTCAAAGTGCATCCTAAATGGCGCTTTGACAGCTTCGAAAATCAATATGTGAACACGGCAGAAATGTTGCGTGTGGCGATGCAAAAAAACCCGCACTTACAGGTGCTCGTAGTGAATGGGTTATACGACCTCGCGACGCCTTTTTTTGCTACAGAATATACGTTTGACCATCTGGGTGTGCGCGGCGATCTGTTACAGAACGTCAAGCATGCCTACTATCCTGCGGGACACATGATGTATACAGATAAAACGTGCTTGAAGAGTCTTACCAAAGAGCTTCACCAGTTTGTAAAAAAGTCCAGTTAAGCGGTTGATCAGATTATGCCTACCTTAGAAAATTCCCATATCCTCAGTGTGAAGCCGCTGATTAGCCCCGCGGTACTGGCTGAGGAATTGCCAACCACTAAAGCCAATGCTGCGACAGTGACGGCGGGTCGAGAAGGAATCCAGGCTATTTTGGATGGTCGAGATGCGCGACGCTTTGTGGTTGTTGGGCCTTGCTCGATTCATGATCCAAAGGCGGCAGTGGAATATGCAGATAAACTCGCTTTGGCAAAAGCGCAGTTTCCCAACTTACTGCTGGTGATGCGGGTCTATTTTGAAAAACCGCGAACAGTGGTTGGTTGGAAAGGCTTGATTAACGATCCAGATATTGATGGTAGCTTTCGTATCAATCATGGTCTGCGGCTCGCGAGAAAATTACTCTTGGATATCGTCGACCGTGGTTTACCGGCGGGAACAGAGTTTCTCGATACCACTTTTGGTCAATACTATGCAGACCTAATCAGTTGGGGCGCCATTGGTGCCCGAACAGCGGAGAGTCAAATTCACCGCGAGTTGGCGTCAGGTTTGTCGATGCCTGTTGGGATTAAGAATCGGACCGACGGCGATGTTCAGGTGGCGATAGATGGGATTAAAGCCGCGTCACACCGGCATTTGTTTCCTTCGCTCACAAAAGAAGGCGCGCCTGCGATCTTTGAGACTGCAGGTAATCAATATTGCCATTTGATTCTTCGCGGTGGTGATCTGTCGGGCCCAAACTATGATGCAGAAGCCGTTCAAGCGGCGACAACAAAACTGACCGAGCAGGGCTTAGCCGGTCATGTGGTTGTGGATGCCAGTCATGGCAATAGTCAAAAAGACCACAATCGTCAGAAGGAAGTTGTGCGATCTGTATGCGACTCTATTGAAGCTGGGTTGTCCATCAAGGGGGTCATGCTGGAATCCCATCTAAACAGCGGTCGGCAAAATTATGATCCTGACAATTTGCAGTATGGGGTGAGTATTACCGATGCCTGTCTTTCTTTCGACGAAACATTGCCTTTATTGGAAGCGTTAAACGAGACAGGTTCATGATTTTCGTTTTTGAGGTCTCTATCAAACCGGGCTATAGCGCTGAAGCCTATGCAGATGCTTGGCTGCGCGCGAGCAAGATTATTCAAGAGGCGGAGGGCGCACGCGGCACGAAACTACATCGTAAAATAGACGATCCAAGTGTGCTGCTTGCGATTGCGAGTTGGGACAGTAAAGCGCTGCGTGACGCGCGGGAATCTAACCAACCCGAGGAAGTGCGTAAGATTATCGCCGCTGAAGCCGCGTTTATTGAAGTCCGGGTCATCGGTGAGTTCGAAGACCCGGAATGGCAAATTAGGCCTTAAACAGCTGTATAGCCGCCATCTATCACCAACTCTGTGCCCGTGATGAAAGAAGAGTCGTCCGAGGCCAAAAATAGAATAGCTTTCGCTACTTCTTCTGGTTCACCTAACCGTCCAATCGGATGACGCTCGGTGAGCATCGCTTTCAGGCCTTCTTCGGTGAGGTTGTCTTCTGCCATAAAAGGCACAAGATTTTGCACCAATGGTGTCCAAATGAAACCTGGATGAACTGAATTGCAGCGAATATTCCAACCCATGTTGCCGCAATGTACCGCCACAGACTTACTCAGTAGCCGAACAGCCCCTTTCGATGCGTTGTAGGCTGCGCCTGCACCACCCACAATGCCAAATACCGAAGACAGATTGATGATCGATCCACCGTTCTCGCGCATTTGTAATACGGCTTTTTGACAACCAATAAAGACCGCATCCAAATTAACATCCATCACTGCGCGCCAGCTTTCCATCGTGGCTTCTTCGAGGGGTGGTAAGCCCGCGCCGCTGACCCCGGCGTTGTTAACGAGAATATGGAGACCACCAAAAGTATCGATCACTTGGGTAATTACGGCGTCCCAAGCAGCTATATTCGTGACGTCATGGATTAGGGCGATCGCTTTGCCACCGGACCGGACAATGTCATCAACAGTCTTCTGAGCTGCTGCAAGATTGATATCTGAAACCGCTACCATAGCGCCTGCTGCGGCAAACACTACTGAGGTGCAGCGCCCAATGCCGCTGCCACCGCCCGTGACCAGTGCTACCTTGTCGTCTATTCTGTTCAAACTATCTCTCCCTCTAAGAATCTCCTGTAGTGAACCAAAAACGAGGCTTGAATCATAGGATTGCTGATCATGGACAGAACCAATTGTGTTGCCGAGCCGTAGTGAACGGGTGACAAAAAAAGAATCGAGTGCGTCGGAAACTGGATTTAAAACTCAGTTCAGAAAGCCTTTGGCTAGAATGCCTTTGTTAAGAAGGTTCTGGCCCAGAATAGCTCGATCTACCAAATACAATATGAGAGGCTTCATATGATAAACACCCAATGGTTTCCCTACTATGAGTCATGACTATCCGCGCCTTGTTTGGTTTCGCCATGATCTACGAGTGCGTGATAATCCAGCGCTCGCTGCCGCTATGGCGGCTGGGCCGACCCAGGCGGTTTATTGTTGGTGCGAGGACCAATGGGTATCCCATGACCTTTCTGAGGCAAGGCTTGCTTTAACATTGGACGCACTGGATGGTTTGAGCGAGTCTCTTCGTGAGCTGGGCGTGCCTTTTACAATTCTTAACACGCCTCGTTTCTCAGACGTGGTACCCGCGTTAGACCAGCTGATTCAAGCCCAGGCGATACGCAACGTATATAGCAATGCCGAATATGCGCTCAATGAGCGTCGTCGAGACCGAAGCGTGCGTGCGCTATGCAAAGCATCTGATGTTGAATGGCATCCTTATCACGGCACGATCATGCAGGTGCCAGGTCTATTGAAAACGGGTCAGGGGCAACCGTATAAAGTTTTTACACCTTTCAAAAATGCCTGGTTCAAAAATTGGCAAAGCGGGGGGCGTAGTGTTCGAAATATGCCAGCGCCTCAAACGCCACCCCTTGAAGCGACCGTCGTGGACATTAAAGTTGCTAGCAGGGACGTCTATGACAAGGCTGTTTTTCCGAGCAGCGAAGACCAGGCCCATCAGCAGTTAGCTGCGTTTATTGAGGATCGAGTTGAGCACTACCAAGTGGATCGTGATCTGCCAGCAATAGAGGGCACCAGTCGTCTCTCAGCAGCGCTCGTTGTGGGCCTACTCTCTCCCATTCAGTGTTTGCATGCTGCACTAGAGGTCAATCAGGGTGAAATGACGAGCGGCAATGAAGGCATCCGCACCTGGATTAGTGAATTGATCTGGCGTGATTTTTATCTCAACGTCATTTATAGCTGGCCGCATGTTTGTATGGGTAAGGCCTTTAAAGAAAATACCGATCGAGTGGCCTGGCGTCATGATGTTAGTGATTTTGAAAAGTGGTGCAATGGGGAAACGGGTTTTCCAATCATCGATGCAGCGATGAAGCAGCTCAATGAAACTGGTTGGATGCACAATCGCCTGCGGATGGTCACGGCTATGTTCCTGACTAAATATTTGTTGATCGATTGGCGTTGGGGAGAGCGTTACTTTATGCGCCAGCTGATCGATGGACATTTTGCTTCGAACAATAGCGGCTGGCAGTGGTCTGCCTCGACGGGCACCGATGCGGCACCCTATTTTCGTTTACTGAGTCCGCTGCGCCAGGCAGAAAGATTCGATAAGGAAGGCGAATTTATTAAACGGTACCTACCGATTCTTAGCGACGTGTCTGCTAAAGCACTGATGAAGCCGGGTGACCCTGAATTGATTGCGGCGGGCTATCCGGCCCCTATGATTGATTTAAAAGTCGCGAGAGAAGCTTGCCTCGCGGCTTTCAAGGCCATCCAGTTATAGTTGCACGCCGAACATTTCTAAGAATTTCTCATTGTATTCGCTGTCGCTCAGGTCGCCGCCCATCTTGACCCATTCTTCATCACTGGTGTGATGGCGCGCCGCTTTAAAGCCCTCTGCATCTGGGCCCACAGGCCATCTAAGCCGGTAGTCAGCAGTGGTGATGGCTTCTAGAATCGTTTCGGCGACGCGCTGGGGTTGCACGGCTCGATTGAATCCAGCCGCAAATATCTTGCCGTTGCGACGCATGATCGGTTGATAAGGCGATGTTTTATCGTAGCGAGTTTGCTCTGCAGAGTTCTCAAAAATATTGGTCATGATCACACCTGGCTCGACGTTGACGACGCGAACACCGAATCGGTACATCTCATGAGCCAGGGCTTCGCCCAGACACTCTAGTGCCCATTTGGAGGCAGAGTAGGCGATCTGATTAGGCGTGGCCATCAAGCCGACAGCAGAGGTGATGTTGACAATACAGCCGGTACCGCGTTCGCGCATAGAGGGTAAAACTGCCTGAATACAATTCACCACACCAAAATAATTGGTTTCAAACATCTGTCGATGCTCGTCTTCCGGGGTTAATTCGAGCGGAGATGACCCACCGATACCGGCGTTATTAATCAAAACATCAACGGGACCTGTCTGTTCAATCAATTGAAATGCAGCGGTGATAGAAGCGTTGTCACAGACATCAAGTTGAACCACTTCAACGTCGAGCGCTTCTGCAGCAGCAGCTTCTTTAAGCGCTGTGGCCTTCGCCAGATTGCGCATACCGGCAAAAACTTTATAGCCGTTTTTGGCCAAATGGAGGCTGGTGATAAGACCGATGCCGGAGCTTGTGCCTGTTACAACTGCTATTTTCATATGGTGACCTCATTTCGATTAGACATAGTATCCTTGTCTAAATGAGTGGTCTATATACAAGAGTTTAAAAGGAGTAAATGGTTTGGTTGAATCGAGGCCTCTACAGGTGTTACTTAATACGCTGCCTCAGATGGGTCGTGTGGAATGGATCGGCATCAGACCTGCTCGCAATGTTGCGATGGTTGCCTGCGAAGCAGTTCAGATTAATTTGGACCAGGGACTCGAAGGAGACCGCTTTAGTGGCCGCAGTGGCAATCCCCGCCAGGTCACCTTGATTCAGCAGGAACACCTCGCAGTTGTCGCTGCTTGTCTTCATCGCGACGACCTTTCGCCCTCAGTGTTACGTCGCAATATTGTGGTGTCGGGCATCAACTTACTGGCGTTGAAAGATAAGCAGTTTAGGGTGGGTGGTGCGGTGCTCGCCTTTAGCGGTCTTTGCCATCCCTGCAGTAAAATGGAGCGTGAACTCGGACCAGGGGGATATAACGCAATGCGTGGTCATGGTGGCATCACCGCGCGGGTGGTTTCGGCCGGTTCTGTCAGCCTCGGCGATCCACTAACTTACGAAACAAATCTTATCTAGCAAGTATGGTTTAATTCAGTTGGAATTTGGCTCAACTTATTTTGTGCGATTACAGGACAACGAAATGCCACATGTCACCAACGAAGGCGTGAATTTATATTACGAGGTTCATGGCGAGGGCGAGAGAACGCTCATATTCGCGCACGGCATGGGTGGCAATGCCGCGATCTGGTTCAATCAGATTGCGCATTTTGCGCCACACTATCGAGTGATGGCATTTGATCATCGCTATTTTGGTCGCTCGGCCTGTTCTGTTGACGATTACAAGCCAGCTTCATTCCCAGGGGATGCACTTGCGATTATGGATGCAGAAGGTATCGCTTCTGCTGTCTGGATTTGTCAGTCGATGGGCGGTTGGACCGGTAGTCAGCTCGCGGTTCACCATTCTGACCGCGTGGAAGCCCTGGTCATGGCGCACACGCCGGGGATATTTCAGCATGCTTCTGCGGTCAACGACACAGCCCGTCTCAGAAGCACCATCGAGAGCGGTCTTCTACCTGCTCTGGCGGCAGACTTTCCCGACAAAAACCCTCCGATGGCGGCTCTTTATAGCGCCATTAGCCGTTTTAACACGATCGACCATGCGGTGATTTCACGCAAGATCGGTCAAGCGCGATTAGGTGTTGATATTGAATCATTGGCTGATTATTCGACGCCGACATTTTTTATAACGGCTGATCAGGATGTTCTGTTTGATGCGGGCTACATCAATGCTCTCGCGCTCGCGCTGCCGGGTGCTCAGTTCACCAATTTGGGTGATGTGGGCCACAGCAGTTACTTCGAGTTGCCTAACGCATTCAATAAGGTGGTAGAAGGTTTTTTATCTCGTCTAGATTAGCCTTTAAAAAACACTAACATCATTCTTCTGACGGTTGTCTTAGTTCCATCATCGTTGAAAAGTCCATATCGTTGTCTGGGTCGATCATTTCGGCGAGGCGAGAAATCTCCTGCTCTTGCCCGATCAACGCTTCTCGAGTGGCCTGCAATAGCCGCAGCTGTTCGTTCAATATTGCGTTGTCAGCAGCAATGGCGGACAGGATCTCAACCTGAAGCTCGATATCTTCGAGCAGTTTATCGAGATCAATGTCACCGCTGATCATGCTTTCAAATTCGTGTGTGCTTCATAAACCAGTCGCTTGAAGTCGTGACTGAAAGCGTGCCAGAAGCCAGGCATTCGCTGGGTCATACACATTGCGGTGATGCCTGTACCAGGTGACATCCAGGAATGAGTTCCCGCCATGCCACCCCAGTGATATTCACCGATGGCGCCGACCGGTTCGCCTTCACCGGGCGACTCTTTGAGCGCGAACCCAAGTCCAAAAGTGGTGCCTGGCATATCCCACATGGGGAAGTTCACGACGACACCATCGGGTAGTTGGTTGGTGCGCATCTGATCCAGAGTTTCAGGTTTCAGCAGGCGAGTGCCTTGCCACTCGCCTTCATTGACGATCAACTGAATTATTTTGATGTAATCCACGAGTGTTGAGCACAGGCCGCCGCCGCCTGATAAAAATGTGTTGGGCTCGGAATATATGCCTGAGTGGGGATCGTCTGCTTTGACCAGTCCCTTGGCGAGTGGATCAAGAAAGTCTTCTGGTCGATACATAGTGCTAAATCGGTCCTGCTTATCTTCCGGAACATAAAAGTCAGTATCATTCATGCCAAGGGGGGCGAATATGTTCTCTTTCAAAAAATCGTCGAAAGGTTGGCCAGAGATGACTTCAATGAGTCTTGCAGTGACATCGGTGGCAAGGCTATAGCGCCAATAATTTCCGGGCTGAAATACCAGTGGCTGTTTACCGAGTGCTTCACATAGGCCTTGCAGCGTTTGCCCACCTGTAGCGAGTGCGTTGACACCAGCGGCCATGTAAGCCTTGTCGATAATCGACTCGGGTTCGATGAAGCCGTAAGACAAGCCGGAAGTGTGGCTCAGTAATTGGCGAATGGTAATAGAACTTTTCGCTGGCTCCACATCTTCGATCGTGGCAGCGTCGGCTTTGAGGACCTGAAGATCAGCAAAGTCAGGTATGAATTTTTCTAGCGGATCATCTAGATCAAATTTGCCAGCTTCCCAAAGCATCATCGCAGCGACAGACGTGATGATTTTGGTGTTGGAGTACATTCGATAGATAGTGTCGAGATGCAGAGGTCTACCTTCACCGCCATCCATCGAGCCGAAAGTTTTAACGTCTACGACGTCGGTGCCGTCCATGACTAACGTCGTGCAGAAAGGAATCATCTCCTCGTCCACGTACCATTGCATACGCGCATGCATTGCGGAAAGGTCGAGTTGGGATGGCTTTATATCGATCATGGTTAGTTCCGGTAGCGTGATTGAACTTGAATTGATCAGCCAAGGCTACACGAAACCGATTTTAGGGACTACTTTTAGAGCGCACTTTTAAAAGCTACTTTCATGCACCGCCGTGAAGTGCATGTGACGTACTTGTGAGTTGATCGAAACTCTTGTTCCGGTTTTCTCTTAAACCGCTGACGACGGTCGCAAGGACATTTTCAAACTCTGCACCGGTATCTAGAATCTCACTGTTTTCAGTCACGATCATGTGTGATAGCTGACTCGCGGTATATTCAGCCACCTTGATGCCTGCTCGGTTGGCAAAGATAAACTTGTCGGCCGCAGTAACCACAGCGACCAGTTTACAGGGTGTTTGAGTACCTTCCATAAGGGGTAATTTGACCCAGGCATCCGGGCGTAATTTTTCGACAGCTTGGTTAGCGGAGTCGATTTTCTTGGCCACTTTTTCTCGCAATAGCTTTGCGCGTTTTTTCTTCAAAGCGGCTCGTTGCTTGAGACGCTGCATTTCGTTGCTAATGAAGGTTTTTTGCTTAGAAAGGAATTCCTTAGATATCTGCTTCCGCTGTTCGATCTGTTGTTCTTTGAGTTCACGACCTTTCTGAGCCTTGATGGTTTTGATAATCAAGTCTAGATGATCACTGACGATATCTTTCAGCGGCGAGGATAAATCTAGAGATTTAACAGTGCCACTAGATATTCGTGCAGCAAACTCCATATAGGTCATGTGCATCACTTTGCGGCGATTTTGATTGGTGAAGACTAAACGACCTGAAGTAGGGTCGTTAATAATCAGTCTGATGCGCGCGATCTTTTCATCTGCTTCGTTCTTGTCGTCATAAAGATACCAGGCGCCCGTTTGAGTGGCTTCTATATCGGCTCTCAGTGCGACTTCAATGTTTCCGTCGATACCGGAACTTGCCCTACTAGAGATGGGGTCAAAGTCGCAAGGCGACGATGGATTGTCGTCGTTGATTGCCTCGTATTCTGCCTCAACGTCGGCAAGGCATTGTTTGACGTCAGTTGCATCAAAGTCGACCGAGTCAGCAAATGCCGTTATATCAATTGGTATGCTATGAAAAAGTTGTTGTTGGCGCGCTGCTTGAGCCTGAGGCTGCAGGCTCCATACTAATAACTCGGTCAGCTCAGACATTTTTGCCCATTGTTGGGACTCAAGGCCATAACGGGAAACTGTCTTTTGTGCGAATTCATACCAGGCACCTTGCATCATGAAAATGATAAACAGCGGCAGAGGTTGCGCAGCCATTTTCTGATTGAGCATTTCGGCTGTGGCTTGTTTGGCACTGTCTTCAACGAGTTTTTGTTGTTCAGAGCCAATCAAGTTTAGCTCTAACTTCTTTTGGCGGTGGCGCTCGCTGCGCAAGTCTTCTTTGAACTGTTTGAGGCATTCGCTCGGTGTTAGTTTGCCGCGGCAGAGCGGCAATAAAGCAGCTTCAGTTTTCTCGATGTATTTTTCACCTAGAAAGCCGAGGTCCTCACTCCATCCAACACACTCCCGGATAAGCGCATCGAGGAGTTCATAAATTTGTAGTGGTTGAAGCAACGCGGGAACATCTCCGGCCAATGCCTCGATAGCGACGAGTGGCGCAATATTGCGCACCATGGCTTCAACACGAAACTCCATATCAATCTGTTTTAGAATCTTTGACAAAAAGTCGTCCACAAACATGATGACCGACTGGTCTTCGACTGCCAACCCTATGCCCGGATGGTGCAATTGCAATTGCGCAACGATGGAATCGTTATGAGCGGTGGCTGAGAGCGACGGAAGCGTCTGCAATAGACTGATAAGCGTTTCGCGATCGATTGTCATGACGCCAGCCGCGGAGGGCGCGTAGTAACCTCGGAGCGCTGTCAGTAGCGTGTGGGCAGGTAGTTTAGTCAAGTGAATCTCTGAGTCATCTTGGGTTTGCAATATAGTATGGCAGGGGGTTCCTGCGCCGAGAACGGGTTCACAGTTGGCGAATTTCGCTGCCATTTCGTTAATCTGGCAACCGCGTCGTGAGGCTTTGATGAAAAAGTGATTTAAAACATAGGGATAGTTGTTGGCACGGTTGCTGCATTCTGAATGCTATCTTGATTTATGATGGAAATTATTTCGACCATGAAGGATAAAATGCCGACCAATACCCGCCATGTGCCCGCCGGAAAAACGGCAAAAGTGGTTTACACCATCATCGCTGTGCTGCTTTTGATCATAGGTATCGCCGGTCTTTTGGTGCCTATCATTCCCGGTGTGCTGTTCTTGGTCGGTGCAGTTTTGATCTTCAGTAAAGTCTCCACCAGGGTGCATCGCTGGAGTGAAGGACAACGCTGGGTAAGTGGTGCCCGCATCAGAATGATCCAGCTGCAGGGTCTTCATCCTCTTGCTAAAATTCGCTTCCTTGCCTTGCTAGGCGCGCAAGCTGTTGTCAGCGGTATCGTGCAATTGGGTCAATTCAGCGCGAGACTGTTCCGAAGGTCATAATCGCTTCCGATGTTTTACTTAGATGTTTTACTTAGATGTTTTGTTTAGATGTTCTAATCAGGCCATCTCGTCACAGCAGCATTTTAGTCGTTCTTCTAAAAGAACCATCACAGCGGGCTCTGCATCACCTTTTAAACTTAACCCAGCGGGTGACTATGGTATTCTCAGTACCTATTGTTCTTGGAAATTATCGTGCCAAATCAAAATTTCAATGCATTAGAGGGACGTATAGAAACGATCACCCTCGACTCTGCAGCGATTGCGAACAATATTCTCGGTGATCCCACCCAACGTCAAATTGCCGTGTACCTCCCGGCAGGATACGACCATAGCGACGAGCAATACCCACTATTGGTCGATATTGTCGGTTTTACGAGTAGCGGTTTAGGGCACATCGGTTGGAAGGCGTTTGCCGAGACGGTACCGCAACGTGTTGAACGGCTGATCAGTGAAGGCCGCATGGGTAAAGTCGTGATTGCCTTTCCTGATTGTTTCACCTCTCTTGGCGGTAATCAGTATATTAATTCATCTGTGTTGGGTAACTGGGCAGACTTTCTGACCATAGAAATGTTGCCTGAACTGGAAAGTCGCTTTCGCCTTTTACCGGGCGCTGCGCACCGGGGTTTGTTTGGCAAATCCAGCGGTGGTTATGGCGCTATTGCACACGCCATGAAGCACGGTGAGCACTGGGGAGCGATTGCCTGCCACTCAGGCGATATGGCTTTTGAGTTGGCCTATCTTGCCGATTTCCCAAAGACCTTAATGCAACTCGCACGTTATGGCGGGTCAATTCAATCCTTCATGAATCAGATGATTGGCAGTCGTAAAATATCAGGTAACGACATGCATACGCTTATGATTTTGGCGATGGCGGCAACCTATGACCCGGCACCCGAACTACCATTTGGCGTGAGATTGCCGGTGTCGTCTCAAACCTGTGAGTTAAACGAAGCGTTATGGCAGCGTTGGCTAGCCTGGGACCCGGTGAGGATGGTCGAGGACAAAGAAGTTCAAACAAGCCTTAAGAAACTAAAGGGCATATTTATCGACTGCGGTAGCAACGATCAATATGCCCTCGTATTTGGCGCGCGACGTCTGGCATCGCGATTGGTTTCTCTGGGTATTACGCATACCTATGATGAGTTTTCTGACAATCACAGCAGTGTCGACTATCGCATGGATGTATCGCTACCGTTTTTGTATGACGCACTCTCCACAGGAGATGCGCATTAGCCGCAAGAATCCATGTATTCGACTTCAGGCCGACCCGCCATGCAACCGCCCATTTTTGCGCCAATCGTTTTAAAATGATCAGACTTGCCATGAGCGTCCAGCGCGTCTTGATCTGCATACTGCTCCAACACGACGTAGGTATCTTCGTCGTCCCTGGACTTATGCAGAGCATAAAAGTTATTACCAGGTTCGTTTTCGTGAACGGCTTTTTCGAGTTCGGCAAAAATGCCTTCGAACTCTTCACCTTTGCCCGCTTGAATCTTCAGTTTTGCAACGACGCCTATGGCCATATTTCCCTCTGTTCTCGTTTTGGTTCGCTGGATTGTGTCGGTGTGCCGTATCGAGGTCAAGTCTTGATAAATTATCGAAAAACTTTAGGAGCCGCTGCGAGATCGTGAGTATTGAAGTTGAAATCAGAAAAGCGGAGCAGGTCGTCGTGGTTCGAATCATGGGTCAAGCGACTGCCGAAGAGCTCTCCGTGGCCTACGCCGAAATGTTTGACGACCCAGAATTCAAGACCAACATGGCGGCGTTATGGGAAGTCAGTGATTTGAATTTAACCCGGGTGCCGATTCATGAAATTCGAGCGCTGCCTGGTTTGCTAGGGCGCTTCAGTAAGCTCCGTGGTGATAAATACAAGGCTGCATTGGTGACCAATCGGACCGCAGATTTTCATCTTATACGGATATACTCTGCCCTGTTGAAACTCATCGGCTCGTTTCGTATGAAAGTCTTTGATAACAGTAAAGATGCCCTCGAATGGCTCGCCTCAAACAAGGAATCGTAAGTTTGCAATTTCCACAATCTAGAATGCTGGCCGTCAATGGTATCCAATTGGAAGTGTTCGAAGCAGGGCAGGGTGGTACACCTATCGTATTGGCCCATGGTTGGCCTGAGTTGGCTTACAGCTGGCGCTCTCAGATCCAGTCGTTAGTGGACGCTGGATATCACGTTATTGTGCCTAATCAGCGTGGTTATGGCGCCTCAAGTAAACCCACCGATGTTGATCAATACGATATCCAACATCTCACGGGAGACCATGTGGCGCTGCTGGATGTGCTGGGCATCGATAAGGCTATCTATGTTGGCCATGATTGGGGTTCTATCGTGCTGTGGCAGATGGCTCTATTGCATCCGGAGCGCATGATTGGACTGGCGAATTTGTCCGTACCCTTTATGATTCGCCAGTCTTATGAGCCCGTTGCATTTTGGGAAAAAATGCTCGGTCCAGATTTCTATATCGTCCATTTCAATCGTCAGCCGGGCGTTGCTGCTAAGAGTTTCGACAAAAACACAGAGCGCTTTCTGCGCAATATGTATCGGACTGAACAGTGGTTAGAGCGCACGGAATCGAAAGAACCCTCTGGTCGCGCGATTGTTGATTACGCTGAAATGGAAGTAAGCGAGGGTCGACTGATGATGGAAGAGTCTGAGTTGGCGGTATTCGTCGAAGCCTTTTCAAAAGGTGGCTTTGAAGGACCCTGTAGCTGGTATCGAAACTTCACGCGTAATTGGGAAACCACCGCTGAAGTTGAACAACAGGTGCGCATGCCCGTTCTGATGATTTACGGCGAACACGATATGGTACGACCGGTGGACATGTCTGCATCGGTGAGCGATCTCGAAATACACACTCTGAACTGTGGCCACTGGATCCAACAGGAAAAACCACAAGAAACTAATGTCATACTGCTAGATTGGCTTGAACGACGAATGAAACCGCTTATTTAGAAAGGGCTAATGGTTGCGTAAAGGGTCTATGAGCGATTCCAATCCATTGATTTTAATCTCCAGACACACCTGCATCAGCTCTCCTAGTTTTCCAGTAGGGAAGTCCCGCTCTCGAAACCACAGTAGAT
The DNA here is from genome assembly GCA_051278195.1 of Candidatus Azotimanducaceae bacterium. Lineage (GTDB taxonomy): Bacteria > Pseudomonadota > Gammaproteobacteria > Pseudomonadales > Azotimanducaceae > JAHRVQ01. The sequence continues at coordinate 141,669 of JBNMQM010000002.1, forward strand.
ACTCTTCGGGTAAATCTATTAGACGCCGTCCGCTATATTTGCCAAACGGCATGCGATGGTTAGCAATTTTTATCAGGTCTTCCTTCTCGAACACAGTCCTACTTTCCGCGTGGTAGGTAAGGTCCTGTACAATACAGAATTTGTCCGAGGTAGGTCCATGCCCAAAGCTGGTGATTTGAAAAAAGGCGATGTTGTCGAGATTGATGGCACGCCCCATGTGGTCAAACAATTGGAAGCCCGAAGTCCATCGTCACGCGGTGCCTCGACGCTCTACAAGATACGGTTCAATAACCTGGTCAGCGGCCAGAAGCGTGATGAATCGGTTAAGAGCGATCATATGTTTGCACTGGCAGACGCTCAGCATGTGCCAGTGCAATATTCCTATCTAGACGGTACGCAATATGTCTTCATGAACGCTGAAGACTACTCACAGTATTTTTTAGATGCCGAGGTGCTTGAAGGTCAGATCGAGTATTTGATGGACGGAATTGAAGATATGTCGGGACTGCTGGTGGATGGCAATCTGGTTGCGATTAATCTGCCCCAGTCTGTTGTGATGGAAATTACAGAGACAGCACCTGGTATCAAGGGGGCGTCAGCAAGTGCTCGAACCAAACCAGCGACGATGGTCACAGGACTTGTGGTTCAAGTACCCGAATACATCGAGCAGGGTGAGTCGATCAAAATCAATACGACAAACGGAAAATATATGTCGCGAGTTTGAGGCGTCCAACGCCTTTCGTTACTACACCACATAGAAAAGGTGTAAGCCGTCAGGCGTCGAACTACTCTGAATTACTTTATCGCGATTGGATTTAGTGGTGAACCTACGGCACCGGTAATATTCAGTGGCTGCGCCGCCAGAAAGAACTCATAACGACCATCTTCTGAGCAGTCAGCGGCCAATTCCTCAAGCCACCAGATTTCTCCGATGTAAACGCCTAGGTCTTTTAGCAGTGCGCCGTGCACGCTAAAGGTTTTTTCAGGCTCGGGGTTTGGTGTTACTTCTAAGGCAATATTATCCGCGGCGATAGCGGCCACTTTTGCCTCTGCGACCCAGCCCACGACATCGATGTTGATACCTGCTTGAGGCCCGGTAATAAACTTGAGCTGTGAAATCGGGTCTTTGAGTTCATAGTACGCGGGTACCACGCCAGTGCGGATAATCACGACATCACCTTCCATGACCGTTGTCTTTTGCTGCTTCAAGGTGGCCTCGATATCGGCACGACTAATCGCGTAGCCAGTGGGCAGGCTGCCACCTTTGTATGCGAGCACGTCAATGAGAACGGCTCTGCCTACGAAACCCGTTTTGACGTTTTCGATACCCAATTTGGTCGCGCCGCCAGCTGCAGGTGCACTTTTTATTACTCCCTGATCAATATCGTTATAAAGAGTGTCGCCGTACCAAGCGTGGGAAAGAGCGTCCCACTGGGTGGATCCTTGCAGCGGCATGTAGATATAGTCGTCGGCAAATTTCGCCGTGCCGTAAAATGTTTGCTGCCCAGCAGTATAGTCTGCTCCGGTCGCCACCATAATGTGTTGTGGCGCAATTCGAGATGGGAAAACCGGCCCGGTATTATCAAGTGGAATAGCAAGGCTAAAAATCTTGCCAGTCTTGATCAGTTTTGCAGCTGCAACGATATGTTGTGGTTGAATGTAGTTGGCTGCGCCGCGTTCATCCTCGGTTCCCCATTTACCCCAGTTCGTGGGCTTTTCGGCCAGCGCGTTCATCGCAGGTGCGAGCAAGAGCAAGATGATAAATATGATCGATGGTGCTATCGATGGTGTGATCATGACGTGGCGCATGGTATTGCCTTTTTTTTGATTTTTAGCATCATATCGTTAATTGCCAGATTGCCAAACGCTGGTATTCTGCAGCACACAGTTCATGAGGGGTCAGCATGCTGAAATCCAATTCTATAGCCGATAATCTTATCGCTCTGCCGTCGCAACCTGACGCCGTATCCTGGCCAACACGTGGCTGGGAGAGCTGCGACCTCGACAATGAAGAGGTTGCACGTCTTAGTGATGAGGTTTTTGATCTCTCAAAAGCTCAGGGTGTTACTTACGCACTAGTTGTCATCAAGGATGGCAAGTTGGTTGTTGATCGTTATGACGCCGGCGCGAACCCCTTTTATTTGCAGTATTCTTGGTCGATGGCGAAGAGCGTGACGCATGCGCTCACCGGTATTCTAGTGAGGCAAGGCAAGCTCGATATCTATGCGCCGGCACCGGTGCCAGAGTGGCAGAATGACGAGCGGCGAGAGATTACACTGGATCAACTGTTACGAATGTCGAGTGGTCTGAAATTTAATGAGGATTACCTGGATGGCGGCGCATCCGACGTGATTCCTATGCTCAGTTTGGAAGGGCGTCATGACACAGGTGCTTTTGCTGCGAACATGCCGCTTGTGCATCCACCAGGTAAAGTTTGGTCATATTCCAGTGGCACCACCAATATTATTTGCCGGATCCTGAAGGAAGTTGTGGGTGGTGGCGCGTCGGGGATGCTCAAGTTCATGAACGATGAACTGTTCGAGCCTATCGGTGTGCGGACGGCGACACCAAAGTTTGATACGTCCGGTACGTTTATAGGTTCATCCTATTTGCTGGCCACACCTCAAGATTTTGCTCGTTTTGGATTGTTGTATCTGCGCGGTGGAAGCTGGGATGGGCGCGAGATCTTAGCCAAAGAGTGGGTGGATTATGCTCGTACACCCACGTATCAGGGCAATAAGGAATGTTACGGCGCCCAATGGTGGATGCGACCGGACCAGCCAGAATGGTTTTATTGTGGTGGTTATGACGGCCAACGCATTCTATGTGTGCCAGAGAAAGATTGTGTGATTGTGAGGCTGGGCCGCACACCGATTGATGAAATGCCTTATGTGGTGGATCGCATCAACCGGATTGCAGAGCTAATTTAAGATCATCAAAATTAGTCTTTGGCTAAACAGGGTCGGCTCTAGCCGACCATTCGTCAGGTACCGGTAAAGTTTCCAGCCCGGCGTTCGCCAACAGACTTAATGCCTTCTTTGTGATCGTCGGTCTTCTGCAGCCAAAATTGTTCTTTTCCTTCGATGTCGGTATGCCGTTTGACGGCGTCTGCCAAGTCTGGGCGCATTTGCTGCCGAAGTGAGATCAGTGCCAGTGGTGCGTTCAGCGCGATTTCTTGCGCTAATGCTAGTGCTTCATCGCGAATGGTTTCTGGAGTGGCAAATAGATCTGCCATACCCCATTCAAACGCAGTTTTACCGTCGATGCGGCGCCCTGTCATAAACAACAGGTTGGCTTTCTGCTGGCCGATGAGGCGAGGCAGTGTGTGGGTCAAACCAAAGCCAGGGGTAAAGCCTAGCTTGACGAAATTTGCCGTCATCCGTGTGTTTTCGCAGACCACGCGAAAGTCAGCCATCACGGCAACACCAAGTCCGCCACCAACGGCGGCACCTTGAACGGCCGCAATCACAGGCTTTTTGTTGCTAAACAACCGAACCGCTTCTGTGTATAGCGGATTGGCTGACTCAGCGTCACGGGGCAGGGAATCACGACCGCCGTCTTTAGTGAAATTTGCACCTGCACAAAAATGTTTGCCTTCAGCACAAAGTAAAATAGCGCGACAATCTGGATTCTCGTCTAGATCGTCAAAACAGTCTGCCAGATCTTTGATCAACTGATAGTCAAAGAAATTGTTTGGCGGACGTTTAAATTCGCACTGTGCGACATGACCTTCGAGCAAGGTGACTTCGATATCACCGTATATGGTTTGCATAATAGCGACTTCCCCGACGACTTATTAGCGAGTGAGTTTTTAGGTGAGTTAGTTAAACAAATCAGGCTGTTCCGCTGCGATGACGTCGAACAACGGTTTGAAACTAAACTGGCCGGCTAAATCGCTACCCACATTGGCGCGGGTGCTGAGTGCGACTTCGTCAGAGATGATAATCGGTTTGCCGGCAGCTTCAGCCATCAACTGCGCCTGGCAGCTGCGTTCCATTGTAATGTACCACCAGGCTGCTTCTTCGACACTCTTGCCGACGGTTAGCAGACCATGGTTTTGTAGTATGGCGGCTTTCTTGTGGCCCAACTGGCTTGCAATCTTCTCGCCCTCAGCGACGTCTAAAACAACACCATTGAACTCGTTGAAGACAACGTGATCATCAAAGAATGCACAGGCATCTTGAGTAATAGGGTCAAGCTTTCTGCCCAGCGATGCCCAGGCTTTGCCGTACACCGAGTGGCTGTGCGCTGCCGCCGTAACATGCGGCAGATGTTTGTGAATTTGTGAGTGTATGGCGAACGCGGCGCCGTTTAGTGCGCCCGTGCCTTCCACTATTTTGCCGTCGTGATTGACCAATAACAGATCCGAGACCTTTATCTGCTTGAACGATGTGCCGAATGGGTTTACCCAGAAGTGATCGAGATGTTCGGGGTCACGGACGGTAATATGACCCGCAACGCCTTCATCGAAGCCGAACTTGCCGAATAGTCGGAACGCGGCCGCTAATTTCTGCTTTCGTGCGAGTCGAATCTCTTCATAAGAGGCGGAACCCTCCTGACTTACATTGGGCATTTTAATTTTGCTTGCTTCGGACATGGTTTCAACCTTGTTAATTTAGGGCTGCTGGAGCTCAGATCATAGCATTGGCATATCAACGGGGTAAAAAAAAAGGCAGCCAATCGGCTGCCTTTTTTATGTTGCGTTGCAACGAGTGGTGCTATTCGAAAGGCCGCGGTGTCGGCTGTGGGCCCTTGGGCCATTTTTCGAAGTTTTCCATGACGAGTTCGCCCATTTCTTCGACGGTAAATGCTTCATCCTTGTTGTCTTTTATGGCAACAGTTTGAGACTGCCATGACAAAAGCTGCACATTATTGCCCTGCACAAGGAATGTCCGGCCAGTCACAGGCTTCGCCTCGTCGCTACCCAACCAGACAACTAATGGCGAAACCTTGTCGGGAGACAGTAATTCTTCCATGCCTTGTCCCTGAGGGAAGATGTCCTCGGTTAGACGTGACCATGCGGCCGGCGCAAGAATATTGACGCGAATGCCATATTTGAGGCCTTCTTGGAACAGGCAGCGCGCGAACCCAGCAATACCCGCCTTTGCTGCGCCGTAGTTGGTTTGCCCGAAGTTACCGATTAGACCGGAAGTAGAAGAGGTAACCACGATAGAGCCGCCATCACCCTGCGCGATCATCTGGTTGTAGGCGGCTTTTACGGTGAGGTAGGTGCCACGTAAATGAACATCAATAACAACGTCCCACATATCGTTGGTCATGTTTTTGAAAGATTTATCGCGAAGAATACCGGCATTAGCGATCAAGAAGTCGATCTTGCCAAATTCGTCTACGGCCCGTTGAACCATAGCGTTAGCATCCTCTTCGCTAGACACGCTGCCGTAGTCAGCAACCGCCTTGCCACCAGCCGCTATAATTTTGTCGACTACCTGGTCGGCCATGGCCGCGCCACCGCCGGCGCCATCGCGTGAACCACCGAGATCGTTGACGACAACCGAGGCACCTTCTTTCGCCAGCAGCAGGGCGTGTGTTTCGCCCAGACCACCGCCAGCACCAGTGACGAGAGCGACTTTACCGTCTAATTGGCCCATAAGTATTTTCCTTCAACAAAAAGAATTGGGAGTTTAAAAAACGGCCGGAAGTAAATCATAATGAAGAAATGAATACCAGTAAGACTAATTGACTCTCAATCAGTCTTACGACTAGCCTGGATATAGCGAGTTTGGTGCGCGGGGGGTATCTTATTTTACGGCTTTGTTTTTGGCAGGAAAACTGTACTCACAGCCTTGTTGAGCCCAACTGTGAAAGCCTGCGTCTAGTGCTTCAGATTCAAAGTCTTTCCAGTTGTCGCCATAGTGCATCAGAACTATGCGTTCTTTGAAGTGAGCAGGGAGTGTTTTCAGTTCGTTCAATGAAGCGTGGACGCCGCCTGTAAAGAGTTGGCAGTCATGAAAAATCATGTCGAAGTTGTATTGCTGATCAAACTTTTCGAGTAGATCTAAATCAAAACGGGTGTCTGAGGTGAACAGAATACGATCATCGATAATAACACCCACACTCCAAAAACTTTCTTTCCAACTAGGTGCATCGTCAGGGTAGTGCTTGGTGCGCGGCATTTTGACGTTGATACTGCCAATGCTGGCTTCCCAGGTTTCTCTTTCCAATTTTTCTACCACTGTGGGGCGAATCACGTCCCACAGGTCTTCGAAGCTCAGTGGGGTACTCTCAGACATCTCAGATCCACCCCGGAGCGACTGTCCCCAGAGGATTTCCTGGTATTCCTCGTTAATAATCATCCTAGGTTTGGCCTGCGCAACATACCGGCCATACAATTGAATTTCTTCCAGCCCACCGACATGGTCAGCATGGCTGTGAGTGATGAGAAAATTTTGCAACTCGGGAACGGTTACACCAACATTGTGTAGTGCCTGCGTGCATTTTGAACCGCAGTCGATGAGCAGGTGGTCATCACCTTTTACGATGAGTAAATTGTTTTGATTGAGAGTCTTGGCGAACGCAGCACCAGTACCGACAAAATACAGCGATAGCTCGCCGTCGTTGGTCAGCGAAACTGACTTTGCAGGTTTGATACATACATCAAGATCTTTTCTGATACTAATTGCGGCAGACACCATAAGCCCAACAAGTTAATAGACAACTACCCGGGTATTGTGCGGGCTTTTAGGGCAAAAAATTGTGACAGCCATCACACTTTCTGCTGAAATAGTTGCGTAATTCGCCTAAACCCGCCGCTGTGGGTGGTCGTAGAGCCTATTCAGAGCTCATGACAGTTTTAATTTCAGGGCCTAGTCAGACTTAATAGCGGGATGCCGTCAATTCGTTATACTGCCGGATTATGAATAATGCGAATTGGTTTCATTATGAAATTGTATGACTACATGGGTGCGCCCAATCCACGTCGAGTAAAGATCTTTGCTGCTGAGAAGAGTATTGAGCTCGAGTTAGTGAATTGTGACATGTCTAAGCGCCAGCATAAAACTCCGGAATTCCTGCTAAAGAACCCGAGTGGCAAGATACCCGTGCTCGAACTAGATGACGGTAGGTTCATCGCCGAGTCCGTCGCCATCTGTCGATACCTTGAAGCTATTCAGCCGGAACCCAACCTATTCGGTCGAGATGCCTATGAGTTGGGTCATATTGAGGCGTGTAACCGACAATTGGAGCTAGAGTTTTGGACCCAAATCGGTACGTCATGGCGGCATGGTCCCGTAGTGGCTAAGATGAACCTGCTTAAACAAATTCCTGCTGCGAAAGAAGCAAGTGATGTCGCCGTTCACGCTTACTATCAGCGTCTCGATGAACAATTCGCAGTCGACGAATATGCAGCAGGGGGTCGGTATACCATTGCAGACATCACGCTACTTTCTGCCGTTGACTTTGCTTCCACACTGGTACGCTTGCCGCCTGATGAAGCATTGCTAAACCTTAAGCGGTGGCATAAGCAAGTATCTGCCCGACCGAGCGCCTCAGCCTAGACGTTAACAAGTCACGCGGTGCTGGATGTCCTGTTGAAATACTGGGAATAGCTGCAAATATCACGTGTTGGGGGTAAGATACTTCTCTCTTATCATTAACTAATTCCTAATTGTGCTCTGGTTAGGATCTAATTTGCACGTAATGAGAGTCGAGGAAAACACGATGGCGCCGGCCCTGTCTAAACTTAATGAAGAATATTCTAGCGTTAAACGCGCCATTCTTCAGGCGTTGGCGGCGATTCGATCTGATCACTTTGAAGACTACTTCGATTGTTTTACTGAAGATGCAGTCTGGATGATGCCATCTAAAAATCATGATGTTCACATTGATGAGGCCAAAAAATTCTACGGCTTTACCAAAAATTTCCGATTTGACCAGGAAACGACGGTAGAAGAACTCATTGTTGAGCGAGATGTTGCGATTGTGCGGGTGAGCTTTAACGGGTTTCTGCGATCAAAAAGGGACGAGAAAGCACCCCCGCTCAAATCAGTTAGCCGGCATATTTGGATTATGCGCCATTGTCCTGACGGTGTGTGGCGGATTAGTCGCGATATCTGGAACAACCCGAAAACCTAATCATCACTTCATAGACATTTCACAGTCAATTCATATTAACTATGCAGTGGCCGCCATCGTCCGTATGTTGTTTTGGGTAATGGCAACGAATCCAATAATGACTAAATACAGCGTAACTGCGACAAGTATAGCGACCGGTGCTGAGGTCAAGCTAGAAATCCAACCCGCAAACAGTCCTCCTAATGGCATCAAGCTATAAGTGATGCCATGAAAGCCCATGACCCTCCCTCGTAGATGATCAGGTACATTCAGTTGTAGGATGGTCATGGACGTAATCATAAACATTGAACTCATGAGCGAGGCAACCATGAGCGCCAGTATAGCGATCATATAAGTCAATACACCTACTGGCAAAAAGCCAACAACCCCGGCAAATATGGCTGCTGAAAGTCCCGATAAGGCTGAGCAAATCAGAATAAAAGCGCCGATCCTCGCGGATTTTTGAAAGTAGCCGACCAGTACAGTGCCAATGACGGATCCGACTCCAGTCGCAGAAATCAACAAACCATAGCCCTGCTCAGAGCTTTCTAACAAACTCGCAAAGGCAGGCATCAATTGCATGTGGGCCATACCAAAAAACATGCCAGCATAAGAAAGTGAAATGAACACCATGAACAACTGATTGTTGAAAATGAAATTGAGTCCCTCGGCTATTTGCTGCAATGGCGAGCCGGGTCTGCGCTCTGGATTGCCATGAATGGGTAATGTGGCGACGACGCAGAACATGGTGATAAAACCCAGTCCGCAAAGTGTGAAAACAAGCCAGGTGTCAGCCACCGCTATCAAAATGCCGCCCAGTACTGGCATGATCATTCTGCTGCTTTGCCAGATGATTGAGTTCAGTGCGACGGCGCTCATCATGTCTTCTTTGTGTATCAGCGTAGGAAAAATGGCTTGTCGTGTTGGCCAGTCAAAGCCGGAGATAAAGGACACTAGCCCTGCGATCAATATGATATGCCAGCTCTCAACTCGTGTTGAGCCATCAAGCCAGGCTAGCGTCAACATAAGTGACGCCACCAAAGCGGAGGTGGTCATTAACAGGCGCTTTCGATTTATTCGGTCAGCAAGTGCGCCACCGAACAGCGTCATTAAAATAGCTGGAATCGAAGCTGCGGCACCTAGATAACCAAGCTGGACCGTAGATTCAGTCAGTTCGTAAAGCAGCCAACCTTGAGCCATGATCTGTAGCTGGGTGGCTCCGACAGATGCAAAGGAACCTGACCAATATCGAAAATAGGCTGGATGGCGCAATGCGCCAAGTCGACCGGTAAATTCCATACGTGCTCCTTGACTCGAGGAACGCACTATATAGCAAAGCGAGGGCAACTTTACCGGCAAAGGTCTGTTTACAGAGTTTGTCTACAGAGTCTGTCTAGAAGGTCAATCTGGTGGCTCAATCTGGTGGGTCGATGCTGCGGCGGCCGTTAGTATTGCGTCTGTCCGGGACAATGGCACCTGGTCTGGGCGGACGACGAAATTTGACGCGGCGATTGCCAATGTGGCGCCGCTCAACGAAATCGGCCCGTTGGCTAATGTCATTTTCGTTAGGCATAGGCTCTATGCTGCATTCACAGCCAACATCAGCAATTTTGAATGCGAGATCCATTGCCGAGGCCTCACTGAGATTTTTTTTCAGGGTGTGGGTTTTGCCGTTGAATAGTTTTTCTATTTGAGCTTTTTCTAGCCGAAAATATTTTTGGAAACGCTTTTTGGTTGTTTCCAGATCGTATTCGTCTGTGGTTGTGCCATCGAATGTCACTTTGACTTGCACTTCAGTTGATATCAATCCTAAGAACACCTTTTTATGAGAGACAAAGCTTACTATGGTTGATGCTGCAAAAATTACGTCATTCACGCAATTATGTAAATCATTAGTATACTGTTTCTGCGGTAGGAAGAGTTTTGGCAGGGTTAAAAGGCCGGCGGTTGTTTAAGCAAATAGCCTATACTCGCTCAAGTCAAAGTCAGCCAGAAGTTCATGAACCCCAACATCAGATACTTTTCCCTTGAAACCTACTCAAGGCTGTCCCAGCAAAAGAACACTCAGTTCTGGCTGCTGCAAGCTATGGGTTGGGCTGGCTGGGTGAGCATGTTTTTTGTTCGGGATCTCTCTTGGGGACAACCTTTTGAACGGATTCCTCTGCTGATTATAGACGCACTGGCTGGTTTCCTTCTGACCACCGGTCTACGTTACTTTTACCAGGCGATTTGGGACAAGCCGGTAATCGTTCGCATCCTTGGTATTCTGCTCGGGTCTCTTCTTGTTGCCGGGATATGGCAGCCATTCAAGAACTTTGCCCAGTATGTGTTCTACGACGATTTTCGTGCGGTTGAAGAATACGGCTATGGTGCTTACTTCAATGGTTTTTATGGCTACTCATACGTCTTGATGCTCGGTTGGAGCACTCTGTATTTTGGTATTAAGTTCTATAGTCTCCTGCAAGAAGCACAGCAGCGCAGCGTTAAGGCTGAATCAATGGCCCATGAAGCACAGCTTCGGATGTTGCGTTATCAACTTAATCCGCATTTTTTGTTTAATACTCTCAATGCAATATCAACGCTGATTCTCGAGCAGAACACTTCTGTTGCAAATCAAATGGTCAGTAAGCTCAGTAATTTTCTGCGATATTCGCTCGATAAAGATCCGATGCAGAAAGTCGATCTGGATCACGAAATTAGTACAATGAAGCTCTATCTAGAGATTGAGCAGGTCCGCTTTGAAGAGCGACTGAAAGTTGAAATCAACGTGACAGACGACGCGGCGAAGGCGCTGGTGCCCAGTTTGATCCTACAACCTCTAGTGGAGAACTCGATTAAGTATGCGATTGCCACGAGGGTTGAGGGTGGCACCATTACCATCAATGCAAAAAAATATGCCGGTGATCTGGTGTTAGAAGTGATCGATGATGGCCCTGGTCTCGATATCAAACCAGGCGAAGTGCCTGCCTTTAGTGGTGTCGGGATCGTCAATACGCGCGAGAGGCTTGCAGAACTTTACGGCGCTTCTCATAGCTGTAAATTTTTGTCGGCGTTGCCTCACGGGCTGCAAATAGAAATCCGTTTACCTTACGAGAGGCTGTAATGATGGCATCAGTTCGTGCACTGGTTGTTGACGATGAATCTCTGGCTCGGAAAGGCTTGCGCCTTAGATTGGATCACATTGCCGATATCGAAATCGTCGGAGAGTGCGGTGATGGTCGTAGCGCACTCAATATGATCACGGAATTGAAACCTGACCTGGTCTTTCTCGATATTCAAATGCCGGGCATGGGCGGTTTCGATGTCGTGAGCAATCTTCAGCAGGACAATATGCCATTGGTTATTTTTGTCACCGCGTTTGATCAATATGCACTTGAAGCTTTCGATGTCCATGCAATCGACTACCTGTTGAAGCCGATTGATACTGACCGGTTAGTTGAGGCAGTTTCGCGCGCTAAAGATCATCTGGACCAGCAAGGTTCGGTCACGGACAAGCAGCGATTGCTTGAGTTGATCATCAGTATTACCGGTAAAACTGAAACCTCTGTGAGTCAGTTACTGAAGGATCACTCGGGTGTTAAGTCGTACCCAGATAAGCTGGCCATAAAAGATGGTGGCGAAACCACATTGGTCGAAATCAAAGATATTGATTGGGTCGATGCCGCGGGTGACTATATGTGTGTTCACGAGAATGACAATACACACATAATGCGAATCACCATGAAGCAGCTCGAGGACCAGCTTGATCCGGCCCGTTTTCAGCGGGTACACCGCAGTACGATTGTGAATCTGGATCGCGTTAAAAAAGTCTGCTCACACATGAATGGTGAGTTTTATTTGCAGCTTCATAACGATGCCTTAGTGAAAATGAGCCGGTCTTACAAAGACAAGGTTAAACACTTTTTTTAGGGGTGCTTTTTCTAAGGGCGCTGATTCGGTATGGTAGGCCCATGACCCTATTTCTGAATCAGGAGTGCTTGGTATGCCTAAGGTATTGGCCTATTTCCTATTGGTTTCGCTGTGGTGTATATCCGTGAGTGCCTCCCCAATCGCCATTGTTATACATGGTGGTGCCGGTACAATTTTGAAAGAAAATATGACCCCTGCAGTCGAGGCGGCCTACCGAGAAGCGCTTTTGGAGTCCGTCCAACGCGGCTATCAAGTACTCAAATCTGGCGGTACCAGTAGGGCAGCGGTGATCGCAGCCATTACTTATATGGAAGACTCGCCACTGTTTAATGCCGGTAAGGGCGCGGTGCTGACCCATGAAGGGCGTGTTGAAATGGACGCCTCCATTATGGAAGGCCACGAACTCAACGCCGGTGCCGTAGCTTTAACCACGCGAACTCGAAACCCGATTACGCTCGCCGACGCCATCCTAGAACATTCTCCCCACGTGATGCTGGTTGGCGTTGGTGCCGAGAAATTTGCCGATGAACAAGGCATCACGCTAGTCGATAATGATTACTTTCAAACTGAACGTCGACAAAAGGCACTTGAGCGAGCGATTGCTCGAGAGCGCGGCGCTGTGTTGTCTGAAGATGCCGAAGACTCTTTGGAGTTGGTGCAAGATAAAAAGGGCACGGTCGGTGCTGTTGCTCTGGACCATGCTGGCAATATCGCTGCCGGCACGTCCACGGGTGGAATGACCAACAAGCGCTATGGTCGCGTGGGAGATTCGCCGATTATTGGCGCAGGGACCTACGCCGATAATGCTGCGTGCGGCATATCTGCAACGGGTCATGGTGAATATTTTATCCGTGTCGCAGTCGCCCATGATATTTGTGCCCGGGTAAAATATCAGAAATTATCCCTGCAAGAAGCAGCGGATGCCGTTGTTCAAAAAAGGTTGGTTGAGATGGGTGCTGACGGCGGTATTATCGGGCTCGACCCAGCTGGTAATGTTGTCTACTCGTTCAATTCTGCGGGTATGTATCGCGCTTCTGTTAATACTGACGGTGATATTCAGGTTGGTATCTATAAAGACGATTAGACTCCAAAGAATGGCGATAAAAAAATAATCGATGGCTTTTAGGGGGATTTATGCAGGACGTGATTGCGGCGACACATGATGTGACTAGCGAATGGTTGACCGAGAAGTTGAAGGCTAACGGAAAATTGAAATCAGCCGTCACATCGGTGGAGGTTATCACCATTGGAGAAGGGGTTGGCTTGATGGGAGAGCTTGCCAGGCTGAACTTGACCTACGCAGAGCCTGAAGCTTTACCGCCGACGATGGTCATCAAATGTGCGGCGCAGAACGACAATATCAACGTTGCACGAGCGCTTGATTTCTATAACAGGGAAGTCAATTTTTACAATAAAGTAGGACCAGACTCTGGACTAAAGACGCCGGACAGTTATTACGGCGCCGTGGACCAGGAAACCTATGACTGTGTGATATTAATGCAGGATATGGGTGACGTGTCTCCCAACGATCAAATCGTGGGTGCGAGTGAAGCCGAAGCGTTTGCCGCCATCGAGAACATTAGTGAGATGCACGCTCGGTTTTGGGGAAAAGTACGCGGTCCAGAAAAAACCTGGATGTACGACATGTTTGGTCAAGAAAGCGCGGAGACACTTCAACATGGTGTTTACTTGCCCGCACTTGAACCTTGCCTTGAAAAGTTCGACCGCTTTTTTTCCGATGAGACCAGAACTCTGCTGCGTGCCGTTGGTGACAACTTTGCAGACCTTTGGCGCAACAAAGTTTCACCGGCAGAAACATTTGTACACGGTGATTACCGGCAGGATAATTTTCTTTATGTGGGCGAGGATCTGAATGCGACCATAATGGATTGGCAAATATCGGGCAGTGGTCGTGGCATCTTTGATTTTGCCTACTTTGTTTGTCAGAGCTTGCCTTCTGAAAGGCGTCTTAAGATCGAAAAAGATCTGCTTAAAACTTATGTGGATGGCTTGGCCAAGCAGGGTGTTCAGGACTATGACTTTGATTCGGCGTTTCATGACTATCGAGCCATGATTTTGGGGTGTCTGGTGTATCCAGTAACAGTCTGCGGCTCTTTGGATCTCTCTAACGAGCGCGGCCATGCATTGGCTGAATGTATGTTGACTCGAAACCTGACGGCGATAAAAGATCTGAATTGCGCAGAATTACTATAGCGCATGCAAAACTTTCTGCTGCTGGTGACTAGCTTGTAACGGAATACACCAAGCTGATGTTGTAAGCGGCATAAGCGAACAGCAGCAGGCCGCCTTCCAGTCGGGTAATAACCCCATTTTCATTGCCTCGGTAGTTGTAGGCCATCACGAATAGCGCTGCCGTTAAGATTGCCATCACCGGGATATCTCTGGTTAAGATCGCTGGGTCCAGTACGGTCGGTGCCATCATGCCAGTGATACCAATCACGATCGTCGTGTTAAACATGTTTGAGCCAATCACATTGCCAAGCGCAAGGTCGTGTTCTCCTTTGCGAACCGCCGCGATGGACGCCGCTAACTCTGGTAGTGACGTGCCGATCGCGACAATTGTGAGGCCGATGATTAGGTCGCTTATGCCTAGACTCGTGGCAATTTCAACGCCTCCCCAGACCAGGATTCGAGAGCTGATGACCAGAAAAATTAACCCGACAACGGTGTAGGTCGCGGCTCGAGTGAGACTGAGAGGTGTTGCCAAATTCTGCTCAATCTCTGTTGCCAACGCATCGGACTCTGTCTTAAGGCCAGCGTATATGGACCAGCCCATGATCGCGGTGAACAACGCCATGAGGAGAATGCCATCTAGCCGACTGAGGTTACCATCTATATAAAGCAAGCCCGCCAGCAGTAGGGTCAGAACGGAAAGAAAGGGCAGTTCGCGCCGAATCACCGATGACGCGACCATAATGGGCGTCATAACGGCAGTAAGACCAAGAATGAGGGCAATATTGGAGATGTTCGAGCCAAGCGCGTTGCCGAGAGCCAACCCGGGATTACCGCCGTAGGCAGACAGTGCAGAAATCACCATTTCGGGCATTGAGCTACCAAACCCAATGACCAGCATGCCAATTAGGAGCGGCGGTAAACCGAGTCGCTTCGCCATCGCAGCTGCGCCTTCGACGAATTTTTCCGCGCTGATGACGAGCATTACAATACCCAGGAGCATCGCAAGTGCGGGCGCTAGCATGGTGTTCATAGTTCTGTCATTTGTTGGTTCGTTGTCAGGCTGCCCAATTATTATAACCCTGCTGCTCGCTAATCAGAGCGTCTGTTGGTCAGTAATTGATCTTTTTCTTGCCAACGTTGTGCTAACCACTCGGTGGGGTCTTCTGGTACTTCACTGGCTTGAAAGGTATTGACGTAAACCTGATAGTCAAGATGTTCGCCGTTGAGGCATTGCCAGAATGTCAGGCCGTCTTTTGGATAGACAAGCGTGAAATCGAAAATGGGGACGTCCGGAAGGTTTTGCAACATCACTCGAAATCCGCCACTGCGTGGCTTTAGCAAGTGACGGTATTCGCTTTCCTGAAGGTCATGCTTTTCCGGGGTGAATCGAGTGCCTTCTATAAAGTTCATCAGCGCGCCTGGGCGTTGGCTAGCGTTTGCGACGGAAGCATAGTCTCGGTCTCTGCCATGCTTAGACTTGCCACGGTTTAATCTTGGGAAATTCAATGCCAAGCATATCCAGCCGACAACCGGGACATATATCAGCTCCTGTTTTATCAGGAACATAAGTAGCGGACCTTTTCGGACAACCATAGATTGCAGTAAGAGAATATCGAACCAAGATCGGTGGTTACTGATCACAATACAGTTACTCAAACGATCAGAGGGCACCTCACCCTGGACGTTCAATTTGATTTTTAACACTCGAGTGAGCCAAAGGTGGTCGAACCAAACTGCCGCGCGGTAAATTCCGTCGACGATCGCGTCCAAAACGCTAATTATCGAGCGTTGCCGTACAATCGTCTTGATTAATGCGAGCACGATCAAAGCCGGAATCCAAATCAATAGGTTCAGAGTAATGGCTGACAGGGAGACAGCGCTTATTAATTTTCGCTTGAGGTTCATGATGCGTGTCGAAATGATGGCGGTCTGGCGTAAAATAAGAAGGTGAAATTACCACATAAAATATTACTTATCCTGTTGCTAGGTGTTTTGGCTGAGCTTCAGGCATCGCCAACGCAATCTGTGCTCCAACAGATAAGGTCAATCGCGTCCCACCCCGTGGCAGGCGGCTGCTCTATAAAAGAGCCGTGGGGTGATTCGGTGTATGTGCTGGATGGCCATCACGGTATTTATCACTATGTCTGGCACAGCGCTCTAGCAAAACCGCAATTGGTTCGATTTGTTGCAACAGATACGGGCGTCACGCTCTGTACTCTGGCTGACCACGCCCTCGTGTTTGTTGATCCAGCCCAAGGGGTTTATCAGATCGACAGGGCAATGGAAGGGGATGGTGAGCAGCTTTGGATTGCGCCGACGCCTCTTGGCTATGGGCCGGACTCAAAGTTCCAGGTGTTGGAAAACCACTTGTATCTGGTTTCTGGTGCGACGCGCGATGCGCTCTTAGTTGACACCGCAGTGAGAAATGATGAGCTGCCGGAACTATATGCAGCTCTAGAGCTAGGCGTTGGCCCAGATATAAGACTCGGTGCTCCGGTGCAAACCGGGCCGGAAACTATTTCCCTCTCAGGTGCTGATCAGCAATACACGATTGATCTTAATACCCTGAAAATTCAAGTGTTGCCGAATATCCCCGCACATTCAAATTTACGCATTCTCAATTCAGATTATCTATCAGCCACATTGGCAGCTGATTTTATCGACGTGCGCCTTCAAGGCAAGGACGGTTCTATTTTGCGCTCATTAGCTCTGCCTCGTTATCCTAATACCACCGGCCTCTGCCTAGGCGATGGTGCGGTGCTTGTCAGCTTTGGCCGGGACGGTCGACTAGATCGTTACAAGCTGACCTTGGATAAGGAAAGCGCTGAACAGACCGGACATTTTCAGCTCGCAAATGAAGTCGTAAGTTGCCTCTTTGATGAGAGGCTAAGGCGGCTCTATGTCGTTGAAAAGCAAGTTGGCATCTGGGTGTTCGATCTGACGCAAACCGGCTTAATGATGCCGAGAGCGGTGACGACAGACAAGATCGTAGAATCGCTGATAGGCGTTGCGCTATATGACGACGGCGAACAAGGCTTTGTGATTTCCCAATCCGTCGGCAATGGCGCATTCCTCGTCTTCGATCGAACGACGATGGCACTGCGTGGTCAATTTAGAGTCGTTGCCAACATTCAAGCAGGCCTTGATGGGGTGCGTTCTAGTCGAGGCTTTATCGCGACGGCGAACCCGCTACCGAGATTTCCACTGGGTTTGCTCGTGGTTCATGACCAAAGAAACCGGTTGCCGGATTCAGCAGAAAACCTAAAATTGGTGGATTGGCGAGAGATTATAAAAATACTTAATGCGAATAAAACAGGAGTGGATAGTGAATAGGAATTGGTTACTGGTTTTGATGCTGTTATCCGGTGGGGTGCTGGCCGAACAGAACAATGACGTGGTCGGTTTTTGGGCTTCACCCAGTTCGATCTTTGAAATTCGTGTCATTGACGGCAGTCTTCAGGGCGAAGTCCGCGCGTTACTCAACCCACTGTATCTGCCTGACGAAGACAGCGGTGGCCGAAGCGGCTTGGCACGTACCGATGACAACAATCCTGATACTGAGCTCACACAACGCCCCATACTCGGTTTAACGATGTTCTCTGACTACCAGTTTCAAGGCGATCGTTGGAAGGGCAAAATCTACGACCCGGAATCGGGCAACACCTATCAGAGTCATATGACAAGGACGGACGCGGGTAACCTGGAGATTCGCGGCTATGTCGGGATGCCGATGTTTGGCAGAACGGCCACATTTGCGCCCATCCAGCGCTGCACACCGAATATCCTAGCCATGACGACGCAACTCACCATCGAAAATCCTTGTGTTTCGCCGCTGGATGATTGACTTTCGCTCGCAGATGAGTGTGTTATGCTGATGGAGCTAATAGAAATTGACATGTTAGCGCTGACGCTTATTTGCTGTCAGTACTCTGTCTAGATCTGTCAGGCTCGGTCTCTTAGTCAGGACACACCTAATAATGTCAGGCGTCCTTTGTACTAGAACCGATCTTTATATAGTAATCGCAGCGGGAGTCGCGGTATGAGTGTCACGAAGGGTCGAGTCAAATGGTTTGACGAGAAGAAAGGCTTCGGATTTATTGAGCATGAAGGTGGCAAGGATGTCTTCGTTCATTTCAGTCAGATCCAATCCGATCGATTCAAAACGCTAGATGACGGTCAGGAAGTTGAATTCTCAATAGAAGATGGTCCAAAAGGGCCGCAAGCTGTTAACGTCGTCGCACTCTGAGCAGCAATCGGGTTTCTTTCTTCGCTAATTGACGAAAGGCCCGCTCAAAACAGTGCCGCAAAGCGGAGATATTCGCGATGCCGCGCTGCATCTAACTTTTACGTAACGGAATAATTATGTCTGGAAAGAAAAAACAGGTTGGAGCAACCAATCTCGACCTTAGAGCGTCTTTGGAAGAAGATGTCGAAGCCTTCCTCAAAAAAGGTAACAAAATTCAGGAAATCCCATCTGGTGTTAGTGGCCAGGTATCGGTCGCCAAAAAAGCGCCTGCGGCTGACAAAGCGCCTGCGGCTGATAAAGCGCCTGCTGCAGACAAGGAACCTGCGGCGGATGACGCGCCTGCAGCGGATAGCAAGGCCACCTAGCGCCGCTAGCTTCTTGCTGGCGGCAAAAGTATTCAATGTATCGCTTATCGAGTTTTTGTCTAACCCTGTTTTTCTGCCAGTTTGCTTTCGCGAGCAGCCAGGCCGATAGTCCTGGTATCTCAAAGGGTAGTTGGCCGCGGCACGGTTTAAACTATGCGGAGACTCGCGAGTCTCCGCTGCTGCAGATTAATCCCCAATCTATTTCTGAACTTGGTCTTGCCTGGTCCTTTGAGACTGGTACGAGGCGGGGTCTGGAAGCATCACCAATCATGGTCGATGGTGTGTTGTATACGACAGGTGATTGGAGTCGCGTCTTCGCTAACAACGCTAAAACTGGCGAACTCCTATGGCAGTTTGACCCTGATGTGGACCGCGCTTGGGGTGCCAATGCCTGTTGTGATGTGGTCAACCGTGGTGTCGCAGTAGAAGCGGGGCTTGCCTATGTCGGCACCTTAGACGGTCGTCTGATTGCGCTTGATATCACCACGGGAAAACCGGCCTGGGAGACGCTAACGGTCGATAAGACCAAACCCTATACGATTACCGGCGCACCTCGAATTGTTCACGATACGGTTGTCATCGGTAATGGCGGCGCCGAGTATGGTGTTCGCGGCTATGTCTCTGCATACAACCTTGCGACAGGGGAATTACGCTGGCGTTTTTATACTGTGCCCGGTAATCCTGCATTACCGCCGGAATCAAATGCCATGGCGATGGCACAAAAAACCTGGACCGGTGATGTCTTCTGGAAGGTTGGAGGTGGTGGCACTGCCTGGGACTCGATGGCGTTTGATCCAGAGTTAGACCTGCTTTACATCGGTGTTGGCAACGGCTCCCCTTGGAATCGTTACGTTCGAAGCCCGGGTGGTGGTGATAATCTATTTCTATCTTCAATCGTCGCACTGAATGCCAGCACGGGCGACTATGTTTGGCACTATCAGACGACACCCGCTGACAATTGGGACTACACCGCGACCCAGAACATGATTTTGACCGAGCTTGAAATCAATGGAGAAGCGCGCAAGGTGATTCTGCAAGCGCCGAAGAACGGATTCTTTTATGTATTGGACAGGGTCACGGGGGAGCTGATTTCAGCCGAAAAGTATGTGCCCGTTACCTGGGCCAGCCATGTTGATATTGAAACTGGCCGTCCAATAGAAACAGATAATGCAGATCACCGTGTTGCAGTCCAGATGACGAAACCGGCGTCCTTTGGCGGTCATAACTGGCAGCCGATGGCGTTAAATCAGGCAACGGGTCTGGTTTATATCCCCGTCATGGAGAATGTCCAGCCGTTCAGTACAGCGGAATCTTTCGAGTACATTGAAGGGAATCACTGGAACCTCGGCCAGAATGAGCAGCTAGCAAAGGACAACCCGCTGTCTGGGCTGAGCCCAACGATGTCTAATGCAGTGATGAAGCATCTGTTGCGCGGTCGTTTGCTGGCGTGGGATCCCGTCACACAAACTGAGCGTTGGCGAGTCGATCATTCAACCGCATGGAATGGTGGTGTGCTGACAACATCCGCTGGTCTGGTTTTTCAAGGTGATGGCGCAGGCTATCTATCTGCTTACGACGCCTCGACCGGCGAGCGCCTTTGGCGGTTCAATGTTGGCAACGGCATTATTGCTCCGCCAGTGAGCTACGAAATTGATGGCGAACAATATGTTGCTCTGATGGTTGGCTGGGGTGGTGCGATCGGTATGATTTTTGATCAACCTGAAGCGGTAGGCGGCGGTAAGGGCCGGCTCGTCTCATTCAAATTAGGTGCCACGGAAACGCTGGATATCGAACAGCGAGTTCGTATTCAACCAGAGCCTCCAGCACGATCTGGTGATGAAGCATCGGTGGCAAGTGGTGCGGCGCTCTACGGCAACCATTGCATGCGCTGTCATAGTATTAACGGCATAGGGTCTGGGGTCGTTGCTGATCTGCGCTATATGCCTGAAGGCAGTCACAAGCTGTTTGATGACATTGTCTTAAAAGGCATTTTTTCGGGATTGGGAATGGTCAGCTTTGCAGACGTTCTTGATGAGCAGGATACGGCTGACATCCATCACTATTTGATCGATGTTGCCAACGAAAAGTGGGATGACGATCATGCCTCTGATACCTGGATTCAGATCAGAGACACGTTTTACGACGCCATTGGCAAAGCTGTCAGTCTATTTATTTAAACGGCACCTTCTATAAACCATTGCCTGTTTAAACTATGCCTTCTCTAAACGACGCCAAGCTCCTCTAAGCGTTCTTTCAAATAACTCCCGGCGGTATAGCGTTCTGACAAAACCACTTCTGGCCGTGGATGCAGAAATAACGGCAAGGACATTCGGCCAGATCGATTATCGGCTCCGGCCTGTGTGACCACACGGTGGCTAGTTGACGGGAAGTAACCGGCCGACGCTTCCTGCAACATGTCGCCAATATTGACGATCACCTGATTGCCATCGGACGTCACATCCATCCATTCACCGTTCTTCTTTTGTACCTGCAGCCCCGGTGCATCCGACGCTGGTAGTATTGTCAGCAAATTAATGTCTTCGTGTGCTGCGGCCCAGGTGGTTTCTTGCTCAGCCAGTGCCATTGGTGGGTAGTGCAATACTCGGAGTAGCGTGACATCGCTATCGACAATCATGTTCGACAATGGTTCGTGGTACCCATTCGCGACGTCGTCTGGTGAATGGTGCTCGACCCAGCCTAACAGTGTCGCGGTCAAATCATGCGCTGCTTTATAGTATTGTT
Organism: Candidatus Azotimanducaceae bacterium; assembly: GCA_051278195.1. Lineage (GTDB taxonomy): Bacteria > Pseudomonadota > Gammaproteobacteria > Pseudomonadales > Azotimanducaceae > JAHRVQ01. Next base: position 163,197 of record JBNMQM010000002.1, read on the forward strand.
CTAGGTGAGGTTTTAACTCAGCAGGGCATTGGCCCCAGGCGTAGTAGTGGAAATACTCTTTGAAGTCTTTGACCTCAACGCCTTTTGCAGCTTCTGCATTTATTAGCGAAAAATACCCGTCCTGAGTATCTTTGTTGAGCTCAAATTCGAATTTTCGATCAGTGCTGTAAAAGTCCCGCCACTCATTATAAATAGTGTTAACCAACGTCATATCGAGTGGATGGTTTTTCAACACGGCAAAACCAATTTCGTGCAGCGAGGCTACAAATTGTTGGTCGCAATCTGCAGCTCGAAAATCTATAGCAGTGAGATCATTCATAAGTTATTAATCAGTTAGCCAAGCGAGAGAAAGAAACCGGCCAATGCAGCGCTCATTAAGTTTGCCAGGGTAGCGGCTATCAGTGCGCGCATGCCAAGCCTTGCAAGGTCTTTACGTCGGCTAGGGGCCAGGGTGCCAATGCCACCCAAACATATTGCAATAGAGGAGAAGTTGGCAAATCCACACAGTGCAAAGGTAATAATCGCCTGGGTCTTCGGCGTCAAGGTGTCAATCACGTCGGCAAAATTAACAAACGCAACAAACTCATTCAAAACGAGTTTCTGGCCGATAAAGCTACCGGCAATATTAGCCTCGTGCCAGGGTACACCGAGCACCCAAGCGACTGGCTGGAAAACATAGCCGAGCAATATTTCGATGGTGATGCCGTCTACTCCAAATAGGCCTGTGAACCATCCTAAAATGCCGTTCAGCATTGCGATTAATGCGATAAAAGCTAAGAGCATGGCGCCGACCGCAAGGGCGATCTGTAAACCTGTCAAAGCACCAGCCGCAGCTGCATCAAAAACATTAACGTGCGTATCTTCTTCGTCGTCGGCGTTGATCTTTACCAGGTCGTTGTTGGGTTCCTCAGTTTCTGGCATGAAAATTTTTGCCATCATTAAGCCGCCGGGCGCGGCCATAAAGCTCGCCGCCAGCAAGTATTTGATGTCCACACCAAGACCTGCATAGCCCGCCATGACCGACCCGGCGATGGATGCCATACCACCGACCATAATGGCAAACAATTCTGAATCGGTCATTTTTGGCAAAAAGGGTTTCACAACAAGGGGTGCTTCGGTTTGGCCGATAAAGATATTCGCCGCAGCTGAAAGGCTTTCTGGACGGCTGGTGCCAAGGACCTTTTGGAGGAATCCGCCGATAAGCTTCACTATCCAGTCCATGACACCGAGGTAGTAGAGAACGGTAATCAGGGACGAAAAGAAAACGATAACGGGGAGAACATTTAGCGCAAAGACGAAGCCGATTGATTCCCCCACCAGACCGCCGAATAGGAAATTGATTCCTTCTTGGGAGTAGGTAAGGATATTAGATACACCAACGGCCAGGACCTCGACGATTTGCTTTCCTGCGGGTACATACAAGACAAAGCCGCCGATGGCCGCCTGAATAACGAAGGCACCGAAAACCGTTCTCGGATTGACAGCTTTTCGGTTAGTGGAAAATAACCAGGCAACAAGCGGGAGCAGGCATACGCCTAACAGACTAATCATTTAAGTGGGCTGCTTATTACCAGAGACCAGCAATAATACCACCCCAAGCAGCAATTGCGAGGCTATGAGCGCAATCCTCGGGTATGCCGACCTTGATAGTCATCACGAATGAGTCGTTTTGGGTGTACGCCGTCAACATAGCCCATGAACCCGGGTTCGCGAATGCTATAACCCAGTAATTCCTGGATGCGATTGGAGTATTGCGCCGCCTTGGCTGGGGGTACTGCGAGCACCATATTTTCCAATTGCCTGAGCCATGGTTGGCAGTATTGGGGGGTAATCGCCAGACGGCTGGCTGTCGATTGATTAGCGCTACCGCGATGGTAAAGCGATCCATGGAAGATCACGGCTGACCCGGCGGACATGATGACTTTGATTGGTTCGGAGGTCTTACTCGGCTGCTCGGTTTGCCAGTGGTGGCTTCCGGCAATGATCTCCGTTGCGCCATTATCTGCGGTAAAATCATCTAATGCCCAGATAACGCTGATGCCATTGGTCTGAGTGCGATCTGACGCAGGTAGCGATGCGTGGTCCGCATGATAAGGCTGGGGTGTTTCGCCAGGATGGACGTTGATCGCAAGGTTGGCAGACAACAAGTATGTCGGTTCGAGTAGTTTATCCAACAGTTCAATAATGGTGGGGTGCTCGACGAGGTTGGCTATCGATGGCGCTTTAGCGAGCAGGGCATAGACCCGTTCACTCTCGAAACCCTCGAAGTTGTTGCGACCCATAAGAGACTTTTGTAAATAGGGAGCGAGTTCGGCCTTGATCGCGTCGATGGTTTTGGCATCGATTAGGTCTTCCAGCACTGCATAACCAACATCGTGGATTGCGGCTAGGTTCTCATCGATGTCTTGGGGGCTACTGTTAGCCATATTTTCAGAGATTTTTTTAGACATGGTGCGTTCCCATTTAAAAACTCGTTTGATCGAGGTCTCAGAAGGTAGCAGGGGTCCTTTAACGCGCTTGCTTGCGGCCCTCCGGGCTCCCGACTACGCGTCCCGCTCGATTGGTCGTGAGCCCCTTCGGGTCTCTCTCCACTGCGGTCGGCGCTGCGCTTTAATGCGCCGTAAAGAAGCCCTACTACCTTCTTTCCGTAATACGAGAATATTAGATGAGTTTGCTCGTCAATCTTAGAAGTGGCAAGCGCACAGTGACCACTGCGCCTTCACGGTCTTCACGATTACTCAGAGTGATTGTGCCGCCGTGAAATTCTGTAATGAGTCGCGCGACGTGAAGTCCCAGGCCCAAGTGGCTGTCCTCACGCTGGTCATTAGAGCGAACGGAAATCATGGGATCAAATAGTTGATCGGCCATTGTCGCCGGCAGAGCAGGACCGCTGTTGCTGATGCGAAGTACTGCCATGTCATCTTCGCAGGTGAGGCGTAATATCACGGGTTGAGTGGCGGAAGAAAATTGCACGGCGTTATCTACCAGCTTATCCAGCATCTGGGCGAAGAGGTCGGCAATCCCTGTGACTTTCAATTCGTCGGTTTCGATGCTGAGTTCAAATTGCTGGTCAGCAAAAGCGTGGTCGTAACCCTCGAAGCAGCCTTTCAGTACCTGAGTTAATTCGAACACAGTCACTTCATTCTTATCGAGGCTTTCTTCAAGCCGTGCAGCTTCACTCATGCTATTTAAAATGTTGGTGAGTCGAGCCACACCATTTTTTGCTCGCTCGACATAGCGGATGTCATCACCCTCGATTCTGGTTTCTAGTTGCTCTAATGACGAACGTACCACTGACACCGGTGTTCTGAGTTCATGGGCGAGGCGTCCGGATAGGTTCTCAAGATATTCGTTGTATTGATGCAAGCGGCGCGTAACAGAAGAAAATCGTCTTGAAAGCTCGCTGATTTCATCTTGGCCGACTGCATCTGGTAGCACTTTCAATACCCGACCTTGATCGTCCACAACACCTTCCAATGCCAGGCCCATGCGTTTGAGACGAGCGAGTAGTTGGCCTGATAACCAAAAGCAAAGCAGTAAACCAAACGCGATGGTAGCGGCACTTATGACAACGAGTTGCTCTAATGCCATTTTCTTATAGGTCTCGATGGCACTGACATTTATGCCGAGTGCGATTGTCGCGACCCATTCGTCTTCAATAAATACCTTCTCACCTATGGTCATACTGCTTGATGGTGCTGTGTCGGTAATGGCGATCAAATTGTCGTAACGATCGACAATGGACGCGCCTATCAGGTTGTGGCGCTGAAGAAGAGCAGTGAGAGATGTTGATTGATGTATAAGGTAGCCTAGTTCATCAGCGCTGTCTGTATAGGTGTTTCCTAACATATACTTTATGTCGCGAGAAATGCTGTCATCGACATCAGCAATGCCAAAGCCGAATCTGTCATCGACCAAATCGTTGTCGATCGCCAGTTCAATGTGATAGCCATCGCCTGTTGCCCGCCAAAAGCCTTGTATGCGAGGTTCAGGGCGCAGGGAGCGGCCACCGGTACTTACAATTCTGCCAAACACTTGGCCCGGTTGTTCAGTTGCAACGGTGTAGCGCTGAAAATTTCCAGCTTTATCCGTCATGGCAAGACGTAAATGGTCGTTACGGTGGATGCTGATGTTACTGATTTCTCGGTAAACAACATGGTCATCTTTTACCGTCAGCATTAGATAAATCTGTTGATCGTCTTGCTGTAAACGTAGTGTTGCCGACAGGCTGTTGTCATCAAACGGAAAGTTAAGTTGGACCAACTGCGACTTGGCAAATACGTCAGGCTCGATTAGTAACCACTCATCCGTTTGCCCATCAAGGTTGACCTCGCTTTGTCTGGGGTGAACATACAACGGCGCCGCTTCATCGCGTAGATAGGTAAAATCGTTCAGCAGTGAGGCATCAGCCTCGATAATACTTTTGAGGGTTTTTATCGAGGCTCGCTGGTTCTTGATTTCGGCAGCCAGCATCGCCTGGCTAGCGGTTTCGATGTTGAAGTAGCCAGCGATGGGTATCGCAAACAATAGAATGACGGGAACCAAAAATAACAGCCGCACACTAGCAGCGCCGCCGTTACGACTTCTTTTGCTTGAGTCTTCATAACGGGATGGCTCACTCATCATCAGCCGTCCACCGATAACCCATGCCGTAAACGGTGTCGACGCAATTGAATTTGGGGTCGACTGCACTGAATTTTTTTCTGATGCGCTTTATATGTGATGTGATGGTCGAATCATCCACATAAATGTGTGCTTCCTGCATTAACTGCTGACGTTTCTTAACATGACCAGGGTGGAGTGTGAGTGCATGGACCATCCAAAATTCTGTCAGTGTCAGGTCAACTCTCTGGTTTCGCCAAGCTGCCGTAAAGCGTTGTTCGTCCAGTCTTAGGTGGCCACAAACTGTTTCTTTATTGGGATCAACCGCCGTCTCGGTCTTGAGTACCTCAATACGGCGAAACAATGCAGCAACGCGGGCGAGTAAATGCGGCAGGCTCATATCTTTGGTGACGTAGTCGTCAGCTCCCATGCGCAAACCGCTGACAATATCTAGATCGCTGTCCCGTGCACTCAGAAAAATGATGGGTACAGATCTGGATTTTTGTCGCAGCCATTGGCACAGCGCAAAGCCGCCCTCAGGCTCTCGGCCGAGACCTATGTCTATTATCGCCAAATCGGGTAAAGCAGCCTCAAATGCTTGCTCGGCGCTTGGTCGATCAGCATGTGTATCGATTGCGTAACCCTGATCTCGAAAGACGTCTGCGTAGTTGTCTCTGAGATCAGCATCATCTTCGACTATTGCGATGCGATAGCTCACTTATCTACAGACCATGCTGATTGCCATATTGTTGCCACATTTCATCAGGGGATTGCCTGAATTGGACAACTAAGATGCCTGAATTACTGCGTTTAATAAACCTCGAGCATCACACGATGTGAATCACACTGAAAATGATGGAGATACAGATATGTTTATTGGGCGATTGATGGCAGTAAGTTTACTAACGGTTGTGGCAAGCAGCGCTATTGCAGCTGATATGAGTACGAAAAGAGAAGAGCATCGTGGTGCCCTCGGTGGTGCAGTGCTGGGCGCGGCGATAGCAGGTCCGGTTGGTGCTGGTGCGGGTGCCATATTGGGTGGTGGTGTGTTTGGTAAGCTATGGGGAAAAATGCGCCTATCAAAAGAGTATCGGGTTGAGCGCATTGCTGAAATTCAGTCGTTGAAGGACCACGCGCAAACGCGTAGTCAGCACATTGCAGAACTGAATCAGGATATTGATACCCTGCTGGCCAAAAGTACAGCTTGGCAGTCTCGACAACTCCCGATTCAGTTCAAAACAGCATCGAGTGAGATAGAAGGGCACTACGAACCGCAACTCAGAGAAGTTGCATCTTTGTTATCGCGTAACCCTGATACGAGTGTCGTGTTGTCTGGATTCGCAGATCGTCGCGGCAATTCGGATTATAACCTGCAGCTATCAGAGCAACGTGTCACTGAGTTGAAGGCTTATCTTTTAAGTCATGGGGTACAACGCAATCAGGTCATTACTCAGGCATTTGGTGAAAGTCAGCCAGTTGCAGCTGAAGGTTCTGCGGAGAATGACTTTTTCGATCGCCGGGTCGTGATGGCATTCGAAGTTGATATCCGTTCGCCGCTCGCTACCCGCTAACACGAATTCCGTGTGGTACTTTTGGGGTCCTTCGGGACCCTTTTTTTGTCTTACTTCGCAGTAGGCGGCGGTCAGCCTCGAGTTCAAAGGCTGACTTCCCGTATTATTGGATTGTGACCGAAGACAACGGTACTTCTTTGTTCCGTTAGCTTGCCACTCTCCTAGCTCTGAATTCCCTTAAAGCTTTGGTGGCTTTCGGTGTTGCGTTGCCTGTTCATAGGCGTACGCGGCTTCAATGAGTACCGCTTCGGAATCTCGAGTTGAGAACAATGACAGACCCACCGGCATGCCAGCGACAAAGCCCATGGGCAGGGTGATGTGCGGGTAACCTGAAACAGCAGCGGCCATACTCGCGCCACCAGCAAAGTGATCACCCATAATCGTATCGATCTTCCAGGCTGGGCTAGTCGATGGCGCGATCAATATGTCTGCTCCGCAAGCGGCGAGTGCCGCATCAATGCCTTCAGGACCGGCCAGACGTTTGCTGGATGCGAGGGCGACCTTATAAGCATCATCATCCAAATCGCCTTTGGCATCGGCGGCTTCAAAGACGTCCTGGCCAAAAAAATGTAATTCTGTTTCCGCGTTTTGTTCGTTTGCGGTGATCAAATCGCTCAGGGTTCGATAGGGCAGTTTTGTGTCTGCCAGGTATTCAGCAATGTTTGCTTTAAACTCATATAGCAGTACTTCGTATTCGTGGCTGGAAATGGCGCGCAGGTTCGGTAGCTTACACGCTGTGATGTTGGCACCGGCGGTTGTGAGATCGGTCACGGCATGTTGGAATACCAGGTCGGTCGCCGGGTGATAGCCCATTAGGTTCGTGACGACGCCAAGTGTCTTTCCTTTTAAGCCGTTTGCGTTTAGGTGCTGCGAGAATGGCTTATGGTCGGTTCGCAATGCTTCGAGCATGATGACGGCATCAGTCATCGTTCGGGCCATTGGTCCGGCAGTATCCTGACTAGGGGCGAGGGGAATGATACCGGTGCCACTCACTGTGCCATGGGTCGGTTTGATGCCAACAATGCCATTGAGCGCAGCCGGACAAATAACCGAACCATCGGTTTCGGTGCCGACCGCGAGGGCCGTCAAGTTCGCGGCGACAGCGACTGCGGATCCAGCGCTCGAACCGCAGGGAGAGCGACTTGGGTCATAGGGGTTTCGAGTTTGACCGCCGATACCGCTCCAGCCACTGATGGAGTGATTTGAACGAAAGTTGGCCCACTCACTCAAATTGGCTTTGCCTAAAATAATGGCACCAGCGTTTCGCAGTTGAGTGACAAGTGTGGCGTCACGACCAGGGAAGTTTTCTGCGAATATCAATGACCCAGCGGTGTTGGGCATTTCATCAGACGTATCGATATTGTCTTTCAGTAATACAGGTATGCCATGCAACGGACCGCGCCGTTCGCCTTTTTGCCATGCAATATCTAGTGCCTGAGCGGTTTGGTTTGCAGCGGGATTAACCATGATGACAGCACCAAGTGCCTGATGCTGTTCAATCTGATCAAGATAGAAATGGGTTAATGCTGCCGCGGTCAGAGTCTGGTTTTCAAAACGTGAATGGATTTCGGCAACGCTAAGTTCTTGCATGTTTTGCTGCTCTTTTTTGGGCTCGCCGGTGGATTCTTTACTTTGTTCTGCTGGCTGACTGCAGCCCAGGATTAAACTGAGGATAACGAGGCAAACAGTTGCTCTCATGGGTTCTGGGTGCGAGCGATCAGTTTATCTAGGTTGTTGGCGAATTGTTGACGATCTCGTTGGGTCAAGGGCGGAGGACCGCCACCTTCGATACCGCTAGCTCGCATAGTATCCATAAAGTCACGCATATTGAGGCGGATCTTAATGTTTTCTTTGCTGTAGAGCTCGCCGCGGGGGTTTAAGGCAATGGCCTCTTTATCAATCACCTCTGAGGCCAACGGTATATCGGCAGTGATAACCAGGTCGCCCGGCACGCAGCGGCGCACAATCTCGTCATCAGCGACGTCAAAGCCAGACGGTACCTGGATGAAATTGATATACGGGGACTTGGGGATCTTCAGAAATTGGTTGGCAACGAGGGTGACGGGTATTTTGGCCCGTGTTGCCGCTCGAAAGAGGATTTCCTTAACAACGACAGGGCAAGCGTCGGCGTCTACCCAGATATTCATAGTCGCCGACGTGTTGTCGTTGCTCTAGGTGCTCTTGCTGTTATTGGATTCAAGGTCTGCATAGAGTTCTTCATCAAGCTTAGGTGGTGCGGTCAGCGTCTTGCTGTCTTCCACCAATTCTTTGAGCTTGTCATATTGCTCATCGCAATAGGTTTGCAGTCCCTTATAGCCGCCAAGAATTGCTTTAGCCTGTGCTTCTTTGGCATCTGCTTTCTTGGTTTTTTCGGTACGTTCTTTTCGGACGTTTTTTAGCTCATCGTCAATTTTCTTCTTAGCGACGGTATCTTCGTGCTTCTTCTTGTTCAGGGTCTTAATTTTCTTCGCGACGTTTTGCGGTGTATCACCCAGAAGCGTATTGATCGATTTCAGCGCTTTGGCTTTTTCTTCGACTTGATCTTTGAGCTTTTTGCTATCGTTTTCTGCAAGCTTGCGGTCTGCTTCGATGACATTTTTTAGCTTCTCGATCTCGGCGCTGGCAGATGTCAGCATGTCGTTGGTCGATTTCAGAGACTTTTCTGATTGTTCCAATCGCTCGGTCAAGTCATCAATAGTGGCTTGGATCTCTACTTTAGCTTTTGCGACTTTAACGTCTGCGTCAGCGATTTGCTTGAGGCCATCTTCGAGAGCAGCTTTCAGTTCCTCTTCAGAACACTCGGGGTCTAGACCCAGGGCGTCAGAGGCTGTTCTCATCAGCATCTGTTTGCTGATGGCAATTTCTTTCCAGACATCTATATCAATAGCACTTTGAACCACACACGTCTCCAGTGGGTTTGTTTGAACCAAAAAAGGGGGGTTTAATTTAGAATGCGCATAATGGCGATTTTTTCAAAAATTTCAATAGTTAATACGTCTTTTTGCATCTTATTTTCGGTCTATTGCCGCCTGGTTGTCTTTCCCGAATCGATCTTCTAGGTCTGCCCTCAGAGCATCAAAATGAGGTGAGGCCACACCCATAACTTGAAGGCGTCTCTCAAGGTTCCTCAGCAAGACATTGACTTCCATCGCTTTTGACTCTTCGTTCTGAGTCGTATCGAAGTAAATTACGTTGCCATCAGGGTCACGGGTTTGCCAATGGGTGCCTGTTTCTCCGTCTTCTATGTATGTTTCGATCTTACCTTCGGCTTTTATTTGCTTCTCGTCGATGCGTGCTTTGATGGCTTCGATATCACCGCCTCGAAAGTTTAGCCAGTTCTCTCCTAAAAAGGTCATTAGGCTGATGCTGATATCGCCGTTGGTCAAATGAACCCAGCCTTCACTGTCATGGGTGACGTCAAGACCCAGTGCCTGATAAAAGTGCTTACTTGCCTCCATGTTGCTCGTTTTGAGACAAATGTCATGCCAGCCAATATCCATAGAACGTTCTCCCATAAAAGCGTTTCTGCTCTAGAAGCCTAGAACAAATCCAGTTGTTCGTCTGCCGCTGGTGTCAGTAGGTTAATGGGTTGTCCTGACGGCAAAAACCGCAGCGATAGCCCACTAAATCGTGCTTGGCTCATCAGCTGGGTGATCTCATCCGTATGGTAGACAATTAGCTTTGAGCGTGTCCGGGTGATACCCGTGTAAAGCAATTCACGGCTCATGAAGTCCTCTCGATCTGATTTAGGCAGTACTAATAGAACCTGATCAAATTCGGACCCCTGAGATTTATGCACCGTCATCGCATAACAGGTCTCATGTTGGGGTAAGCGCGCTGGTAAGTAATACACGATCTCGCCCTCGCCATTTTTAAAGGCGACCTCAATACGGTTACCTCGTTTAACACAAACGCCAGTGTCGCCGTTGAACAGTCGCAAAGCGTAGTGATTGCGCATGATCATGACGGGTTTACCGTGATAATAGGCAGGGGCATCTGGGAAGTGAGAAGTTTCGAATTGTTGGTTGAGTAGGGTAACGCCAAATTCTCCGTCCCGAATCGGCGTGAGCAATCGCGCTTGATCAAAAGCATTGATCATCAGGTTTGCGTCAGTGTTTTCGAGGCAGAGTTTTAAATAGGGTGCATACAGCCGACGCATATCCTGCATTAACTCTGGTGCATCAAAGTTAGGTACAAAGCGGACTTGATCATTGCTGACTGGCACGAACGAATGGTTATTGCGGAGATTAAAGGCCAATTGTCCAATGCCCTCGTCATCTCGAAATCGATAACTGGTTTTAAGTTCACAGTGAGCGTCCGCGAGTAAATGGTTCGAATCCTGCTGATCCTGCGAGGTATTTTTTAACACGGTGTTGGTCAGCGTCACTCCGGCCAAATTTTCCAGCACCAGTCGGTATTCCTTGCTGTAGCAGTTGCCCTGGCACGTGATGTCCGCCAGTACCGAGCCACTTTCTACTGAGGGCAATTGGGATGGGTCACCGAGGATGATCAGCCGAGCATTTAAGGGTAATGCATCCAACACGCGGTCGAACATAACGAGATCGACCATAGAACCTTCGTCCAAAATGAGGACGTCGGTCGGGATTGGATGATGGCGATGATACTTAAAAGAGTGACCATCACCTCTGACACCGAGTAATCGGTGCAAAGTTGTGACGGTGGTTGGCATGCCGCCTGGCATGGCTTCAGGTAAACGCGTCGCGGCGGAGAGGATGGCTTCACCCAATCGCATTGCGGCTTTCCCCGTCGGTGCGGCAAGCTTAATGCGAAATTCAGGATTTGCCTTTATTAGCCCAGCCAGGAATTTAACAACCGTACTGGTTTTGCCAGTACCGGGACCGCCGCTAATGATGGTGAGCTGCCGCGTCATTGCTTGGATGGCAGCCAACCTTTGGCGGGGATCGTCGCCAGGCTCAAGATACGGCTGCAGAGCGCTGATGTCCTCAGTCACGAGAATATTGCGGCGAATTAGCGCGTTCGCAATACGTGTTTCATATTGAAAAAATCGTTCTGTGTAGAGCAAGGCATGGTCAGCAAGATTGAGTAGTACGAGGGGGGTGGAAATCTTTAGGTCATGGGCGAAATCCGCGGGTCGTACTTCTGACACACAATCCAGAGTGCTTAACGCTGAAATTAGTGATGCGTCATCCACTCGCAGACAGCTGTTCTGGTTGTTCAAGGCAGCGCTGAGTTTAGCAAACAGTGTCAGCAGTTTTATATCTGTGATGGCGGCTTTTCTCGCCAGCAGATTCGCGAACTGCTGATCGATATAGCTTGAGCCTATTGGGTAGTGCATCGATGTGTTCATCTGCAGAGCAATCCGTCCAGTGCCTCTATCAATTGTTTTTCCGGTTTATCAAAATAAACGCCGGCACCAGGGCTGGCATCCATACCCCGCATAAATAGATAGCACACACCGCCGAAATGCTGATCATATTCGTAGTCCGGCCGGCGCTGTTTGAGATATCGGTTCAATGCGACGCAATAGATCAGATACTGTAGATCATAGTGGTGGTGTTGGACGGCATCCTGCAGTGCGGCGCTGGCGTAAGACAATTGGGTTGGCCCCAGATCGTTGGATTTGTAATCCAGCAAATAGTACTGGCCTGCGTGCTCTAGAATCAGATCCACATAGCCAGTCATCATGCCCTGGATAGTGCTTGTGTCGAGGGTCATTTCTTGGTGCAGAACACCCTCTGCTTGTAGATGATCGAGGAATGTCTGATCTGCGTTGACCGGGAAGTGAAATTCCATTTCGTCTAGCCGCCGGTTGCGTGTCACATCCAGCAGACAAAAGCCGTTGATGAGCGGCGTACGAACAATATCGTGAAACCAATCAACAAGAACGTCTTGCCACTCGCCGCTGGCATCCTCTAAGCCCATTTTGAGCAAACTGCTCACGGCTTGCTGGCGAATGTCCACGTCATCAGCGATAAAATCCAGTCGTTCCATAAAGTCGTGTAGCACGATGCCGATTCGTGATCCTCTTGGAAACGTAAACCGTGAGAAGCTGATAGCGTTGCCGGCCCCGATTAGATCCGATGTTCCATCCCGGGAATCGTTGGCTGCATAGCTGTCATCATCGCCAAACCCTGGTCTGGGTTGTACTGTTTCCTTTGCGTCTTTCGTGTCTTCGTCGTGTTTCAGCAGTCTTGTTAGTCCGGTGTAAGAATGCATTCGCCAGTTAGACGAAACGAATGGCGCTGCGGGAGGTGCTATGAGGTCAGGCGCTGCTGATTTTGGTTCGTAGCGAGTAAGGCTTGGATCAACAAATCCGTCTGTTGCAAATAAATCCTCTGGGAGCGCATTGAGCGCCGAATCAGCATCGGCGTCATCAGCACTAAACTTCAAAAGTGCTGCAATCGGCGTTGCCTTAATTTCTTTAACGAGAGGGACGCCTAAATAGCACCGGTAGCGTGCCCGAGTGATCGCCACGTATAGCAGTCGCATGGTTTCACTAAAATCTTCTTGATGGTAGCGTGCCAGGCTTTCAGGTGCTGTCGAAAAATCAATCGCAGGTTGGTAATTGCCATTGTTATCCACTACGTGAAAAAGCGGATCCCTCTCCTTGCTGCGTGGTTCACCAAAGCCAGCATTGGGGATCATAACAATGTCATATTCGAGGCCTTTGGCCGCGTGCATCGTCACAATTTGTACCAGGTCTTGATCACTTTCGAGCCTTAGCTGACGCTCGTCGACCGCTACCCGTTCCGCAGCAAGTTTTTCCCGTCCAAACCATTTTAGTAATCGGCGCATGCCCGGTGCGACCATCGCCCGTGTTTGAAGAATTTCGGCGAGATGGCGCAAGTTTGTCATCTGTCTTTCGCCGTCTTGATGCATGAGCCAATTTTCAGGAATACGTCGACGGGTCATCAGCAGGTCGATCATCGGTGCTATCTCAAGCGATGCCCATCGCTGGTGGTATTCCTGAAACTCTTCCATGACTTGATGGAGTGCAGACCAGTCGTGATTGAGGGCAGCAATCTCTGATGCCGGTGTTTGCATGAGTCGCGTGCCCAGGGCAGATTTAAGCGCCATTTCATTGGTCGGGTCGACAACGGCCTCGAGTAACAGTTTTAAATCTGCCGCGGTATCACTCAGCATGACGCTCTCTAACGTCACATAAACGCTACGTACATTTCGATCCGCCAGCGCTCGCCTTGCTGCTTTGGCGTCTTGCCATTGGCGAACCAAAAAAGCAATCTGCCCAGGCGTAATCGGTTTATCGTTTATCTTTGCCCGGCCTTCTTTTGACAGATGTAACAATTGAACGGTTTCTTCTGCCGCATGCGCCATAAGTCTTTCTCGATGCTGGTCTTTGTTGTCGGCATCGCTGACAAAAATTGGCATGGGTGGTGGTGCTTGACCATCGATGGTGAATGACTTGTGCATATTGGGTGGAGCGGCGGATACCGGTTCAAACGGGATCTGTTTATCGTCACCAAAAATATCGGTCTGATTGAACAAGTGATTCACCGCCGCAATCATTGCGGGTGTTGATCGCCAGTTGGTGCTGAGAGTGAACGTGTTGTCAGCACTCTGTTTAGCATTGATATAGGTGTAGACATCCGCGCCGCGAAAATTGTAAATGGCCTGTTTGGGGTCGCCGATAAAAAAGAGTCCGCCGCTGGCGTAAATGCGAGTAAATATCTCGAATTGCAAATCGTCGGTATCCTGAAACTCGTCGATCATGGCAACCGGCCAGCGTTGGCGCAGCGTGTTGCTGAGATCGTGCTCCATAACGTTGGTTGGGTCGGACTGAGCAAGGGCGCGATGGACTTCCACCAGTAAATCATCGAGCGTGAGTTGGCCGAACTGGGTTTTAAACCGGTTCATATTGGTTTTAACGTTGTCGCGAACCAGATGGCAGAGATTGGTTTCTACTGTTTTGAGCAGATGCTGGCGCGCCCAGATGTCATCGATGAGTTCGAAGATCTCATGATCAGGCATGACAGTTTTTTTGGTGCTGTTTTTTTCTAAAAGCGCTCGGGTCCATGGTTCCCATCGCTCAATGCTCACATCGTCGCTCCGACAGTAATCCTCGATAAACTGAGGATGCTCTGGCTTCAATTGTGTAACCGTCAATCGGCCACCCCAAAAATTCGAACTGGCTACCAAGGCAGTCACGTCATCATCGAGCCACATTTTTTTGCAGCGCCGAATATCGTCAAACAACGCCGATAGCGGTTCGTCAATATCTTGATGGGGTGGCAAGTACTGAAGGTTGTGGCGGAACAAAAACCGCTGAACGAACTTAACCAAGGCTTCAGGCCCGGACCAACGTTTAAGTGCGATGTTTCGAATTGAGCCGGGTAGGGTCATAATATTCTGGCGAAAACAATCTTCAGCAGCCATCTCTAACAATTGATCGCGATCACCATCAAGGTTTTGATTGAACAGCATGCCGGTATCGAATGACTGTTCTCCTAAGATGCGCGCACAAAATCCATGAATCGTAAATATGGCGGCCTCATCCATCGTTTGCAGTGTTGCGGTGAGCAATCTGCGGTCAGTGGCAAGGTCAGTACTTTCAGCCATTAGCCTTGCGATAAACTCATCTTCAGTTGCGGCCACCTCTCCGGCAAAAATGCTTCTGGCCAAGTTCACTCGATTTCGAATGCGGTCTCTCAATTCATCGGTGGCTGCAATCGTGAAGGTCAGCACCAGTATTTCGCTGGCTTGCAATGGTCTTGGTTGATTAGGGTCCCGGCCCAACAGCAAGCGCAAATACAAATTTGAGATGGTATAGGTCTTGCCTGTACCAGCACTGGCCTCGATCAGTTGTTGCCCAGAGAGCGGAAATGTGTGGCTGTCGAGGATTGTCATTGGCGCTTTCCCATACTGACAAGGATGGGCTGCCAGATCTGATTCGCGAGTTTGGCAAATGTTTCATTCAGCTCTGTCGGGAGGTCAAACAGACGATTGTAGTAGGGGTCGTCCCGTTCGCTGCCAGCGCCACCTTTCATGAATTTGTTGTGGGCCGCATCCAAGGCTGCGATCAAATCCTGATCTTTGTGGGTCGCAAGGTCGTAGGCGGTTTGCGGTAAAAATCGCAGTGGCATAGACAGTCCTTCTTGATAGAGGTGCGTCAATTGCTCGATCTCAAGCATTGCTTGCGCGGAATCCAAATTTTTGAAGATTTCGGTTTTTGCGGATCGATTGCTGCCTCTTGAAATCAGGTAGGTATCTGAGTCGTAGCCATTGGCGCAAAGTGCTAGATGTCGAGCCCACGCGTCTAATATTTGTCTGGCACGTAACTCACCTGTGCGGGCAATAATATGTTGATCACCGCGCAAGGCAATATCCGCCTGCAACTGAATGCCTGATACCAGTATAGAAAATTGCGCGAGAAAGGATTCATCCGCGGACACTTTTGTCACGGCGGCAGCAATCAGTCGAGCAAGGTCTAGCTCTGTTTGTAGCTGACGCTCGCCCATTGGACCGGGTAGGACAAGGCCGGATGCCCGAGTGTAGTCTTGCCATTCTTCGATGGACTGGTCGCTGAGTTGTATCTGTAGAGCACTATCCGCCAGTTGGTATTTATCTAGACCATCGAGCGCAAAAGACTCCGTGTCGCGCATTTCATTATCATCGTCGCGAAAGTAGACGCCAAGACGCTGGTTTAAAAAGTATTTCGCAGGATGGCGCAGGAAAGCAGAAAGCTGGTCTATATGTTCAAGTTGGCTATCGGCATCTGGCGGCAGTGGCGCATCAATAAACGGCGTATGGGGCGTGCGGTCTGTTATTGCTTTATACCACTGGTCTGAATAGCTGCGTATTGGGCTATCCGCCTCGTAGTAGATGCTGCTGAACGGTTGAAGCGGGTGATCGAGGACAAAGTTGTCGCCGTAAATGCGCTGCAGGTAATCCATTAACTCGCTAACAAGCTCCGACGGGGGCTTAGGCTTATTGTCTTTCTGTCCTCGGCCTATGTAGCTGATGTAGAGGTGTTCTTTGGCGGATAACAGTGACTCTAGAAACAAATACCTGTCATCATTCCGCCGAGAGCGGTCACCCTTGCGATAATCAACTGCCATCAAATCGAAACTGAGCGGCTTGTCTTCACGGGGAAACTCTCGGTCGTTCATGCCTAATAGGCAAACGCTACGATAAGGAATGCTCCGCATTGGAACCAATGTCGCGAAGGTGACCCTGCCAGAAACAAAGCCACGATTTTGTGGCGGTTGCTGGAGCTGTTCCTGTAACCAATGACGGAACAATCTTGGCGTAATCGGCTCGCCAAAATGGGTGTCGCGATTTTGACTGACCAAAGAGGAGAGTGCGTCGTTCACCTGGGCAAGCGAAATCTCTTCTTCTGCGGTAGGGACCATTAGCTCAGCGAGCATGCTATTGATCGCAGTTTGCCATTTCTCTGCGGTGTGGGCTTCAGATAATATTTCTCGATGCTTCGCCAGTAGGTCTACCAGGTGACATAAGGTACCAATCAATTCAGCATCGCCGGGGTTTACATCAAAAGGTGCTGTCTGTGCGTATAGACCTGCTGCTGATTCCATCGCTAGGCCCAATAACAGTCTGTCCAGACCAAAGCGCCAAGTATTGTAGTCTTCGGCGGGCAAGGACCAGCGATCAGCTTTGCTTTTCCCATCCATTTCAAAACGGATGCCCGCTTCATGAATCCAATACTGCAATCGGGTAATGTCGGCTTCACCGAGATCGAATCGTGCGGCAATCGTTGGAATTTCAAGCAGGTCCATGACCTCTGTGGCGGTTAAGCGAGAGTCCGGCAGCAATAACAGCTTATTGAAAGCGACCAATACCGCGGATTGATCAATCGCAGGTCGGTCAGTAATGCTGAATGGTAATTTGTTCTGAAAAACGGCTTGAATATAAGGGGCATAAATACTGATGTCTGGCGCCATCACCATGATATCTGCCGGGCCGAGTGGCTGCTGCGGATCCGCCTGGTCGATCATGGCGAGAATCTGATCCAGCAATACTTCGACTTCACGCATTCGACCGTGAGTGCAATGGATCTGAATGCTAGTGTCGGATCTGTCTCTTGGCAGCACAGGTGTCGCGCCTTCACTCTGATAGATCTCGCCGCCAAATTCCAAATTCATCAGGTCGCTTTGGATGCGGCTGAGTACGGTGTTGTTGCCTGGGTCTTGAAACAGATCGACGGTAGCGACGCCCTCGGTGTCGAGTAACAGCTCTAGAAATTCACGGCCTTGCTTGCCGGTGGACGAGAGCAGTGGATTGCCGACTTCAAGATAGTCCTCCTCAAGCAATGGGCCGTCTTTGCCGATCATCTGACGTATCGATTTTTTGGCGATGTCCTTCTCGGACGCGATGTCTCCCCAGTAGTGTTCCGATGGGTTTAAAAAGTAAATACAGACCTGGTTTTGCCGTGCCACTGCCTGCAAGGTTTCCAAGTGCATGGCGGGTAAAGCTGCAAGGCCCAGCAAGTTTATTTGCTTTGGGATTTGTTTGGCTTGGGAGGTATTATCGCGAGCCATCTCGCGTAGAAACAGCCTGTGTAAGTTGGCTCGGTGCAGTTCCGGGTCCATACCAGGCTGTTGTAATAGTTCTCGCCAGAGTGCGCTTTGCCATGGCGATTCTGCATCGGCCTCGCCCGTTTCCCAGGCGTAGATCCAATCCGGTCGATAGATAAGATATTGATCAAACAGACCGGCGATGACGTGACTTAGCTGATACAACCGCAGTTGAGTGTCTGCACCGGCAGTGAGATATTGCTGGATGCTGCTTTCACTCGATTCTGGCAGTAACTGCATCAGGCGCCAGGTCATTAGTTGTCGAGAAAAAGGTGATTCGTCCGGTAAGTCGTTAGGCAACACGCGCTGATACAAACGCCAGATCAGTTCTGCAGGCAGCATGCACTCAATATTAGCGGCAATGCCAAGACGTTGGGCCAGCTCAACTTTTAGCCATTGACCAATGCCCTGACTCTGGACCACCACCAGCGTTGGCTCAAACGGATCATCTGGTTGCTGAAGACGCTCACACAGCGTTTCGACAAGCAATTGCATTCTATTTGATTGAAGCAGTTCGAGCATAGTCAGAGATCTACCAAGATTAAGGAGAGTCTAACAGTTCTGCCTTTTATTTGGCCTCCTGGTGAGCGCCTGCAAGAAATGCCCGACTTTCGTCAACGTACGTTTGAAACTGGTCGTGATGTAACCAATGGCCGGCATTATCGATATTCACGACCTTGCCCTGACGAAAGTATCGCAGCGTATCGTTTTGGCCTGTGCGGTGTTCGAAACCCTGTCGTGCATTCATTAACATCGTTGGGCAATCGATCTTGTTCCACAATGCCGTTAAGTCGTCGTAGTTTATGCCGAGATGCGCGCCGGAGTGAGTGTAGTTATCAAACTTCCAGCTATAGGTGCCGTCTTCATTTTGGTTGCTGCCGTGATTGGTGAGATGCTGGGCACGTTCTTCGCTGAGGTGCGGGTTAGATTTTTTCATGCGTTGATAGGCCGTGGTCTGATTTTCATACTTTCTCGGTGAGCGTGCGGAGAGTTTTCTGGTGCCTTCAACCCATTCTCGCAATCTGGATTGTGGGTCGCTTTCACCACGGATGTACCACGCTGCGCCAACCCCCTCAATGGAGACAAGGCTGTTGACTTTTTCCGGGTAAATGCCAGAGTACAAACAGGCAATGCTGCCACCCAAAGAGTGGCCGATGATATTCACCGGCTCTAGTTCTTGTTGTTGCACCAGTTGTGCAATGTCGTAGACATAGTCCAATAGTTGATAGGGACTACCTTTTACCCAAGCGCTGTCGCCGTGGCCACGGAGATCCGGTGTGATGACATGGTAGTCGTCGTAAAATTGTTCGGCAGTCCAGTCCCAGTTATGGCAATTGTCCTGGGAACCGTGAATGAGTAACAGGTGCGGTGCGCCATGGTTGCCCCAGTCAAGGTAATGGAGCTTGAGACGCTGAGAGAAATACGTACGCGAAGTAGGGGATCTTTTGGTCATGAATTAGGCCTGTTGCAACAGCGTGCGAACACGAGCCACGGTGTCTATGCCGGTTGCCTCATCTTCCGCGCAGGGTTTGATGTTAAAGAGCCGGCAGCCGGCATCACGATAAGGCCGCAGAAAATCAGCGATTTGCTCGGCGGTGCCATAAGGGCTGTACTTTTCGAAAGCTTCAAATGGCAATCTATAAAAAGCCTGCATTTCATCAGCAATGAGTTGGCGAGCACGCTTTTGATCCTTGTGAACGCCTACCCAGACCTGCAAGCCATGCTGCCACTCGACATTGGATCTGCCAACTTCTGCTGCCGTGGCCTCAACTTGTGTGATGGCACTGCTGAATCGTTGCGGAGAACACCACACAGCCAACCACCCTTCGCCAAAGGTTCCTGCTCGCTTGATCGCAGCATCTGCTCGACCGCCGATTAAAATTGGAATCTGCGGGTCAACTGCCGGCTTGATTCGAGCATTATCGATGTCGAAAAATTCGCCTTTGAAAGAATAGGGCGCGCCGCTGGCAAGATTGCGGATGATGTCTAGGCATTCATTGGTCTGCCGGCCACGGGTCTTTGGGTTTATTCCGCAGACTTCCATTTCGTGGCGGTCTTCACCGCCAACGCCGACGCCAAGCGTAATCCGACCGGGAGCAGATTGCGCCAGAGTTGCAAGCTGTCTGGCAACCGGCACCGGGTGCCGCAGCGCGAGTAGATAAACGCCGATACAAATTTTTATTGTGGGGTGCATAGCAGCGATGGTGGCGGCGTTGATTATGCCATCCATGCCCATGCCATTAATAAAGCTGACGTGATCTGCCATAAACACATGGTCAATGCCGCTGTCCGCGACCTGAGAGATTAGCGCTTGGCGATCAGCAAAAGCGCCGGCAAGCATCGCTGGAGAGGCCACGGTGCCGATCAGTGGGGTTGTTGAGTCAATATTGCGCATAATTTCACTTAGCCTGCTGGAGGGCAGATACTGCCCGATTGCAGTGCCGATAGGAACGCGTCTTTTGCCAAGTGCGTAAAGAACCGCATTGAGGAGATGTTGATGGATGTTTAAGTAAGACGGCGGTTTCGGCACTAAAGTGAGGTATATTAGCGAATCAGCTCTCTGGGGGGAGGCGCGGTTGAGCAATGTAACAAAAGTGTTTCTTAGTTTTCGAAGCCAGTTGGAAAGGTATGTAAGGCGTTTTGTGGGCGTCCAGCACGTCGAGGATATTGTTCAAGAAACTTTCGTTAAGAGTCTTGAGGCGGAGCTTTCGAGCGAAATTAAATATGCACGCACTTACATGCTTAAAACAGCCAAGCATCTTGCACTCAATTATTTAGACAAATGGGATAACAAATACTCTGTTCCCTTAGAGGATTTGGTGGCGTCATCTGTCGATTATCATACGACTGTTTCGCCTGAGCATTATGCCCAAAGCAATGAGCGATTTCTGTCGTTCTGTCAGGCGGCAGATCAACTTGAGGGGAATGTGCGCAAAGCATTCATACTGAAAAAAGTTTACGGCCAGAGCCAGAAGGAAATCGCTCAATATTTAGCGCTGAGTGAAAGCACCGTTGAAAAGCACGTGGCAAAGGGGCTTCGGCATTGTGCAGATTATCTGCAGTCACTCGATGCTCAGACAACAGAAGGGTCTACAGCGGTTTTTAAAAGTGCCATTGCAGAGCAACAACATGACGAAAAGTAACATTCACACGCTAAGCACCCGAGCACAGGTGCAAGAAGAAGCCAGCCTGTGGATCACAAGGTTGGATCGTGGACTGACGTTGGACGAAATGGAGGCATTTCGTGCCTGGCTGAAGCAAGGTGACTCGCATCGTGATGTGCTATTTGAACTAGCCGAACTCTGGGATGATCTGTGCGTTCTCAATCAGCTATCTTCGTTGTTCCCATTTGATCCAGCCATTTTGCCGCCGCGTCGAGGTCAAAATAGTTTTCTAAAGTTAGGCGTGGCCGCATGCGTAATACTGTGTCTCAGCCTTAGCCTCTTGTGGTTGGTGGACCCGCAAACGAATATCAACGGCATTCAGCGCTCAGAAGTTGTCGAACAGGTAAGGTCTACCCCTCATGCAGCCTCTTACCCGGTTTCTTATCCGAGTTCGCATACAACCTTGGTTGGAGAAAACCGGGTGGTTACGCTTAGCGATGGGTCTTCGGTGCACCTCAATACCAACAGTCGTATCGAGATTTCCTTTAATGATGAACAGCGGCTCATTGAGCTTATTCGAGGCGAAGCGAGGTTCGCAGTGGCGAAAGACACCGAGCGGCCGTTCATTGTGCAGGCTGGCGAAAGTACCGTTCGTGCGCTTGGTACCGTTTTCAATGTAGAAATGGCAAATGAGACAATCGAGGTGATTGTGACCGAGGGAAAGGTCGTCATTTCTCAACCAGAAATGGCTGTCGCCGAGCGTATCGTGATATTGCCGGGTCAGTGGGCCACTATCGATAAAGAAGGTGTGAAAGAAGCCATCAGTCTGTCCCTCGAATTAGTCCAAAAAGAGTTAGCCTGGCGTGATGGCATGTTGATTTTTCGCGGTGAGTCTCTTTCCGAAGCGGTAGTTGAAATTGCCCGCTACACTGATACGTCGCTTCGAGTGCTAGATCAGAAGGCCGGTTCGCAAAAGATAGCCGGCTTTTTCAAGGCGGGAGATATCGACGGTTTGCTCAGTTCTCTTACTGAAAATTTCCCTCTGACCTATACCAGGATCGATGGTGAAATTGTTATCTCCTCAGCGGAACTTGAACCCTCGTTGTCCGACGGGTAAAACTTTCGAACTTTTCTATGGAGGATTTCTTCTGCCCGACTGTCTATTCAAAATACCAGGTTCCCTGCGCGGGATTTTGTTGCTCATATTGCTTGTAGCGAGACCCGCTTTCAGCAATGTTCAGCAGCAGTTTGATATCGAGGCGCAGCGAGCAGATCTGGCTTTGACAAAGTTTGCGATTCAGGCGGATGAAACCATTGTTTTCTCCTTTGATTTGGCCAGACAGTTCAAAGCTAATCGTCTGGTAGGGGAGTACGAGCCGGGCATAGCAATTTATTTACTGCTAAAGAATACGGGCCTTGGGGCGCGATATTCGGAAACGGGTCAACTGAGTATTATTTTGAATCAAGATGAAGGACAAAATAACATGTCAAAGCGAAACACATTTATGTCCGCTCTGGTCGGAGTGCTGCTGGGAGGCGGTGCAGCAGAGGTCGCAGTTGCGAGTGATGCACCAGACTTAGAAGAGGTCACAGTGATTGGTTCACGTGCGCCAGGACGATCGGCAGAAGATTTACCCGTTCCCGTGGACGTATTAACAGCAGAAGCTTTAGAAGACACAGGACAAACAGAAGTAGGCCGGATGCTGCAAGCTATTGCGCCATCTTTTAACTTTTCAAGTTCATCCATCAGTGACGGTACTGACGCACTTCGGCCGGCGACTCTACGCGGACTTGGTCCAGACCAGACACTCGTGTTGATCAATGGTAAGCGTCGCCACCAGGCTTCTCTGATCCACATCAATACATCTGTTGGACGTGGTACCGCAGGTACCGATATGAACGCCATTCCTGCTGCATCTATTAAACGCATTGAAGTGCTGCGCGATGGCGCCGCCGCTCAATACGGTTCTGATGCCATTGCCGGCGTGATCAACATCGTTCTTAACGACTATGATGAAGGCGGCAAAGTTGCTGTGTCTTATGGTGAAACCAGCGAAGGCGACGGCGAAACAACCAACGTCGACCTGACTAAAGGCTTCGCTCTAGGTTCTTCAGGCTTTCTTAACGTCAGCCTAAATGTTCGTGATCGTGGTTTCACGAATCGCGCAGGTGTACACGGTTCTTGTCAGTTCCCTGGCTGTACAACACTAGGTAATGGCAACTTGCTGCTGGGTGATCCACGCGAAGCAACGGCTACTCGCGATACGTTCCGCATTGGTGATGCAGAGTCTGAGCAATTTGCAGCAACGGTTAACGGTGCATTTGAGCTAGGTATGGGTGAGTTGTATGGCTTCATTACCTACTCAGCACGCGACAATGAATCGGCTGCTTTCTTCCGTCATAACAATAACTCCGGCGGTAACGTGCCGCTAGCTGATGGCGATGCCACCATTCCAGCGGGCTTCTTGCCTAAGATCAATTCTGATATCGACGATATGTCTTACAACTTTGGCTATCGCGCAGAATTTGATGATGGCTCGACATTAGATGTCTCTTATACCAATGGTGAAAACACCATTGATTACACAACGAGCGACTCTTTGAATTCCTCGTTTGCAAACTTGCAGGGACAGCCAGTAGCACTAGGGGGCGGGGGACTTACTCCTGCTCAAATTCGCTCTACTGTGTCACGTGAAGCGAAAGCCTATGGCTTAGAACTGGGTCTTGAGACCATCAACGTAGATTTCACACAGCGCTATGGCGACCTTGCGGTTGCGATTGGTGCCGAGCTACGGGAAGACGAATACATCATTAATGCGGGTGAAGAATATTCCTTCCGTGATTACGACACTGTTAATGGTGCGAACCTTTTCGCCACAAACGGTAGCGGCGGTATTCAGGGTTTCGGCGGTATTGCGCCTAACAACGAAGTGGATGAAACCAGAAACGTCATTTCTTTTTATCTAGATACAGAATATGACGTATCCGATGACTTCCTAATCAGCGGTGCCGTTCGTTATGACGACTACGATGGTTTTGGCGACACAACCAACTTTAAAGTCGCGGCTAACTATCGCTTCAACGATATGTTTAGTATGCGTTCTGCCGTGAGTTCGGGTTTCCGAGCACCGTCTATGCAGCAGTTGTTCTTCAACAATGTGAGCACTCAGTTTGTTTCTGTCGGTGGCGCTTTGGTTGCGCAACAGATCGGGACTTTCCGTAACGACAGTACTTTGGCTCAAGCCATTGGTATCCCTGCTTTGAAGGAAGAAGACTCTAGTAACTTCAGCATTGGTTTCGTCGCCAATCCTTTGGAAAACGTAAGTTTGACTGTGGACTACTACGCGATTGATATCGACGACCGTATTGTTGTCAGTAATCGATTGGGTGCTGGCCTTGCGCCTGCACTTGATGCGGCACTTCTTGCTGCTGGAGCCGGTGCTGGTCAGTTTTTCTTGAACGGTGCTGACACTGAAACTCGTGGTGTTGACCTGGTAGCGACTTGGAATCCTGAAGTCTCTCGTGGTTCACTTGACCTGACGTTGGCCGCTAACTTCACTGAAACTGATGTCGTTGATCTTTTTACACCGTCAGGTAGTGGTCTTTCTGCTGTACCCGTTGACAGTGTGTTCTCAACTCAAGACATCTCAATCATTGAAGAATGGCAGCCAGAAGACCGCATCAGCATTAGTGGTATTTACCGTCTTGATGACTGGAGCGTTAACATGGCTCTGAACCGATATGGTGAGTACACAGTGACTGACGGTGGTCGTCAGACTTATGACGCTCAGTGGTTGCTCGACCTACGTGTTGCCTGGGAAGTTCGTGAAGGCATTTCTATTAATGCTGGCGCAAACAACCTGACCGACGAGACGCCTGATCGTAATACGATCGGCAACTCACGAACGGGTACCATCGTTGACGCAGCGGGCAATGTTATTGTCTCAAGCCCAGGCGTGTTCGACTTTTCACGCCGATCTGCTCCATTCGGCTTTAACGGCGCTTACTACTACGCTGGAGTTTCTTACTCCTTCTAGTCTGTGTTTGAAAAATAGATCCCGGTGCTTAATTGAGCTCCGGGATTTTTTTTGTCTGAGATCTCCATTATTATAATCGTTCTAAATTTACCCCATTTATAGGAATACCATGAGTCAAGCATCAGGCAATCATGACCTGCGTCATGATTGGACCACACAAGAAGTACAAGCTCTGTTTGATTTACCGTTTGCTGATCTTATTGTTCAAGCTCAGTTGGCGCACCGCGCGCACTTCGACGCGAATCAAGTACAACTTTCAACGCTACTCTCGATCAAAACAGGCGCATGCCCTGAAGACTGCGCCTATTGCCCGCAAAGCAATCGTTACGACACTTCAGTTGAAACAGAAAGTTTGCTCGAGTTAGAAAAAGTTCGCGTAGCTGCCCAGCGGGCAAAGACTGCGGGTGCAACCCGGTTCTGCATGGGCGCCGCCTGGCGTAGCCCCAAAGATCGTGATCTTGAAAAGGTCATTGATATGGTCATTGCTGTGAAGGAGGAGGGTTTAGAAACCTGCGTCACACTTGGGATGTTAACGGCCCAGCAGGCTAAGCGTCTTGCCGATGCAGGGCTCGACTACTACAACCATAATCTTGATACGTCACCTGAATATTATAAGGAGATTATCACCACCAGAACCTATCAGGACCGCTTGGATACCCTTGGCCATGTGCGAGATTTAGGCATGAAGACCTGCTGCGGCGGCATTGTCGGAATGGGTGAAAAACCCCAAGACCGTGTCGAAATGCTCCGCACTCTGGCGAATTTGCCTGAACATCCCCAGAGCGTGCCGATCAATAATCTGGTTCGCGTTGCTGGAACGCCTTTGGCTGCGACCGAGGCAATTGACCCTATTGATTTCGCTCGTACGATCGCGGTCGCCAAGATTATGATGGCTGCATCCTACATTCGACTTTCTGCCGGACGCGAGACGATGGATGAGTCCAGTCAGGCGCTGTGTTTTCTAGCTGGTGCGAATTCGATCTTTTTTGGAGACAAATTGCTGACCACGCCGAACCCTGAGAACCATGATGATCTGGCGTTGATGGCGAAACTAGGTTTAGAGATCGAGCCGCAGCCGAAATACACGGAGTTGATGCTAAAAGCTTGATCGTCTATTTAAGAGACGCTTTATGAAGCACTCAGTTAACAAGCACTGAGTTAAGAGATAGCGAAGTTTCGGTATTCGGGATATATATCCCGAATATCGCATTTTACGCAAGCACGCGAATCGCTTAAGGTACCCACCCTGAAAGTCATATCACTATCAACATCAATAGAACCACTTTAGAACCGCTCTCAAACATTCTCGGAAAACACCATGGCCAATTACTTCAATTCTTTGTCTTTACGCGAACAACTTGCCCAGCTGGGTAAATGTGAATTTATGAATCTCTCGGAATTTGCCGATGGTGCCAACTACCTAAAGGGCAAAAAGCTTGTAGTTGTCGGTTGTGGTGCGCAGGGGCTGAACCAGGGTTTGAATCTACGTGATAGCGGCCTCGATGTGTCTTATACGTTGCGTGCCTCGGCAATCGCAGAGAAGCGTCAGAGCTGGAAGAATGCCACTGAAAATGGTTTTACCGTCGGCACCTATGACGAACTGATCCCGACGGCGGATCTGGTACTTAACCTGACCCCGGACAAACAACATACCGCTGTCGTCGGTGAGATCGTCCCATTGATGAAGAAAGATAGCTGTCTTGCCTATTCACATGGCTTCAATATTGTCGAAGAGGGCATGCAGGTTCGAGAAGATATTACGGTCATTATGGTGGCACCGAAGTGCCCCGGTACTGAGGTGCGAGAAGAATATAAGCGCGGCTTTGGTGTTCCAACTCTAATTGCGGTTCATGAAAAGAACGACCCGCGCGGTGAAGGTCTTGCACTTGCAAAGGCTTACGCCGCAGGTACCGGTGGCCACAAGGCCGGCGTTCTGATGTCCTCCTTTATTGCCGAAGTGAAGTCTGACCTGATGGGTGAGCAAACTATCCTCTGTGGCATGCTGCAGACAGGCTCTTTGCTGTGTTTTGATAAGATGGTCGCACAAGGGGTCGAGGCGGGTTATGCCGCCAAGCTGGTTCAATACGGTTGGGAAACCGTGACTGAAGCGCTGAAGCATGGCGGTGTGACCAATATGCTAGACCGTTTGTCCAACCCAGCAAAGATCAAAGCCTATGATTTGGCGGAAGAATTAAAGGTCATCATGCGTCCGCTTTACGAGAAGCATATGGATGACATTATGTCGGGCCACTTTTCTCGAACGATGATGGAAGACTGGGCCAATGACGATGTGAACCTGCTCGGCTGGCGTAAAGAGACCGGTGAATCGGCGTTTGAAAAAACGGCTGCGGCAGATATCGAAATCACCGACCAAGAATACTTTGATCACGGTGTATTGATGGTGGCTATGGTGAAGGCGGGTGTTGAACTTGCCTATGAAACCATGGTGTCTGCTGGTATCAAGGAAGAGTCCGCTTACTATGAAAGCCTTCATGAAACGCCGTTAATTGCCAACACCATTGCTCGCAAAAAGCTGTTTGAAATGAACAGCACAATTTCAGATACGGCGGAGTATGGCTGCTATCTGTATAACCACGCCTGTTTGCCATTGTTGGCTGACTTTATGAAAACAGTGGATACGGATGTGATTGGTCGTGGTCTTGGCTTGAACGACTTTTCGGTCGACAATCAGCGCTTGATTGAAGTGAACGATGAGCTTCGTAGCCATAGCGTTGAAAAAATCGGCAAGGTATTACGTGGCTACATGGGAGCAATGAAAAAGATCGTCTAACGTCATTGCGCCCCATTCGGTTTCAACAGTGCGAGATTCGTTTTTCTGAAGTCTATGCACTCAAAGATATTAGTCTTGAGATAGCACCTGGTGAACACTGGGTACTGCTTGGTGCCAACGGTTCGGGTAAGTCTGCATTGGCGGCTGCTTTGGTTGGTGAAGGGCAGTTAGTATCGGGCGCACAGTCCGAGTTGCCGTCGGCCCAGCTGGTTTCCTTTGAAGTTCAGCGGGCAATGATTGATTCTGAACGCGAAAAAGACGACAGCGTTATCACCGATGAAGTGTATACCGGCACACCCGTTCGAGAGGTGTTGGCGGGTGGAAACCCTGACGTTTCTCAATCGTTGATTGAGGCGTTTGGTCTTGGCGATAAACTAGATCGTGGTTTCCGCCATCTTTCCACTGGTGAAACTCGAAAGCTGATGCTCATCCGTGCCATCGCGGCGGAGCCTGAACTATTGGTGCTCGACGAGCCTTTCGATGGTCTCGATGCGGATGCAACCGCCCAACTTATCGACCAACTCAAGAGAGTTGCTCGGTCCACCACGATAGTGTTGGTGCTGAATCGTTTGGACGAAATTCCGGACTGGGTGTCTCGTGCCGCGCTCATGGTAGCAGGTCGTATTTCCCATCAAGGCCGCATCGAAGATGAGTTGCCGATTATCAGGCAGCTGTTGCAATTGCAACGCGATGATCTTGTGATCCCCGCGTCCGAACTAGCTGATCGCGTACCGATACTTGCGCCAGGTCCTCTGGTAAAGCTGATATCTGGCCGAGTGGCTTATGGCGACACCACCATTTTTTCTAATCTTGACTGGCAGGTAAATCCGGGCGAGCACTGGCAAGTTGTTGGTCCTAACGGCAGTGGTAAGACCTGCCTACTGAATCTAATCACTGGCGATCATCCCCAGTGTTATGTGAACGATATTCAGGTGGTCGGCTATCAGCGGGGCCAGGGTGAGAGTATCTGGGACTTGAAGCAACACATGGGCTATGTATCCACGGCGTTGCAGTGGGAATACCGGGTCAGCATTAGTTTACAGAACATTATTATTTCGGGCTTCTACGACAGTATTGGCCTTTATGCGAAAGCGACTGAGAACCAACAGGCTATTGCTAAGCAATGGTTGGAGTTATTGGGTCTTAGCGATAGGGCGCATCAGCCCTTTAACCAATGTTCTTATGGCGACCAAAGGTTATTGTTGATTGCCCGGGCCATGGTGAAGCACCCTCAGCTACTCATTTTGGACGAACCTTGTTTAGGCTTGGATGAGGTAAATCGGCAGTTGGTGCTATCACTGATCGAAATTATTTGTGCGTCCAGCGAGACGACCATACTTTACGTCAACCATCACGCGGGTGACCGCATCAAAGGGTTAGAAAAAGTGTTGAACATGGCTGATTACGCTTGAGTAACGATGACACGTTTCCGCTGAAGTTCGCTAAAGGGACGTTGCTCGCTTCGGTGATGGCGATGGGTTTTTCTCAGACGATTCTTTTTGCTGTGCTAGCACCGCTCGGTCGAGAGATTGGCCTATCTGAAATTCAGGTGGGTGCGATTATTTCGGCATCTTCTCTGACGGTCTTTATTGCCATGCCGATCTGGGGCCGGGTCAGCGATACCTGGGGTCGGCGCAAGGTCATTTTGATTGGCTTGTTTGGCTATAGCCTCGGTACCGTGTTGTTTGCCAGTGTCTTTCAGGCAGCGTTAATGGGTTTCTTTGTGCCAACCACTGCATTTCTCTGTTTGACCATCGCCCGGGTCAGTAACGCCGCTGTGATGGCAGCAACGCAGCCGGCATCTACTGCGTACATGGCGGACATTACCGATATCTCAACTCGCACCAAAGGGATGGGGCAGATTGGCGCAGCAAGTAATCTTGGCTCAATTCTAGGGCCTGCAGTCGGCGGGGTGCTGGCGGCCTACACGCTGTTAACGCCAATCTGGTTCTCTGCAGCGGTAACACTCATCGCGGCCATCTTGGTGTTGATTGCACTACCCCCTGCGCCCGTGTTGCTGATGAAAACGAAACCAAAGCGATTGAAATATACCGATCCCCGAATTTTACCCTTCGTGTTTGTCGGCATCTTTATGTTTATGGGCTTTGCGATTGTGCAACAGACCATGGCCTTTCGGTTTCAGGATACTTTAAACCTTACTGCGGCAGAGACTGCACAGGTGGTAGGCATTGGGATGATGCTATCGGCATTCTTTTCTCTCGTGGCACAAGTGCTGGTGTTACCTCGCCTGCATGTTCAGCCGTTTACCCTGCTGAAAGTTGCGATGCCTATTTTGATCGGTGCATTTTTGATGATGGCAATGGCAGAGAGTCGATGGCTGCTGACGATGGCAATGGCCATTCAGGGGTTCGGGATGGGTCTGGCGGGCCCTGGTTTTATGTCGGGCGCATCGCTTGCTGTCTCACAAGAAGAGCAGGGGTCTGTCGCTGGTGTTGCTAATTCCTGTGCACCGTTAGGGTTTACAATCGGCCCGCTACTGGGAACGGTTTTGTATACTATTCAACCGGACTATCCCTATTGGTTTACCTGTGCAGTGTATGTGCCGCTGTTGATCTTCACCCTGACGTTCAAGCCAGCACGCTTATAAGTGGTTTTTTTTAACCAATAATCGAACATCGTTGCTGATAGCGCTAACAGATATAGACTGATGCCCTGGCCAGCGTAACCAATGTTCAGTTTCGTAAGTCTGTGCCTGAACACCATCGGACGCTCTTATTTTTCCGGACAATACTAAGACTTCGAGGCCCGCATTGGATGATTCCGTATAGGTTTGACCTTGCTTTAGTTCACGAATCATCACCTCTTCAGTTTTAAACTTGTGCAACGGCAGTGTCGTCACACTGTCAATCCGCGAGATAGCTCTATCCAGTGTATTCGTCGTCACAAAAGTTTGATCCTCGACGTCCATCTGGCGCAATTTCACATAGATGCGGCAGCCTTTTTTGGTGAAAGGTTGGTGCGATGAGCCGTCTGGATTGCGCACATAATATCCTGCAGGGTAGTCACCTGATTCGTCTGAAAAGGTACCTTCCAGCACGTAATATTCCTCACCCTTGGTGTGATTATGGGGGGAGAAAAATGAATTGGGCTGGTAGCGCACAATCGTGGTTGCGCGGGCAACCTCATCTCCAATGCGGTCTAACATGCGTCGGTCAACACCGGGCAGTGGTGATGGCACCCAATCAATTTCGTTGGTGTTGACGCTCGCGGGCTGACTGAGGTCAGCAAATAATTGCATGGTCATGGTCCGTCTTGTTTTGTTAAGTTATAAGTAATGAAGTCTAGTGTGTCGCGGTAGCGTGGAAAAGTCCGAGGGTTCGAATAGCGCTTATTCACAATCGCCGGTATTAGGTCAAAACCAGTACAACAATAAAATGTAATCAAGGGGGATGTGTGTCGAAGTTGCTATTTGAGGGGTTAAAGGTGTTGGATGTGGGCTCTTGGATTGCGGGGCCTGTCGCGGCGACGATTCTGGCAGACTTTGGCGCTGACGTAATCAAAATCGAGCGCCCAGAAGAGGGTGATCAGTACCGTACGCTTTCCGGGTTGCCAGGTTATCCCGATGCCGAGCACAACTATATGTGGGAGACCGATGCTCGTAACAAGCGTGATCTTGCGCTCAATTTAAAGGCGGATGAAGGTCGAGAGATTCTCGCTAAGCTAATCGAGCAAGCGGATGTCTATGTCACCAATCAACCTTTTCCCCTGCGCCGTCAGCTGAAGCTAGAATATGACGATGTAAAAGCCATTAACCCATCGATTATTTATGCGTCGTTAACCGCTTATGGCGAACAAGGTCCTGATCGAGATAAAGAAGGCTTTGATCTGGTGGCCTATTGGGCGCGGTCTGGATTGATGGATCTAGTGCGCGATCGAGATGGTCGGCCAGCCATTGCAGTACCAGGGATGGGCGATCATCACTCGGCAGTATCACTTTATGCTTCGATAGTAACAGCACTTTTGCATCGCGAGAGAACCCAAGAGGGTTCAATGGTGCATACCTCCTTACTCGCGAACGGTGTCTGGTCGGCTGCTTGCATTGCCTCTGCAGGATTTGCCGGTAGCGATTACGTAAACTACCGGGCGACGCGCCAGAAACGTACGTTCGCTGGTTCTATCTATCAATGTAAGGACCATCGCTGGCTGCAGATTACGATGGTCAGAAGTCCCGATGAGTTGGTGGCATTCTTCTCCTTGTTGGATCTAGAGACACTGTTTGAAGACCCCAGATTTGACACGCCTGAATCCTTTGCAGAACACACCGAAGCATTAGTCGGAATTGTTCAGGAACGTTTGCTGACACGTACCTCTGATGAGTGGCGGGAGGAATTTACCGAGGCCGGGCTCAATATTGTCCGGATTGGTATTATTGAGGAGTTGATGGACGACGAGATGGTGTATGCGAATAACATTGTGGCACCCCCAACTGATCCGAACTCAGCGGTGCCCTACGTGATTAATCATCCACTCAATGTGGATGCCGTCGATCGAGTCGGTGCCACTAAAGCGCCCGATATTGGCGAACACAGTGATGTTATTTTGAGCGAGATGGGGCTTGCACCGGAGCAGATCGCGGAACTAAGGGTTCGCGGTGTGATTCAATAGCTGCTCTTTGATGGCGTCTATTAAGCTATTTACCGCTCACAGAGATGGATTTGTCTAGTGCTCTCGCCAAGCGGCGCAGCGTTCGGTTTGTTGACATTCCATAGGTTCCGTCAAGGCGCGTGACAGTCACGTATCCCCGACTCAATTCATAGGCATCGGTACCAGCAGTCGTTGGCGGTGTAAGGTTGAAATTGCCGCGTAAGGTGCCATCAGGTGCTTTTCGATAGGTGCCGTCAAAAAGTGAGTGGTCAGCAAGCGTCGTCGCGATGACCCCTTTAACCTGATCTTTTGGCACAGCGGGGTAGTTAATGTTTAAAATCGCATCGGCCGGCAATTTGGGGTCAGCATCCAGAAGATCCACGACCAGACTCGCCGCATCCTTCATCGCTGTTAAAGTCGATGGGAAGCGATCTTCTAATTCAGAAAACTTGATCTCGACAGAAATCGCGATGGTTGGAATACCATAAGCGAGCGCCGTTGCCGCTGCGCCGACGGTACCTGAAACGATGACGTCCCGGCCTGCATTTTGGCCAAAGTTGGCGCCTGATATCACCAGGTCTGGGTTTGAATCCTTAAATACTTCAGCCAATCCGATACGAACCGCGTCGGCTGGTCGGCCGGTCACCGAGTAGATGCTGTCTGTGTGTTGCGTCAAGGTAATGCCACCATTTTGGCTGCTGGCAGACGAGCTACTTTGCTGGGTTGCGGGTGCAACTAGAATAACGGTGTGCTTTGCGGCCGTTAATGCTTCGTAAAGGGCGGTGATACCTGGCGCGTCGAAGCCATCATCGTTGGTCAGTAAAATCGTTTTTCCAACAGCCCCTAGCGGCACCAGTAAGACTAATACGCTCAAAAGTAACTTCATCTTGTTGCCCTTTATTCTTGTTATTCTCTTTGATCAAAATCAAACTTAAGCCGAGTCTCCGGCGCTGACTCTTTCAAACGCAATTCTTAATCGTATTGCCGCTTCATCAAATTGTTCGACGGGTGTCCAGGCATAGGCGATGCGAATGCAGTTTTGGCTTTCGCCTCCGCCCGCTGAAAAGCCAGTCCCTTTGTTAACGGCAACACCTTCGTGCACAGCGGTGCGCCAGACTTCTTCTAATGGCAAGCCGGGTTTGAGTTTGGCCCAAAAATAGAATCCACCGTGGGGAACGGTCCACTCCATATAGTCTGAAACTTCTCGTTTGAGTGCAGCGTGAAGTGTGTCTCGCTTGTTTCGGTAGACCTCTCGAACCATTGTCAGATGTGGGTCAAAATCACCGTTATCTAAAAATTCGCTCATTGCTCGAAGGCCGACTTGATTTTGGCCCATAGCAAAGCGCATTCGAGAAAACAGCGCCAACAACTCTGGCCGGGCGTGGACCCAGCCAACTCGAACGCCGGTCGCCACAGTTTTAGAAAAGGTGCCTGTGCTGACAACGCCCCAGCCGCCTGCCAAAGCAGAAAAGCTTGGTGGTGGTGGTTCGTCAAACCATAAATCTCGATAAGCTTCATCATCGAGAATCATGACGTCATGCTCATAGACGAGTTCTAAAATTCTATGCCGACGGGCTTCAGATAGCGTCCAACCGGTCGGGTTGTGGAACGCCGAAATCGTATAGAGCATTTTGACGTTTTTGCCTTCTTCTTTCAGCTGGGTCAGGAGCGTTTCTAACGCATCGACGCGCATTCCATCTTCATCCATCGGCACGAATCTAATATCGGCGCCAACGCCGCGGAAGTTGTGCAATGTCCCCATGTAGGTCGGTGTTTCAGAGATGATCACATCTTCTGGATTAATCAACGAGCGGACAATTAAATCGATCGCGCCAGAGGAGCCGTTGGTCATTTGAAACCATTCTGCGGTGACGCTGGTGTTTTCGTCCTGATTGCGCCGATTTGCAAGCCACTGCCGGATATTCTGTGGACCTAACCCGAAACCGTATCGAAGCGCTGCGTCGCCGGGTTTGGCAAATACGATCTGCGAGGCCATTTCTAGCTGTTTTTTGGGTAGCGTACCGGTATCAGGAATGCCCACCGCAAGATAAAGCAGCTCTTTTTTTGGTGTGATATCTTTCGGTAGGTCCCAATCCCCATCTCCGCCATATAGTGGCGCAGATAATTGGTTGCCAACGTCCTTGGGTGATCGGGTTTGCCACCGTTTGGCGAGCTTGTCTTGGGTGTTTGTCATGGCACGCACGATACTAGAGATCTGACCGCTAGAACAGGCGTTAGGCCGGTGTTAGCGCGCCTTGTCAGGTGCTGGTTTACTCGCGTAAGGCGCAGTAGTTTTGAGCAGTGCCGCCCAGCATGGGCAAAGAATGATCGAGCGATCCGATGTTTAGCATAAATCCTTCGAATAGCGGATTGAACTGGAGGGAATACAATTTTAGTGGCCGACGGTGGTACAGTTACTTGACCCCCGCCACGTTGCAGCTATTTTAAAGATGGGGCTGGCTGAAAATAAGGAGGTTCGTCTCGTGTCAATCAACCGGAAATGCGGTGTAACCATATGAAGCT
This sequence comes from Candidatus Azotimanducaceae bacterium, assembly GCA_051278195.1. Classification (GTDB taxonomy): domain Bacteria; phylum Pseudomonadota; class Gammaproteobacteria; order Pseudomonadales; family Azotimanducaceae; genus JAHRVQ01. Next base: position 197,964 of record JBNMQM010000002.1, read on the forward strand.
AACCCGCCATACCGCCAGTCTGTCGCTAGTGCTCGCGGTTTTCTGGCTGGTGTTATCTGGCCACTACACAGCATTCCTCATATCCCTGGGCACGCTGTCGGTGGTGCTGGTCGTTTGGGTTTGCGCACGAATGGATGTTGTCGACCATGAGTCTCAGCCGCTGCATCTTGATCGCGGCATTTTTACTTACTGGTTGTGGTTGTTAAAAGAGGTCGTGTTATCGAGTCTGGCGGTTACCGCCTGCGCCTTTCGCGGCAGAAAATCTATTCAGCCTGGCTGTTTCGAATTTAAAGTGAGTTCAAAATCGGATATAGGAAAAGTCATTTTTGCTAATTCTGTCACATTGACGCCCGGCACAATTGTCATTGATCTTAAAGGGGATAGAGCGACCGTGCATGCTCTGGTGATGCCAGCAATAGATGGCGTGACGTCGATCGACAATAGAGTGAGCGGTGTCGAATAAATATGATTTTGTCTATCGCGACATTGGCTATTTTGACGGTTATGGGCTTTGCACTCATGAGGGCGTTCCTTGGCCCAACATTGCCCGATCGAATCTTGGCCGTAAACATGTTTGGTACAAAAACAGTGCTGTTGATCTGTATCATAGCATTGGTCACTGACGCCGGGTTTCTATTAGATGTCGCAATGGTTTACGCGCTGATTAATTTCGTGGCTGTGATCGGTGCGCTGCAGTACTTTGAGCGAAGTGCAGAAAACGGGACGAACGAGTGATTGTTGATGCATTGCAGACCTTCGTCGCTCCGGTTTTGTTGCTAGCAGGATGTTTCTTCTGTTTTGCAGGGGGCGTGGGTGTATTGCGGTTCCCCGAATTTTTCACGCGGATGCACGCCGCTGGTGTTTCAGACACTCTGGGTGCTGGACTGATTGTTGTCGCGTTGATGCTGCTATCGATGGACTTCAATGAGGTCGTTAAGTTGGCGCTGATTTTGGCGTTTATCTTCATCACCAGTCCTACGTCCTCCCACGCATTGGCGAAAGCAGCAGTGCATGCAGGGCTCTCGCCAGAACCAGAATCTGAAAAAGCAGCGAACATCACCTCAGCCAAAGTCGATCTGGGTAACGACGAGCTCAACGGTGAAGGAGGTGACTCATCGAACTCCTCGTAGACTTGATTCTGTTTTCTTTTCTTTTCAGTGCCGCCATTGCGGTGGTCCTGTTTCGAGACCTTTTTGCCGTCATCATGATCTCTGGGATTTACTCGCTGGTTTCGGCGAGCCTATTCGTCATGATGGATGCCGCCGATGTCGCCTTCACCGAAGCCGCGGTTGGTGCGGGTATATCGACATTGCTTTTGCTCAAGACGCTGGCGTTGACGCGGCGCTATGCCAAGCCGCAAAAGCGACGCAACTGGCTGGCACTTTCGGTTGTTTCTGTTACCGGTTGCTTATTAATCTATGGCACTGCAGATTTGCCTGCTTACGGTAGCGCCGATGCTCCCGCCCATCAGCATCTGTCAGCCTATTATCTTGAGAAATCTGTCGAAGAGACCGGTGTCCCTAATGTGGTGACGGCGATTTTGGCCAGCTATCGTGGCTTTGATACCATGGGTGAGCTGGTGGTGATCTTTATTGCGGGTGTTGGAGTGCTTTCTTTGATTTCGCCCACGTCAAATGTGAAATCGACAACCTCTGGATCATTTTTGTACGAGCACACTGTGCTGCGTATCGTCAGTAAAATGTTGATGCCACTTATTATGATGTTTGCACTTTACGTGCAGTTTCATGGCGATTATGGGCCGGGCGGCGGTTTCCAAGCGGGCGTCATTTTCGCGTCCGCTATCATTTTGTACTCGATTTTATTCGGCCCAGAAGCGGCAAGAACCGTGATGAGTGATCGTGTCACACGTTTATTAGCGGCATTTGGCATTCTGCTATACGCAGGAACAGGATTTGCGGCCATGTTAAACGGTGGTGCTTTTCTAGATTACACCTATCTAGGTGGTCAGCAGGTCAGCGCTCAAATGCTCGGTATTTTCTTGGTTGAATTGGGCGTTGGTATTACGGTGGCCGCTGTGATGGTGAGAGTGTTTTTAGAGTTCGATCAACGCCCCGTGATAAAGCTACCTGTCTTGAAAGAAGGTGATCTTTGATGCCTGACCAGCTCGCTTATTGGTTGATCATCGGATTGATGATGGTTGGGCTGTATATCGTGATTGCCCACGCTAATCTGATCAAAAAGATTATTGGTCTTAGCATTATGCAGGTATCTGTTTTTATGTTGTATATCGGCATCGGCTACATTGAGGGCGGCGCTATTCCGATCATAGATGCTAAAACGGTTCTCTACTCGAACCCGATACCTCATGTGTTGATATTAACCGCTATTGTGGTCGGCATCGCAACGGTTGCACTGGCGTTGGCTTTGATTATCCGGATCAACGAGGCTTTTGGTACGATTGAAGAAGAAGAGCTCGCCGAAGGCGCCGGAGAGCAATAGATGAGTCATTTACCGGTATTACCTGTCCTCATCCTTTTGCTAACGGCACCGGTGTGTCTGATCATCAATCGAGCGAGCATAGCGTGGTTGATGACAGTGCTAGCGTCAATTCTAGCATTGGTTTGTTCCTGGCAAATTCTGGTTCAGGTACTCTCTACCGGGCCTCTGACCTATGCGCTGGACGGCTGGGAAGCACCCTACGGCATTGAATATCGTATAGATTTGATGAGTGCTTGGATGTTGTTGATCATCTCGCTACTCGGTTCACTGGTTGCGCTCTTTTCAAGACAAAGTGTTGAATATGAAATAGAGCCAAGTCGTCGGGTCTACTTTTATGTTGCTTATCTGCTTTGTTTCGGCGCGTTGATGGGTGTCGTTTCTTCAGGTGACATTTTTCATATCTTTGTCATGCTGGAGATATCAGCACTTTCTTCCTACACGCTCATAGCGATGGGGAGAAACAAGCTCGCACTTTGGGCATCGTTCCAATACCTGATTCTTGGTACGATCGGTGCGACCTTCATTCTCATCGGAATTGGGCTTATTTACGCCATGACTGGCACGCTGAATATTGCCGATATAGCCGAGCGACTAGAAACCGTCGGCCAAAGTCGCACCGTGACAACGGCGTTCGTTTTTATGGCCCTTGGTACGCTTCTCAAATTGGCGCTGTTTCCTTTGCATCTTTGGCTACCAAATGCCTACACCTACGCGCCTTCTGCGGCGAGCGCTTTTCTGGCAGCGACAGCAACAAAGGTCGCCCTGTATCTTTTTATTAGATTCACTTATACCGTCTTTGGCACTGACTTTTTACCCATGTCCACGATCTTGGTGGCACTCGGTATCACTGCCGCCGTTGCGGGCTCTCTGATTGCAATTAGTCAAAACAACCTTAAGCGAATGTTCGCCTACTCGAGTGTCGCGCAGATTGGATACCTGGTGCTCGGGCTTGGCATGGCGAACCAAACTGGACTGAGTTCAACATTGATCCACACGTTTAATCATGCGCTGATGAAAGGCGCGCTGTTTCTGAGTTTGGGTGCCGTGGTCTATCGTCTTGGTGATTCCACATTTAAGGAATTGTCCGGCCTTGGGCAACGCATGCCGTTGACGATGGCTGCAATCGCTATTGCCTGCGCGAGTCTAGTGGGTTTGCCTGGCACCGCTGGATTTATCAGCAAATGGTATTTGGTATCGGCCGCTATAGAGAACGATTGGTGGCTGTTAGCCGGTACAATTTTGATTTCGTCGCTAGCGACTGCAGTTTACGCCTGGCGAGTCATTGATGCTGGTTACTTCCAACCAGCAACCAATCCTCAGAAATCAGAAGCACCGATCGGGATGCTAGCGCCTGTATTGCTATTAGCGTTGGCGAATATCTATTTTGGCCTCAATACTGGTTTCACGTTAATGGTCGTTGATGGGATCACAAGCGATTTAATGGGAGGTGGGCAATGAGTTTTATGCTACTAATCCCCTTACTATTGCCATTAGTCGCGGCGGGTCTAGTGCTCGCAGCTGGCCGCTACCCCAATTTACGAGATAGCATCTCCATAGTTGCAGGGCTCATTGTTGCGGCGACGGTTGTGATGATCCAGCAGGACTTCCAGCCCTATAGTGTGACGCTTGCAGAACCTTTGCCAGGAATTAGTTTAGCGTTTCGTTTAGATGAGTTAGGGCTCATTTTTATGTTGGTGGCGGGGTTGCTCTGGCCAGTGACAACCTTGTATGCGATTGGCTATATGCGAGGACATGGGGAGTCGCATCAAACGTCATTTTTCGCTTGGTTTGCTGTGGCGATAAGCTGCACCATGGCCATCGCTTTGTCAGCTAACCTTTTTACATTGTTTTTGTTTTATGAGGCATTAACTTTAGCTACCTGGCCTCTGGTGGTTCATGCCCGGACTGAAGAAGCACGTGCAGGGGGGCGTACCTATTTGTCGGTATTGCTGATCACCTCGATTGCATTTTTCTTGCTTGCGATTATCGGTACTTGGTTTGTGGCAGGTACGTTGGAGTTCACGAAAGGAGGCGTCTTCCCAGTTGATGTGAATACGACGACTGCAAGTCTGTTGTTAGTGTTGTTCGTATTTGGCATCGGTAAAGCTGCGATTATGCCATTTCATCGGTGGCTGCCTGCTGCCATGGTGGCCCCGACGCCAGTGAGCGCGCTGTTACACGCGGTTGCGGTCGTCAAAGCAGGCGTGTTCACTTTACTTAAGATTTGCGTCATGATTTTTGGCGAAGATTTATTGTCGAGTCTTGAGGTGACAGAAGTCTTGATGTACGTGGCCGCGGCCTCAATCCTGATCGCATCCATCATAGCCATGCGTCAAGACAACCTTAAAAAACGCCTTGCATACTCCACAGTCAGTCAACTCAACTATGTGATCATGGGCGCACTCATCGCTACAGGTCCGGCTTTCGTTGGCAGCGCATTGCAGATTGCGATGCACGCTTTTGGCAAAATCACTTTGTTTTTCTGTGCGGGCGCGATACTCGTTGCCGCTCACAAGTCAAAAGTTTCGGAATTGCGCGGCCTCGGTAGAACGATGCCATTGACGATGGTGGCATTTTTTATTGCCAGCTTGTCGATTATTGGTATCCCGCCCACGGGCGGCACTTGGGTGAAGTGGTATCTGTTGATGGGCGCTCTTGAAGCGGATGCGGTCATTCCTATCGTTGTGTTGATGATTAGCTCGTTGCTCTCGATTGGATACCTGCTGGTCATTCCTGCACGCGCGTTCTTTTCGGGAGACACGTCACCTGGTCCTATCAAAGAAGCGCCCTGGCCTATGTTAGTTGCCATTAGCATTAGTACCGCAGGGACTGTTCTGCTGTTCTTCTATTCCGGACCTTTTCTCAAGCTTGCAACACTCGGGGTGAGCCCATGACCCAGAATGAGAATAGGAATGGGAGCGGACGTAAATTGGATGATCCAGTGACGGTGAAGTGGATTCTCCGTGTGTTTTACGTTGTCTGCGCGTTGCTGTTTGGCATGGATTTTGTGATCCATCGACATGTATCCCACGACATGGAAAACATCCCTGGTTTCTATGCCATTTATGGTTTTGTCGGCTGTGTCGTGCTGGTAGTCGTGGCCCGTTGGATGCGCGTGGTACTAATGCGTAAGGAAGACTATTACCAAGATTCAGCCGAAAACAGCGACGCCGATAATGACGGAAGTGATTCGGGTCAGGTGAAGGAGGTGCATCGTGTGGACCGCTGACCTTCCGCCTTTTGTGCTGTTTTATGCGGGAGTGCTGTTTGCGCTGATTCCGTCACATCGCTTGCGAGCCTTCGCGATGCTATTGGTCCCAGTGTTTGGTGCCATCAATTTGGTGTCGATGTCGTCAGACGCAAGCCTGCAGATGACACTCGCAGGGTTAGAGTTAACGTTACTGCGAGTGGATGATCTATCACTGTTGTTTGGCTACGCTTTTCATATCGCAGCGTTTATTGCGATTTTGTATGCGTTTCATATACGCGACAGGGTTCAGCAAGTGGCTGGCCTTATCTATGCCGGTAGTGCGCTGGGTGCGGTGTTCTCAGGAGATCTACTGACGCTGTTTATATTCTGGGAAATGCTCGCTTTCTCATCGGTATTTTTGATCTGGGCCCGGGGCACAGAACGGGCATTTGTTGCCGGGGTCCGCTATTTGATTATTCAGGCATCATCCGGGCTGATCCTGCTAGTCGGTATCGTTTTTTACTGGCGCTCTGAAGGTACCCTGGCATTCGACTTTATCGGTACAGATTCAATCTATGGCTGGATCATTCTGTTAGCTCTGGGGATCAAGTGTGCATTCCCGATGTTCCACAACTGGTTGACGGACGCCTATCCAGAAGCAACACCCACCGGTACGGTTTTCCTAAGTGCGTTCACGACTAAAACGGCTGTTTATTTGCTGGCAAGATCTTATCCAGGTACTGAACAGCTGATTTATGTCGGAGCCTTCATGACCTGCTTCCCGATATTTTATGCGGTGATAGAAAATGACCTGCGTCGGGTTCTGGCCTACAGCATGATTAATCAGATTGGCTTTATGGTGTGCGGTATTGGCATTGGCACAGCGTTAGCGGTTAACGGGGCTGTGGCCCATGCTTTCAACGATATTGTGTTTAAAGGTCTATTGTTTATGGCGATGGGTGCAGTGCTGCAGATGACAGGAAAAATAAACGGCTCAGAGTTGGGCGGGCTCTATAAGTCGATGCCGAAGACGACAGTGCTGTGTATTGTTGGTGCCGCATCTATTTCTGCGTTTCCGCTCTTTAGTGGTTTCGTTAGCAAATCAATGATCATGAGTGCTGCACTTGAAGAAGGGTATGACTGGATCTGGCTGGCCTTGCTGTTTGCGTCCGCTGGGGTGTTCCATCACGCCGGTATTAAGATACCTTACTTCGCCTTCTTCGCCCATGACTCGGGTATCCGAACGACCGAGCCACCCACCAATATGTTGGCTGCCATGTTTATTGCTGCACTCATCTGCGTTGCCATTGGCGTGAATCCGACCCTGCTATACAACTTACTGCCCTATGAGCTTGGCTATACACCTTATGATGCGACGCACGTATTGGCCCAAACACAGTTATTGTTTTATTCCGCTCTGGCATTCGTTTGGTTAAATCTGATGCGTTTATATCCGCCTGAACTGCCTTCGGTAAATTTAGATGTGGAGTGGCTGTATCGGAAGCTAATACCAGGCACAGGTCGTGCACTAGAGCGCTCTGTGTCGCAACTGACAGCACCCGCTCGAGACATTCATTGGAACGTCGATGTCGCGACGAAGCTAGCTCGGTTGGGCAGAACGCCGCCTAGTGGGCAGATGGTTACCTGGGTGATGATCTTGCTTGGGGCTGGACTGGTCATTAGCTTTTGGTAGCAGGCGTGTAAAGGACGGATAGCTGAATGAAATTGACTAGAGCTTCGGCAGAATGGGAATAATCCGGACATGAGCATCGTCAAAAACACTTCTGGGAGCTCGCCTGACAGCTTGTCTCATAAAGCCATAGAAAATCAAATCCGTGCCGTGGAGGCCGAGTCCAGTGTAGCGACAGCATCCTGCGGTGATGGCACCATGCCGTTTCGAACCTGGCATGCCTTATCTGACAATAGAGGTGGTGAACTGGTGGTGCTGTTGCACGGCGGATCGGGCTCTTGGAATCACTGGATTCTCAATATTCCAGTCCTGTCTACCGACTTTGAACTGGTGGTGCCAGATCTGCCTGGGCTTGGCGATGCGGCTAAAGTGCCTAAGGACACTCCGCCACAAGGGGTTGCCAAGATCGTTGCCGATGGCTTGAAGTCAATCGTTGGCATGCGCCGATTCCACCTTGTCTGTTTTTCCTGGGGTTCTGTGGTGGGCTCGCTCGCTGCGGCTCAGCTGGGCGCGCAGGTAAAATCTATTATGCTGGTCGGACCTGCTTCTTTGGGTCGTATGAGCCACGCGCCCACTAAAATCAAACTGAGAAGCTGGTCCCGCGATATGATCTCTGAGGAAATCGAAAACATCCACCGTGAGAATCTCGCTCAGCTGATGATCCATGACCGAGCACGCATCGACGGCATGGCTGTCGCGCTGCAAGATAGGAATATTTCACGTTCAAGATACAACAGCCCCCAATATGCTAATGGTGAGTTTGTGTTGGATGGCATAAAGGGCACCAGTGCCAATTTGATGGTGATCTACGGCAGCGAAGATGCGGTTGCGGCTAATAGTCTTGAAGAACGTGAGCAGCGCTTGAAGTTGGCACGGCCTGACGTCCAGTTTGAGACGGTGGATGGGGTAGGGCACTGGTTGCAATACGAACGCGCAGATTGGTTTAACAGCCGCGCGGTGAAATGGATAGAGTCCAACATCTCTGCCTAGGTTCGATCCGCCTCAACTCTTTGCTGGTCTGAGACGTCTAAAACCTGAAGTTAAACTGAGCATGGGGTGGTGATTTACCTGCTGGTGGACAAGCGGCTCCTACGAGTTGTGAATGGCAGGGACAACCTTGGGCGATTATATTGTGGCGTTCGCGCTTCCAGACAGATTGTCTGGTGGGTTATTCGTGATAAACAAAGAACCGTAAAATATCTTTCCACGTCAATATCCCTTCCACTTGATTTTGATCGTCAACGACAGGCAGGCAGGAAATATTGTTTTCGAGCAGCAAAATCGATGCGCAATCGATGCTGGTTGTTCCATCCACCGTGATTAGCTCAGTCGACATAATTTCTGAAACGGGCTGCAGCAGAGGCAAACTCTGTGCAAGTGCTTCATCATCAATGTTAGGTGTCACACATTTCGCGATATCTCTGTCCGAGAGAATACCGACCAGTTCGCGGCCGCTAACAACTGGAATATGGTGATATCCAACCTCTTTGAAGAGGTGATAGATTTCAATGACTGCCTGAGTTGGGTCGGCAGTAGTAGGGGCTTTGGTCATTATGGCTTGGACTTCCATCGTTTCTCGACTCTCTAAGACGTTCATTTCTATTCCTATTCTATGTGTAGACAGCCGTTTTTTTGAGAGATCTTGGTGCTGGATCGCTCTTCTTTTGAGATGTAAAAATCGTCGTTCAGTTTGATGATGACTTGGGGATAAAATTTGCGATTAACTTGAATGAATGCTGCTGCGGCGTGTTCGGCTGCCAGTGTGGCGAGATCAAGTTCCTCTTTCAATGTTCGTAGCTGTTTGTTTATCGCACGCACCGTTTTCACTATCCGCCTTCTTCTATTCAAGGTGATATCGCCGATGACGGGTGCAGGATCGTTTTTTATTTTTTTGAGGATTTGTTTCAGCTGATTACGTTCCTTAATGCGTTTGGTGGTCAGCAGCTTGAGTGATATGAGGGTATTGTTTAGTTCGTGAAGCTTGCCACACTCAATTTCTGTTCTGACGTAAGCGGATGAGCCTATTGCATTGGCTGTTACAGAATGCCCAGCATCGGTGTGGCCCCCGATGAGTGCACCCTTGCCGCCTTTTTCGCCGATCAATAGGGCATGCCCAATAATCATTTTACAGTTCATCACATAGCTTTGAATGTTTACGTTTTCGCCAGCTGTCAGCTGCGTCAAATTTAGAAACTTGGCATGAATGTCACAACCAGCCATCAGCGCCGTGGTGATCTTGGGCGGCTCTGCAGTGGTTGGTGCAGATTCACTTATGACACCGCCAACGATTACAATGTTCTTGCCAGCCTCGATCGTCGCGTTTTGAACTGTGCCCTTGACGAATATATCGCCCGTGGCGACGATCTTAACCTGGGGTAAAACATCACCGTTGATAAGCACCGACCCATCGAAATTGATATCTCCTGACTCTAGATCTGCTTTTGGTAAAATCAATGTGGGGTCGACTTTAACGCCCTGCGGTTCGAGTACAGGGTGGCCCGATATTGAAGCCAATAAAACATCTTCGTTGTCTGGCGAGACCTCCGAGCCCGAGTATTTTTTGAATTTTAGCTGCTTGCCTTTTTTGGCTTTGAGTACTTTCCCTAGTACGGTAACACCCTCCGTGCCAGTGGATGCTGGCACACGCAGCATCACCCGTTCACCAGGTTCCACTGTGACATACTGCTTAGTATCGAAATAGTCAGCGATACTTTTTTCGTTAACAGCGGGAGAGTGGCTCTGATCGATGAAGAAATCTTCTTTAAACTCAGTGTCCGTGCCATGTACCACATCTCGGCCTCGAGCGATGATGACGGGCGAATCACCGGCCAGCAATTTTTGTAAAGCCTGTTGGTCAATCAGAGAGTTCTCGATGCTCAGGCTCTCCATCTCTTTTTCAATGTCTTGTTGGGTGATTCTAGCTCCACCCTTTGCTGGTACAACCTCGGCACTGACCGACATCTTGTCGGCGCTAATGGTTAGCACTAACTCGGCATCAATTAGTTTTGCCAGTTCAATCGAAAAATTCTCATTGTGTCTGGCATTCTGCAGTAACTCGCTGGTTGCCTGGCGATTGAGTTCGAGATCACCGAGGTTTTTTTCTGCGATTGCAGTCTCTAGAGCTTCTATGTTTGCAAACGTTGGCTTGTTCGATTGGGCCAGACAGCCGATCAGAGAACGATGGCTGATCTCCAAGCTTAGATCGGGATATAGAGGTTCCTCTTGCATCTATTGAGTGTAGATGACGAAACAGATTCTAGCGCCCCATGCTGTAAAACTCGTCGTTGGGTCGCATTGAGGTGAAATTCGCCATTCGGTTGCTGAGACCAAAAAAGGCTGTAATGCCAGCGATATCCCAGATATCTTCATCTGTAAAGTCATGCTGGCGGAGCGTTTCAAAATCGCTAGCGGCAATGGATCCAGAATCGTTTGAGACCTTTAGGGCGAAACTAAGCATCGCTTTTTGGCGATCTGATATGTCAGCTTTGTGATAGTTGACAGCGACCTGATCCGCGACTAACGGGTCTTTTGACCGGATGCGCAAGATAGCGCCGTGGGCAATCACGCAGTATTGGCAGAGGTTGTCATTGGAGGTCACCACAACGATCATTTCCATCTCAGCCTTGCTAAGCCCGCTGTCTCGTTCCATCAGGGCATCGTGGTAGGCAAAAAAAGCGCGGAACTCATTGGGTCGATGGGCTAGGGTGAGAAAGACATTGGGCACGAAGCCCGCTTTCTCCTGTATCGCTAATATATTTTTACGAATATCATCGGGCAGGTCGGTCAACTCTGGCACCGTAAAACGGCTGATGGGTTTGTTACTCAATTTTATCTCCAGTTACTCCAATGGACACTTTACGCTGGCCCCGGCTTCTTCAGCAACATGATGAGCCCTGCGCTGATGAGGTTGAGCACACCAACCGTGAGAATAGCGCCATCGTAGTTGCCGACCACGTCATAATAGTAGGAGGTGGCGAGCGGTGAACTGGCGGTAATGAGTAGCGTTAAAGGGAGGGCAGCACTGCGGACGGCTCCGAGATAGCGCCGGCCGAAAAATGAAGCCCAGATAACTTCCTGTAGAGGGATCATGCCCCCCCAACCGATACCCATTAGGCCAAAGCCAAAAACTAATCCGGTTAAGGATTGTGCTTGAGCAGCAAAAACAATGATGAACAATGATATGCCTGTTGCGCCTGCACTGATCGCGGCAAGAGGCTTAGCGTCAAGGCCATCAATCAACCAACCCCAAATGGGTTTTGATAATAGTGCTGGTATAGAAGCGACAGTGATCATCAGAGCGGCAGTCTTACGATCGAATCCTGCATCTGTCATTAACGGCACGGTTTGAATCAGCATCACCTGAATTGTAATGACGAATAACCCAAACGCTACGACTAGCATATAGAAGGTCGAGGTACGTAGTGCTTCACGCCGCGTCAGTGAGTTGTTGAAATCATCGAATGCCTTTTGACCTAGACCGCGGCCAATTTCCTCTGCGGATCGACCATCTGGATGCAAGCCAAAATCTTCTGGTCTGCGCCGCATCGCAAGTGCAGCAGGAATCACCAGCAATAAAGTCGTGAGGCTTAAGATTTGCCAAGCGCCGCGCCAGCCAAACTCATCAATTGCCCAGGAGCAAAATGGTGTCAGGATGATACCAGCGCCGGAAATTCCCATGGCCGCAAACGCAACTGCCCGGCCGCGAAAGTCGACAAACCATTTTGACAGAGTGACGTTGACGACTAGATTGCCTAGTAGAGAAGCCCCCAAGGTCAGAATTAATCCATTGACCACGATCCACTGCCAGAGGTTCTCAATAAAAGCGCTGGCGTAAAGCGCAGCACTCAGGATTACTGTGCCGATCAGCATAAACCGCCTCGCACCGTATTGATCTACCCAAGCGCCGATCACAAAGCCAGTGAAGGCCATCACGACCTGACCCACGGTTCTGGAGAGCGTGAATTCGGTCCGCGACCAGTCGAGTTCAGCACTCATTGGCACCATAAAGGGCCCAATCACGTAGTTTTGCATGCCCATGGAAATGAACTGTGCAAGGAAAGCAGCTCCGATCAGCCAATAACCGTAATATATGCGTAGCAAGGTGCGTCTCTCCATTAGATATACGAGATAGCCACGTGTGATAGGTAGCGCGCATATTTTGCCTTAGTCGGTGGCAAAGCGCAGCCCGCGTTGCATGTTGGACCATTCCTTCCTCATACGGTATCCGCAGGCCTGAATAATCAATAGATCTGGGCTTCATCGTTTTTATGATCTGGACGATCAAAACTGCCGTAACTACTTTGATATCCGCAATTGAATCCAAAGGAAAACCGATATGAAATTTTTGTTAATGGTAAGTGCCTTAACGTTTTCGCTGTTCGCAACGGCCGATCATCATGGCGGCATGAAGCATAGCATGGCGAAGTCTAGCGATATTGTAGATGTGGCGATTGCTAATGGCAGCTTTACCACTCTAGTGACTGCGGTCAAGGCTGCCGGCCTAGTTGATACGCTTAAGAGTGAGGGGCCGTTTACTGTTTTTGCTCCTACTGACGCGGCATTCGCCAAGGTACCAGCTGCGACTCTGAATGCGTTACTGGCTGACAAAGCGGCACTCGCAAACGTGTTAACTTATCACGTGGTTGCCGGTAAGGTCATGGCTGCTGACGTGGTAACGCTGTCTGAAGCAACAACGGTTCAGGGCCAGAACGTCATGATTGAAGTTCGAGATGGCAAGGTCTTTATCGATAGCGCGCAAGTTGTCATCACAGACGTAGCCGCGAGTAACGGCGTGATACATGTGATTGACACGGTCATCCTGCCAAAGTCGTGAGCCTATTTTAGTTAGGTAGCTAGGAGTCATCTAAGCCGTTAGGTAATTTGGCATCCGATTGAGTAACAAATAAGAAGGAGAGCATTGGCTCTCCTTTTTTTTGGCCACAACTTTGTCAAGGTGTCTTTGTGGAGAATTTGTCGGTTACCGATGAAACATGGGATGTTGTTACACTTGCTGTAATCGTATCTTTTTGGAGCTACCGTGAAGAAAACTTTAATCGGCGTCGTCGCCTTAGTCCTGATTGGTTCAGGCGTTCTTATGGTTGTCTATAAACCAAACCTGGAACGTATTGAGCTGGTCACAACGCTATTTTCAGGCGCTGAACAGTATGAGAACTTTGCGCGAACTCGAGATTTATTTCCAACGACAGTGCTCACAGCGTCATCTAAGCCCTATGATTTCCCCCATGGCGTATCGGTCTCTCTCCCACAAGATTATGACTTCAATGGCGAGTCACATTCGGTTAACGATTTTTTGACGTTAACCGACACCAGTGCGTTATTGGTCCTGGAAGGTGGTGAAGTTAAGTTTGAAGAATACTATCTGAGCGGTGGCCGTGATGTGAACTGGTGGTCTATGAGTGTGTCAAAGACCTTCGTCTCGACGCTGGTGGGTATTGCCTTGCAGGAAGGCCACATTGAGAGCGTGGATGTGCCTATTACGCAATATGTACCCGAACTCAAAGGTTCTGCCTATGACGGAGTCGCAATTGTTGATGTACTTGAGATGTCGTCTGGCGCGGCATGGAATGAGGACTATGCTGACCCTGAGTCGGACATCATGAAAATGGGGCGTATCATGGGCTTGGGCGGCTCACTTGATGAATTCACCGCAAGCCTTAAACCAGAGCGGCCACCAGGCACCTTCAATCAATACACCTCCGCTGATACTCAGGCACTTGCGATGTTGTTAGCCCGAGCGACGGGGCGAAGCGTGACTGACTATATGCAAGAGAAGCTCTGGGAACCGCTGGGTGCAGAATCCGATGCTTACTGGATAGTGGACAATCATCAAGTGGAAATGGCGTTTGGTGGTTTGAATGCAACCGCCAGAGATTATGCCAAAATTGGGGAATTGTTTCGTCGCAATGGTGATTGGCAGGGTACTCAGATCATAAGCTCGAATTGGGTTTATGCTTCCACCCACACCGCCAAGCCGCATTTGTTACCGGGTAAAAATTCAGCTTCTGACAGTCAAATGGGTTATGGCTATCAGTGGTGGCTGATGGATGGCAATGAGGAAGAATACTCAGCGATCGGTGTCTACAATCAGTTTGTTTATGTGAACCCAACTCGTGATCTCGTCATCGTCAAGCTCTCGGCTTTTAGTGACTACGCGAAAACTGAAGACGAAGCCGGCTATCGAGAATTTGAAACCATTGCTTTGTTTCGTGCGATTGGCGCAAGCCTCGCAGACTCTGAACCTAAATCTGGTTCTGACTAGATCGAGCACAGCTGTTACTTCTTGGTTGTCACATACTGAAGCAATTCGATCACTTGTCCTGGCGTTTTTGCCCAGGCCATGGCTGCAGCATCGACTTCTTTTAGGGGATGGATGATGTCATCAGCATGAAGGGTAATATAGGGCTTACCCAAAGCCGCGCAATGGCCAGCATCGAAGGCAGCGTTCCACTGCTTAAATTTATCGCCAAAACATACGACAGCTACATCACAGTTTTCGATCAGTGTTCTCGTTCTGATGGCATTCACTTTTGCTGACTTGTGATCCCGCCAAAAGCTGTTGGTTTCGTTTCCTAGTAGGTCTCCGGCGCTATCGCTCGCCTCATGCTGGGTCACGGCCGATGTGAACGTAATGGGCAATTCGATGGCATTGCAACCCTCGGTGATTTGTTGCCGCCAGTCGGTATGGATTTCCCCGGAAAGATAAACGTTCCAATGCATATTGTGCCTGCTAATGTTTGATCGGTCGCTATGATGGGTTTAATTGTCCCAGATTTCAATTTCTGGCGGAACGTGAAAGCGATTTATCTCTGGCGATGGCGTCTATAATCGAGGCATGTATTATGGCACTGATGCCATAATACACGGACTTTGATAGGGGTTTTTTGATGTTTTCTGCAATATTATTTAAGCAACTGTTTGACGAGGACTCGGGAACCTTCAGCTACCTGCTCGCGGATCCTGAGTCACGGCAAGCAGTCATTATTGATTCTGTCTATGAAAAATATACCCGGGATTTGGCACTAATTCAGGAATTGGATCTCCATTTGCTGGCTTGTCTTGAAACCCATTGTCATGCCGATCATGTCACGGCAGCTTGGCTTTTTAAAAATAGTTTGGGCAGTCAGATAGTTGCCTCTGCTCACTCAGGTATCGATGTGTTGGATCACTCGATTGCCGAGGGAGATACAATTCAATTCGGGCGTTTCCATCTTAGGGTTATCGCGACACCTGGGCATACTGATGGCTGTGTAAGTTATCTGCTTGATGATCTGTCCATGGTCTTTACAGGCGACTCTCTTCTTATCCGCGGGTGCGGTCGAACCGACTTTCAGCAAGGCTCCGCAAGTCATCTCTATCACTCAATTACCGAAGGTCTCTTTAGTTTGCCCGATGACTGTCTAGTTTATCCTGCGCATGATTACGCTGGTCGTACGGCGAGTAGTATCGGTGAAGAAAAGCTATTCAATCCAAGAATTGGTGGCCAAGCGAATGAAAATGATTTTGTCGGTTATATGGAAAACATGCATTTGCCGCATCCAAAAAAGCTAGAAATTGCCGTGCCAGCCAATGTAAAAGGCGGCCGGCCGGATGAAAGTCAGCTGCCGAAAGCGCCAGCCTGGGCGCCTGTGGTGACCACTTACAGTGGAGTGTTAGAAATTTCGCCACAATGGGTTGCCGCACACAAAAGCCAGGTGCACATATTGGATGTTAGAACGACAGTAGAAACCGATGAGGAGAATGCGAAAGTAGCTGGAGCGCAACTCATTCCGATTGATGAGTTGCGTGATCGGCTGACGGAAGTGCCAACCGACAAACCCGTCATGACGATTTGTCGTTCGGGCAAGCGATCAGTGCTGGCATTCTCAATTCTAAAAGACCGCGGTTGGAAAGAAGTCGCTAATATTCAAGGCGGGCTATTGCGTTGGCAGAAAGAAGGTTTGCCCTTGGACTTTGGGTAAGCACCTGCTTGCGATCTTGTGTAAGACCCGATGGAAAATCTCTTTTTGCAATGCAATTTGAAACGGAATGATAGAACAGTTAAGCAATCCTGCCGTAGGTCAGCGATTTTGTGCCGTTCACTCCGGCACGGAAACTGCGTTTGTTAAGTTATCTCAAACAAACGGAGTGAACCCAATGAACAACACAGAAACGAGGCAGAAAATTTGTATTGTTGACGATGATGCAGTGCAAGCAACGTTGATTTGTATGATGTTGAGTCAAGACTACGAAGTGATTCAGGCGGCTTCCGGTGGCGAAGCTCTTGAGTTGATTCGACGGGAGAACCCGGATTTAGTCCTATTAGATGTCATGATGCCTGACATTGACGGATTGGATGTTTGTGAACAGCTGAAATCAAACCCTGAAACAAGTGGCATTCCTGTTGTATTTCTCACTGGCCTTGAAGACGCATCAGACCAAGAGAGGGGCTTTGAGTTGGGTGCGGACGACTACATCACAAAACCGGTCTCGCCGAATGTTGTCAAAGCAAGGGTTGGGCGAATATTGAACCTGTCTCTCTATATTGAATTCCTTGAGAGTCTTTTGTCCGAGAAGGATAAGAATCTTGAAAGCCTAAGAGATAAGGCCAAGCTTATGCTCTCACTTCGAACTTAGCGGGGATTATCCCCAAATTTGGGGATTCTTGCTTTTCGAAAGGTGGTTAATATCTGATCAATATTAGTCATTTGATAATCGCTGCCATATGTCGATTTATAGGTCTCAGATTTGCCCAGAACAACTGGTCGCTTCAATTCAAGAGGGTGACTCACGCGCAGAAGAAGATTTTTGTCGCCAGTATCGTGATGTTGCAATTGCCGTGTTGCGGCCTCTCACCGAGGACAGAACGCTGGTAGAAGACATTGCTCATGATGCGCTGCTCATCGTATTGCTGCGATTGCGTGGCAATGGTATCCGCAACCCTGATCGGCTTAGCAGTTATGTTCGCCAAACTGCCAAATTCACTCTTATCAGTTGGTTTCGGCGTAAAGATAACCAAACTCGAGAACTCATAGATGACGCCTATTTGGCTCCGGACCAACTGAGGGTAGAGGATCGCCTCATTCGAGAACAAAGCAGTGAGATCGTACGGTCTCTCATTAACGATATGAAGGTGCCAAGAGATCAAGAAATTTTAAGCCGTAGTTATCTTCACGACGAGGATAAAACGACTCTTTGCGCAGCTTTGAGCTTGCCGATCAATCATTTTGACCGAGTCATGAGCCGCGCTCGTGTGCGACTTCGAGACATCGTCGCTCATCAAGAGAGTGATGTTCTTTGCGCGCTGAAGGAACAAGTGCTGAACTAGCGTGGGTTAACGCTGGTGAAGCCTTGTCGCGTTGAGTACAGCTACTAGGTGTATCTGATTCCTACAATTGGTTTTCACAAGAATCGATTTGATATGGCTTCGTATCGTGCTCTCTTTCACGTTGTGTTCCAGTGCCAGTTCTTTCGCTGTCAGTCCTTGCGCAATAGACTGGGCAACCTGTGATTCTCGTTCCGATAAATCGAAAAAAGCACTCATTGCGGCCAGATCTATGGGGTAGATATCGTTTGGAGACTTTACCATGACGAGCGCCAGCCTGGAGGCAAAGGGGTCTCGTTTGAGGTCTATCCAGGGCGTGACCTTAATCAGAAAATTCGAAGTGGCATCTTGCAATCGCAGGAAGCTGCCAGCCTGAATATCCGTTAGTGAGGTCGCGTCCACTATCATCTTTTTGAGTCTTTGTTCGATTCGACTGTTCGCCAAACCTAGCTTAGTTTGCTTAAGTGAAACCGAAGTGTTCTCACTCAAAAGCTTAGCGGCAGCGCCATTCATTTCTTCCACGTGGCCCTTTGAATCACAAATGAATGAAGGCTGAGCAAATTGTTTCAACAATGATTTGTTATGGTTAAGAATCGAGAGGGTATCACTTGCTAGAAATGCTGCTTGTTCGATGTGTGGGATCATCTGCTGAATATAGTGAAAGGTCTCCTTTGATAGACTACCGAGGGAGTCATCCTGTTGAAGTGCGAAGAAAATCTTGTTGTTGTTCGTAGGTTGTTCTATGGCGGCACCGACTGCTGAGTGAATCCCTAGTGGCAGAGTAAAGTCGTTGGCGCATTCGGATTTCAAAAAGATACGCCGGTCTACCAATTCGTCACCCCGGCATAGGGTATTGGTGTCGGCTTGCGCGAGACCTTCAACCCAGGGGTCTATGCCGATGTAGTAGTTCTGCCAGTTAGCCAGGTCGCTCTCGTCAAATCCCGTATGCGCAACTGCACTGACTTCTTCAGTTTGCGCATTCTGTATGCTCAGAATGGCTGATTTGCTTTGGGTAAATGCGACCAAGCTCTCAATAAAGGCCTGCCAACCACCTTCCTGATGCGGGGCCCTATAGAGTTCTAGCAGCACTGCGTTATATTGTTTGAGCAAGCATGACCTTATTGCGATATCACGATTATGGGAGTTAACCTCGTTTTTTGGCGTTCTGCAATACGTTTGACGACATCGACGGGGTTCCTATCGACATAGACAACGGAAAAATACAGAACACCAAAATAAGTGGGCGTAGACCAACTTAGTCGCTTAGATAGGCGGCATGTGTGTTGATTAAAGCGAAACTTGCGCGTGTGACAGGCCAGTAATGATTTGATAGGCAGCACTAGCAAGGCTCCGCCTCTGGATAGTTGAGTCACGGTGATGCTTTACGTGGCGAGTTTGTTACGTTAAAACACTACAAAGTCGCTCGTTTGGTGGAGAAACCCATGTCCAATGAAACACTCGAACAACGTATTACGCGTTTAGAAGACTTAGAGGCGATCAAACAGCTCAAAGCTCGGTACTGTGAGGTTTGTGACGATGATCATAATCATGAGCAGGTCCCTGCTCTGTTTACCGACGATGCTGTCTGGCAAGGGGAGGGCATCGGTAAAGCGACGGGTCATGCGGAAATAGTTGAGCTTTTTAGGTCTTTTCAGGCGGCGATTAGCTTTTCCCAGCACATGGTGCAAAACCCGATTATTGAAATCACGGGGGATACTGCGACGGGCCGATGGTACTTCTTTGGTACTTTTACCTACTACAAAGGCGATGTACGGCGTTGGCAGGCAGCACGCTATCACGAGGACTACGAAAAACACGCGGGTGTCTGGATGATCAAACATCTGCGCGTAAAGCCACCGGTTTTCAGTGCGCGTTACGAGACCGGTTGGCACAATGGTAAGAGTGCCAGCTGAATTGGGCGAAGGTCTGTGTCCCCGCGATCCTGATGATCATAGGCCTAAATGGTTCTCACATAATATGCACAGACAACCTGCTTAACCGGCTTGTCGAAGCGGGATACTAGGTGGTGTTGCCCGCTATTGTGAGCAATATGTTGAGCCACATGAAAAGCCAAGATGTCGCTTTGCACTAGGATCAGAGTGAGGCCGTCAAAGCCGGGCAATAGTATTTCGGTCGCGAAAGAACAGGTGATCAACCTTAGGCCGAAGGTAGGCCTGAACGGGAATCGCCAGCGCTGCCAGCAGTCCGACAAAAATGAACTGTCCAGTGTCTGCCTGAGCGCCAAAATTGGTGGCCAAACTCGCCGCGATTGGTTCGAAAAGTCCCTCTGCCAACAAAGCGAACAGGACAATGAGCACGGTGTATAAAACAGAGCCGCTAATCACTCCGTCAACGTCGAATAGGTTGTAATGTCTCATTGCGATAAAAAGCGACAGCGGTACTGCGACCTAGAAAAAGAGTTCAATGCTCTGTAACCAGAAAACCAATCGCCAAGTTCGAAGATTGCCCCGGTAAATTGAATGCAGGCGATGGGTACAAACGCAAGATAAACACCGATTAACACCCAGCGAATCCTTCTTCGACTCGCGGGATCAACACACCAATAATTCCAACCCAAAATGGCAATGATCAATACGGTAAACAACATATCGATACTGTAGGTTTAAAGCACATAGTCTTCTGGTGCCAGAGGTCCATTGAAGTCGTTGTTCAATCGTGGCAGGGGAAGCAAAACTGGAACAATAAATGCCACCTACGACGGCACTCTTGGCTTAGGGTCGTCTTCGATCGGTGGGCGAGGGAAGGAGATTAACCACATCACTAACAGAGCGTAAGTGACCATTGCCATAAAGATAAAAAATAGGCGCCCACCAACAACCTGAAAGCCTGAGCCTGAAGCAATGACGGTTTGGAAAATAGCGAGGGTCATAAATGCCGTGAAAAATAATTGAGTACCTCGCGCCTTTGGCGCCCGCAACAGCACGAGGATAGCGATGGCTGCGTAACTAATGACCGGTGGTAGATGAGACCAGGAAATTTTTCTAGTGCTGGGTCGGAGGGTAATCGGCAGTTGTTCAGTGTCACGCTCAACGAGGAAATCGACTGAGCCCTTTTCATCAAAAACGCTTGCCAGCATAAACTGAAAGCGATTGGGTGTGACGTCACAGAGTGATGTTCCGTTTAAGGAAATGAGGCGGTCACCTATGATGAGATCATCACCACCTTGCTATCGGTCAGCTACTAGAGCGACCAGAACCGGGGTGCCGTCGTCGGTTCGATCAAATGCGGGGACAAACGCGGGTAAGTATTCCCCTTCGCCCAATATCACGCCCGAATGCAGCACAAGGCAAATCAGCCAGACTGTCGTTAACGAGAGGAGCAGCGCCCAGCCAAATTTCTGCAATGGGCCGACAGCCCGCTATTTCTGCGGTGGTTTTTTTAGCATTAACTTTGCGTCATAATCAGCGAACGCTAATCAAAGAAGAGATATGTCAGAACTGATGCAAAATGAAAAAGAAGCTGACGTTGACGGCCCTTTGCGCAGGCGCCACGAGCGGACCTTGACCCGGGGTAAAGTTCAAGCTTGCATAAAATCATCCGCAGACCCCGAACATGAGGAAAAAGAATTTCAGTTAGAAATCCTCGAAATCTCTCCGGGTGGGCTCCGTCTGCGCACGGCAGAACCCTTTGAAGGTGAAGTACTCGATCTTCTAGCAAGCATAGACGGTTTTCCAACCAGCATTTTCCTTTCGACAGTGGTTCGCTGGCAAGAAATCGATGACCAGGGATATCAACTACTGGGCGTCGAGATTGAAAATCATGAAGCCTCTGACCTGGATACCTGGTGTGAATTCCAACGCGAAGAGTGGTTCAGAGACGAGTCAGCCTCCAAGTAGGTCGCAATCCCATCGATAGTACATGCAGTATTTCTTAATCCACCCATCAGAGTGGGTGCCGTTGTCGAGCGATGATCCGAAGGACACGCGTCAAGCAACATCAACTTTGCCCGCCAGCGGCCTTTGCCGAGTTTTTGGTTGATGCACTTCAACACGGCCACTCCGGCTTATGTCAGGTTTAAACCGCCATCCGTGAGTATTATTTCACCGGTGAGGTAGCTGCTCGAAACCAACATCGATGCTGTATGGGCAATCTCATCGGGTCTTGCACCGCGACCCATGGGGGATTTTTCTGTCCACAGCTTCTGTGCGCCAACCCATGATTTTGTCATGGGGGTATCGACCAAACCCGGCGCTATCGCGTTGACGCGAACATCAGGTGATAGACTCAGTGCCAATAGTTTCGTCATATGGTTGAGTGCAGCCTTGGAAGCAGCATAAGGAATAGAGGCACCTTTCGGTCGTACACCCGCGTGCGAACTAATATTGATAATGCTACTGGGGCAGTCTTGCGTAGACGAGGCTCGAAGCGCCGATTCTGCTTCGGCGATTAACGTCCAGGGTGCAATAACGTTGACTTCATAGAGGGCTCGCCATATTTCAGCGGCTGCCTCCTTCAAATCCCCGTGCGGAATCACCGCGTTTATACCCGCGTTGTTCACCAACACATCTAATCTACCGTGACGCGCCAGGACATCTGATATGAGGAACTTAACTTGATCCTGGTCTGATAGATCGGCCTGCGTGTAAGTTGCCTTTGGCGTTGTGCTCGCCAGCTGTTGCCCTTCTGCGACGGAGGTGCGCGAGTGGAAGGCAATAATAAACCCATCTTCTGACAGACGTTGCGCTATGGCTTTGCCTATTCCGCTGGTAGACCCGGTGACGAGGGCTATCCTGTGTTTGTTTTTGTCTTGATAAGCGTTCACAACTTCTCCGATTAGCGCTTCTGCCGATTCCGGCCAAGGAACATATTATCAACTCAATAGACTGCTTTAGCTCTCTTTAGGAAAAACCGTCTTCTTGTGCGGGCTTTCATAGCGACTGGCGTATGAACTTTACTCAGACCTCAGTGCCGCAGGATTGCGCATCGGTTGGGATGCGGTATATGCAGCCGAACATGTTGAACCTTGTGTCGTAGCAGCCATGTTGAATACTGTTAATCTGCTCGGCGCATTAGGTGTTGAGATTGTCGAACTGATCGTTCCTGATTTCACGACGTAAGACCAGACGTGGATGATCATAGCGTCAGCAGAATCGGTGGCGATTCACGAGGCAACAGTTCCGCGCTTGGCTGCCGATTATGGGCCGGTTTTCTGAGAGTTTCTGGCGCTATTTCTTCCGCGAATGCCCGCAGGCCATTATGATCATGGATAAACTCGATTTTTTTCAACCATCGCCAGATCTAGGCCGCGGTCGTCATCAGCATTATCGTCGACCCACTGCAGATTCTCATCACCGCAGGTAAACGTGACCTGGCGCAATAATAATACTTCTCCATCAATGTAAGCATCGTTTTCGATCGGCAGGATCAGTTCGATTCTCGAAAAATGGATATAACCTTCGAGCAGTCGAGACGGGTGAATAGTTGTTATTCTGTGTCAGTGTTTGTAGCTGCTTTTCATATTTTTCTAATTTCCCGGTTTTATCTAGCCGGCGTTTGTCCTGATGCTCTACACCAGATTGGACTATTGCTGCTGCCCACATTTCCGTCGGCCCCATTTCTCATCGCTAATCTTTCTTTTCAATTTGTGCTTGTGCTATTTGAGCAATTAGCGCGACGAAGACGCCAATACCAACAATGGCATAGAATATCGTGAATAGTTTTGATATATCACTTGTTGGATGTAAGTCGCCGTAACCGATAGTGGTCAACGTCATCACACAAAAATAGAAAGCGTCGATGCCGCTCCAGCCCTCCACGCTGGTGTAGAACAATGTGCCCGATATTAAAATCATCGTCGCTATAAACAAGGTTGAAAGAAAATTAGGTTTTAGCCAGGCCCTATGCAAGCCGCGGAAAAATCGTGTCAACGTCAATAGAAATGAAATCATTTAGGTTCTCTACCTTTTTAGCTTACCGTTCACATTATGTGCTATGTACCGCCAGTTAACGGGCGACGGGCATCTAGACGTTTGCTGATCGGCCAGCTGTGAGTCGTTAGGTCATTTACTCTGGATCAGCAATGTAAATGGATCTGCCATTATTGATGGTCTCTAGTACCTGAATATCCTTTATCGTACTTGTGGATACTGACAATGGATCCTGATCTAAAATCACCATATCTGCTTGCTTGCCAACTTCCAAAGAGCCTTTGATGGCTTCTTCAAAGTGCTGATAAGCGCTCCATAAAGTCATCGCCTTGAGACCCTCGAGCGGTGTAATTTTGTGTTCGGTGCCCAATGTTGCCTTTGTTCGTGTGGTTCGGTTCACAGCGCTATCTAAAATCCTCATTGAATTCGGGTAGGTGACAGGCGCATCGGAATGAATGGTAAAGCGCATGCCTGCGTCTAAAAACCATCCTGTTGGTGAGATATTTTCAGCGCGCTCTGCGCCGGCGACGGAATCACGATGCCAGTCACCCCAGTAAAATGTATGCATTGGGTAAAGGGCAGGGAAGATACCTAGATCTTTAAGGTCCTGTATTTGGTCTTTGCGAGTGAACTGCCCATGAATCATCACCGTGCGATGATCGTAACCGCGTAAGCTAGGATCAAGTTGCCCAACAATTTTGATCAATTGATCAATAGCAGCATCACCATTGGTATGAGCGAGTAACTGCCATCTATTCATAAAAGCCAATTTGATCCATTTCGCAGCTTCTTCATCTGTAAAAGCTGGGTATCCAGAATAATCAGTAGTTTGTCCGCTCGGTACCTGGTAGTAGGGTTGAGTAAACCAGGCTGTTTTACCCTGGGGCGAACCATCAAATGTTAATTTCACGCCGCCGATTCTAAAGCCGTTGGTGTACTCAGAAGACATTAAATCACCATGTAATATTGGCGCATCGCCAATGGCAGTAATATCGGGGTAAGAGATAATATCAACGTCAAAGCCGGCTGACGCGGCAATCTGAGGTAACAATTGTAGCGATGCCAAGTCCGTTTTGCCCTCTTGTACGGTCGTAAAGCCGTTTGAGATATAGCTATGTTCACCGGCCTTATACAGGCTCAACACATCTTCCTCTGTGAAGTCAGGAAGGAATTTGAAAAAAATCATAAAGTGAGCGTTTTCTTGCATAACCCCATTGGGTGTTTTGCCGTCAGCCTCCCGTTCGATTACACCGCCGGCTGGATCTTGGGTATCTGCAGAAATACCCATCAACTCAAGTGCTTTACTGTTGTACACACCGAGGTGTCCTGACTGATGCATGATCACGACTGGAATACTGGTAGAAACAAGGTCTAGATCATGGCGGGTGGGGTGTCGTTTTTCTTCTAACTGGGAGTCGTCATAATTGAAACCTATCGCCACGTTGTAATCTTTTACAATGGCTGACGTCTCAATATAGCTGCGCAGATTCGCCTGCAATTCGGCAATAGTGTTCACCGCACCATCTGGTGCAGGTAACAAGTTAGCCACGATAGCTTGGGTGCCTACGCCGCCAAAATGACTGTGAGCATCAACAAATCCAGGCACAACCGTCTTGCCACCCAATTCAATGACTTTAGTTTCAGTGCCCTCGTGTTTTAGCATGTCAGCACTATTGCCAATGGCCAAGATAAGGCCATCTTTTATTGCAATGGCTGCTGCCGAAGGTTGAGCGTCGTTGATCGTAATAATATTGCCATCTATGTAGATGGAATCAGCCTGAATGATTTTTTTTTCAGTACAGGCAGAGAGTGAAAAGATGCAGCAAACGGCTGAAATGCTTTTTGTAAAAAATTTCATATCTACGTCTCAATTTCGATGAATCTTATGGCTGTTAGAGTGATACCCCGCAGGCCGAGTATCGGTTTCAACTGCATGTTAGGCAGCTTTGCTAGTCTGTTG